>NZ_KB849158.1:0-600000 GCF_000367905.1 Acinetobacter sp. CIP A162 | reverse complement strand
TACGGCCTTTCAGTTGAGGTTTTACAAAGAACCATTGCTTGATCGAATGACGTTTCGGCCAGCGCAGGTACAGACCTGACAAGACAAAAAAGATCAGCATCAGGGTACAGGCACCGGTAATCTGCTTACCCACCGGACCAACCGTCAAATTACGATGCAGTTGCTGAACAAACTGGAAAAATTCCCGACCCTTAATCTCTGGCAAGACTTCCGCAGTATACGGGTTGATCATAATGTTCTGGCCACGCCGTGCGCCTTCTTTGGCAACATTCACGGTACTCGAAGCACTTGGATCTTGTACTACGGTAATACTGTTGATCTTCATGTCAGGCGCAGTACGGTTAAAGTGCTGATACAGCTCGGCAGGCGTGAGTTTGTCACGTTGCTGAACCTGAACCGTATAACTGTCGCTATTCATCCATTTTAATATTTGTTGTTCATAGGAATAGATTGCGCCAGTGACCCCCATTATCGAGAGGATTAAACCTGCTGTAATCCCCAGAAACCAGTGGATTTGGAAAAATGTCTTTTTAAACATGGTCGTCAGATTAAGGGTGAGATCTATAAAAGTGGCAAAATTATAACTGAAGTTTAAACCTGAATTATAGATGTTGAGGATAATATTTATTCTCATTATCATTTATTATTTTAAGATTAAAAAAAACCTCCATGCCGGGGCAGGAGGTTTTTCGCTGAAGAAAGAATAGTTTAGATTTGTTTTGCTGCGCCCACTTCTGCTTCCAGATGCTTGCGAATCGTGGCGAAAGAGAAGTTTTTGCTGTCCAGACGTTTCGGCAGGATATACGCACCTTGCTGGCCTTTTACCTTGAAATTGACCAACATGAATTCTGGTGTGTTATACCATTCATAGATGTCTTTCCAGCTAATCGCGCCAACACCTTCTTGCATGCCCATTTTCTGGCGCATCACGATGCCGTGCGGTTGCACGCCCAGGCGAACACCTTTGATTTCCTGTACCGGAAATTCATTCATCTTGCGTTTAACATACCATTCCAGACCAAAGGTACGGATCAGGTAATACAACACCACACAGACAATGGCCACCCAGCAGAACACGGTAGAATAGTTCTTCAGGATCAGAATGCCCAGAATAGAAAGTGCAACAACAGCACCCATGATCAGCCATGCTTTCATGCCAATTTTATTGGTACTACGCCAGATCACCAGCTGAGCATGACGCTGCTCGGCTTCTGAAATTTCATAGTTCACAGGCTGTAGGGTATAAGCGTATAAATTTTTCGCGGTCATAATGAAATTAGCAGATTTTAAACTGTAAAAAGTTTAGCACTAATTGTACCAATTCAGTGAGTATATTGTTCCAAAATCAGCCAAATTATAATGAACCTAATTCAGTTGCCTGTTCATCACGCTCATGGCTCAAACTTTGTTTCAGTTGGCTCAACTGCTTTAAAATGCTGAACATTAAAGACAGTTGCTGCAAAATGATCAGGGATTTCTGATCTTGCTCCTGATCTTGAGCCAGGCGCTGGCGAATATGGGCAATCATATTTTGTGCACTTAAATCGGGCATTTCATCTCTTAGCAATGCACCACGAATGTTCTCAAGCGCTTTGTCCAGTAAATTCAGAATGTCCTGATCTTCAATTTTTTCCCGGTGTGCACCCAGCGCAGCAATATAACTGATAAAAGTATGATTCAGACACAGGAACTCAAAGGCCAGCGATTTTTGTACTGGATCAATATCCGGTTCAGTGGCCAGTGTCGAAATCAGTGAAGCCACCTCGGCATCGGTATTATGGGCCGCACGGCGCACAATCCGATATTTCAGGCCATTATTACGTCCCGATTTATACTGCTCGATTACTTCACTCAAATAATCTGCTTCTGCCTGCAAGCTGCGTTTGATACTGCGCGGCAAACGTCGGAACTTCCAGTCTGGAAAAATAAAGCTGACGCCGAACCAGGCAATCGCACAGCCAATCAAGGTGTCGATCATACGCGGGATGGCCGCGGCATAGCCCATACCGTCCAGATTGAAGTTGATCAGGGCTAAAATCGTGATAAAGGCGGTGGCCTGTGCATACTGTTTACTGCGCAATTCAAAGAACAGAATCCCACTCAGTACCAGAAGCAATAATTGTCCTTCGATGGACGGCACAAAATATAAAATGGCATAACCGAGGATAATACCGACCAACGTACCGATAATACGCAGACGTAAACGCCGTTTGGTGGCGTTAAAGTTGGGCTGGCTGACAAAGAGTGCGGTCAATAAAATCCAGTAACCATATTCAATATTGCTGACCTGTACAAAAATATAGCTGATCAGCAGCACAATCGACAGGCGAATGGCATGCCGGAACAGCACCGATTCTGGGGTCAGATGCTGCTTAATCCGAATCTTGATGTCATCCCAGCTTTTCAGATCATCATCTCTAAGCTGGTTCTCGATATGTTTGAAACGCTCGGACTTGATATTCTGCTCGGTTTCCAGGTTGCGTAACTGGGCATCAATCGATTTCAGGTTTTGAAACAGCGCAAATAGGGCACTGATCCAGACCTGATCATACTGCTGCTCCTGACGTAACTTATCCAGAGACTGTCTCAGGTTATCAAAGGCATGCTTGAAGCGCTGGTTATGTACATAAGGTTTGCGCATCAGCAAACTTTCACTCAGGTCCTTACAGGCTTTGCCCTGAATTGACATGATGCGCTGGAAGCGGAACAGGATATCGCTATGCTGGAAAATCTTGGCCAGTTTCTGATAATCAATATGCGCTGAATCGGCACGTTCATGAATATCCTGCGCCACAAAATAATATTGCAGGCTGCGACGGGTATCTTTTTGCCCACGGTCGCCTTTCAGGCGAGTCAAAAGGGCAGTTTTCATTTCATTAAAAATCGCAATCAGTTTGCCATTTTCCAGCGAGAGTTCAATCATGCTTTGTTGATAGCTTTTCGGGGTCATGTCCACATCAAACAGATTGGACTTGGCATATAAAAAGTCACCGAGCGCAGAATAGGAAATGGCAAGCTTGTCTTGCGCCAACCGGGCAGGGAAGATCAGGAAACTGAGGGTCGACAGCAGACCGTACCACATCGCGCCGATGACCAATAAACCAGCCTGTTTATACCATTCATCAAACAGCTCTACCCCGAGCATGGAATAAACGGAAATCACCAGACAGCCGTAAGAAATCGTGGCATAGCGTCGCCCTAGTGAACCCAGCAAAATCAGGGCAATACAGGACACAATTAAGGCCAAAGCAAACAGCAGGGGATAAGGAAAGAGCAGATATACGCCCACTGCGGTAATAAAGAAGCCAATGTAGGTGTAGAGCAGATTTAAAATCCGCACCGAAAAGCGGTCATCAATATCGCTTAAACCGGCAGCGACCACGCCTAAAGTCAGTGGAATTGTCATCAATTGTTGTCCCATAAAATAGGGAACAAAGGCGGTACCTGCAAATGCCGTCATCATGCGCAGGTTATACATCAAGGTCGTGTTATAGGTGGTTTGCTTGAGACGAGTGAGCCAAGATTTCAAAGGTCGTCCTTTATACTGCAGTCTTAGAGCTGAATCTGAATAGGCTAATGAAAATAGTATATTTATATATCTTCATTTCAGGCTAAATCATACTATGCACTGTAATAATTTGTCTGCATATTAACGCTTTAAATCTTCATGCTTATGACATCGAATAAAATAGTACAACAACCTTATGCCATGTCCTGGATTGTGTTGCTGGCGACACTGAGTGCACTCGGGCCTTTATCCATTGATATGTATCTTTCGGCCTTACCGGCCATGGCAGCAGATTTTGGTGTCAGTACCCAGATGGTTTCCAATAGCCTGCCGGCTTATTTCTTCGGTCTGGCGATCGGGCAACTGATTTATGGTCCGATTAGTGACCGGATTGGGCGTAAACCGCCACTGTATTTTGGGCTGTGTTTATACATTGTGGCAAGTTTACTGTGTGTCTTTGCGCAGGATGAATGGAGTCTGATCGCTGCACGGATTCTGTAAGCCCTCGGTGGCTGTGTCGGGGTGGTTATGGCACGCGCTGCAATTCGTGATCGTCTGGATATGCATTCAGCAGCTCAGGCCTTTGCCAGCATGATGATTGTGACCGCCATTGCGCCAATCATCGCCCCGAGTCTGGGCGCCTGGGTGTTGATGTTTTATGAATGGAACATGATCTTTGTGGTACTGATGGGCTGCGGTCTGTTGAGTCTGGCCTGTGTACATTTTCTATTTAAAGAAACCTTGGAACCAGAACGCCGTCTCAAGCTGAACTTTCAACAGGTATTAAGTTTGTACCGTACTATTTTTCAGGATCCAAGCTTTCGACGCCCGCTCTATGCCAGTTGTTTCTCCGGTGCGGTGATGTTCTGTTATATCAGTGCTTCTTCTGCCATTCTGATGGATCGTTATCAGCTGACCGAGCAACAGTTTGCTTATGCCTTTGGTGCCAATGCCTTCGGGATCATGCTGTTTTCGACCTTGAATAAACGTCTGGCTGGGCGATTCTCGATATTGCAGCGCCTGAAAATCGGCACGTGTCTGCAGTCTGCTGGTGTATTAGGGTTAATCTTACTGGGCTGTCTGGACGTCGATTCTGTGTTCTGGGTGTTGTTAGGCATGTTTATTGTGGTGGCATCTATCGGGTTTACTGGTCCGAATGCCATGGCTTTGGCAATGGCTGAACAAGGCGAGCGGGCGGGAACCGCCAGTGCGATTATGGGCAGTATGCAATTTTTTTGTGGCTTATTGGGCGGTGTATTACTGAATTTTCTGATCTGGCATGCCTTATTAAATATGGCATTGATCATGCTGGTTTTTGTAGGTATTTCCGCTTGGGCGATTTTTAAAATAAAGATGCCAATCTTGAAAAATGCATAAATGCTGGGCGTTTTCTACAAATATTGAAAATGCTGGATTGTACAGAGGGCTAAGTCAATTGACTTAGCCCTGCTTGCATCACTCATCGATAAACACAGCAAATTCCTCTACAGGAACGCGCGGGGTAATAAAGCTGTTAATAATCTGTTCTGGATCGGCATAACCCAGTGCCATACCGCAGACCAGCTCTTCATCGACAGGAGCACCCACCAGATCAAGCACGATCGGATGAAAATGATTCCAGGCTGCCTGCGGGCAAGTGTCCAGACCGCGGGCTTTTGCGGCCAGCATGACATTCTGGATCATCATGGAAACATCCATTTTGGAACCAATGGCCAAAGAACGATGTACAGTAAAAAATAGGCCGAAAGGTGCATCAAATAGTTCAAAATTACGCAGCTGCTGACGCGCCATTTTTTCTTTTTCGCCTTTTTGAATATTCAGCAAGCCATATAAGCCCCAGCCATTTTCACGACGACGTTCAATAAATGGCGAGATCCATTGTTCAGGATAATAGGCAAAAGTTTCCTGATACTGCTGCGACAATTCCGGATTTGCATAGACTTGCATTTGTGCCTGACAAACCTGTTGCACGAGTTCATCACGCTTTTTACCTGTTACCACATACACTTTCCAGGGTTGGGTATTGGTTCCTGAGGGTGCGCGGCTGGCCACCGTCAAAATCTCTTTTAAGGTGTCTGTACTAACGGGAGTATTTAAAAAAGCACGCACTGAATGGCGAGAGGTGATAGTGTGATCTACAGCATGAACAAGATTTTGATCCATTATGAGGTCCAGTCGAATATCCTTATTGAGTTTGCAATGACTATAAACTAAACAAACAGAACGGGGGATAGGAAAATTTCATTCTTCGCCAGCTGAAAAAACAATTTATCAGCAAAATGACTTGAATAATGAAATTTCGCATTCTTTTAGCTGAGCATAAATCGCCTAAGTGATAGCAATGGATTTAGTCATAAAGTTGGTCTTTGATTTAAAAAATGGCTTAAAACCCAAGTGCTTGAACCATTCAACAATAACAATTTCACACAGAGAACTGGTTTATTTTGACTGAAAATCAAGATAATTTAATTTCAAGATCCCTGTTTCATTTTGTGTCGAGTAAAAGATTAATATTTTTTTTGAATTAAAATATAGATTAATCTTCATATAAAAATGAGAATTTATAATTATTTTTTATAGGTAAATTAACTATTGCTAATAAAAAGAAATAAAACCTGATACGAAGAAACAGCATAATGTACGACTTTTCATCTTAATTCATGCGTTTCGTGATTAAGATCTGTTTTAAATAACGCGATTCCAGATGGCTTGAATGAAGTCTTTAGGTTGAAAGCACTCATCAAGCACTGAATGTTTTTTTGAGCTTAAAACACAGTTTTTTACCAGCATGCGCGTTTGTTTGAAAATTGTCTGCAATTTTACAACAGACTGAGTATCGGAATAGAAAAGGTGTTGCTTTTATAAATCTCTCATTTGTTGAATATGATCGTGATGATGATATTCATAAGTTTGAAAGAGATGATAAATCGGTTTGTTTTTCTAAAGGTAATAGATCAAATCAGGATATTTCCAGATGAACATCTAATGAGCGAGCTAGAAATCTAGCGCACTCCATAACTTTTAGAAAAATAAAAAATTCAAAATCATCTTGGGCAAAAAATTATGGATTTTACTTTTAACGCATTTTATACCTTGATTGCCGCAGTCATTGTTTTGTTACTCGGCCGATTCCTGGTTAATAAAATCGATTTTTTAAAGCGCTACAATATTCCTGAGCCGGTTGCAGGCGGTTTGGTTGCTGCGATTATCTCATTACTGGTGCATTCACTGTGGGGATACAGCATCACCACCAGTTCAGAGCTACAAACCAGTTTTATGCTGATCTTCTTTGCCTCGATCGGTCTGAGTGCCAACTTTTCCAAGTTGCGTGAAGGCGGTGTCGGTCTGGTAATTTTCCTGTTTGCTATATCGATTTTTATTGTTTTGCAAAATGCAGTCGGTATGAGTCTGGCAACACTGCTTGGTATTGACCCACTGATTGGCCTGATTGCAGGTTCAGTTACCTTAACCGGCGGTCATGGTACTGCGGGTGCATGGGGGGAGATTTTTGAAGTTGAACATGGCATTCAGGGTGCTTTGGCACTGGGTATGGCCAGTGCGACTTTCGGTCTGATCATCGGCGGGATCATTGGTGGACCTTTGGCCAAATTACTGATCAATCGTCATAACCTGGCTACTGCACGTACCGATCAGCAGATCGAAAAGCGTGACAATACACCAATGGATAGCACGACCAACGAATATGTACCGTTTGAATATCCGCATCAGGTGCGTTTAATTACCGCTGATAATGCAATCACGACCTTGGGCCTGTTCGCAGGTTGTTTGGCTTTTGCAGAGTTTATGACGGGTTTCAGTAAAGGTACTGCGTTTGAACTGCCAACATTTGTCTGGGCATTGGCGGGTGGTGTCATTCTGCGTAATGTACTGGAAGGTATTTTCAAAGTTCAGATTTTCGATCGCGCGATTGATGTGTTCGGTAATGCTTCATTGTCGCTGTACTTGGCGATGGCATTGTTATCATTGAAATTATGGCAATTAGCTGACCTTGCAGGACCACTCATGGTGATTCTGGGTGCGCAAACCATCACCATGGCTTTGTATGCAGCTTTCGTCACTTTCCGCATCATGGGCAAAAACTACGATGCTGCGGTACTTGCAGCAGGTCATTGTGGTTTCGGTATGGGCGCAACGCCAACAGCGGTTGCCAATATGCAGGCGATTACCAATATGTATGGTGCGTCGCATAAGGCCTTCCTGATTGTTCCATTATGTGGTGCGTTCTTCGTTGACTTAATCAATGCTACTGTTATTCAGATGATTTTGAAGTTTTTTGCATAATTTTTATGCCTGATACGATGAGTCATAGGCTCATAAGGATGTGACATGAATGATCAGTTAAATGAAACCTTACTCGGCTGGATTAATGCCCTGAATGGCCCTTTATGGGATTTTCTGGTGGTGTTTCTGGTCGCAGTTGGTATTTTCTACACGATCATGACCGGTGCAGTACAAATTCGTTTGTTCTGGCACAGCATGAAAGTCATGAAAAATAGCCGTGGCAAGGTTCAGGATACGCACGGCATTACCCCGTTTCAGGCCTTTGTCACTGGACTGGCAAGCCGGGTCGGTGTGGGCAATGTCGCGGGTGTCGCCATTGCGATTGCGATTGGTGGCCCCGGTGCCGTGTTCTGGATGTGGTTTACTGCCTTTTTGGGCATGAGTTCTGCTTTTGTTGAATCCTCTTTGGCACAGTTGTTTAAGGTGCGAGATAACAAAAATCAGCAATTCCGTGGTGGTCCAGCTTATTACATTACTCAAGGCCTGAAACAGAAATGGCTCGGGATTGTCTTTGCGATTGCATTGATTACGACTTATGGTTTTGTCTTCAATGCAGTTCAGGCCAATGCCATTACCGGAGCGACTTCTCATGCCTGGGGCTGGGATCAGGCGAACCTGATTCTGCCATTAGGCGGCCTGAATCTGGAAATCTCCTGGGTCGGATTGTTTCTGGTCTTTATGACTGCGGTGATCATTTTTGGCGGAATTAAACGGATTGCAAAAGTCGCGGAAAGCTTTGTGCCGTTTATGGCTGTGCTTTATCTGGCGGTGGCTTTGTATATTGCGGTCATCAATTACGATTTGCTCCCATCCATCTTCCAGCTCATTTTCAGTAAAGCCTTTGAGTTTGAAGCCGCCGCTGGTGGTTTCTTTGGTGCCATGGTATCTATGGCCATGATGATGGGCATCAAGCGTGGTCTGTTCTCTAACGAGGCAGGGATGGGTTCGGCACCGAACGCCGCTGCAGCTTCCGATGTCAAACATCCGGTCAACCAGGGTCTGGTACAGATGCTCGGAGTATTTGTAGATACCTTTGTGGTGTGTTCATGTACCGCGATTATTATTCTGGTTTCGGGTCTGTATGAAAATGCAGGCTTTGAAGGCGTGACCTTGACCCAGATGGCACTGGAAAGCCAGATTGGGGCTTGGGGCGATGACTTCCTGGCTTTGATTCTATTCCTGTTCGCCTATTCTTCAATTATTGGTAACTATGCCTATGCCGAAGGAAACGTGCAGTTCATCAATAACAATCGCCGGGTGATGCTGATCTTCCGGATTTTTGTTTTGATCATGGTGTATTTCGGTTCTATCGCCAGTGTGCCATTGATCTGGAATATGGCAGATCTGTTCATGGGCGTGATGGCAAGTATCAACCTGATCGCAATCCTGTTGCTGATGCCCTTCCTGCTGATGTTGCTCAAAGACTATACCGGTCAGTTGAAGCGTGGTGTGAAAGAGCCTGAATTTAAACTGGATAACCATCCTAAATTTAAAGACAAGGTCAAATCAGATATCTGGTAAGACTTGAAGCAAAAAGCCCCGATCATTCGGGGCTTTTTTTGTGCCAAAGTTTTATTTAAAAGAAATTTAAATAACTTTGATAAAGCACAAAGCCTAAAATCAGGCTGAACCAGACCGGTAGTTTTGAGCGTAGCAGAGCAATCATCACCGCGACAAAGACCAGGTCGGAGCCATAACTAAAATAACGTTGTGAAAGATCCAGCAATAAATACAGCAATAGCCCCACCACCGTAGCATTGATGCCCATCACCGCCTGATGAATATGGCGCTGCTGCATCAACCATGACCAGTAGGGCAAGGTGGCAAAAATCAGGAAAAATGAAGGTAAAAAGATTGCGCAGGTCGCTAGTACTGCATTCAGCCAGACATAGGGCGTCCAAGGCAGCAAAGCACCAATATAACTGGCAAAACTGAATAAAGGCCCCGGCATAAGCTGGGCAAATGCATAGCCAAGATCAAAAGATTGTGCACTCACTAAACCAGTCGTGACAAAGTCCTGATGTAACAAAGGCAGAATCACATGACCGCCACCAAACACCAGCGAGCCAGTCTGATAAAAATTGGAAAAAAATTGCAGCTCCGATTCACCCCATAATTTTCCAGCTAAGGGCAGCAGCAAAAATGGCAGGATAAATGCCAGTAACCAATAAGGTGCAGCGGCAGATCGAATATAAGGCGAGCTGATTGCTGTTTTGTTAATTTCTTTAGGTTTTGAATCTGATGGGGAAAAATATCCAGCCAAGAGTCCACAGATTGCGCCCAGCATAATCACAAGAATCTGATTAAAACTCACTGAAACGACTATCAGTAATGCGACAGAGAGGATTAAGACAGCATATTGCCAAGCTGATTTACAGAAGCTTCTCAGCATTTGCCAGAATGCCCAGGCGATGACAGAAAATACAATTAACTGGATGGTATGAAAGCTGTTTGAGTTTAAAATATGGAAATAGCTTTGACCCAAGAGCGCCACCAAGGTCATCAGAATCATTGAGGGTAGGGTAAAACCCAGCCATGCGATCACGGCACCAGTATAGCCCCGTTGCAGATAACCGATCGACAGCCCCACCTGACTGCTGCTCGGCCCGGGTAAAAGTTGTGCCAAAGCGACCAGTTGACTGTATTGGGTGTCATTCAACCATTGCAGTTGGGTTACAAATTTTCGGTGAAAAAATACCAGATGTGCTGCCGGACCGCCAAATGAAATGCAGCCCAGTTGCAGGAAAATCAGGAAAATCCGATACAGTGAGATTGAAGGCATACAGTTATGGGAAAAATGAAGATAAAGTAGCTGAACTGTATGACAGTTTTACGAAATTCTACAGACTATTTATGCATGTGTTTATACACTATGCTGCTTTAGATTAATGAGGACATTCTCTGCATGCAGAAATATGTGTTGAGTATGGTGATACTGGGTACATTTGGCCTGAGTGCTTGCCAAACGACCCCCATGACAGCCCAAGCGGCGACCAGTCATCTGCAACCTGCTGCACAACGCGGAGAAGCTCAGGCGCGTCCAAATCAAATTGATTTTCAAAAGATCAAGCAAACTCAACAGCGTCCGGTAGTTGCTTTAGTCCTAGGCAGTGGCGGTGCGCGTGGTTATGCGCATATTGGTGCGCTGGAAGTACTGGAACAGGCGGGTATTCAACCCGATTTTATTGTCGGAACCAGTGCGGGCAGTATTGTAGGCTCCATTTATGCGAGTGGCAAACCGGCGATTGAACTGCGCAATATTGCTCTCAGCATGCGACCGAATGATGTTCGTGATATCAAACTGGCCAGAAAAGGCTTTTTTGATGGCAAAAAAGTTGAGGACTATGTCAATTTGCAGGTCGATCAAACACCGCTTGAAGCCATGAAAATCCCGATGTTTGTGGTAGCAACCGCGCTGAAAGAAGGCAAAAAAGTCGTTTTTAATTATGGTAATACCGGACAGGCGGTACGTGCTTCAGTCTCGATTCCGAGTATGTTTATTCCGACCATCATTCAAGGTAAAGAATATGTAGATGGTGGTCTAGTCAGTCCGGTGCCGGTCGATGTGGCACGTGAGTTGGGAGCCGACATTGTGATTGCGGTAGATATTCTGGCACAACCCATTCACACGGAAACCAGCAATGTCTGGGGACTGTTTAACCAGAACATCAATATTATGCAGCAACATCTGGCGCATGAAGAATTAAAGCATGCAGATGTGGTGATTCAGCCGGATTTACGCGAAAAAGGCCATATCTTTGATGTCCGTGGCAGGGAACTCACCATGCAGGCTGGTGCCGAGGCGACCCAGTTAAAGTTGATGGAAATTTCACAAGCCTACCAAAAACATGATTATGCTCAAGGACATCGCATTCCACAGTTTGTGGTACATGAACATCAAGCTCAATAAATCTTTTTTTTGAAATTTCTGTTTATCCCTATATCGCAGTATAGGGATATTCACTCAAAAGGATAACGGATCATCGGCTGTAACGCTTAACTGATTGTTATAAAAGATAAGATGATTGCCTATGTGTATCAGTCAGTCGGAATTATCGCAAAAGATAAAATTAATTTTAAATATAACAAATTGAATTATAAGTATATTGTTTTAAATAATAAGCCTTATTCGTCTTAAATTAAAATTTTAATATTATTATTCGTATACTTAAGTTGATCAAATATTCAAAAGCATCGATGTTCATGCCAGAATGCAGTTTGAAAAGATCACTACACAGATGTAGACATCATGATGCATATTAAAATTGGACAGCAGGTCAAACTGGCACAATTCGAACACTATATTTTTACAGTGACCGCGACCCATCAGGATGGTTCTTTTACCGTTGAAACGACCTTGGATGGTCAACAAATTTTAAGTTATCAGAACGTGGCGCAGGAAATGCTCAGGCCAGTGATACTTTAAATCACGCAGAGCCTTTTTATTTTCCTGAATTATTTTTGTTCAGAGCTTAAAACAGTGAAAAATTCTCAGTTGCTGTGTAATCAACCCCAGATAAATAAGTGTTGATTTATTGACACTTAACTTTCTAACTGAGATTTTAAGCAATTAAATATATTTTTTTCTGTATGAATACATTTTCTATATCAATAATTGTGATGCTTCATTTGCCGAATTGAACATTTTATTCATGTTAAAAACGCTATAATAATAAGCGATAACCTTGTCATTCAAAGAGTTCAAAGAAAACGATGGCCCCTTTAGATCAAATTGCAGCAGTATCAGATGACCAGTCAGAGTTAACGATGTCAGTTCTCATGACGCCAGATATGGCAAATTTTTCAGGAAATGTTCATGGTGGAACCATTCTGAAATTATTGGATCAGGTCGCATATGCATGTGCAAGTCGCTATTCGGGCAGTTATGTCGTGACCTTGTCTGTAGACAAGGTGAATTTTAAAGAGCCGATTCATGTTGGTGAACTGGTGACCTTCCTGGCCAGTGTCAACCATGTTGGCCGTACCTCAATGGAAATTGGCATTCGTGTAGAAGCCCAGAATATTCAAAAGAGAACTGTACGTCATACCAATAGCTGCTATTTCACCATGGTGGCGGTGGATGAAAATGGTAAACCGAAACAGATTCCAGCCTTGAATCTGGACAATGACTGGAAACGTTGCCGTTTTGAGGCAGCAGAACAGCGTAAAGTCGCGCGTTTACAAGAAAATCATCATCCTTCTTGCAGCATTTATAAAAAGACGGCACAGAGTTAAGTCGGGATGGAAAAGACCTTAGTTTGAAGGTCTTTTTTTTGCGTTAATTTCAGTTTAGTGCTGGAGCTTTGCCATTTTTTATTTTAGTATAAAACGATACGTATCGTATCGTTTTTAAATCTGAAAAGTTAAGTAGAAAAATATGAGCAGTGACGAGAAAAGTTCCCGACGACAGCAATGTATATTGCAGGCGGTCGCAAATGCGCTGGCAGAATGTGAATATCATCAGCTGACGATTGAAGATGTAGCGGCACGTGCCGGTGTTGGCAAGTCCACGATTTATCGATGGTGGAAACATAAATCGGAACTGGTGCTGTACACTTTCAAACAGCATACAGCTTCGGTATTTGAGCTGGATACCTCTAAAAGCCTGAAAAGCAATCTCATTCAACAACTCGGTTCTTTATCTCAAGCGCTGAATCATCCGGTCGGTCGGGCTTTGCTGGTAGTGATTGCCAATCACCGCGAACTGGCAGGTGAGTTCTTTCAGCAATATCTCTTGCCACGTCGGCAACAGACCCATCAACTGATTCAGCAAGCGATTGAACGGGGAGAAATCCGCGCGGATTATCCTTTTGATTTGATGCTGGATACCTTATACGGCCCGATTCATTACCAGATCATTTTTTTCAACCGGATTCCAGATGAACACTATATCCAGAATCTGGTCGAGTTGGCCTTGCATCCGGTCACTGTTCAAGCCTGAGTTTGTGCTATTTCCCTACAAATTTTAAAAGTTGGTGATTATGTCAGTTAGCGCTGAGCGGTTATGGAATCGCTCATTTATCTTGTGCTTATTCAATAATTTTTTCCTGTTCGTTTATTACTTTGCCTTACTGACCATCTTGCCGATTTACATCATGAAAGATCTGGGCGGTTCGGTAAAAGAAGCTGGGTTGGCGCTGACGCTATTTTTGGCCTCTTCGATTGCGATTCGGCCATTTTCCGGCATGATCATCGAAAAGCTCGGCAAGAAAATCTCGATGCGCGGCGCAGGTGTGATTTTTGCCTTATTTGCCTTTAGTTATTTGCTGGTAGATAGCATGTGGTCGCTGTTGCTGGTGCGTTTTTTACATGGTATCTGGTTCAGTATTCTGACCACGGTGGCAGTACCCGTCGCTAATGAATTTATTCCTGAACAGCGCAAAGGTGAGGGCATGGGCTATTTCGTCATGTCGACCAATCTGGGTGTGGTTTTTGGGCCCTTGCTGGCATTGACCGTAATTCAGTTCACCAGCTTCAAAGTCTTATTTGGCATTCTTGCCGTTATCATTTCTTTGGGGCTCATTTTCTGTTGGATGCTCAAAATCACAGAGTTACCAAAACCTGAAGCTATAAGCACAGAAAAAACCAGCTTGAGCTTGCAGGATATTCTGGAAGTCAAAGTTCTGGCGGTAAGTTTTGTGGCTTTACTAACCGCTTTTGCCTACTCGGGCATCATGAGTTTTATTACTGCATTTAGTGAAACCAAGCAGCTTTTGGGCTATACCAGCGTATTCTTTATTGTATTTGCAGCATCCATGTTGCTGGTCAGACCTTGGGTTGGAAAGATTTATGACCGTAAGGGACCCAGTGCGGTGATTTATCCTTCATTTATTTTCTTTGCCATTGGTCTGGTGATTGTCAGTCTGATTTCCAATCAATGGATATTATGGTTGTCGGCAGTGTTTATTGGCATCGGTTATGGTTCACTATTCCCATGTTTGCAGACCTTGGCCATTCAGTCGGTCGACAAACAGCGTATGGGACATGCGATTTCAACCTTCTTTACCCTGTTTGATCTGGGTTTAGCGATCGGTTCCGTGGCAATGGGAGTATTGATTGCCTATTGGGGCTTTGAAACTACTTATGTTTTGAGTGCCGCACTCGTCATTGTGACGATATTGGTTTATCGTCAGTATGTTGCCAAAAAGCAAAATAAGCGCCCGGCAAGTTTGGAGTTATAAAATGGAATTAAGGCATTTACGTTATTTCGTTACGGTGGCGCAGGAACTGAACTTTACCCGTGCCGCGGAAAAATTAAATACGGTACAGCCTTCATTGAGCCAGCAAATCAAGGATCTGGAACGTGAGGTTGGCGTACAGTTGCTAGAGCGGAATAACCGTAAGGTCGGGCTAACTGAAGCTGGACAGGCGTTTTTAAAAGAAGCTTTACTGAGTCTTGAGCATGCAGAGCGCGCCATTCAGACTGCCAGACAGATCGCGAATGCACAGCAGGATCAGCTGAATATCGGATTCGTGCCGGTCGCGGAAATGAAAGTCTTTCCTTATATCATGCCGAATATCCGCGCGCATTTTCCTGAACTGAAAGCACAGTTTCATAGTCTGACCGATGCAGAGCAGTTTAGTGCCTGAAGAAATGGACAGATCGACATTGCCTTTACCCGTTATCCGGGGCAGTTAAGTGAGTTTGATTCGATCCGCAACTGCATAAGCTGATTCAGGATTTTTTTAAACAGTCTAAATTAAAAGTGAATGTGGTGCAGTATTCCACCAATATCCTGCTCAATGTCAATCTGGTAGGGATGGGGTGGGCTGGAGTCTGGTGCCGACCTATGTGATTCCATTGCTCGGCGATAATATTGTGGTGAAAAAGACGCTGGAACCGTTGCCGATGATTGGGCTCTATGCCAATTATCGCAAGGATCAAAAACATGTGGTGATTGATCTGATTTTAAAAGTATTAAAAGAAAAGTTTTGTGTGGATCTTTTCTAATATCTGCATCGTTGATCAGCCCATCGAAAAAGCAGTGCGACAGAAATGATCTGTAGCACATCCTTTTAAATCGGAACTGCAAATCGCTTTATACTGAACCTCTAACAATAAAAAAACCGGTTGAAGCAGGATGATGAAGCTCTATAACAATCCGCAATCACGTGGCCTGACCTTGTTGCCTTTGCTGAAAGAATTACAAATTGAAGATCAGATTGAGCAGGTGGAGATTGCCTATGAGGATATGCATCAGCAGGCATATACACAGATGAATCCGATGGGAAAAGTTCCCTGTCTGGTAGATCAGGAGATCGTCATTTCAGAAATGGCCGCCATTTTTATCTATCTGGCAGATAAATATCGTGACAAAGGATTGGCACCTGCTTTGGATGATCCGAAGCGTGGGGCGTATTTAAAATGGATGTTTTTCTGTCATGGACCCTTCACCGAATATATCGATATAAAAAATTTGCAGGTGTCGCCAGAAAATATTGAAAAGAACCGGAGAAGTTTAAGTTTTGGGAATGAAGCAGCCGTATTTGATTTTCTGCAACAGGGCATCGGGCAGGCTAGTCCTTATCTGTTGGGTGAAAAAGTCTCGGCGGCGGATCTCTATGTGGCTTACTGTTTGATCTTCGCCATATCTGCGAAAATTTTACCGCCATTTGACGAGTTTAGGCTCTTCCTGCAGCAGATGGCTCGCCGTGATTCCCTGAAAGATATCCCGTGGTTTCAAGAGTACCGAGTCTAATTCCTCGGTCTATATATTGTCCGGGAGATCTAAAACAATAAAAAAAACCACGCCGAAGCGTGGTGAAAAGTGACCCTCATATTATTTCAGGTAAAGCTTTTTAAACAGTTGCTGGCTGGTGCTTTCCATCGATTGAGGAATGGCCAGAGCAGCTACGAAACGGTCAGGACGCAAGATCACAACTGAATCAGACGTGTTGCCAAACCACGAGCGGATATCTGTGCCGATATCACCAATGGTGATGACATCTTCATACTGTTTACGCTGGCTATTTTGCAATTGCACCGCCGGAATTACCTGAATGAATTTCACGCCGAGCGTTTTCCACTGTTGCAACGTATCTGGACTGAGACCCCATTTCGGATCGACACCCCAGGCAATAATCGCAAAATCATTGCCGATCACTTCATCTAGTAATACGGTTTCACCCGAAGCCAGCTGAACCTGAGGCTGGATAAGCATTTTGCCGACTGGAGAGTTCTTGGCTCCCTTGCTCAAAAGTGCGCCGTCATGATATTTCGGCATTGGTTTGAAGCGCATTTCCAGCAGATACTGCTTGATCGGTTTGATATAGTTCAGGGCATAGGCAATGCCGTCACGAACAAAACCTTGCCATTTTTTCGGTGGTGCCAATACGTGACCTGCCATCACCGACAGGTCAATCATCGCCTTGGCATGGTCTTTACGTTCGATCTGATAAGAATCTAAAAGTGCTGGGCCAGCTTTGCCTTGAACAACCAGCGCCATTTTCCAGGCCAGGTTAAAGGCATCACGCATACCGCTGTTATAACCCTGACCTTGCCATACCGGCATGATATGCGCAGCATCACCAGCAAGCAAAATACGGTCGGCACGGAATTTGTCCGCAATACGCGCATTATGGGTATAGACACGCTGACGGATCACTTCGATACCATCCGTGCTTGGTAACACCTTGGACAGAAGTTTGGCAATATTTTCTGGTTTGCTCAGTTCTTCCTGTGTTTCACC
This sequence comes from Acinetobacter sp. CIP A162, assembly GCF_000367905.1. Taxonomy (GTDB): domain Bacteria; phylum Pseudomonadota; class Gammaproteobacteria; order Pseudomonadales; family Moraxellaceae; genus Acinetobacter; species Acinetobacter lwoffii. The sequence continues at coordinate 582,501 of NZ_KB849158.1, read as the reverse complement.
CGGCATGACCATAAATTCAAAACGGCGGATACCATGTGGCAATGCGGCTGATACATAAGGACGAACCGGATCACAACATAAGTAAATATGCGGTGTAGCAAGCGGGTCATTCTCAAGGTCGATCACGATCCATTGATTCGGTGCGGTTTCGCCTTCAAAGGCAATGCCCAGGTTGCGGCGCACATAAGAATTACCGCCATCACAGGCAATCAGGTATTGAGCGCGGATGGTTTCTGCATCGCCCTCTTTGTTTTGCAGGTTGAGTGTTACGCCGTCAGCATCCTGACTAAACTGGGTCAATTGACGAGAAAACAGCACCTGCGTGTTTTTATATTGCTTTAAGCCTTGCAGCAGAACGTTATCGACTTGTGGCTGAATAAAGGCATTACGGCGCGAGAAACCAAACTCACGTGTTAAAGGCTGAATATCTGCAAAACAGCGACCTTTAGGCGTCAAGAAGCGCATCGCATGATTCGGAGTGGTATGCGGCAAGACTTGATCGACTAAACCCAAAGATTGAATGGTACGCAAGGATTCATCATCGATTCCAATCGCACGTGGATAATCAATCAAACTATCCAGTTGCTCGACAATCGTGACAGCTACGCCTTGCTTGCTCAGATAGTTGGCAATGGTTAAGCCTACAGGGCCGGCGCCAAGGATTGCCACTTCAGTAGTGTAATTAGTATTGCTCATAGCGAATGTCCACTCAATCGACTTGCATTTGATGCTATTAAGGGACAGTTAGAAGCCAGAAACAAGTTGGGCGATAGTAGCTTAAGTATATGGATAATATTGGATTGAAATAGGTAGTTTTTAAATAAATAATTGATTTTAATTATAAAAATAATAAAAATTTGATAGCCTGTATTAATTCTATGATCAGTTTTGACTATGGTGATAAATAGATTTTATGCAATAAAAATGCTGAACCAGCATCAAGCATGATTCAGCATAGAATAATATCGGGGGCAGTATAGGACAAAGCCTACTGGAGAATTACTGTCCCTGATATCTTCATTGAAGGATTAAACGAGTTGTTCAATCACTTAACGTGCAGCAGGTTTTGCAGGTGTCGTAGTTTCCGCAGCAGCTTCAGAGGCAGCAGGCTGCTCTGCAGATGCGCCTGCAACAGGAGCATTCGATTCAGGTAATTCCTGGGTAGTCACAATCACTTTTTCTTCTGCAGTGGTGGTTTTCGCATCTGTAGTTTTACTATCAGCAAAACTGGTGGCTGCAGCAGCAGTAAGCGTAGTGGCAAGTAAGATTTGTGCATATTTCATTTTTGGCATCCTTTTATTCATGTCATGTAATCTGCCGAGCTGACCATCACATCAATTCGACAGATGCCCATCCTAAGCACTGAAATTTTACTGAGCAAATCAATTAACAAAAGCGACACGCAGGGAATAACCCAGCAGATACAAAACTGAGAAAGTTGTTTTATTTCTGTTAATTATGCGGAGTTTTATTTAATGAAAGTGTGTGTGAATATTTCAAGAATCCAATTTGAAATAAAAGTTAACATAGAAAATTGGTAATTTGGGATCATTCCATTAATTTTTATCTCTGTGATTTTCACGCCGTGTTTGCGAAGAACACGCATTTTAAAGTCACACTGTGCTTTATAATGCAGAGTATTGCTATTTCTATTCAATCTCTTGAGAGTCGATTTTGAAAATTCTGTCAGCGTCGCAGGCTATTCCTGTCCATATCATTTCCGGATTTTTGGGGGCAGGTAAAACCACACTAATCAAACATTTATTACAGCAAAAACCGGAACAGGAAATCTGGGCTGTGCTAATGAATGAATTCGGCCAGATTGGGGTAGACCAGCAGTTATTGCCACAAGACCAGGGCTTTGCGGTCAAAGAGCTGTTGGGTGGTTGTCTATGTTGTAGTAGCCAGTTACCCATGCAGATTGCCTTGTCACGCCTGCTGTCAGAAGTGAAACCGGATCGTCTGTTTATCGAACCTACCGGACTGGGGCATCCTGGCCAATTACTGGAACAGCTGACCGAACCGCACTGGCAGAGTCATTTAAACATGCAGGCATTGGTCACAGTGGTAGATGGTTCACGTTTGCATGATCGAGACTGGACTCAGCAAAACCTGTACGCAGACCAACTCAAGGCAGCGCATATTGTGGTGATTTCACATACTGACTTGATGACAACCGCAGACCACGCAGCACTCACGCAACTTCAGACAGAATATCAACCTTATGCCCAACAGTGGTTGTTCACCGAGCATGGACAACTCGATATCGAACTGATCAAGCAGGGCTATCGGGGTTCTGCCCGTCAGATTCAGCCTTTGTTAAAACAGCAACAGATCACCCGTTCAGCAGATACGCCCTTAGTGATTCAGCAAATGCCTTATCATTATGTAGAAAGCGCGCAGGGTTATCAGGTTGCGGGCTGGAAATTGCCAAAACGCTGGCAATTCAATTTTTATGATCTGCTGGATCTGCTCTGTGAACAAAAAGACTGGCTCAGAATCAAGGGAATTTTTCATACCGACCAAGGCTGGAAAAGCTTTAATTTTAATCCTGAGCAGTTTAATTATCAGTCGGTAGATGAAGGCATTGATAACCGGGTAGAAGTGATTTATCAACAGTCACGGGATTGGCTGGCCTTTGAAACTGCCCTGGTGCAATGTCGTATGGATCCAGAGAAATAATGGTACTGTTTCTAGTGCGCTGAATGAATTATTGGCCTAAATCTGTTCAGCAAAATAGCGCTAAATCTTATATGCTAGGCGCCAAATTTGAGGATTATGTGATGGCGTTAAAAGCGACGATTTATAAGGTTGATTTGAATATTGCGGATATGGATACGCATCGTTATGAGGATTATCAGCTGACGATGGCACTGCATCCTTCAGAAACCATTGAACGCTTGATGGTGCGTATTCTGGCCTATGCACGCTATGCCGATGAAGCACTAGAATTTACCAAGGATCTGTTTGAAACCGATGAACCGGCACTCTGGGAAAAGGATCTGACCGGGCAACTGGTCAAATGGATTGAAGTCGGTAGCCCGGACGAAGATAAAGTCAAAAAGGCCAGTGCGCGTTGCAAGCAGGTCGCAGTCGTCACCTATGGTTCTGCGGTGGATGAATGGTATAAGCGCAGCAGCAAATTAAAAATCTTAAAAAATGTGGAAGTGTGGAAGTTATCTACTGCAACTACCGACGCATTGCCACAGTTATGCGAACGCACCATGCAGTTACAGCTCAATGTGATGGATGGTGAATGGACCTTGATTGGCGATCAGGGCCAGGTGCTGGTTGAGTGGGAACAGTTACAATAAGGCCAAATAAGGATGCAAGTCTAGACTTGTATCCTGTAGCTCAAATTGCGTATATCTGAGGGATAAGAATACGCAGGGTTGCACCATGTACCATGAACTTTATGATTTACTGCTGGCTGTCGCGATCGGCGCAATTATTGGTGCAGAGCGTGAGTATCACAGTAAATCTGCCGGACTGCGTACCATGATTATGGTCAGTCTGAGTTCCTGTTTATTTACCATTATCTCCCTGAAAATAGGCGTGGCCAATCCTGACCGGCTGGCCGCCAATGTCTTGACTGGACTGGGTTTTCTAGGTGCTGGTGTTATCCTGAAAGATGATAACCGTATTTCCGGGATTACCACCGCAACCACGATCTGGATGACAGCCGCACTCGGCATGGCGGTCGGTGCAGGCTATGAACTCTTAAGTATTTGGGCTACTTTTATTGTCATGGTGGTGCTGGTTCTATTGATGTATGTCCAGCGCGGCATCGAATCTCTGAATCAGGAACGCAGCTATGAAATTGTCTGTCCATTTGATGAAAATGATTCCAATCACTACGAAATGCTATTTAAGCGTTACAAGCTAAAAGTGGTGCATTCCTCACAAAAAAAAGTCGATCAACAGATTGTCGGACGCTGGATACTGATGGGATCGGCCAAGAATCATCAAGAATTAACCCAGTATTTACTCAATGATAAGAATATTCAGGAACTCAGCTTTTAACCCATCAATGACCCAGACTTAAAAAAACAGAGCAATCCAGTTTATACTGAGCTTTGAATTTTATGCTCCTCTCAGGTAAATAACCATGATCAACGAACTTGAAATTATTGATTTAAAAGTAGGCGAAGGTAAAGAAGCGGTGAAAGGTGCCCTAATTACCACGCACTATACTGGCTGGCTGGAAGATGGAACCAAGTTTGATTCCTCTATTGACCGTGGTAATTATTTTGAAACCGTCATTGGCACAGGCCGTGTAATCAAAGGTTGGGATCAGGGTATTCTGGGAATGAAAGTTGGCGGTAAGCGTAAACTGATGGTGCCTGCACATTTGGCCTATGGCGAACGTAAAATGGGTAAAGTCATTCCAGCCAATTCCAACCTGATTTTTGAAATTGAACTGTTTGATGTAAAAACACGTGATTAAAATGATTTAACTTGCTGAATATAAGTTATATTTTTTATTCAAAGATATACGCTGGTTCCGGTGCAGTTGCTTAAAAATAGGCTGTGCCGGATAAGCTACAAAAAACATCTAAAAAGATTTGAAATCAAAAATATTCCTTGTAAATTATAAGAATAATAAAGAATTATCTTGAGATAGAACGTATTTGCATAACTTGATAAGGAATGTCTGTTTTTTCGTATTTGTCTGTACCTTGAGCTGGATGACTTGCATCATAAGTTCAGCAATCGCTCAGGATGAACTCCCTTCGCCGTCATTTCAGCAGCAATCTCACGACCATATTACTGAAGTTCATTTTACCGAACATAGCACTAGTGCCTTGCAGGGAAAATGGCTGTTTTATCCGAGTCAGTTTATTGTTCAGCCCAGCCCCGTACTCCAGTCAAAAACAGTTGAATTGCCAGCCTCTTTTAAAACTCTAGCGGGTTCAAACTCTGGCTACGGTACCTTTATTGGTTATTTTAAAATTCCGAAAGAATTTCTCGGGCGACGCATCGCGATTCGGATTCCAACCCAATACGGCGCCTATCGGGTATATGTCAATGGACAGTTTATTGTCCGTCTCGGGGAAATCAGTACCACACCTGACAAACAGGTGACTGAGAAAGCACCGAGTATTGGCTATTTTGTTCCAGACACTGAATATATTACCTTAAGCATTCAGGCTTCCAATTATACCCACTTGCATGGTGGTCTCGAACGACCGATGCAGATCGGCGTTGCAGGTACCATCAATCGCCAATTTCAGCAGCTCATGATGAGTATTGCCATGGTGTGCGGCGCGGTACTTGGGGTGGGGGTGTTTACTATTCTATTTTCGGTATTCCGGGGATCACGAGAACGTAACAGTAAAAGTATCTTTGTTTTTGGCTGGTTTATTGTCTTTTTAGCCCTGCATAACCTGTTTTCTGCACCTTATGCCTATTCGGTATTTACCAATATCAACTGGCTGTGGGGAACCCGCTTAGAGTATCTGTTTACTTTTATTGCGGCCTTCTTTTTTCTCAGCTATATGCATCTGTTTAACCGGCGCTATCTAAATCCGGTGATTTATTATATCGCAGTGGCATTACTGGTTTTTAACATTACTTTCACCCTATTTTCACCTCCTGAGATATTTGAACGTCTGGCCCTATTTAGTGCGATTTTTGCCTTGGTCATCATCGGTAATTTTATTTACGGTTTTTATCAGACCTTACGTTATAAAGAGCATTATTCGCGTTTAAATCTGATTGCAATTATTTTCCTCTGTCTAACTTTTTTGAATGATTATCTATTGCTGATCAATGTAATTAAAACCACGCATCTGTTCTTTATCTCAACCAGTATCTATGCCTTATTAATCATGTTTCAGCAGTCCAGACATTATGCACATCAAACTTATGAGACTGAACAGCTGAACCTGAACCTGATCGCGCTCAATAATTCGCTCGATCAAAAAGTTAAAGAACGGACCCAGCAACTGCGTGAAGTGAATGCCAAACTGGAACAGCAAATGAATATTGATGCGCTGACTGGAGCTTTTAACCGGCGTGCCTTAAATCATGAAATCCAGCAGCAGTTTTTGCAGACCCAACAGCAGCCGCAACATACCTTGATTTTTGCCATGCTCGATGTCGATTTTTTTAAAAACTATAATGACTACTATGGTCACTTAAAAGGCGATGAAATCCTGAAAAATCTGGTCAGGATTATTCAAGCTGCTTTGCCACCATCTGGCTATCTGGCACGTTATGGTGGTGAAGAGTTTGCGATTCTGCTCACTGGAATGCCAGTTCAAACTGCCCTAAAAAATCTGGAAAATGTATTAAACCAGATTCGGGAACAGCGTATGGAACATCTGAATCGGCCAGATGCAAAAGATTATGTTACGGTCAGTATGGGCGCGGCCTGGGTTGAACAAAAACATGGCTATGCAGATATTCATGAATTGATGAAAGCGGCGGATGTGCAGCTCTATGCCGCCAAACAGGCCGGACGTGATCAGTTAAAAATTGAAAAAGAGGCCGATTAAAAAACATATTTATACAGATAACGCGATTCATCTTCTGACTCGGCAGAATGTGGATGAAAGCCGCAGTGTTGATAATAACTTAATGCAGTTTGAGTAGACTGTATTTCAATCTGATGAATTTTTTTCTTTAATAAAGCGTGATGCATTTGATGAAATAACTCGGTGCCAAACCCCAGCCTTTGGCAGTGTTGGGCCACATAATGCATCCGGATTTCTCCAGCATCACTGACCAATAAGAACCCGACGACCTTGTCATAGATGAGATAAACCCAGCAATCGTTATACAGCATATCGACAATCAGGCTGGCATGATCAAATTTTTCTAGCCAGGTTTGAATTTTGCTTTCTTCACGCTGATGATCCAGTACACAGGACTGAATGCTGTCATGAATGACCTGAATAATTTGAGGTATATCTTCGACCTTCCCTTCACGAATCATAATATTATTCATTTTCTCGAACATTTATAGGGAAGGTTTATTGGATAAAAAAGAAGAGGGTAAAAAACAGAACAATATTGTAGTTTTTTGAGAATATTTTCCGTGATTTATCCATGTGAAGATCTGTTCTGTTGCTGATTTGTCCTGTTTGTTTATCTCAAGTTCTTCAATCTCATTACAGCGTTAAAAATAAAAAATCAAAGCAAATCCATTTTTAAATAAATCGAAGTTTGAATCTGGGCACAAATGAGCAAGCAGAGGAGATAAATAGTAAAAATATGCCTCAAGTTTGCACTGTATAAAAAATAGACGTATGCTGAGTCAAAAGGGACTATTCAAATGAATCTTGATCCTATAACCATAAAAATAAAATTAGTCATATGAGATCATCAACCATGCTGAAATTACTGCTCCTGTTATGTGTTTTATTCATGTTGAATGCTGCCTGGATCGTAGGCAGAAAGATCTATAAAGCTCAGCGCCATCTGGTGTGTCAGCGTCCAGAAAAACCAGCACAGATTTCTAGCATGACAGAACAAGAGGTCATCGAGCAAGAGCAGCAAGTACATCTGGTGGATGCTTATGAACTGGAACTGTTTGACGATGTGGCACAGCTATTCTTTCAACGGCAGGTGCATATTGAGAATCGGGCACAGGCCGAACAGTTACAGCAAGAACTATTACAAAAAATGCCGATGCACAGTGGTACCCAGATTCGTCAGATGGATTTAGGCGAATGGTCTATTTTCTGGAATTTTTATGATCAGTCACTGGAATATTATGTCGGTCGCTATGGCGTATTCTATGCACATGTCGACCGTTTTGGAGAAGAGCACCGGCATGAAATTCGTAGGGAACTTTTGCATTCTGACTGTGCTTAGAACACCACTTTCAGTCATTTTCTACGATTGAAGATCTCAGACTACGTACTTAAGCCATTGCAATTCAGAAAAGGTATCTCATGCCTTAGCTCAGATTTTTTCTGCCGCTTGGCGGAAATAGCCCATATAATTTATCTCCTTCAAGCCATAATCTTGCGCTAGAAAAACCTCAAGACTCGTGAATCCTATTCTTGAAATAGTCATTTAAAATGTACGAAGTCTGGCGAACAATGATCCGGACTAAAAAGGCAGGAGCGCTATGATCATTGATTTTCATCAAGCACAATTACAGAAGTTTATTGCACTGGCGATGAAGATCGAAGCTGAGCCTGAACTGTATTTGCAGTTTGATTCGGTCTCGGATTTTTATAAGGCTGACTGGCTGCAGGCTTTCCCAGCTGGAACTGAATACTATGTTTCCGGTCTAGATGATGGTGCCGATGAGTTTCATGCCGTGATTTATTATGGCGAAGCGCAGCTACAGATCAGCTGTGGACAGGCACAGCTTTCAGTAAAACTATGTTGCAAACATTGACCGGGCTGCCGGTATTTCCCGATAAAAGAATAATGACATCCGCTATAAAGTTGATATAAATTGCAGAGTCATCTCTGTATCTGATTTTTATTCGCATCAGCCGAGAGTGGCATAGGCGAATATCGTAATAAAAATAAGGAAAAAATAGCATGGCACATCAGTTCACCGTGAAAGCAATTATCAATGGCGTGTCTATTGATGAATTTAAGCGTTTGGCCAATGATATTCGTTTGCATGAGGCAGTTTGCCATCGAATTCCTGCGCAAAACTTGGAAATCCTGGTTTCGGAAAAGCAGGGGCATATGTATACCCTGAAACGCGCTTATAATCTGGATGTTAATATTCCTGATATCGCAAAAAAATCACTCAAAGATGCATTCCGTTTGCAGCGTACCGATGTTAGCGATCTGAATGAAATGACTTCGACGGTACAACTCGGTGCGAACTTGCCGATCGAGGCCATTTGTCAGCGTGCAGTTACCGGAGATGAAGACCAGATCCAGTTCCAGCTAAACTGGACAGTCAAAGTCAAAGTGCCTTTGCTGGGTGGCATGTTAGAAAAGCATGCTGAAGGTGAGATTCGTAAATTTAGTGAAATTGAACTCAGCATTGTCGAAGATGAATTGCGTAAAGGTCTCACCGCTTGAAGCAATCAAATAGTGTGATTGACCTAATTTAAAAACTGGTCAGGTTAGACGCAGGATAGTGGTAGTTGATTGGGCGGTAGATCGCCATTTTCAGGGTGACTGCCACTATCCAAAAAACTTTTTTAAGTGCTGATAAAGTTTGCCGTCACATTAATACTGATGGCCAGAATGGTGGTATTGAATCCGTAAGCCAAAAGCAAATGTAAGGTATTTAGAACCCGCATAGATTGGCAAGTAATGGATACATCTGCAGTTTGCGCAGAAGTCCCGATGATATAACTAAAATATAGAAAGTCCGGATAAGTCGGTCTTGCGGTATTGGGGAAATCCAGTCCACCGTGTTGCTGTTTGTCGAGTGCCAGATAAAAGTCATGTGTATAATGAATTGCAAAAATCGTATGCATCAAGAACCAGGCTGAAATAATGGTCAGAACTGATAAGATTAAATGGCCGGTTCGAATAGTGGTGTCTTGGGGTAAATGATTAATTTCAATAATAATCGCAATAAAACACATGATCAGGGTGATGATCACTAGAAACAGAATGATCCATTTGCTGGCATCTTGTTGCATGGCGCGTTGCAGAATATGAGCATGATCAATACGCCAGAGTTTTTTTATGGTCAATAATAAATAAGCGTAAATCGCGATATTCCAGCTGATCAACAGGCAGCTTGACCAGCTCAAAGGGGTGACTGTCTGTAAAACCAGATAAAATCCAATGATGGCTGGGAAAATAATAAAGAAATACAGACGGGATTGTAGTGCCGTTTTTATAGATTGAAGAAGCTGCATCATGCCATTTATATTTGTTTTGCTGACTTCTCAAGATCCTAACACAGAACCGTTTGCAATAAAGAAGATTGCAACGGCCTGAGTAGCAGCCTTAGTTATTTCCTCTACGACATTTCATCCTAAAGGTGTCGAACTGATTCGAGTTGAGCAATTTGACTGCGCGGATCGCGCAGCAGGCGTGATCATCTCAATAAATTTTTTTCTGAACCGAGGTTTAGATCGATTGAGCAGGTTGTTAGATTGCAGTGCCATAAGCAAAGACTTCTACCATGCCACCTTGCATACCGAGTTCTGTGGTGCTGAGCCGAATGCCCATAATCTGAGTCGCACCGATTTTTTCGGCCTCGAGTTTTAATCGCACAATTGCTTCACGTCGTGCTCGTTCTACTACACTTTCATAGCTGGTCAGACGGCCACCGAGCATATTCTGCACATTGGCAATCGCATATTTAAAATAATCATGAGAAATGACCACATTGCTGCTGATCATCTGTCCGGAATATTCAGACACAGCGAAGCGGCTATTGTTCACCCGGATATATGCCAGACGTTGTTCCTGTTCATCCAGATAACGAAAATGTTTACCTTCGTTATAACGTCCAAAACCGAAACCGACACAAAACAGAATGGCAAAAATGATGATCTGGAGAATTAAACCATCCATGCTTTAATCTGCCTGCGGAAAAGGGTCGGGCAATTTCGGCATGATCGGATCAACGACTACGGCTGTCCCATAAACAAAGAGTTCAGAAGCACCTTGGGCGATATTAGAGGTCGAGAAACGAATGCCGACAATCGCATTGGCACCCCTACTACGGGCTTTTTCAATCATGCGGTTCATGGCTTCCTGTCGTGATTCTTCCAGCAGTTCGGTATAGGCGGTAAGCTCACCACCGACAATATTTTTCAGGCCGGCCAATAAGTCACGTCCGACATGTTTGCTGCGTACGGTACTGCCATACACCACATCAATTTGCTGGCGAATGGTATGTCCCGGTACAGATTCCAGATTGCTAAGTAACATGTGCATGTTTTCTAAATAAATCGCTGGTCTATGACAATAGGAAAACTGCTTCGAAAATGCAATAAAAAAAAGCCCACCGAAGTGAGCTTTTCCTGATCTGTCTGGAATTTATTGCGCTGGTTGTTCTGCCGCACGGCGCTGTTCAGATACAGACGGTGTATTCGGTAAGGTATCCGTCGTATTGACTTTCAAGCCGCCCCCCAGGGTTTTGTAGACTTCAACCTGATTGTTCAGATTGGCCTGTTCAAGCAATAACAAACCTTGTTCTGCTGCATAAGACGCACGCTGTGCGTCCAGTACCGTCAGATAGCTGTCAATTCCGGCGCGGAAACGTGCCTGTGACAAGCGATAGGTGGTGTTGGTTGCTTCGACCAGGCGGCGCTGAGCTGCAAGACGATCACCAATATTCTGACGTACCGCCAAAGCATCATTCACTTCACGGAAAGCAGTCTGAATCGACTTTTCGTAATCTGACAAGGCAATTTGCTGATCGGTTTCAGAAATACGGATATTGGCCTGACGGGTACCCCAATCAAAAATTGGAATATCCAGACTCGGACCAAATGACCAGGCAAAACTGCCCGACTTAAACAGGTCGCCTAAATCCGTAGAGGCATAACCTGCTGAACCGGTCAAACTAATCGTCGGGAACAGGCGTGCACGTGCTGCCGCAATATTGGCACCTGCCGCAGACAGACGGTATTCTGCTGCACGAACATCTGGACGGTTAATCAGTAGATCACTTGGCAAGCCTGAACCCAATGCAGTATTTGAGGTGATGCGGGTTACGCGTTGTGCTGGTAATAAATTCGCAGGCACTTGCTGACCGACCAGCAGGTTTAACAGGTTTTGTGCCTGTGCTACCTGAGTGCGGTAATTCGCAACATCATTACGTGCAGTTTCAACCGAGATCTGTGCCTGACGTACTGGAAGCTCGCTGTCGATCCCGACATCAAAACGTTTCTTGTTCAGATTGAAAGATTCAAGCTGGGCTTTCAGCGTTTGTTCAGCCAAAGCCAGATTGGCATTGGCAAACGAGTAGCTGAGCCAAGCCTGAGACACCTGACCAATCAAGGCAATTTGCGTCGCATCTCGCGCACTTTGGGTCGCCAGGAAACTATCCAGCGCATTGTCACGCAAGCTGCGGACACGCCCCCAGAAATCCAGTTCATACGCAGTTACACCCAGTCCGACATTATAAGTCGTCACTGCACCACGATTCTGGGAATTCATGGTGTCCTGGCGCAATACGCTACCACTGGCACCAATCGTCGGTAACTGGTTGTTTTCAGTAATCTGATACTGTTGCTGGGCTCGTTGAATATTGAGGGCAGCAATACGCAAATCACGGTTATTGTTTAATGCCAGATCCAGCACCTGTAACAGGCGCTGATCGGCAAAAAAGTTTTTATAACCTTGTTCTGCTACAGAAGTACCAGACGCATTGGTATAGCTGCTCGGGATATCTGCCTGCGCAACCGGCTCTGGACTGCGCATGCTTTGACAAGCCGTCAAAGCAAGCGCAAGGGCAGATACCGCAATGCTACGACCTGTAATAGACCATACATTTTGCATTACGACTTATACTCCTGATTTTGTTGTTTTGGTTTGTATTTAAAGACACTTCGAATCCACACGTAGAATACCGGGATAAAGAAGATACCTAACAAGGTCGAGCTGATCACGCCGCCGAGTACGCCATAACCGACTGAGTGCTGGCTACCTGCACCCGCCCCTGAAGCCAGAGCAAGCGGTAATACACCAAAACCAAAGGCCAATGTGGTCATGATAATTGGACGTAAACGCATTTTTGCCGCATGCAAGGTCGCTTCAAATAACTCTTCACCTTGTTCCTGCAATTCTTTCGCAAACTCGACAATCAAGATCGCGTTTTTCGCAGAAAGACCAATCACGGCAATAATCGCTACCTGGAAGTAAATGTTATTCGACAGGTTTGGATTTTGCAGCAGCACCATTCCACCAAAGGTGAGTAATAATGCACCGACAATACCCAATGGGACCACCAGTAGAACCGAGAACGGAATCGACCAGCTTTCATACAGGGCTGCCAGACACAGGAAGACAATCAGCAGTGACAAGGCATACAGGAACGGAGCTTGTGCACCAGATTCACGCTCTTCTAAAGACAGGCCTGTCCATTCGAAGTCGAAACCTTGCAAGCCCATTTCTGGTAACTTAGCCACAATTTCTTCCATGGCCACCATTGCGTCGCCCGAGCTGATACCCGGAGCAGGTGTACCTTGAATGTTCATGGACGATACGCCGTTATAACGCTCAAGACGTGGTGAACCGTAGGTCCATTCGCCTGTGGCAAATGCCGAGAATGGCACCATTTCACCACGATTATTACGCACATACCATTGGTCCAGATCTTCCGGCATCATACGTGAGCCAGCTTCACCCTGAACATAGACTTTCTTGACACGACCACGATCAATGAAATCATTGATATATGAACCGCCCCAAGCAATACCCATGGTGCTGTTAATTTCGGCAACGCTGACACCCAGTGCACCTGCTTGCGCATGATCCACAATGACACGGTACTGAGGAGTATCTTCCTGACCGTTTGGACGTACGCCTGCCAGACGCGAATCTTGTGCGGCCATACCCAGGATTGCATTACGTGCTGCCAGGAGCTGTTCATGACTTTGACCACTTGCAGCCTTGAGCTGCAAGTTGAAGCCAGCCGACACACCCAGTTCAGGCATCGCAGGAAGCTGCAATGGCATGATATAAGACGCATCTTTGATAATCATGTTCAGTGCCATACCACGTTGAATAATGGCACCGACTTGAGATTCCGGACTGTGACGCTCTGACCAGTCTTTCAACTTAATGAAAGCCAGACCTGCATTTTGTCCCACACCCGTGAAGGAGAAACCTGCCACACTAAAGACGGATTCTACATGCTCTTTCTCGTTTTCCAAGAAATAGTTGGTCATGGTGCTGACCACTTTGTCGGTACGTTCCAAGGTTGCATTTGGCGGTAACTGAACCAGCGTCATGACCACGCCCTGGTCTTCATCCGGTAGGAACGAAGAAGGCAGTTTCTGGAACAACAGCACAATAATACCCAGTACCACGGCATACACCACACCTGAGAAAATCTTGCTGTGGGTCATGCGGTTGACGCCGCCCTGATATTTCACAGAGACCTTGTCAAAACTGCTATTAAACCAGCGGAAGAAACGCGCAAAAATACCATTACTTTCCGGCTTGTTCGGATCATGCTGTTTCAGCAGGGTCGCACACAGGGCAGGAGTAAAGGTTAAGGCAACCACCAGTGACAAGACCATCGCTGTGACCAGCGTAATCGAGAACTGGCGATAAATGACCCCGGTGGTTCCACCGAAGAAAGCCATTGGAACGAATACTGCCGACAGCACCGAGGTAATACCAATCAATGCGCCAGAAATCTGTTTCATCGATTTTTCAGTTGCAGCAACCGGATCCAGATGTTCTTCCACCATGACCCGTTCGACGTTCTCGACCACAACAATCGCGTCATCGACCAGAAGACCAATCGCCAATACCATGGCAAACATGGTCAGGGTATTAATCGAGAAGCCAAAGATGTTAATGACGGCAAATGTACCCAATACTACGACTGGAACTGCCATGGTTGGAATGATGGTGGCACGCCAGTTCTGCAAGAACAGGAACATCACCAGGAATACTAGAATAATCGCTTCGATCAGAGTTTTAACTACACTCTTAATCGACAGTTCAATAAATGGTGTTGTATCAAACGCCAGTTGGTCGACCATGCCTTGCGGATAGTTCGGACGTAACTGTTTTAAGCGTTCTTCAACCGCTTGTGCGGTATCCAGGGCATTGGCGCCAGTCGCAAGCTTGATTGCTACACCACCAGCCGGTTTGCCATTAAATTTAGAATCGAACTGATAGTTATCTGCACCGAGTTCAACTCGTGCAACATCACCTAAGCGAACCTGCGCACCAGAAGTGGCATTTTTCAGGAAGATATTGCTGAACTGCTCCGGCGTTTGTAACAGACTTTGAGCCGTTACCGTCGCATTTAACACTTGTCCTTGAACTGCAGGCGCACCACCCAACTGACCTACGGCAACCTGTGCATTCTGGGTACGGATTGCATTAGCAATATCACTTGGCGTTACTTGCAGGCTGGCCATCTTGGCTGGATCCAGCCAGATACGCATCGCATAAGAACCACCAAAGACCTGAACTTCACCGACCCCGGCCACACGGCTTAAAGGTTCAGCAATATTCGAGTTAACATAGTCTTTGATGTCATCTGCGGTCAGGCTGCTATCAGGTGAATAGAATGCCAAAACTTGCAAGAAGCTTGCACCCGATTTGGTCACCCGCACACCCTGACGCTGTACATCTTCAGGCAGCAGGGCAGTCGCAGACTGTAATTTGTTTTGAACCTGAACCTGTGCGATATCAGGATCGACACCCTGGTCAAAATTCAAGGAAATAGACGAAGAGCCGTTACCCGCACTGTTAGACGAGATATAGCGCAAGCCATCCATACCGTTCATCTGCTGCTCGATGATCTGGGTCACTGTATTTTCAACAGTTTCAGCAGATGCACCCGGATAAGTCGCAGAAATCGTCACGGTCGGTGGCGCGATGGTTGGATATTGTGCAATCGGCATTTTGCTGATGGTTAAAATACCCGCCAGCATAATCACCAATGCAATCACCCATGCGAAAATCGGGCGATGAATAAAGAATTGAGCCATGAACCATTACTCCTTATGCATTTGCAGCAGGTTTTTGTTCAGGTTTCTCTTTAGCATCATCTGCCTTTTTCTCGCTCGTTGCAGGCTGTTGCGGTGCAGCACCTTGTGGCGCAGCAGCTTGAGGTTGATAAGGTTTTGGTACAACTTGCTGTTCAGGTTTTACTTTCGCAATACCATCTACAATCACTTTATCGCCTGGATTCAGACCTTCAGTCACAATCCAGTTGCTGCCTTGGGAACCAACGGTAGTCACTGGACGTGGCGTCACTTTATTGTCAGCACCGACCAGCATCGCCATCGCCTGACCTGTTGGGGTACGGGTCAAAGCTGCTTGCGGAATCAGGAACGCATTCGGTACTTCACCCTGTACGATTTGTGCAGTGGCAAACATACCTGGCAAAAGCAGGTGATTTTTGTTCGGGAATACCGCACGTAAAGTCACGGTACCTGTTTCCGGGTTCACGCTGGCATCAGAGAATGCAAGACGGCCTTCAACCGGGTAGATACTGCCATCTTCAAGCTTCAACTTGACTTTGGTGTTGTTCGAGCTGTTCAAGCTGCCTTGGTTAAGCTGTTGACGTAAACGTAAAAGCTCGGCACTTGACTGGTTGATATCTACATAGATTGGATCTAGACGCTGAATTGTCACCAATGGCTCTGGCTGATTCGCTGTTACCAAAGCACCCGCCGTCACCGATGAACGGTTGGTCTGGCCTGAAATCGGAGCGCGTACAGTCGAATAGCCCAGGTTGATTTCGGCATTACGCAAAGTTGCGCGATTGGCATTCAAATCAGCTTCAGCCAGTTTGACCTGTGCCGCGATGTCATCATATTCCTGTTTGGAAATGGCATTGGTACCGACCAGTTGACGGTAACGGCCTTCCTTCACACGCAATACGCCCAGATTGGCTTCAGCACGGGCAATCGCTGCACGAGCATTGTCCACTGTAGTGCGGTTGGTGCTTGAATCGATTTCATACAAGGCCTGACCTTCACGCACATAGCTGCCTTCCGTGAACAAGCGTTTAAGCACCACGCCACTGGCTTGTGGACGTACATCTGAAATTTCAAATGCTGTTGTACGACCTGAGAGCTCTACAGACTGCTCTACACTTTGCGGTTGTGCAACAAGAACACCGACTTCAGTCGGTGGCATTTGTTGTTGAGCACCAGCTTGCTGGCCCTCTTTAGGATCTTTGCTACAACCAACAAGTGCAAGACTTGTTGCCAATGCGCAAGCAGTCAGGGCAGGTGCCCAAAGCTTTGCAGACATCATTATTCCACCTCTAATTAGATTTATATCTAAATTTTCTTATTTGTGAGCCGCGCAATATCTGATCCAGACCATATACCACAACGAAATCCAAATAAAACTGATACTCCAGCCGGATATGACATCTGAAGGAAAATGTACGCCCAGATAAACTCTTGAGATCCCCATCATCAGCATCCATACCACTGCACCTATCACGATGAGGGTATAACGGGAATGTTGCCGATGGATGTAAATTGCCAAACAAGCCAGACAAGCCGCATATAGACTATGGGCACTTGGAAAGGAACTTCCAAAGCTTTCAACCAGATGCAAGGATTCTGGTGGTCGGGGTCGGGCAATTGCAAATTTCAACAGCCAAGCTAGGAGAATTCCTCCGATAATTCCGATACATATAAAAATTGCGTTTGTATACTTTTTATACCACAGCAATGCAATACACCATAGCGTGGATAAAAATAATACAAATGGCATGCCACCTATTAAGGATAAGGACTGAGTAATTTGATTCCAAAACTCGGTGCGATAAAGACTCATCCATTCCACAGCTTGCAAGTCGAGCTCGTTTAAAGCGGGAATATTCAGGATGAACACACTGAAAATTAAAAATAAAATACCGACAAAAAGTAACAAGTAATGCATGCCAAAAATCCTTGTCCTTTTAACCGTTCGCAGATCGGTCAATTGTCTGAAGCAAAGTGTACTTGTCAGTACACTTTTTTTCAAGTGTGCGTATTTTATGCGAATTCCATTTTTTTCGTAAGGAATTTGTTGCTAAATATAGTGTAATTATCTCAGTTTTGAGTTTTTGTCGATGTATGATTTTCGTCAATTTCAATGCTTTGTTTGGGTGGCCAGAAGAAATCACTAGGTCGGGTCAGGAAGTGCGTCATGACCAGTTTTGCCAAAGGTTTCCACTGTTCAAAACGCACCCGGCGTGCGCGTAAGGCTACAATAATCGTCAAAGTGAAACTGACAAACAAGTTGGTCAGGCCAATGAGTAACACACCCAGAAAAGACACTACGATCAAGCCGATATCGGGACCATTGATCGTAATTAGACCCTGAATAAAGTTGGCAGAGGCAAAGGCGATATGGCGAATATCCAGTGGCAGACCGAGAATAAAACCAATGGTGCCCATACTGCCGAGCATGATCCCAAAAATAAAATTACCCGCCAGTGCACCCAAATTACGTTCGATATAGTCAGCAAAACGGTAAAGACGCTCTTGCCCCATCAGCTGCGATAACCGCACATGGGCTTTCAGGCGCGGACCGACTTTGCGATAAACGGCCATATTGTCAAAATAACCGGCCAATAATCCGGACAGGAACAGACATACCCCGGCAATCGCTGCATGCGGAATTGCCAACGAAGTAAAAGGATTCAGGTCATGCAGGGTTTTGGCAGCCTTGGCATGATTCATTAAAGGTTCATGCAGCGCAAAATCCCACAGCAGGGTAATCAATGCTGCTACGGGAATTGCAATCGAAATATTGCCCAAAATGGCGACAAACTGGGTGCGGATGATATTTACAATCAGCGCGGCCAGCTCGGCAATTTGAGCCATTTTCGAGCCTTTACGCTGCTGTACAGTAGCCGCCAGTGCGGCAGCAGTCATCGCCGGTTGTTTGGTCGCTACGGTAAAATGCAGGACATGAATCAGCATAAAGCCTAGCGAATAGTTCATGCTGTAGCTAAAAGCCTGCATTAACGGAGCCATGGTGAGGCGTGTCATCAGAACTTTTAAGGTGGCCATTGTCGCGATGATGGCACCAGCACCTGCAGCCGATTTATACATGGCCAGAAAGCCTTGCTTGTCGGTACTCACATAATGCTCACCGGTCTTGCTGGCATTTTCAGTGACCTGTAAAGCCAAAAGTTCACTATTGGTGGCCAGCAGGGCCCGCACACTGCGTTCGCTATAAATTGCTTCAGTAATGTCCGCCATAAATAGGCCAATGGATTGATAACGCAGATCATCGTCATCCATGACCATATTCAGCAGAATCTCAACCCGTTCCAGACACTGTTCTAGCAGTGCCAGCATATAGGTCAGGCTGACACTGACGCCAGTCCGCTTGGTAGAACGGCGAATCTTGGCCACGACATCATGACATTGTTCCAGCATCACCAGTGCTTGTGAGGCATCCGGTGGGGTAATCGAATCGACTAGGGTGACTGTGTTGTAACGTTTTTTATATTCCTGAATAAACTCGTTAATCTCACGATTCTGTACCAGAAAAGGAGATTCATATTCCATCAGTTCAGGCTGGGCATTAATAAATTCAGGGTGCAGACCAATACCACTGATCCGGTAAGACAAAATGGTCAATGCCTTGATCAGTTGGTCTTTAATTCGGGTTTTTTCAGGCTGATTGGAATGTCCCTGATTCAGGACTGAAAATAAACGTTGCCAGTCATCTTCATCAAAATAATCCAGCCAGTATTTATCGGTACGCTGATAAAAAACCTTGCGGAATAATTCCTGGAGTTGCTGATGGTCGGGAATCAGCGGCAAGACATGTGCACCAAGGCGCTGGTTTAGCTGGTTCCAGAATCCATCTAGAGACAAAATGCCGGTATCGGAAAACAGACCGGTCTGTTTATAGCGGTTAATGATCCGCAGGGTAAAGGTTTGAAGCGTGGCAACCGCATTCGGGGTGAGTAATAAAGCCCGGATAAATGCATTGAATTTCGCTTTGATCTCTTCGGTATTTCTGCTGTCTTCAGGTCTGATTCTTTCAACCAGTTCAATCAGAAGATTTTCATCCAGCACCGCCCGAGGTTGTTCAAGCTGGTGTTGCATGTTTTGAAAAAGATCTAGAAAATTAATATGCATAGGCGAGTTTAAAAGTTACTGAATTCGGTGTAGGGCCAGTTTGGCCAGATTAATCAGGGCCTGACGATATTCGGAGTCAGGTAATGCCTGTAAGGCATCAATTGCAATTTCAGTTTCTTCTGTAGCACGTTGACGGCAATAATCCAGCGCACCAGATTCATTGACAATTTGAATGACCTGTTCCAGATGTTCCGTACCGCCAGTCGCAATACTGCGACGGATGATTTCATGTTGCTCACCGGTGGTGTTTTTCAGTGCCGCAATCAATGGCAGGGTCGGTTTACCTTCCATGAGATCATCACCAATATTTTTGCCGAGCGTGTCCGCATCGGAGGTGTAATCTAAAATGTCATCAATAATCTGGAAAGCATTGCCGAAATGTCCGGCAAAGGTTTTTAAAGGCTGACGGAATTCATCTTTATCCGACAAAATAGCAGCACCTTCGGTGGCCAGTTCAAACAGGCGCGAGGTTTTGCCATGAATAATATTCAAATAAGTCGCTTCAGTGGTTTCCGGCTGATGCTGGGATTGCAGTTGCAGCACTTCACCTTCAGCAATTTCACAGGTACCGGTCGAAAAATCTTTGAGCAACACCATGTTGTTCAGATCGACCAGCAAATCAAAAGCACGTGAAATCAGAAAGTCACCCACCAAAACCGCAGTCTGGTTATTCCAGGTCGCATTGGCCGTCGGGCGGCCGCGACGCAGACCGGATTCATCTACTACATCATCATGCACCAGTGTTGCGGTATGCAGCATCTCAATGATTGCAGCCAGTTTGCGGTGCGGTTCTAAATTTTCAGCACCACACGCCTTGGCGGCCAAAAGGCACATAATCGGGCGCATACGTTTGCCACCCGCTTCTACCACATGTTTGCTGACGGCCATCACTAATGCAACTTTTGAGGTAATTCCTTCATTAATGAATGTGTCCATCGCAGCAAAGTCGTTAGCAACAGGAGCGAGAATATCTTGCTTAAAGTCGATGGTCATGTGAAAGAAAACCTCTAGTCTGGTAAATCGCTGGGCGTAGTTTAACAATTTATAACATGAGTGAAACCTAAGAAATGCATAAACTCCACTAAAAATCAGCTTTTTATAGATCTTATGTAGATTCGATCCATATTTCGAGCCATAAAAATCAGGAAAGGTCAGGGGCGTCGCCCTATTCGTCAGGCTGAGTATATTAATCAAACTGGCCGGATTTCTGCTGTATTATTTTGTTGCTGAATATATCTTGAGTATTTGATTTGATAGAAATTATTTAATAGTTAAATAATTAGCGCATCCTGCTCATTATTATTTCAGTAAAATGGCTTGTTGTTTTTTTGAATATCCCTTAAAATCCTCGCCCTTAGATATCCCCCCAGTGGCGTACGTCTTAAGTTCGATATATTCCTTTATCGGCACGACGACACGGGCTTGTTTGGAGTACATTATGTACGCAGTAATCCAAAGCGGTGGTAAACAGCACCGTGTAGTTGAGGGTGAAACCCTTAAAGTAGAATTATTGAAAGCTGAAACTGGCGCGACTATTACGTTTGATGACGTATTGATGCTTGTTAACGGTGAAAGCATTCAAATCGGTGCTCCAGTTGTTGCTGGTGCTACTGTAACTGCTGAAGTAGTTAGCCATGGTCGTCACGACAAAATCCGCATCATCAAAATGCGTCGTCGTAAACACTACCGTAAACAACAAGGTCACCGTCAATGGTTCACTGAGTTGAAAATTACAGCTATTTCAGGCTAATTACGAGGAGTAAATAGACATGGCAACTAAAAAAGCCGGTGGTTCGACTAAGAACGGTCGTGATTCGAATCCTAAGATGTTAGGTGTTAAAGTTTACGGTGGTCAAACTGTAACTGCAGGTAACATCATCGTTCGTCAACGTGGTACTGAATTCCACGCTGGTCAAAACGTTGGTATGGGTCGTGACCATACATTATTTGCTACTGCTGATGGCGTAGTAAAATTCGAAGTGAAAGGTCAATTTGGCCGTCGCTACGTATCTGTTGACGCGTAATCCGCTAAGATAGAAAAAAGCCCACGGTTACTGTGGGTTTTTTTATGCCTGAAAATTAATGTTTAGATTAATCGACATTCAATCATGTAAAAATTGTCCTGAAATCTTCATGATGATGAACAAAAAAACCGATTTCGAATTAATAACAATACAAAAGTTCTTATTTTCTATCATTTTAGCTTTTAATTTTCGTTTAAGATGAGCTATCAAATAAATTGCGATCACGCTAAATATAAAGGTGAAATTATGAATATGCTTCGTAAAACCGTCTGTGCTATGGCTCTGGGTGCAGTGACTTTAGCACCGGTGATGAGTACAACCGTGTTTGCTGCACCTGTGGCAGCTTCGGAGCAACAGGCAACAGCCAGTCTGGTCAAACAGCTCAATCATGTGCGTAGCATGACTGCAAATTTCGAGCAAAGCACCAAGGTAACCAATCCGAGAGCAACCCAGAAAAAAGGTTTGACTGCACAACATATGAACCAAACCTTTAAAGGGGTGATGAAAGTCGCGCGTCCGGGTAAATTCTATTGGGAAACGACCGCACCGTCGAAGCAAGTCATTGCAACAACGGGTAAAACCGTATGGATTTATGATCCGGACTTGCAGCAAGCCGTTCGTCAAAGCTTAGATGAGCAAGTTGCCAATACGCCGGCGTTATTGCTGTCAGGAAACACCAGTCAGATTATGCAGTCTTACCGGGTGACTCAGCCAAATAAAGGCAAAACCTATTACACGCTGTATCCTAAAAATACCGATGGTGTGTTTGAAAGCCTAACCATTAGCTTTGGCGCAAACAAAGCACCAAGCTTGATGATCTTGCAGGATTCATTGGGACAAACCACCAATATCAAATTTAGCAATGTAAAAGTAAATAGCAGTATTCCAGCCTCTACCTTTAACTTTACCCCACCAAAAGGTACGGACATCATTGATCAATAAGCATCAATATGAACCAGATAAAAAAAGCAACCTTTCGAGGTTGCTTTTTTATTGCCGATCATCAGGATTGTTTTGGACAGACTACAAGGTTCAGCTATATCTAAACACGAGAGCATCTTAGAATAAATAAAAGTCGAGTCAATGAAATTGCAAAATTTTGGGAGCTCAGGATGAAGATTAATCTATTTAAAACTGCTGAAATTTACGCTGTTTTATTACTCACTGTAGGTATGTTGGGTTGTCAGCCTCAATCTAGCTCAGTGGCAACGCTGGCGCAAACAGATCGGGTTGTGCAGATTGAAGGCAAGACCGTTCCTGTGAAAGGGGCAGCCAAAGTGGTATGTGAAATAGAAGGTTGTGTACGCTTTGATCTACAAACGGTGGACAGCAATATTGACTGGATTAATCAATATTTTATTGAGCGCATTCAGCATACCGAACCTGTTGCATTCACCAAAGTTACCCAGAAAAATCCTAAAAAAGCCGATGAACCGCATTATCTGGATCAGCGCTTTATCAAAGCGGAATTTGTCGGTCAGCGTGCCCATCTGGCGACTTTTGCTTTAAAAAGTTCCAATCTGGCAAGGAATAAAAATGCTTCTCTGAAACATGTGGAATATATCAATTTTGATCTAAAACAGAACAAACGTTTGGCTTTGTCTCAACTGTTATTAAATGGCGGTGAGCAGAAACTGCTGAATGCGATGTATCGAACCAATACTCAATGGCTGAATACGCAGGGTATTCAACAACAGCAGTTAAAATTGAGTGATAACTATTATTTTGATACAACAGGTCTGGTGATGGTGTATCCGGCAGGCGAACTAGCTCCGGCAGCAGCAGGAATGCCTGAATTAAAAGTGTCATATGCGGATTTAAATGAAGTGATTCGCCCTGAATATTTAGCCATTTTGCAGCAGACAGCTTCCTAAATATTGTGCTAATAGGACGCAGCCGTGGTCTTGGTCACTGTATTTTTTAATGCTAAGAGCTTACACTATAGCCAGTTTTTTTCTTCTGCAAAGATTGATTATGATCGACCCGAAATTACTCAGAAATAATATTGAGGCTGTAAATGTAGCCTTGGCAAAACGTGGTGTTCAACTCAATGTTGAAGAGTGGGCATCCCTAGAAGCACGCCGTAAAGAGATTCAGTCCAAGACAGAAACACTGCAAGCTGAACGTAATGCCGGTGCCAAACAAGTCGGTCAAATTAAAAAAGCAGGTGGCGACGCATCTGAAATCATGACTCGCATGTCTGCGATTGGTGATGAAATCAAAGCGGCTGAAGCAGCACTGGCTGAACTGCAAGCTGAGCTTGAAGAAAAATTATTATCTATTCCAAACTTGCCAGATGAAGCTGTGCCTGAAGGTAAAGACGAAAGCGATAACGTGGAAATCCTGAAATGGGGTACACCACGTGAATTTGATTTCGAAATCAAAGACCATACGGATCTGGGCGAAATGATGGGCGGTCTTGAATTTGAAACCGCGACCAAATTAACTGGTTCACGCTTCAGTGTATTGAAAGGTCCATTGGCGCGTTTACAACGTGCCATTACCCAGTTCATGCTAAATACGCATACTGATCAAAATGGTTATACCGAAGCCTATGTGCCTTATCTGGTCAATGCAGATTCATTGCGTGGGACTGGTCAGCTGCCTAAATTTGAAGAAGATCTGTTTAAGCTGCAGGGCGAAAAAGAGTTTTATCTGATTCCAACTGCTGAAGTGCCAGTGACGAATTTCGTACGTGATGAAATTATTGATGCAGACCGTCTGCCACTGAAATATGCAGCGCACACGCCATGTTTCCGTAGTGAAGCAGGTTCTTATGGTCGTGATACCCGCGGTTTGATCCGTCAGCACCAATTCGACAAAGTCGAAATGGTTCAGATTGTAAAACCTGAAACTTCGATGCAAGTGCTTGAAGAATTGACTGGCCATGCTGAAGGCATTTTGCAAGCACTCGGACTTCCATATCGTAAAATTTTACTTTGTGGTGGTGACATGGGTTTTGGTGCGACCAAGACTTATGACTTGGAAGTTTGGGTACCAAGCCAAAATACTTACCGTGAAATTTCATCTTGTTCAAACATGGGTGATTTCCAGGCGCGTCGTATGAAAGCGCGTTACCGGGCTGATCAGAAGAAAACTGAATTTGTACATACCTTGAATGGTTCAGGTCTGGCCGTGGGTCGTACTTTACTTGCAGTGATGGAAAACTATCAACGCGCTGATGGCTCGATTGAGATTCCTGAAGTATTACGTCCATATATGGGTGGTGCGACTTATATCGACTAATTGTCGATCTCTGCATCCCTAAATGTGCATGAAAATTGCATAGACAGATTTAAAATTTTGAGGTAGTTCGTGGATATTTTTCCAATCTCGTTAAAGTTGCAACAGCAACCTTGTCTGATTGTCGGTGGTGGACATATTGCATACCGTAAAGCACTTTTACTTCAAAAAGCAGGTGCAGTCATTCATGTGATTGCGCCTGAAATTGAAGAAAGTCTGCTGCGAATTGTGCAAAATAGCCAAGGACAATATGTGCAGGCGGCTTTTCATCCTGAAGTTGCGTTACATCCATATCGACTAGTGATTGCGGCGACTGATGATGCCGAGACCAATCGTCAGGTCTTTGAACTGTGTGAAGCGGAAAATGTCTTGGTCAATAGCGTTGATGATCCACCGCATTGCCGGTTTATGGTTCCTGCGATTATTGACCGTTCGCCTTTGGTGATTTCGGTGGCATCGAATGGCACGTCGCCGGTATTATCGCGTCAGATCCGTACCCAACTGGAAACGACTATTCCGCATGGAATGGGCAAGCTGGCTGAATTTTCAGGAAAATGGCGCAGTGCGGTTAAGGCTAAAATTGTCAATCCGGATGAACGCCGTATTTTCTGGGAAGATTTATATGCCAGTTCGCTAAAAGAACAGGTGTTCAACGACAATATCGCGGAAGCAGATCGCCTGATTGAGCAGGCCTTACAGGAATGGCAACAGCCGAAAGGTGAAGTCTACTTGGTCGGTGCGGGTCCGGGTGATCCAGAATTGTTGACCTTAAAAGCCTTGCGTTTAATGCAGCAAGCCGACGTGGTCATTTACGACCGACTGGTTTCAGCGCCAATTATGGAGCTGTGCCGCCGCGATGCGGAAAAGATCTATGTCGGTAAGGCACGTTCCAATCATGCGGTTCCGCAAGATGGGATTAATGCCTTGTTGGTGAAATATGCCAGTGAAGGAAAGCGGGTTTGTCGTCTGAAAGGCGGTGATCCATTTATCTTCGGGCGTGGCGGTGAAGAGATTGAAGAACTTTTTGCGGCAGGTATCACTTTTCAAGTGGTTCCAGGGATTACCGCAGCTTCAGGCTGTTCAGCCTATGCCGGTATTCCATTAACCCATCGTGATTATGCGCAAAGTGTACGTTTTCTGACAGGTCACTTAAAAGAAGGTTCACCCGAATTGCCTTGGAGTGAGTTGGTCTATGAAAACCAGACCTTAGTGCTCTATATGGGGTTGGTGGGACTGGAGAAAATCTGTGCAGAATTAATCGCTCATGGTCAACGAGCCGACATGCCAGTGGCCTTGGTTTCTAAAGGTACGACGCCTGAACAGAAAGTTGTAGTAGGAACGCTTGCTGATATTGCATCCAAAGTGTCCGAACATCAGATTCAAGCCCCGACTTTGACCATTATTGGTGAAGTTGTACGCTTACGTGAACAATTACAATGGCATGAGCGAGGATAAGCAAAGCACTGCTTTGCCTAAGCGCAAGACGAATGTCGTGTCTGAATTAAATATATTAAGTGAGTAAGCTGTGATCCACGTTGTTTTATATGAGCCTGAAATTCCTGCAAATACAGGCAATATCATTCGTCTGTGTGCCAATACCGGAGCACAGTTGCATCTGGTCAAGCCGCTGGGTTTTGAACTGGATGACAAAAAACTGAAACGTGCCGGTCTGGATTATCACGAATATGCCAATATGCAGATTTGGGAAAATATCGAAGACTGTCTGGCTGATCTGGCAAGTAAAGGCATTGGTCTGGATGCAATCTATCCATTGACCACCAAAGGTTCTGAAACACCGCATACTTCGGATTTAAACCGTCCTGTGGCCTTGTTAATGGGGCCGGAAACTCGTGGTCTGCCTGAACATGTTCGTCTAATGTTTCCGCAAAAGCACTGGATTCGTTTACCGATGGCAGAGAACTCCCGAAGTTTGAACCTATCGAATGCCACAGCAGTGATTGTGTATGAAGCTTGGCGTCAGCAGGGTTTTAAAACGCTTTAAGCTGATATTTGTAGTAATTCTAAAAGCTACCTTTGGGTGGCTTTTTTATTTTGTGTAACAAATAGATAAACTGCTTTTCACTTCATTGTATGCTTGAGTTTATAACTTCATCAAATATAACAAAAGGTGCAGCCTTGAAGCCTCTATTAAAACTTATCATCGCATGTTGCCTTGGATCTATTGCGGCTTCCGTGAGTGCGGAAGAGGGCAGTGCCGCCACATCGGCAACAAAGGAAGTTCAGCCCATTACTCAGGCAGAAATACAGCAGGGTTTGCTAAACATGCAGAAACGCTTAGATACGCGTATTGAAAAATGGGGGCAGAGCCTGAATTCAGATGATTTTCAATGGACTTGGCGGGGGCGTAAATTAAAGCCTGCCAAGCGTGAGGAAGTCTGTGATATTTTTCAAGATGTCGTGGATGAAATGTATCAACTGGCCGTCAAGAATAAAGCCCGTTTAGGTCCGGAAGAGCAAAAGTTATTGTCTAATCGCAGTCTGTTTATTGAGAAACTGGGTTATGAAAATAATCGGGTCAATACCCAGATGGGTTTTGATTGCTATCTGCATTAGTAAAATCAAAACATGACAGACATAAAAAAGGCGCATGAAGCGCCTTTTTTATTTGAAGAAAAACGATATTATTTATCGTCAAATTCATTGTGCTGAGGAGCAGGGTGCTTGAAGCCTTTGGTTTTATAACCTAAGTACAAGATACCGCCAAATGCCCAGATCAGACCATATTTAAGCGAAGCTTCATCGACTTCTAGCCACAGAGCAAAGACTGAAATGAAGCCAAGTAAAGGAACCACGACAAAGTTCATGATCTCTTTAGCACTCTTGGTACGACCATCACGTAATGCATAACGTGAAATCACCGACAAGTTAACGAAACTGAATGCAGTTAAGGCACCAAAGCTGATCAACGACACCACAAAATCAAGATCCATAAAGCCAGCAGTTAAAGCCACTGCACCAGCGATTAAGATGTTGTATGAAGGTGTATAGTTTTTCGGGCTAATATGACCGAAGATCTTCTTGTTGATTACGCCATCACGACCCATCACGTACATCAGACGTGATACACCCGCATGTGCTGAAATACCAGAAGCCATGACTGTCACAATTGCGAAGTAAAGTACGACTGTCTTAAACGCCACGCCACCTACAGCTTGTAAAATATCCGGCTGTGTTGCAGCGATATCTTCAAAGTAAGTTTTTGGATCATTCGGGAAGAAGATCTGCATAAAGTAAGTACTGATGATGAAGATGATACCTGCCAATAATGCAGTCAAGAAAATCGCTTTAGGTAAGGTTTTCTCAGTATCTTTGGTTTCTTCAGCCAGAGAACTCAAAGAGTCAAAACCTGTGAATGAGAAGCACAGTAAGGTTGCACCGGTAATCAGGGCAGCAACAGAAGTAAACTCATTCCAGAATGGCTCTAAACTCCACAGTTGATACTTTGCATCGACCAGTGTGCCATCTGCATTTACGCCACCTTCCAAAAGTTGGTAAACCATCCAGGTGAAGTATGCAATGACGCCCAATTGTACGAATACAATCATACTGTTGAAATTGGCAACAAATCTCGCACCGCGAAGGTTGATCGCAGTCATAAAGGCGGTTAAACCAATGACCCAAACCCAATGGTTCATATCTGGGAAAAGTGCTTCCAGATAAATCACCGCCAGAATGATATTGACCATTGGCGATAACAGGTAATCCAGTAAGGATGACCAACCCACCATGAAACCTACGTTTGGGTGGATGGATTTTTGCGCATAGGTATAGGCCGAACCCGAAGAAGGGTAGCGACGAATCATATGACCATAACTCAAGGAGGTTAACAAAATTGCAATCAGTGCAAAAATGTAAGAGGTAGGAACGTGGAAGTTACTTTCTTCAGATACCAGACCAAATGTATCAAACAAGGTCATGGGTTGAATATAAGCTAAACCAATAATAATGATGTGCCAGAGTCCCAGCGTTTTTTGCAGTTTAGCTGCCGATTGAGTCCCAGAGATATTAGTCAACGGCGTTATCCTCTTAATCGTTGATCAAGGATCAGTCATATTTATAAGGATCGTTTGAGACGAACGATCCCCCCTACAGTTTTCTATAAAAGTCCGCCAATCTACTTGAAAAGAACGGCTTTTGCTAGCTATTTTTTTGACTTTTGTCCTGCATAAAATGTGCCATTCAAAAATAGAAATCGAATTTTTTCTTATGCAAGATAAAAGCCTGATGCTTAAAAAAACATCAGGCTAGAATTTCGGCTATATTGGCTTATTTTTCAGTAATTACCAAGCCTTTTTTAAGATAGATTTTAAATCTTCTAGGGTGGCTTCTTTCGGGTTATAAATGATGGAACCATCATTCAGGGCTTTCTCTGCCACTTCATCGAGCTGGGCTTCAGAAATCTTACCGGTTTCACGTAATGTGCGTGGTAATTTGGTCAGACTGTAAATGCGGTCACGCATGGTCAGAATCGTCGCAATGGTTTTGTCAGCACGTAGATGCGCTGGCGTTTGTGCATAAATATCAGCACCCGCCAAAGGCAGGAGCAGATCTGCGATTTTATCGCCATTGACCTCTTTGTTGTATTCCAGCACATAAGGCAGGAATAAGTTCATGCATAAACCATGCGGCAGATGTACCACTGCACCCAATGAGTGCCCCAATGAATGCACAATGCCGACCATCGAGTTGGAAAATGCAATTCCCGCCATGGTCGATGCCTGTGCCAGTTCCAGACGGCCTTGTGCATCGGAAGGGTTGTCCAGCACATTAAATAGATGGGTACTTATCTTCTTGACTGCGGCAGTGGCATAAGCATCCGAAATTGGATTGGCTGCCATGCAGGTATAAGCTTCAACCGCATGAGTCATAGCATCCATTGCGGTCATGGCGGTTAAATGCGGCGGCAAGGTCTGGGTCATGCGGGGATCCAGAATCGCAGCATGCGGCATCAGATAATAAGAGGCGAACGGCATTTTGACGTTCTTTTCAGTGTCCGACACGACAGCGACCATGGTCACTTCTGAACCTGTACCAGACGTGGTTGGAATCACAAAGAACGGTTTCAGCGGTTTAGGCAGGTTATGTGCACCCGAATATTTCAGCAGGTCATCACCGCCTTCAGAGACTAGAATATTGGTTGCCTTCGAGGTATCAATGACTGAACCACCGCCCACAGCAATGATCGCATCACAATGATTTTCGCGATACAGCTTTGCCGCACTGCGTACTGTACCCAAGCTAGAGTCGGGTGGTACGTCATCAAAAATCGCTACAATTGCAGCATCCGCCATTTCAAATGCAGCTTCAATCGGTGCCAGCAGATTGTTGGCACGGACGCCTTTGTCGGTAATGATCAGCGGACGTTTGGCCCCCAAAGTCGCAAGTTCAAACGGAATATGTTCTAACGCGGCATGACCGGCAATCACTTTGACCGGACAGAAAAATTCATAATAAGGTTTAGCCATGTTATACACTCCGTTTCAAATAGGATTGAGCGATTTTCAGATAAATACTGCTCGCTTCGCTTAGTTTTTCTTTTAGGCTCAGATTGCTTGGATATTCTTTCACTGCCAGTTGTGCCACCATTTTCGGCAAAATCAGC
The DNA here is from genome assembly GCF_000367905.1 of Acinetobacter sp. CIP A162. GTDB lineage: Bacteria > Pseudomonadota > Gammaproteobacteria > Pseudomonadales > Moraxellaceae > Acinetobacter > Acinetobacter lwoffii. Next base: position 551,923 of record NZ_KB849158.1, on the reverse strand, counting down.
GCTTCCATTTTATTCAGGCAGCGTACCAGACGAATGGCATTGGAAATATCGCCATCAGCAATCATACGGTCATGGGCAAAAGCCTGTGAGGTACTTTCCTGAAAAGAAAACACCAAAAAGGCATGGTGCAGATGTTTAAAGGTAATGATCAAATCAGGTGCTTTTTCCAGATTTTTAACCAGTTCCAGTTGTTTATCCTCAGTGACCCGCGCCACAAAGGCCGGGCCATGCGGAAAGACTTTCATGGAAAGAGTAAAATTTTCTGGAAAATGGGCCACTTCCTGTTTGATTTCTTCATCCACCTGACTTGCCATGACCAGACCTCGGCCAATCACATCCATCATGAGTTTGACATAGGCAAGCTGCAAAGCGGGTTTTACGGATTTAGTCGCAATCACGTGATGATCCCTATCTCAATATTATTGGTTTAGAGTAAATACTCTAATTTATTTGGGGCTGAAATGCAAAGGCTTTATCTTTGCTCGACAGTTACTTGCTTAAAGTACCCGCTGTGACGCAAAGTTTCAATAATTTCAGTGCACAACTGGCTGAATTGAGGCGGTTGTTCGAGCAAATCACTCATGCGTACCATTTCCAGTCCTGCATAGCCACAAGGGTTAATGGTATTGAATCCGCTTAGGTCACAATCCAGATTTAGGGACAAACCATGATAGCTACGGCCTTTGCGAATTTTAAAACCAAGTGAGCCAATTTTGCGTTCAGCAACGTAAACCCCGGGGGCATCCGGTTTGGCATAGGCATTAATGCCATATTTTTTTAGCAATTCGATCATCAGGTTTTCAGCATAAGACACCAGCGTGCGCACATTCCAGCCCAGACGATTCAAGTCAAACATGAAGTAAGCCACCAATTGACCGGGACCATGCCAAGTCACCTGACCACCACGATCGGTCTGAATCACCGGAATATTGCTTGGTATTAAAATATGTTCCGGTTTGCCTGCCTGACCTTGAGTCAGTACATCCTGATGTTGCAAAATCCACAATTGATCCGGGCTATGTTCATCACGGGTTTCCGTAAATGTTTTCATTTCCAGAAAACGATCTTCATAAGGTGTGAGGTCGTGATATTGGCGAATGATCAGCTCGGGCTTTTGCAGCACATCAGTCACAGGAAGTGTCCTTGGTAATTATAAAAAACTGGTCATAATTATAATGATTTCGGCATGAAATAGGGGTGAGATCAGCAATATTTCATGGGTATCTTAGCGCTGTATAGGCATAAAAAAAACACGCCCGGAAGCGTGTCTTTTGTATTTTCGATTACAGTGCTGTTTTAATTAGCGGGCAAGCGGCCAAATCTGCATATACTGCATGAACCTGTTCCAGTTCCAAAAAGCGCAGTTGTGCGGTAATGGAATGGTATTTTCCAGTACGTGATGGCGTAATACTGACGCTATCACCTTCAAAATCTGGAAAATGTTTTAGAAAAATATCAATGACAGCATGACGCAATTCATCGCCCGCAAGGCCAATCAGTTTAATCGGATAATCCATAGGGAAAACCCAAAGATGTTCTTGAAGTTCACGAGATGGTGTACGGTCTAACATGGTAGTCCCCCTGATTTGAAACGCCTGCAATCATGCAGGCGTTTGGGTTTGTCTTGGCTACTTAAATGGAGACTGATGATCAAATTTCAAGTCTCCAGAATAAGCATCAAATCTTAATCATTCTCAAGGAATGAACGTAAGTGTTCTGAACGCGATGGATGGCGAAGTTTACGCAGCGCTTTCGCTTCAATCTGACGAATACGTTCACGTGTTACGTCAAACTGTTTGCCCACCTCTTCCAAAGTATGGTCGGTCGGCATATCGATACCAAAACGCATTTTTAGGACTTTGGCTTCACGTTCAGTCAGGTTTTCCAGAACTTCACGTGTCGCTTCTTTCAGGCCTTCAGACGTTGCCGCATCAATTGGTGAAGTGATGTTGCTGTCTTCAATGAAGTCACCCAGATGTGAATCTTCATCATCACCGATCGGTGTTTCCATCGAAATTGGTTCTTTGGCGATTTTCAGTACTTTACGTACTTTAACTTCGTCCATTTCCAGACGTTCGCCCAGTTCTTCAGGAGTCGGTTCACGACCCATTTCCTGTAGAAGCTGACGAGATACACGGTTGATCTTGTTGATCGTTTCAATCATGTGTACCGGAATACGAATGGTACGTGCCTGATCCGCGATCGAACGGGTAATCGCCTGACGAATCCACCAGGTCGCATAAGTCGAGAATTTATAACCACGACGGTATTCAAACTTGTCTACGGCTTTCATCAGACCGATGTTACCTTCCTGAATCAGATCCAGGAATTGCAAGCCACGGTTGGTATATTTCTTCGCAATCGAAATTACCAGACGCAAGTTCGCTTCAACCATTTCTTTCTTGGCACGACGTGCTTTGGCTTCACCGACGGCCATACGTTTGGCAATGTCTTTAATGCCTTTTACATCAAGGCCAAGCTCTTTCTCGATATCGGCAATTTTTTGCTGGAAGGCCAATACGTCTGGACGTACTTTTTCCAGATAAGCTTTCTGGTCTGCAGGTGTTTTTGCGATCTGCTCATCTAACCAGGCTGGATTCGATTCTTGGCCCGGGAAGCTGGTACGGAACTGGGTGCGATCCATACGGCCACGACGTACTGCATAACGCATCACTTCACGTTCTGCACCACGAATTTGATCATGGGTACCACGAATCATTTCAGAAATGATATCAAATAGACGCGGGGTAAATTTGAACATCATGAATACAGTTGCAAGTGCCTGCAAAGCTTCTTCAGCCTGTTTGCTGTCACGACCATGTTTTTCAATAGTTGCTTTGGTATTCAGCCACGCATTTTCCAGTTCAGTAAAACGCGCTTTAGCAATTTCAGGATCTGGACCAGAATCTGCTTCTGATTCATCATCAGAATCTGCTTCTTCTTCCTCTTCATCATCGTCCAGTTTTACATCTTTGGTCGATTTTTTCGAGTCAGTCTCATCTTCAGCAAGAACCGCTTCTTCTTCTAGAACTTCAGGAATTTCTTCATCTGATTCAGGATCTAAATAACCTGATAAAAGGTCAGCAAGACGGCGTTCACCCGCTTCATAATCTTTGTATTCTTGCAGTACCACTTCTACCGCATTCGGCCAGTAAGCAATCGAGTGCAAAACATCACGAATACCTTCTTCGATGCGTTTTGCGATGCTGATTTCGCCTTCACGAGTCAGAAGTTCTACTGTACCCATCTCACGCATATACATACGTACAGGGTCAGTGGTACGACCTGGCTCGTTTTCTACCGAGGCAAGTACGGCTGCAGCTTCTTCTTCTGCAACTTCATCCGCCGCTTCTGCAGTATCTTCGAACATCGTATCATCAGATTCAGGCGCGCGATCATGTACCGGAATACCAACGTCATTCAGCATCTGAATGATGTCTTCAATCTGCTCGCTTTCTGTGATGGAGTCCGGCAGATGATCGTTAACCTCAGCGAAGGTTAAATAACCTTGTTCTTTGCCTCGGCTAATCAGAGCCGCTACTTGAGAAGTAGGGGAAGTCATATCGCTCATCTTTTGCTTACTCTTCGTTGAATCTGTGGCAGTAAAAAACCGTACAATGCTGCACGATTTAAGCTCGTTAAATTTAGTGAATAGCCTATATATTTCATCAGAGAATTCAGCATGAAAGCTGTCTGATAAAATATTTAAAATGAAATTCAGTAATTTAAGATGGGGGTGAATTTGTTGTTTTCAAGTTCATCCCATGCGTGTCTGTTTATGACTCAAAAAAGGAGAATCAAAAAACATAAGGACGCAGGGTGGATTATATCATGGCACACAATTGAGACAGAAAAAACCCCTAATTACAAATTAAAAATACGAAAATCCAAATAAAACTTGACTTGTTTTTTTAGGCACGATAAATAGCGCTTAAATCCTTTTACATTTTTCACTCATGAGGAAGTTTTAGTGTCTTCTACAGATTTTGAACTAGATGATAACTTCGGTGAAGATGATGTTAATTTCGATGAGGCTTCTAGCAAGCTCAGTGCTAAAGAGTCGTTGGAAAAACGTCGTCTGATCGATGATCGGTGGTGTTTCAAAAAGTATGCTGAAAAAAAGCAGGTTGGATTTTGATAAAATAGAGAAATGCGAATAACTCTAGAAATCAAGTGTCCAGCCTGCCTAAGTGACAGTATAAAGAAAAATGGCACAAAAGTAGATGGTAAGCAAAATTACCAATGTAAAATATGCAGACGTCAATTTATTGGTGATCATGCTCTCAGTTATCAAGGCTGTCACTCAGGTATCAAAACCAAAATATTACACCTCATGGTGCGAGGCAGTGGTGTCAGGGATATAGCAGAAATTGAAAGAGTAAGTATCGGTAAAGTTCTACGGACACTTAGCCAATCAAAATATCAACTTCGAGCACAGCAAAGTCATTATGAAACCCTTGAAGTAGATGAGTTTTGGACTTTTGTTGGTCATAAGCAAAATAAACAATGGCTAATTTATGCCTATCATCGAGAAACAGGTGAAATTGTTGCTTATGTATGGGGTAACCGAGATTTAGCCACTGCAAAACGACTTAAATTAAAATTGAAGCAGTTAGGTGTAAGCTATACATGTATATCAAGTGACCATTGGGATAGCTTTGTTACGACCTTTAAAGAATGCAAACAGTTGATTGGTAAATTTTTCACTGTGGGTATAGAAGGCAATAATTGTCGATTACGGCATCGAATCAGGCGAGGCTTTAGGAGAAGCTGCAACTTCTCCAAAAAGCTTGAAAATCATTTCAAAGCCTTTGATTTAGTGTTCTTTTATATCAATAATGGATTCGTTTAATGCCAGCATACTTTTTGAAACACCACCCGATGATCTACTGACCCAACGTCGTTTAGAGCGCGAACTCAAAGATTTTGACTATGACTTCGACGATGACGACGATTTTGATGACGAAGATTAACGAATTCGGATTTAGCATAGTCTGAATAAATGCTATGCTAAACCTTTCGGTTTTCTAAGTTTGGATGTTAGATGAGTGCTTTAGATTTAGACCTGTTGAGTGAATATCTAGATGGTGACCAAAATGAACATGGTCTAGATTTCGCGGCAACCCATGGTTTCTTATGTGCTATTGCAGTAGGCCCAAAATTCGACAAATGGTTAGACGAACTTTTTGATAGTAATCAAAAGAAAGTGCCTGCAGAAATCATCACTCAGGTGCAAGTATGGTTAGAGTCTATTCGTCAAAGCTTAGCCAATGAAGAAGGGATTACGTTCCCGTTTGAAATTGAAGAAGCAGATACTGAATCAAGCTTGGGTGACTGGAGTGTGGGCTTTGTAGACGCCATGTTCCTAAACGAAGACGCTTGGTTTACTGAAGAATTTGAAGAACAACTGGTGGATTTAACCCTGCCAATCATGGTCTTCAGCGGCATTGATGATGAAGATCCACAAATGGAAACTTTCCGTCGCAATGGCCAGTTAATGGATGAACTTGCAGAAGAAATTCCAGAAAACTTAAATGAATTGTATCTGATGTATCACACTCCAGAATAATTCATAAAAAAAGCACCGCAGGGTGCTTTTTTTAGCTTTGGCCTTTTTGCATCTTTGAGAGCTGCTCGATCCTATTTTCTTTCCAAGCCTGTACGCTTGGCCAGACTATAGCGTGCATAAGCATTGTAGGCGATATGGAACAGTAAGGCATGTAAGGCAATACTTGCAGCCACCAGGAATGAATTTGTTCCTCTTCCTGTATAGGTGATGGTTCTATAAATCTCATCTGTCTGCAGGTTCATCCAGATGACCACTACTAAAAAGATAAACCCGAATGTCATAGCAATGATAGTAGAGCCCCAGACCAGTTTGCTTTTCTCTTGCTGAGTCGGCAAACGAAGTTCTTTCTTAACAAAGTATCGGGCACTGAGAAAGGCAGAAGCAATCAGGGCAGGAATCAGCAGAATGGCGCCCAGATTGAATACATAGATGAGTATGCCTACCAATAGAACCAAGGTCAGATAAACGGTGGCAAAATATTTTAGATAATGCGACATCGTTTTAATCTCCTTAAGGCATCTTCCCTCAGGATGGACGATTTTTACGCTGCTGTCTACGGTAGAAAATCCAGATAATAATTACCACAACAATGGCAATAATCACATAACTGACTTTACTGAAAATTTGCTGCATCAAATGCTGGTTTTCGCCAAAATAAAATCCGACACACGCCAAAAATGTGGTCCAGATGATGGTTCCAAGTGCGCTATAAAACATAAATTTCCAGAAGGGCATATGACTCATGCCAGCAGGAATGCTGATCAGCGAGCGAACCGCAGGAATCATGCGGCCAAAGAACACAATCCGGTGACCATAATGCTCAAACCAACTCAATGATTTTTTTACATCTTCTGATTTAATAAATAAATATTTGCCATAACGATCGACAAATTTAAAAATAGAATCACGGTTAAATTTATAGCCAATCCAGTACAGCAAGGCAGCTGCCAGCAGGGAGCCGATACAGCCGGACATGATTACCCCGACGAGTATTAACTCGCCCTGAGAGGCTGAATAGCCCGCGGAAGGCATAATAATTTCGGAAGGGATTGGCGGGAAGACATTATCCAGGAACATGAGCAGAGCAATGCCCCAGTAGCCCAGTTGCTCCATAACGGAAATAATCCATTCGGTCAGATTCATATGATTGGCAAAATAAAAAATACTGCCTGTATCCTAAGCAGTATTTTTTGTGCGGTAAAGTCTTGGAATATAAATGATCAGGCAGAATTAGCTATGCGTCAGGGTATAAATATAAACTTTACGTAAGAAATAGGCCAAGCAGATCGGCAAAATACTTAGCAGGATAAAATGCATGATGCTGGTATTGATATGGTAACCAATGAAAAGCGCCAAGATCGCGCCAATAACGGTTCCCAAGATAACGACGAACAGATGTGATTGCTGTTCAAGCTCTTCAGAAATTTGATGAAGCCGTTGCAACTTTATATTTTCTTTTGGTTGAAATTGAACCAGATTGTCTGAATCTCGAGCAAGTGAGCCTGCCATTTTATATTCCTTTTCACTTAAAAATTTTAGTTAATAATGAAAGACTTAGCTTGTAAATCACCGTATCATTAGACTAACAATCTTGTTTGGAAAAAAATGAGGTTCTTGGTAAGGAATTGGTAAGAGTTTTATTGCTGTTGTGATTTTTATGTAAACAAAAAACCCTCCGAAGAGGGTTTTTATATATTTCATTACAAAAGGCCAAATTAGAGGCGTTTGCGTTTTGCTGCTAAAATTTGTGATTGACGCATACGGAAACCTTCTTTTTGTTTCTCCGAGGTTTTGTCAATACAGTACACACAAGAGACACCATGTTCATAACTTGGGAGGGCAACTTCTTCTGGAAGTAAAGGCCAGCCACACGCATGACACTTGGTATTTTGGCCTTCTTCAACACCGTGCGTTACGGCAGTACGACCATCAAACACGAAGCATTCACCTTCCCACATGCTTTCTTCAGCCGGGGTTTCTTCCAGGTATTTTAGAATACCGCCTTTCAGGTGATACACTTCGGTAAAACCTTCTTGTAGAAGAAGTGAAGTGGATTTTTCACAACGAATACCGCCAGTACAGAACATGGCAATTTTCTTGTCTTTGTGCTGTTCCAGATTATTTTTCACGTATTCAGGGAATTCGCGGAAGCTTTCAGTTTTCGGATCAATCGCGCCTTTGAACGTACCTGCTTTGTATTCGTAATCGTTACGGGTATCAACCAGAATCACGTCATCACGTGCAATCAGTTCGTTCCATTCTTTTGGATCAAGATAGTGACCGACTAAATCACGCGGTTTCACTTCCACGCCTAAAGTCACGATTTCTTTTTTTAATTTAATTTTCATTTTACGGAATGGTTTTTCAGAACTGTCAGATTCTTTGTATTCCATTTCGTTAAAACCTTCATTCAGAAGGAACTGGTGAATTTGATCAATCGATGCACGGTCGCCTGCAACCGTACCGTTAATGCCTTCACCTGCCACAATTAGAGTACCGCAAAGGTTGATGGATTTTACCAAGTCCAAAAGACGTTGCTGAAGATCGGCAGGATCTTGAACTTCTTTGAATTGATAAAGTGCGGCAACAACCCAACCAGTCGTCGCTTGCTGTTCTACAGGTGCAAGCTGTTCTACAGTAGCGTTCATGGAATACTCCAACGTAGCATGATAATTTGAAAGGCGCATATTTTAGCTTGATTCGAGTGAATAAGCGAGTAAAACGCAAGTCTTTTAACAGGCTTCAATTCATGAGGGAGAGCGTGTATAGTCATGCCCGACCCAGGATTTTGTGCAGTGATGCAGATACTGAAAGTTGCAGTATCTTTGGAGTGTGTTTTGAGTTCAGATCGTCGTATTGCGTCTTTAACCCCATGTGCAGGGCGTTGCTCGACCGTATTTGGTGATGCGGTATGTCGTGGTTGTCGCCGTTTTAATCATGAAGTGATCCACTGGAATACGTATAGTACCGAGCAGCATCGTGCCGTGTGGCAGCGACTGGATGCACAGCTGGATCAGATTCTGGTACCGCTATTGCCGCATGCTGATCTTGTCAAAGTGCAGGCCTTTGTGCTGTCGAAACGGGTGCGCTTGCGTGATGACGCTTCCAAAGGGCGCAAGCTGTATCATGCTTTAAAGCTGTGTGAGAAAAATCGGCATTTTACCGACGATAGTGGTTTGGGTATTCATTATAAGCAGGTGCGTCCCTTGTGGGATGAGTTTGAGCGTCGGATCTTGGCCTTGGCTACCGCCAGTTATGATCTGGCTTTTCTGCGGGCAGATGGCATCAGTCAGCATCTGATTCATATACAAGAAGAGGATTAAGTCCTCTTTTTTTATGCATAAAAATAACAATAGCTGAGGGGTGGCATGAATATTAGTGAATATTTTTTATATTGTCTGGCTGTTGTGGTGATGATCGCTACACCTGGCCCAGTGATGTTGCTGGTGGCCAGTGCCGGTTTAAAAGGTGGTTATGCGGCGGCTTTAAGAACCATTTTTGGTACCAATTTCGCCTCTCTGGTGTTAATTGCCTTATCGGTATTGAGTCTAAAAGGTTTACTGGTCATTAATGAGCAATGGCTGGATGCCATCAAGCTGTTGGGCTGTTTGTATATTGGCTATCTGGGCTGGCAGATTTTCCGTGAAGTTATTTTTAAGCCGCAGGATCAAACTCAGGAGAGTCTAGTTCCTGTGCGTGGCGGTTTTCGACAAGGTTTTCTGGTTGGCATTTCCAATCCTAAGGACATTATTTTCTTTGCGGCTTTTTTCCCGCAATTTATCGGAATTACCCCCGATCTTGATTTAAGTTTAATCATTCTGACTTTGAGCTGGATCATCCTGGATTTTCTGACGTTGTCTGTGGTGTATTTGGGTTTCAACCACTTATCCCATTCTCGACTCTATCCACATTTGCTGGCATTGTGCGGCATGATTCTGCTCATGATTGCAGGGTACGGAATTTATCAAATCCTGATTTAAAAATGTACAGCATACTTGGACTGTTCCTGCCTGGCATATCCTGCAAAAATCATGCTAAGGTGAAATCAAATAAAAATTGAACAGATTAGCATGTCCAGAACAGTACCATCGCCAGATCGTCCATTTTCCCCGCTGTTATTTATTCAACCTGCTGTGATTCAAATTCTTCAAATCATTGGGCTGGCGCTGATCGCTGTCAGTATCGTGTATCTGCTGGCAGCAAACTGGTGGATGCTTCCCAAATTCATCCAGCTGTTTATTCCTCAAATTTTATTGCTGGGTTCGGCATTGCTGAGTGTGTGTTTCGCTGCGCGGGAAAAGTTAAGACAAAGTCTGGATACTGTATCGGGTCTAATGTTGGGCTTAAGTCTGGCCGTGATTGGACAGATTTATCAGACGGGTGCTGACAGTTATCAGTTATTTCTGCTTTGGGCTTTACTGTTGCTGCCTTGGCTGTATCGGCTGAATATTGGGATCTTTGCATTATTTTGTGTGGTCAGCCAACTAGCACTCTATTTTTATTTTAAACAAAGCTTTTGGTTGGTGCGTGCTGAAACTCTTTATTTGCTCGGTCTGAATCTTTTGACAGGGCTAAGTATGATCTATGCCTTACGTTATTATCCGGTTTTACGCTATCTGTTTATCGCCGTCGTGGTGCTCATTTCGGTAGTGAGTATGTTCCGGTTTATCGACTCGGATTCGATCTGGTATTTGGCTTCGGTGCTGGTTCTGCCTGTTTTATTCAGTGTTTATTTCTATACCCGAAAGCAACAGCTTGAAACCAGTTTGCTTGTTGCAGGACTGGCCCTGAGTTTTAGTGTTCTCATTTTTGATCTCACTCAGCAATATTTACAGGATTCTGCCGCTGGCTTATTGGTACTAGCTTTGCTGATATTCAGCTGGTTTGCAGCTATTACCGGTCTGCTGATCAAGCTGTTGCCCAAGAGCCGATTTTCGGTCATTCCACTGGCCCTTGGCGCATGGATTGCTGGTGTGATCTTAGCCATCTTGTTGCTGACTTATTGGGAAAGTTTTTCGATTCTGATGGGAATCATTTTTATCGCGGTCGCCTGGTGGTTGATTCGTAGCAAGCCCTCAGTTTTTCTGCGACAATTGGCTTATTGTTTATGGGTTTGCGGTCAGGCCGCGGTATTGATTCATACTCAATTACTCACAGAGAGCCTATTGCTGATCTGGCTGATACAGGTCGGCATTACGCTGCTGACTATCATGAGTCGTATGCATTGGCTGGTGGTACTGTTGCAACTGTTACTCGCACATATACTGGGAATTGCAGTTCTGGTCGAGCAACATGCATTTTTTCAGGATCAGCGCCTGCTGACGTGGATCATGCTGCTGAATTACAGTGTTCTGACTGTGGCTTTGATTACTGCGAGATACTGGCTCGCTTCAGCTTATGCCAAAAGCGTGAATTTATGGATGATCAGTATTTTGGCGGTGACGGCTATTTTTCAATGCCTGCTGCAATTTGGTGTGGCTCAGCAATTGCAGCCTCGCGGTATGGATGAAGCGATTATTTTCTATATTTTGCCAGCGCTCTGGCTATTGAGTTTTGTAGCGATTCATCTCAAGCAATTTTCATGGATTCAACTCTGGCTGATTCCTGCCGCGGGAATTCTGCTGATTGCATTGGGTTACTTTGAAATTTTTATCATTCTGGTATTTATGGCCTGGGCCATGGTGAATCAACAACGATTGATGCAAGCCTTGAGCATTTTGCTGCTGATCTTCTGGTTGTGGTTGCTGTATTACAATCTGGGACTCAGCTTTTTATTTAAAAGTGTCAGTATTTTTGCCTCAGGTGTGCTGGTGTTGTTTCTGGCCTATGTGTGGAGTTCACCGAAGTTTCAGCTGAAAGCAGGAGTAGCCTCATGAAAAAGTTTCTGGCGCTGCACCTGAGTATTTTTAGTATTGCTTTATTCGTAGGTTTAATTGTCCAGCATGAATGGCATCTGGCCAAAAGTGACAGCATCTTTGTAGAGTTAGCGCCAGTCGATCCGCGTTCGATCCTGCAAGGGGATTATATGGCACTGAACTATGATCTGCATTTTAGCGCAGTGGCAGCGAGGAATGGTTCCGAACAGCCTGTTTCTGACATCTGGATTGAAGATTTTGAAAATCAATCGCATGTGATGAGTTATGTGCAGCTGGATCAGCAGCGCAGAGTCATCAAAACCAGTTTTGATCAAAGCACATTAAATCAGTCGGAACGTTCAGCCCGATTAATGCTGAAAAACCCACGCAATACTTTTGAGGCTTTATATCCTGCTGCTAACAGTTTCATGTTCGCCGAAGGCCTGGAGCCTTGTTATCGTAATGCCAAATTTGCAGAGCTGAAAGTGAAGGAAAATGGTAAGGCCTTGTTATTTGATTTGCTGGATCAACAATTAAAACCTTTAAACTGTGAAAGCTCTAAAAGCTGGCGAGAGGGCAGTTAAACAGGTCAATATTCCAGTATTAAAAAAGCCCGCAATGTGCGAGCTTTTGGGTATCTGGTCTGATCGGCTTATGCAACTTGTACCGGAATACAGTTGGCAGTGTGGCTGACTGTATTGTTTGGGTTAGCATAAACCAAACGAGGCTGATGGGCATTCGCTTCAGCTTCAGTGAAATCGCCAAAGGTTGCAATAATCACGATATCGCCTACATCGGCCTGATGTGCAGCGCCACCATTCACTGAAATAATGCCTGAATTGTCTTCGCCACGAATTGCATAAGTTGCAAAACGTTTACCATTGGTCACGTTCCACACATGAATTTCTTCGTATTCACGAATGCCAGCCAAATCCATCAAAACGCCATCAATTGCACATGAACCTTCATAGTGTAGTTCTGCATGTGTAACGTGAGCGCGGTGAATTTTGCATTTTAATAAACGAGATAGCATGGCTAGCGTCCCCTGAGTTGACCTAAGAGTTTGATCATTTGGTTAAATCAATCTTGCTTGCTGTATGGTGAACAATCGAGCAAACGCATTTTGCGCTTAAATAAACTTTCTGGCAAGCGGAATTGTCCAGCAATTTTTGAATGTTTAGTTCGGCTTATATGCGTTAATTTGATTCATGGCTTGCTGTACTTCACCATTCACCAGCATTTTTGTGCGGGCGAGGGCATGGGAAATCGCATCATCCATTAAGTTCTGTTCGCTGCTAGGTGCTTTACTGAGCACATGACCGGAAACACGGTCTTTGGCACCAGGATGACCAATTCCAATACGCAGGCGATGGAAGTTTGAACCAATATGCGGAACGATATCGCGTAGACCATTATGACCACCGTGACCACCGCCAGTTTTCAGGCGAATGACACCAGGATTCATGTCTAATTCATCATGGGCAATCAGGATCGATTCAGGTGCGATATTGTAGAATTTGGCGAAAGGAACAACACTTTTACCGGAAAGGTTCATAAAGGTTGTCGGTAGAAGAAGACGGACGTCTTGACCTTCGATATTGCCACGACCGCTAAATCCATTGAATTTCGGGTCTTTTTTGAGGGTAATGCCATATTGGTCTGCAAGGCGTTCTACGAACCAGAAGCCTGCATTATGGCGGGTTTGGGCATACTCAGAACCTGGGTTACCCAAACCAACAATCAGTGAAATATTTGACACTAATTACACCATTAACACTTATGCGCGTTTGAAGTCAGCGTGCATTGGTGTGTTTTTAGCTGGGTGACGTTGTAACGCTTGGATTTTAACGCTTTCAACTTTACCGTCTACATCAATTTCGATAACTTCTTCAAAGAATGAATTGTTTTCTAAGAATTTAACAAGCTGACGAAGCTCAACAGTAATTGCTACAGGAGCAGCTTCACCACCGTAGATGATTGCAGGAACTTTAGCTTGAAGACGAAGGCGGCGGCTCGCACCTTTCCCTTGAACTGCTTCTTCACGTGCTGCTGCGTTTAATACGAAGTTTGCCATGATAGACATCCTATTTAAGTTAAATGAACCAGACTTGCGACCAGTCTAGTGAGTAAAAGCCCTACCAAATGGCAGGGCTTTGAAAATTCAGCGCTCTATTATAGATAAGAATCGAACATTGCGCTAATAGATTCTTCGTTGTTAATACGACGAATCGTTTCGGCAACCATGCTGGCTACTGAAACCTGGCGAATCTTGCCCAGAGCTAAAGCTTCATCAGAAAGAGGAATGGTATCAGTCACAACCAGTTCATCAATCACAGAATTCTTTAAGTTTTCAATCGCTTTACCAGAAAGTACTGGATGCGTTGCATACGCAACAACCTTGCGAGCACCGAAAGTTTTCAATGCATCAGCAGCTTTGCATAACGTACCAGCAGTATCTACCATGTCATCAACGATGACACAATCACGATCTTTTACATCGCCAATCAAATGCATCACTTGTGATTCATTCGCTTTTTGACGACGCTTATCGATGATTGCAAGATCGATATCGCCCATTTGTTTCGCAACAGCACGTGCACGCACTACACCACCTACGTCAGGTGAAACCACCATCAGGTTGTGATGCGACTGTTGACGCAAGTCAGCAAGTAGCGCTGGTGTACCGTAGATGTTGTCTACAGGGATATCGAAGAAGCCTTGGATCTGGTCAGCGTGCAAGTCGATCATCACAACACGGTCAACGCCTACAGTAGTGAGCATGTCTGCTACAACTTTTGCAGTAATTGGAACACGTGCTGAACGTGGACGACGGTCTTGACGAGCATAACCAAAATAAGGAATCACGGCAGTAATACGACCTGCACTTGCACGACGCAAAGCATCAGCCATTACTAAGATTTCCATCAGGTTATCGTTAGTTGGGGCACAAGTAGGTTGTACGATAAATACGTCTTTACCACGAACGTTTTCAGTAATCTCGACAGCAATTTCACCGTCAGAGAACTGACCTACAGAGGCAGCGCCTAGAGGAATATGTAAGTGACTTACGACTTTTTGAGCGAATTGTGGATGCGCAGATCCACTAAAAACGACAAGATTGGGCATGAAGCACCCTTGGCGGTTGGGATATATGGGAATAGATGGCAGGGGTAGCTGGATTCGAACCAACGGATGCCGAGATCAAAACCCGGTGCCTTACCACTTGGCGATACCCCTAATGCGGCAGAACTTTAATATTTTTGCGGTAAAGTGTCAAGGTAAATTAACAGTCTTACAGCAAATGAGTGCTCTGTCTTTTTTCGAGAAAATGGCAGGGGCGGCTGGATTCGAACCAACGGATGCCGAGATCAAAACCCGGTGCCTTACCACTTGGCGACGCCCCTAAATTTGATGAACTGTAAGATGGCAGGGGTAGCTGGATTCGAACCAACGGATGCCGAGATCAAAACCCGGTGCCTTACCACTTGGCGATACCCCTAATACAGTACATCTACAGGTGAAGAATGGCAGGGGTAGCTGGATTCGAACCAACGGATGCCGAGATCAAAACCCGGTGCCTTACCACTTGGCGATACCCCTATTTACACTTTAAACTGAACTAAAGGTGATTCTTGTAAACTGTTGACCAAGTAAGCTTTACATGGTGCATTTGCAAGAATATCTTCGATATTCAGATTTTCAGTGACTTCAATAAACACACAAGCACCTGTACCTGTAAGCTTTGCTTTTCCGAACTGGTCGAGATATTGCATTGCTTCATCGACTTCAGGATATAAGCTTCTTGCCAGTGGCTCAAAGTTATTTCCAAAATCAGATGGCGTTTCCTGATAGGCGCAAAATTTAGAGCTCTTCGTGTCTCTTGTCAATGCTTTTTGCGAAAAAAGCAGTTGAGTGCTGATAAAACAATCAGGTTTTAACACAATGAATTTTTTTTGATCTAAGTCTATGAATGTTAAGTGTTCGCCAATGCCTTCGGCCCAGGCATTTTTGCCATGCACAAATATTGGCACATCTGCGCCTAGCTTGACCCCGAGTTCTGCCAGTTGTTCAATATTTAAACCGCACTGCCAGAGTTGGTTCAGCACAACCAGGGTCGTCGCGGCATTGGAAGAGCCGCCACCGAGACCTGCACCCATCGGGATATTTTTTTCCAGACGAATTTTTAGTCCAGAGAGCGTCTTAGCATAGGGCTTCAACAACTGTATCGCCCGATAGATTAAATTCTGTTGCAGATCCACTGAGGCCAGACCTTCTATCTGAATCGCATCATCAGCACTTTGTTCAAACTCCAGCCAGTCATATAGGTCAATCAGCTGAAAAATACTTTGCAGCTCATGATAGCCATTTTCACGGCGACCGGTGATATGTAAAAACAAATTCAGTTTAGCAGGCGAGGGAACACGAATCATCATGGGCTGGAATCAGGTCAATTAACGGTTTTCAATGATCATTGTAATACGGTTTTCTGCACCATTTCCAAGTGACTGCTTTAAAATCAAACGGTTTGGCATTTTGGCCTGCGCATTATAATTGAGATCGACCGTCCAGCCCTGTTCGATAATCTGGTTAATTCGCTGTGTATCGTCTTTTTGTAATTTGGCAGTCGTGGTAGCAGGGCGGGCTTGTACCCAATCGACTAAATAACTGATCGGCGCTTGCCAGCCGGTTGCACGTTGCAGTAATTCTTCGGCACTGGCTGCCTGAATCACACCGGTTTTTGCGCTGTTTAAGGTCACTTGTCCCGGTGTGCCAGAAATCTGGGTTTTACCGACGCCTAAGATACCGCTGAGCTCAATATCGAATTCTTCCTGCTGTTGTACCCAGGTAAAGAATGCGCTGCCAGTCTGTTGAGGGGTACGAACGCCAATTTTACCTTGCAGCTGAAATTGATTCTCTGCCTGTACAGACGGGGTGGCAGGCGCTTGAGGCTTGATCATCTGCTGACAGCCAGTTAAAAATAAAGCAGTGGCTGCAAAGGCACAGCAGCCCAATTGGCTCAAATTGCGCATAAATTAATTAACTCGTTTTGGTTTGTGGTGCTAACAATAGCGAATTAAGTTGTTTCAATTCTGGGTCATTTGGATGGTTTTGTTGTAATTGTTGTAACACTTGGTGGAATTGTTGTAGATCACCTTTCATGTACAAGGAACGGGCATAACGCACGCCAATCTTCACATTCGGATTCAATTGATAGGCTTTGTATAACACATCCGCAGCTGTGGTGAAGTCATTCTGTAAATAACAGATATAACCATAGGTATCCAGAATCGATGCCTGTTCTGGTGCATATTCTAGTGCCTGTTCGACATAGCGGCGTGCTTCTTCGAGGCGACGGTTTTGCATCGCCAGGGTATAGGCATAGGCATTCAGATAGGTCGGACTGTTCGGTTCAATTTTAAGTAAAGTGCTGAGTAGTTCATCCAGCTTGACGCGATCCTGATGGGGATCCAGCAACAGAACTTGCGAATAGACCAGTTCAGGGTCATCCGGCAGGTTTTTGCTGGCTTCTTCCAACAGGCGAATCGCAGCTTTTTTATTCTGCATGCGCGTCAAAATATCCGCCTGTGCTAGATAGAGGAAGCTGGCATGTTGTGGATAATTCACCCTTTCCTGGGTTAAGAAACGCAGCGCATCATGCAGCTTATCCTGCTGGGCGAAAATCGAGATCATGTTGCGACGTGAGACGGTGTAAAGACTGCCATCGACCAGACGATAATAAGCTTTCGCCGTTTCATAATGCTGTTTGCGTTCTGCATTCACCGCCAAGTAATAATAGGCTTCGTTTTGATATTGCGCAGAATAACGCAGTTCGACCAGATATTTTTCGGCTTTCTCGTATTCTTCCAAGTCAATACTGGTCAGTCCGGCAATGAACAGGGCTTCTTCAGCAGTCGGCCATTTTTTTAGAATGTCTTGCAGTTTTTTCAGAGCCAAAGTCGCTTCGTTCAGCTTGACCAGATATTTGACTTCGGCCAGACGTACATCCAGATTATTACGGTGTTTACCGCTGGATTTTTCATACCATTGCAGTGTCGCCTGAGTATCGCCGAGTGCATTGAGCAGATTGGCCTTCATCAGGATATAGCCGGTCGCATTCGGACGTTTTTTTAAGGCGCGGTTAACTGTATTTAAAGCCTGTTCAAGCTGACCATTTTGTGCTTCCAGACCGGCCACTAGCACCAGAATAGATGGATTGTCCTTGGCTTTAGTGGTGCTTAAGGCCTGAATCAGATAAGTACGATCCTCTGTGCCTTCCGGTGAAATTCCGGCGAGAATTTCTTCCAGATCGGCACTGTCATCAATTTGCAGGATTTTTTCTAAGGTCTCAGCAGCCAGCTCATATTCATGCGCTTTAAGGGCAATATGTGATAAATAAAATAAAGCAGGGACGTCTTGTGGCTCTTGTACCACCCAGTGCGTGGAGATATCTAGTGCTGCCTGTAGGTCATCATGTTCCAGCGCGACATTCAGTGCACGCTGCTTGACTGAAGTGGAATTGCTCTTGATCGCCAGCACCGTATAGTTGTGCAAAGCAGTCGGAATGTCATGTGCAGCGATGGCAAACTCAGCCATCATACTTTGTTTTATCGCATCATAATTTTGATTTGCATGGTAAACTGCTTCCGCTGCATAGAGATGCGCAGTCGAAGCCATGCTACCCACCAGTAGGAATGTGGTAGAATATTGCTTAATTGTAGGGCCGTTGATACGGCTAATTGTTTGACGCAATTTTTTATTGATCCAAGTAATGCTTTTTATGACACCGATGTTGCACAATAGCATAAATTTAGTGAAATGATGACCTGATATGTCTTTCTTTGCATTGGGTGTCAACCATCAAACTGCCTCTGTAGAACTGCGCGAACAAGTGGCTTTTAACCCTGAAAAGTTAAGTGCCATTCTTGCCGAGCAAAGCCAACACCCTGAACTGAACGACATGGTGGTGGTGTCTACATGTAACCGGACCGAAGTTTACGCCATGTCTGACAATGCTGACATGGTGCTGAACTGGCTCGCCCAGAAAAATGGGGTGGATGTCAAACAACTGCAACATCATGTCTATCGTTATGAAAATGCCCAGGCAGTGACGCATCTGATGCGTGTTGCCAGTGGTCTGGATTCACTGATGCTAGGTGAACCACAAATTCTGGGACAGGTCAAAACCGCACTTTCTCTGGCCAAAGACTCTCATACCGTTTCGCAAAACCTGAACCGCATTTTTGAATATGCTTTTTATGCCGCTAAACGTGTGCGTTCGGAAACGGCTGTCGGCAGTCATGCAGTCTCGATGGGCTATGCGGTGGCACAACTTGCTCTGCAAGTATTTAGTCATCCGGACAAGCTGACCATTATGGTGGTAGCAGCCGGGGAGATGAACAGTCTGGTGGCCAAACACCTCGCAGAGATGGGGGTGGGCAAGATTATTATCTGTAACCGTACCCGCGAGCGTGCGGATATTCTGGCACAGGAAATTGCACATCGAGTTGAAGTCGAAATTATAGATTTTGATCAGCTTGCAGAAAATCTGCATCGTGCCGATGTCATTTCCAGTTGTACCGGCAGTTTGCATCAGGTGATTCACTATCCTGATATCAAGGCAGCATTAAAGAAACGCCGTTACCAGCAGATGCTGCTGGTCGATCTGGCAGTGCCACGCGATATTGATGCCAAAGTAGAAAGCCTGGACGGGGTTTATCTGTATGGGGTCGATGACCTGCAAAGCGTGATTGAGGAAAATCTGGCACAGCGCCGTCAAGCGGCTGTTGAGGCTGAGATCATGGTCAATCAGCTGGCTACAGAACTGATGACCCAGCAAAAGGTCAAACAGGCCGGGGCGACCATTCATGCCTATCGTGACCACGGGGAAACATTACGTCAGGAAGAATTGTCACTGGCAATGCAGCGTATTGCCAAGGGCGAAAAGGCGGAAACGGTACTGGCCGAGTTTTCACATCGTTTAACCCAAAAACTGTTGCATCCAACTTCTATTGTGCTGCGTGAGGCGGCCAAAGCGGAAGATCCTACCTATTTTGAGCTGTTACAGGAAGAACTGGGCAATGTAGTCGCGAAGCGTCGTAAATCCAGGCATTCAGTTTAATTAGTATGATCGGGTTATGGGCTGTTTTTTGATATATATGTCAGCATACAACCCAGCTAGATGATTTGAAAAGTGTGTAAATAATACTGTAAGCTAACACCGACCTCCTTTGATTTAAAAGAATCAATAATTTGAAAAATCAGTCTTCTAACAATGTCATGGAACGTTTGCGGTCAATCTCATAAATCTGCATTTTCAGGTTTTTCATTTCTGCAATACTGTTAAATTTCTTGGATTTAATCTTGTTTTTTAAACACTGATATTGCAGCTTGGTGGAAAAATCAGCCGCGAGCTTATCGGCCTGTTCCGGCGATGAGGTGTAATCGCTGACATTGGCATGCTGCAGAATATGCTGCAGTTCATGATGATGGGCTGCGCAGGCACCGAGCACATAATAGATCGACAGTTCAGGATCATCCGGCAAGTCATCAAAAATCACATTCAGAATATTCAAAATCTTAAACAGCAACTGATCTTCCGCTACTAGCGCGCGCAGTGGTTCAAAATGAATATACAGATAAGGATGATTCATCAAGATCGCAATCACATATTCTTCAGCATCAATTTTGGTACTAAAGCTTAAAGATGCATCTGTATTGACCTTAGGTTGCCATTTACGATTAAAGCCCAGTTTTTCGCGGAAAAATTGCTGCAGCAGATAACGGAAGGAGCCGTGTTTGGGCAGTAATTCGGTCAGATTTTTTAGTTCACCCATAACCTGACTCTTGCCTTCTGGGGTGGTGATATCCTGATTTTGGGTCAGATGGGCAAACACGAAGTCCGACATCAACGGTGCCTGATCCAGCAAGCGTCTGAAGTTTTCTATCCCTTCACGGCGGATCAATGAATCTGGGTCATGGTCAGCGGGCAAAACAAAGAACTTCAGCTCTCGGCCATCATTCAGCAGGGGCAGGGCAATGTCCAAGGTACGGCGCGCTGCTTTTTGACCGGCAGCATCCCCATCAAAGGCAATGGTCAGCCGGTTGCTCTGCTTGAACAGAATATTCAGGTGGTCGGTATTACTCGCTGTGCCTAAAGTCGCCACTGCGCCATGAATGCCATATTGCTGAAGCGCAATCACATCCATATAGCCTTCGACCATCAGCCATTCTTGGGCTTTCTGTTTGCGGCCCTCATAGAGGCCGTACAGCAACTGGTTTTTATGGAAGACTTCAGAATCTGGCGAGTTGATGTATTTCGGCTTGATCTCGTCATTCAGGGCACGGCCGCCAAAGCCGACCACACGGCCCTTGGTATCACGGATCGGGAAAATGACTCGTTCACGCAGCAGGTCAAAATCACGGCCACTGTCGCTGGTGCGAATCAGACCTAAAAGTTTTAAGCCCTCAATATCCTGAGGAAAGGCTTTTTCCAGATGTTGCCAGTCTTCAGGCGCATAGCCTAAGCGCCAATAGGCAATGGTCTCTGCAGTCAGACCACGCTGCTTGAAGTATTGCTGGGCACTCGGGCTATTTGGGAGTTGGCGCTCATAGAACTGCGCGATATTTTCTAGCAGGTCGTAGAGGTTACCGTCTTGCTGAACTTCCGCCATCGGTAGGTGTTCAAAAGAAGCAAAAGGGTCACCATAAAAATCCTGTTCGACTGTCTGAAACTCTGCAAATGGATCGAAACTCGCCGTAGATGCAGCATTATTATTTTCTGTTGGAGCGTTATTCTGTTGCGGCTGAGTTTGTGGTGCAGTTTGAGCAGGCACGATTTTGGGTTTGGCTGCTTCACGTTTATATTTTAATTTATTGGAATCAGTATTGTCTTTAGGCAGTTCGATGCCCGTCTGGCTGGACAGGTCTTTCATCACTTCGACAAAATTACGGCTGCCAATGTCCATTAAAAAACGGATGGCATTACCGTTGGCTTGACAGCCAAAACAGTGAAAATACTGTTTGTCACGATAGACGTGGAAAGACGGTGATTTTTCCTGATGAAAAGGGCAGCAGCCTGAATAGGTACGGCCTGTTTTTTTCAGTTTTACGAATTGACCAATCACATCGACAATATCGGTGCGATCGAGAATCTGATCAATCGTATGTTGAGGAATGGCCATGGTCTGCTGAGCTTCTCGTGCTGGAATCTAAGGTCTAAATCACTGAAAAAATGAAAATAGTCTAGTTGGACATTGAATATTTCAAGTTCCTTTGTATACCTTTTGCACGTTTTGTTCAAGCCTGGGCAAGACAACGCAAAAGGGCAAGTATGATACCTTGCCCTTGAGGAAAATGCACCTGTAAAGCGCTGTCTTATTTGCTGATGCTGCCGGCCTTCTTTAGCTTTATTCAGCCGTTTTAGGACGATCCAGCAAACCAAATGAAATGCGATTGGTGATGCTGCGCTTTTCATTTTCTGGCGCATCAGACTGTGCATCGGTGTCGGTTACAGTCTTGGCTTCTTTACCAAAAATACCCAGTGTCGCGCGGTTAAAGAAGCTGCCTTCACTACGCGCTGCACGCAGATTCACCGTCCCATCTGATTTCACCAGATTCGGATAATTCAGCTTTAATACATCCACATATTGCTGAGAAGTCGCTTTATCACCTAGCTGAGCATAGCCATAAGCAACCGTTGCCAGTGCTTCTGGAATCTGCGGAGTTTGAGGATAATGTTCAATCACCCACAAGCCACGTTCAACTGCTGCCAGATAAGCCTTACGCTTGATGTTGAAACGTGCTGCGTTCATTTCATGCTCAGCCAGTTCCTGACCGATAAACTGCATACGCTGTGCTGCATCCACTGCATAAGTGCTAGATGGATAGCGGCGAATGAAATCAACAAAATTCTGGTAAGCCACTTTCAGGTAGCTGACATCACGATGCGACTGTTTCAGCGAGGTATAACGCAGCAGGCCGTTATAGTTCTGTTCCATATTTGAGACACCGCGTACATAGTAGGCATAGTCGACATTTGGATGTTGCGGGTTCAGACGGATAAAACGCTCTGCCAGTGCGAC
Source organism: Acinetobacter sp. CIP A162 (assembly GCF_000367905.1). Taxonomy (GTDB): domain Bacteria; phylum Pseudomonadota; class Gammaproteobacteria; order Pseudomonadales; family Moraxellaceae; genus Acinetobacter; species Acinetobacter lwoffii. The sequence goes on along the minus strand of NZ_KB849158.1, from coordinate 529,418 downwards.
CGCACCTTCATAATCTTTTTGCTGGAATTTCACATACAACAGTTCCAGTTGCGCTTGCGGGGCATACTGACTGGTCGGGAAATAAGTTTCCAGCGCTTCCAACTGTTTTGCTGCATCGGTATATTGATTACGATCTAGCGCTTTCTGTGCTTTTTGAATATAAACCTGTTCGCTAGATTCCGGACCTTTATCCACGACTTCTTTTTTTGGATTACTGCTACAGCCTACCATTGCCGATGCAATGCCTAATGTCACAGCAAGCATTGTCATTTTATAATGTGGTAGCGACATAAAAATTCCTCTGTTAATACGGGCAATGAGCTACAATTGCACTATTAAACCACTTTTGTCTGAATGAGCAAATGAGTCAAGCACAATCTTCCAATTCTAATATCCCTGATACTGATTTCAATTTACTTGAAGATTCTGAGGATGCAGATAACCATACTTCAGAAGCAACTGCAACACGTTTATCGTTGCAATTTCAACTGGATGAAACTTATATCGGGCAACGGATCGACCAGATTGCCGCAATGGTCTGGAGCGATTTTTCTCGAGAAAAATTAAAGCAATGGATTAAAGATGGCAATTTATTGGTGAATGGTCAACCAGTTAAGCCGAAATTTAAAAGTGATGGTTTTGAAACCCTGACTTTAAATGTTGAGCTTGAAGCGCAAACGCGCAGTCTGCCGGAAGACATTCCACTGGATATCATCTATGAAGATGATGACATTATGGTCATCAACAAACCAGTCGGTATGGTGGTACATCCGGGCGCTGGCAATAGTTCTGGCACCTTGGTGAATGCTTTATTGCATCACTATCCGAAATCGGCTGAACTGGCGCGTGCAGGTCTGGTACATCGTATCGATAAAGACACCAGTGGTCTGCTGGTCGTTGCCAAAAATCTGGAAGCACAGTTTTCTCTCAGCAAACAGCTTGAGAAAAAATCAGTATATCGCCTGTATGATCTGGTGGTTTACGGCAATATTATTGCTGGCGGTACCATTGATGAACCCATCAAACGTCATCCGGTAGATCGTGTGAAAATGACTGTACTTCCGGGCGGTAAAGACGCGGTGACGCATTACAACGTCAAAGAGCGTTTCCAGCACTTCACCCGTGTTCAAGCTCGTCTGGAAACTGGACGTACTCATCAGATTCGTGTGCATTTTAGCTATATCGGCTTTGGCTTGGTTGGTGATCAGGTGTATATGCCGCGTGTCCGTATGCCAGCAGGTGCATCGCAATTACTAGATGACACTTTACGTGGCTTTAAGCGTCAGGCCTTGCATGCCGTGCAACTCGGTCTGACCCATCCGCGTACCAAAGAGGAAATGACCTTTGAAGCGCCGTGGCCGGAAGACTTTGCCAATCTGGTGGAAGTGCTGCGTACCGAAAACAAAGCTTATTAATTTTAACTCAGTCAATGTCAGCGTAAGGAAACGAGATGCAATTTGTACCAGGACTTCCACAAGGTGTGTATGTGGGCCAGACTCGCGTTCACCATGCGAAAGTACAGCCATCAGCACAGCCTGAGCTTGCAGGTTTTAATCTGGCCTTGCATGTGCAGGATGATGCGCAACGGGTACAACAGCATCGTATGGCTTTATTGCAGGATTTCGCTGCGTTTGGCGTAGATAAAATTACCTGGATGACCCAGACGCATAGCACCATCTGTCATAGCATTAATGAGCAGATGCCATTTACCGCACTGGTCGGAGATGGTCTGGTGACGCAGAGCAAGGCACATGCTTTAATGATGATGACTGCAGATTGCTTGCCTGTAGTACTGGGAAATGCTGATGGCACAGAAGTTGCCAATCTGCATGCCGGTTGGCGGGGACTCGCAGGAGGTATTATCGAAAATACCATCGCAGCCATGCAAACTCCGCCGACCTGGGCCTGGCTCGGGGCGGCCATTAGTCAGCCATGTTTTGAAATTGGCGCTGAAGTAAAAGCTGCTTTTTGTAGTAAATATCCTGAACTGGACAGTGCATTTCAGCCCGGTGTACAGGCAGGTAAATATTATGCCGACCTGTATGCGATTGCGCGTTATATCTTGCAGCAACACGGCATAAATACCGTATTGGGCGGGGATCAGTGTTCTTATCGCCAGCCAGAGGAATATTTTTCTTATCGCCGTGAACCAAAAACAGGGCGTATGGCGACATTCGTGTTTATGGCATGAAAATGTTAAACTTAACTGAATTTTTTGGCTTTTGAGCGTTATGTCCCTATCTTCCAAATCTGTTGCGATTGTTTATCACAGTCCTTATGGACACACGGCTAAAGTGGCAAATTTTATTGCCGATGGTGCACGGGAAACCGGTGTTCAGGTGCATATGATGAATGTCGAACATATAGACTGGGATGTACTAGACGCCGCCGATGCAATTATCTTTGGTTGTCCGACCTATATGGGTAGCCTGACCTCTGCCATGAAGCTGTTTATGGAGCAATCCTCTAAGCGCTGGCTGGCACGTAGCTGGCAGGGAAAACTGGCAGCGGCTTTTACCAATGGTGGCGGACTTAGTGGTGACAAGCTGGCGGTCCTGCAGCAAATCAACCTGTTTGCCATGCAGCACGGGATGTTGTGGAGTGGATTGCCATTAATGCCGACAGGACGTGCCGTCACGGATCTGAACCGGATGTCGAGCTTTTTGGGTTTAATGACCCAGTCAGATAACGCACCGGTAGAAGTGACCCCACCTGAAGGCGATTTAAAAACTGCGTTCTGGTTTGGTGAATATATTGCTTTGACTCTAGCGCGTTTAAATAGCCATACTTAAAACCATAAAAAAACCTCCAAATGCGGAGGTTTTTTTATATTCAACTTTTAATCCATTATTTATGGAAAATTCGCGCTTTATCACGTTGCCAGTCACGGTCTTTTTCGGTGGCACGTTTGTCATGAAGCTGCTTACCTTTGACCAGAGCAATTTCCAGCTTGGCATGTGGACCTTTCCAGTAGCAGGCCAGTGGAACGCAGGAATAACCTTTCTGGTTAATCGCACCCATCAACTTTTCAATTTCACGGCGATTCAGCAACAGTTTGCGGGTACGGGTTGCTTCAGGCACCACATGGGTCGAAGCACTTAACAAGGGCTGAACCTGTGCACCAAACAAGAACGCTTCACCATTTTTAAAGGTAATATAACTTTCTACAATGGTCATGCGACCAGCGCGCATTGATTTGACTTCCCAGCCTTTTAATGAAAGCCCCGCTTCAAATTTCTCTTCAATAAAATAATCGTGGCGGGCACGTTTATTCAGTGCAATGGTACCGCCATTATTTTTTTTTACTACAATAGATGCTTTCGCCATAATCTGATACTTCCAAACGTGCTGCTATTGTACCGCAACTAGAAATAAGGTGAAGTTTTTTAAATTAATGAGGATTATTCACCAAAAAAACAAGTTTTTGCTAAAATAAGATTCTACATAACAAACAGAGTACAAATGGATGTCTAAAACTCGTGTGATTTATCCGGGGACTTTTGATCCAATTACCAATGGACATATTGATTTGGTAACCCGCGCAGCGCGAATGTTTGATGAAGTTGTGGTAGCGATTGCCATCGGTCATCATAAAAATCCGGTATTTAGTCTGGAAGAGCGTGTCGCATTGGCAAAAGAGTCATTGAGTCATTTGGACAATGTTGAATTTGTAGGTTTTGACGGTTTGCTGGTCAATTTTTTCCGTGAGCAAAAGGCGACTGCTGTATTGCGTGGTTTGCGTGCAGTGTCTGATTTTGAGTACGAATTTCAGCTGGCCAATATGAACCGTCAGCTGGACTCCCACTTTGAAGCGGTATTTTTAACCCCTTCAGAGCAATATTCTTTTATTTCATCCACTTTGGTGCGTGAAATTGCTCGATTAAGAGGTGATGTGACCAAGTTTGTGCCACCAAACGTGGTCGATGCCTTCGAGCGTAAACTTCAACAAGGTTGGTAGCGTGTCTTTATATATCACCGATGAATGCATTAATTGTGATGTCTGTGAACCTGTATGCCCGAATGAGGCAATCTATATGGGTGAACTCATTTATGAGATTCATCCAGATTTGTGTACAGAGTGCGTCGGACATCATGATCAACCGCAGTGTCAATTGTTCTGTCCGGTAGATTGTATTCCACTGGATCCGAATCATGTCGAAACGCAGGAACAGCTGCAAGCCAAGTACGAAAAACTGACTGCTCAAAAAACATCAAGCAATTAGTCTCGATATTTGATACTATGCCGCTCGAAGTGAGCCAGACGATCGCTGCTGTGGAGATCTCCGTGATTGAAGCAGGGGAGGAAAGTCCGGGCTTCATAGGGCAAGGTGCCAGGTAACGCCTGGGCGGTGTAAACCGACGGCAAGTGCAGCAGAGAGAAGACCGCCTTCATTATGGTTTCGAGCAATCGGAATCGGAGGTAAGGGTGAAAGGGTGCGGTAAGAGCGCACCGCATGGCTGGTAACAGTTCATGGCGAGGTAAACCCCACCGGAAGCAAGACCAAATAGGAATCCATTAGGCATGGCCCATGCTGGATTCGGGTAGGTCGCTTGAGCGCATGAGTGATTGTGCGCCTAGAGGAATGATCGTTCACGACAGAACCCGGCTTATCGGCTCACTTCAACAAATTTTGATCAAACAGCACAATATGGGGTTGACGTGATTTACATAAAATCCCATAATGCGCGCACAGTTTAAGGCTATGTAGCTCAGTTGGTTAGAGCACCGCACTCATAATGCGGGGGTCACAAGTTCAAGTCTCGTCATAGCCACCATATTCTGAAAAAACCCACTCCGATTGAGTGGGTTTTTTTATGGCTGTAAAAATTAAAATGACTATAATGAATGAATTGTAAACGAATGAAATTTAATAAAATGACTATAGATCAAATAAATTGGCAAAAAGATAATTTTGAAAATATTAAAGAAGCTTGGGAGGGGGATTTATGGGATCGTAAACGTTTAGGGGAACAATTAACAGGATATGTTGATCGTTTACAATGTGGTGCTGTTTTAGCATTGGATGCACGTTGGGGAGAAGGAAAAACGTGGTTTGTTCGTCATTGGGCTAAATACTTAAGTGATACAGACCATAATGTTATTTATTTGGATGCTTTTGCGAATGATTATTTAGATGATCCTTTTTTAGTTATTAGTTCTGAAATTACGAATATTTTAAATCAGGATAAAAGAACGAAAAGAAAAGTTAAAAAATTGATTGAATTGTCTGCATCTGTAGGAACTGCTTTATTGCCATCTTTACCTAAAATTGCTTTGACTCTAGGATTACACTTGGTTGGAGCAGGTTTTTTAAGTAGAGCACTTCAGCAAAGCTATGAAAATGCCAAAGATGAGATTGATACATTATCTGATGAAGCAAGTGAGAGAATCAAAGAAAGTATTCAAGAAAAGATAGCTACTCATGAAGCTGAAAAGAAAACTTTAATAGAGTTCAAAAAGCATTTAGCTGAGACTGTAGAAAAATTAGATAAGCCTTTAGTTTTTATCATTGATGAATTAGACCGGTGTCGTCCTGATTTTTCAATTCGATTAATTGAGCGAATTAAACATTTTTTTGATATCAAGAATATTGTTTTTGTTTTAGTAATGGATAAGGTTCAATTTTCAAAAGTCGTATGTCATAACTATGGTTATGATGAAACTTTAGGAGAGGCATATTTAGATAAATTTGTTGACTTTACAATCCATTTAAAGCAGGCAAAAGAAAGTGAGAATTTTGAACTTATTATAAGAGATCAGCTATTTAAAATAGGTGAATTAAAGTCTATAGATGAATTTAGTGAATTGTATTATTGGGCACTTTATTTACAGTTACATGTAAAAATGAATAGTCGAGAATTAATAAAAAAGATTAATCAATATGCATTATTAAGAGCAGATACTGATCATAAAAACTTGGTATTAATAACTTTCCTATTTGGTTCAATTTCAGCAAATAATTTTAAATCCTTTGTAGAAGAGGTTTCTCAAAACTTAATCAAAAGCTCAAGGGGTGATGTATACCAATTTGCACGAAAACATGGGATTTCAACCTGGAATGGTAATTATGATGAAATAACAAATAGTGAATGGTATAGAATAATTATGCAAAAAGAATTTTTGATCAGTAATCCTTTATTAAACACGATGATCGCTGCTTTTCATGACTCAGCTCGCTCACAAGATAAATCTACAAAAGAACAATATTTGAGAGGAGGGTTAGTAAAATTTGCTATTTCAGAATATACAAACTCATGTAATTTTTCATCAGATTGGGAAAATTATATCAAACGTGGCATTTAATTCTTATCCTTAAAGTAAGATAATAAGCTTCCTATATCATCCGTCTGCAACTGCTCACGCATTTTTAAAAACTGCTTTTCATCTAAGTCATAGAGCTTAAGTGAAAGCAGTTTTTCTATATCTTCCTTGGGAAAGCGATATTTAATAATTTTGGCAGGAACACCACCAACGACTGCATAAGGCGGTACATCTTTGGTGACGACAGCACCGGTTGCCACCACAGCGCCTTCACCCAGTGTTACGCCTTGCATAATCATGGCGCGCGAGCCAATCCAACAACCATCGCCAATCACGGTATCACCCGCAGGCACAAAACTGCGTGTATCGAACGGAAACGCTGAAATCCAGTCCGTACGGTGTAATTGGTTGCCACCCATCATAATCACGCATTCTGCGCCAAAACAGACAAAATTACCGATATGGAGCTGGTCAATCGGCTTCTCGGGCGTGGCCGGCTTGTCATGTAAATAACGCACCACACAACGCTCAAAGCCCTGATCCCAATAGGCCGAATAGTAAGAATAATTCCCCTTGATATGAATATTCGGATTCTTCACAGTTTTGGAGATGAATTCGAATTCACACCAGTGGTTTACAGGCGAATTAATTAACTTTTCGGACATAAGGGAGATACAAAAAATAGTGAATAAGAAATTATACCTAATCGGGGTTTAAACTTGCTGAATAATATCTAAAAGACATTCGCGCACGCATAAAACAATGATTAAGCTGTGGTCGATGCTGGAGGAATACGAGCAATCACCTTAATTTCAAAATCAAAACCTGCTAACCACGTGACACCTACAGCTGTCCAATTAGGATAAGGCTTTTGCGTAAACACCTGATTTTTAACTTTCATGATGCTTTCAAATTGCTGCTCTGGGTCAGTGTGAAATGTGGTGACATCAACAATATCATCGAAAGTACAACCAGCCGCTGCCAAAGTTGCAGCTAAGTTTTTAAAAGCCTGTTCTACCTGTTTCTCGAAATCTGGTTCAGGAGAACCATCTTCACGGCTACCGACCTGACCAGAAACAAAAAGTAAGTCTTCCGATTTGATCGCAGCAGAATAACCATGCTGTTCATAGAGGGCATGGCGGTCTTGGGGAAATATCGCAGTTCTAGTCATGTCTATTCTCATTCAATATCTAATTTATCAGTGAGTGAAAGCAACTTGACTCTCACATACGCTTCGTATGTAAACATAATTGACATACGGTCCGTATGTCAATTAAAATTTTTATGATGATGAGGTAAAGTAATTCATGTCTGTTCGTGAACAAAAGATGGCGGAAACCCGCAAGAAATTAATTGAAGTGGCACGCCGTGCATTTGCAGCATATGGCTATGCTGGCACTTCAATGGATAAGCTCACGGCAGAAGCAGGATTGACCCGTGGTGCGCTGTATCATCATTTTGGTGATAAAAAAGGCTTATTTGCTGCGGTAGTTGATCAAATCGATTCGGAAATGGCTTCATCTGCCCAGCAGCATCTGGAGCAGCCTGATGATCTTTGGGATGGTTTGATGCTAGAAGGGCGGACCTATATTCAAAATGCCTTAAATCCGGAATTCCAACGCATTGTGTTGCGTGATGGACCGGCTGTGCTGGGTGATCCTGCACATTGGCCAAGTCAAAACAGATGTTTGCAGTCCACGCGTGAATGTGTTGAGCAATTATTGGTAGCAGATCGAATTAAAACAGTTGATCCGGAAGCTGCTGCGGTATTTTTAAATGGTGCTGCAATGAATGCAGCACTCTGGGTGGCTTCTAGCGAACATCCTGAGCAGGTACTCACTGAGGCCTTATATGCATTTAATTTATTTGCATCGGGGTTTTTAAAAGAAGCACAGAGTTAATCCGTTTGTAGGAAGCGGATAAAGGTAAAAAACCCCTCAATCGAGGGGCTTTAAATTAAATAGCTTTAAATTTTAAAGATATTCAACTTTCACAATTTCGTATTCAACTTCACCATTTGGTGTATTGATTTTCACATCATCGCCTTCGTTTTTGCCCAAAAGACCACGTGCAATCGGCGAGTTCACTGAGATCTTGTTGATCTTAAAGTCTGCTTCGTCATCGCCTACAATTTTATAGGTTTTCTGTTCTTCAGTATCCAGATTTTCAATCGTGACAGTCACACCAAAAACTACACGACCATTCTGTTCAAGTTCTTTGACATCGATCACCTGAGCTGCACCCAGTTTGCCTTCGATGTCCTGAATACGGCCTTCGCAGAAGCCTTGCTGTTCACGTGCTGCATGGTATTCCGCATTTTCTTTTAAGTCGCCGTGTTCACGCGCTTCTGCAATTGAAGCTGTAATACGTGGGCGATCCACTGTTTTCAGTTGGTGTAATTCTTTCTCTAAGGCAATTTTGCCTTCAGGTGTCATAGGATAACGTTGCATGTTGTCCCTCAAAAGTCAGTTGAAAGATATAAAATCTATAAATAAAAAAAAGCCCGCCACCAAGAAGGTAGCGGGACTTCTTGGAAGCGAATTAACCTTTAGTTAGGTCTTGCAAACGATATACATCCATTGGCAATTTAATTGCTAAAGCTTGGCATACTGCATCCGCACCATTCAATGTAGTTGTGTTATACACTTTACCTTGAAGTGCTGAACGACGGATCGAGAATGAGTCTTCTTGTGCCTTTTTGCCTTCAGTCGTGTTAATCACAAGGTGGATTTCGCCGTTTTTAATACGGTCCACAATGTTAGGACGACCTTCAGTCACTTTATTGACACGTTCACATTCAAGACCAGCATCGCTAATCACTTTAAATGTACCATCAGTTGCAAGAATCTTGAAGCCTAGGTCAATCAATTGTTTTGCAATACCCGCCGCACGTGGTTTGTCTGAGTCACGTACAGAGATAAATGCGTGTTTGACTTCACCTTCAGTTGGAAGACCTGGTAAACGCTCATTTGCACCTAAAACAGCTTTATAGAACGCTTCACCAAATGTTTTACCAACGCCCATCACTTCGCCAGTCGATTTCATCTCAGGGCCAAGGATCGGGTCAACACCAGGGAATTTGTTGAACGGGAACACGGCTTCTTTGACAGAGAAGTGTTCAGGAATAATCTCAGTTGTGAAGCCTTGCGACTCAAGAGATTGACCAGCCATGCAACGTGCAGCAACTTTCGCTAAAGATTCGCCGATACACTTAGAAACGAATGGCACAGTACGAGATGCACGTGGGTTCACTTCCAGGATGTAAACGTCTTCGCCTTTAACCGCAAACTGAACGTTCATCAAACCGATCACGCCAAGCTCTTTTGCCATAGCCACGGTTTGACGACGCATTTCGTCCTGAATCTCTTTAGATAGAGAGTAAGGAGGAATCGAACATGCCGAGTCACCTGAGTGAATACCCGCTTGTTCAATGTGCTGCATGATGCCGCCAATCACAACGTCTTTACCGTCAGATACGCAGTCCACGTCAACTTCGATCGCATCATCTAAGAAACGGTCAAGAAGAACAGGCGCTTCGTTTGATGCTTGAACTGCATCACGTAAGTAGCGTTTAAGTTCTTCATCGTTGTACACGATTTCCATCGCACGACCACCAAGGACGTAAGAAGGACGTACTACAAGCGGGTAGCCGACTTTAGATGCTTCAGCCATACCTTCTTCAGCAGATTTTACAATGCTGTTGTTCGGTTGACGAAGTTGCAGACGTTGAATCATTTGCTGGAAACGTTCACGGTCTTCTGCACGGTCAATCGCATCAGGTGATGTACCGATAATTGGCGCACCGGCTTCTTCTAGAGCACGAGCCAATTTCAAAGGTGTTTGACCACCGTACTGAACGATAATGCCTTTCGGCTTCTCGATACGTACGATTTCTAAAACGTCTTCTAAAGTGATTGGTTCGAAGTACAAACGATCTGATGTGTCGTAATCCGTTGAAACTGTTTCAGGGTTACAGTTTACCATGATCGTTTCATAGCCGTCTTCACGCATAGCCAGGGCAGCGTGTACACAGCAGTAATCGAACTCGATACCTTGACCGATACGGTTAGGGCCACCGCCGATCACCATGATCTTGTCTTTGTTCGATGGATTTGCTTCACATTCTTCATCGTAAGTTGAGTACATGTAAGCTGTATCAGATTCGAATTCTGCAGCACATGTATCGACACGTTTGTAAACTGGAGTTACGCCCAGGCTCCAACGATGTTTACGGAATTGCTTTTGTGAAATGCCCATCAAGTCCGCAATGCGAAGATCTGATAAACCTTTGCGTTTGAATCCACGGATGTTATCCGCATTCAAGTCGCCAAAACCTAAAGTTTTGATTTGGTTTTCAGTTTTAATGATGTCTTCGATTTGAATCAAGAACCAGCGGTCAATGTTCGTTGCAGCGAATACTTCGTCTAAAGTAAAGCCGTGACGGAATGCGTCGCCCACGTACCAGATACGCTCTGGACCTGGCACTTTAAGTTCTTGCAAGATTTTGTCGCGCGCGCCTTCAGCACCCACTTCAACTTTTTCGTCAAAACCAGAAGCACCCACTTCAAGACCACGAAGGGCTTTTTGTACAGATTCCTGGAAGTTACGGCCAATCGCCATCACTTCACCGACAGATTTCATCTGTGTGGTTAAAGTCGCATCAGCTTGTGGGAATTTCTCGAAGTTAAAACGAGGAATCTTAGTAACTACGTAGTCAATCGCAGGTTCAAACGATGCAGGTGTTGTACCGCCAGTGATGTCGTTTTTCAGTTCATCAAGGGTGTAACCTACAGCCAGTTTCGCAGCGATTTTCGCAATCGGGAAACCAGTTGCTTTAGAAGCAAGTGCAGATGAACGTGATACACGTGGGTTCATCTCGATTACAACCATACGACCCGTATTTGGGCAAATACCGAACTGTACGTTAGAACCACCTGTTTCTACGCCAATTTCACGTAGTACAGCTAAAGATGCATTACGTAAAAGTTGGAATTCTTTATCTGTAAGCGTTTGAGCAGGGGCAACAGTGATTGAGTCACCTGTATGCACGCCCATTGGGTCAAAGTTTTCAATGGTACATACAATGATACAGTTGTCGTTTTTGTCACGAACAACTTCCATCTCGTATTCTTTCCAGCCAATTAAAGATTCATCAATCAATAACTGTTTGGTTGGAGAAAGATCGAAACCGCGTTCACAGATTTCAATGAATTCTTCTTTGTTGTACGCGATACCGCCACCTGAACCACCCATCGTGAATGATGGACGGATAATCACTGGGAAGCCGAAACGTGCTTGAATTTCTAAAGCATGTTCCATTGACTCAGCAACGTCAGCTTTTGGACATTCAAGACCAATTTTACGCATTGCCTGATCAAACAGTTTACGGTCTTCGGCTTTTTCAATTGCTTCTTTGGTCGCACCGATCAATTCAACATTGTATTTTTCTAAAATGCCGTGCTCATCGAGGGCAAGGGCACAGTTCAATGCAGTTTGACCACCCATGGTCGGAAGAACAGCGTCTGGGCGTTCTTTCTCAATAATTGCTGCAACAGTTTGCCAAGTAATTGGCTCAATATAAGTTGCATCTGCCATGGTTGGGTCGGTCATGATGGTCGCTGGGTTCGAGTTGACCAAAATAACGCGGTAGCCTTCTTCACGAAGGGCTTTACATGCTTGAGCACCTGAGTAGTCAAACTCACATGCTTGACCGATGACAATCGGACCAGCACCAATAATCAAGATGCTTTTAATGTCAGTACGTTTAGCCATGATGCTTCCTTAATTACTTCTTAGATGCTTCGATAAGTTCGATGAAATGATCGAACAATGGTGCGCAGTCATGTGGACCCGGGCTGGCTTCAGGGTGACCCTGGAAGCTGAACGCAGGTTTGTCTGTACGATGAATACCTTGGTTGGTGCCATCAAACAGTGAGCGATGCGTTACACGCAACACATCAGGCAGATTGCTTTCATCGACTGCGAAGCCATGGTTTTGAGAAGTAATCATCACTGTACCATTATCTAGATTTTGTACAGGATGGTTAGCACCGTGGTGGCCGTGAGGCATTTTTAAAGTTTTAGCACCACTTGCAAGCGCAAGAATCTGGTGACCCAGACAGATACCAAATACTGGAATTTCAGTAGTTTCTACAATTGTTTTTACAGCTTCAATTGCGTAGTCACATGCAGCCGGATCGCCAGGGCCGTTCGAAAGGAACACGCCATCTGGATTCAGTGCAAGTACATCAGCAGCAGGAGTTTGCGCCGGCACAACAGTCAGTTTACAACCGCGGTCTGCGAGCATACGTAAGATGTTGGTTTTGACACCGTAATCGTATGCAACAACATGGAATTTAGCTTCTGGTTGAGAGAAACCTTTGCCTAATGTCCAAGAGCCTTCAGTCCATTCAAAACCTTCAGGGTCGCAACATTCTTTTGCCAGGTCTAAACCGTTTAAACCACTAAATGCACGTGCTTTTTCAAGCGCTTCAGCTTCAGTGATATTTTCGCCAGCAAGGATACAGCCATTTTGCGCACCTTTGTCACGTAAGATACGTGTCAGTTTACGCGTGTCGATATCCGCAATTGCCACAACATTGTGTTGTACCAAATATTCAGCTAATGATTGGGTTGAACGGAAGTTACTGTGCAGTAAAGGCAGGTCACGAATGATCAATCCGTTCGCCCAAACCTTATGAATACGACCTGATTCAGTGTCTTCTTCATTACAGCCTGTGTTACCGATATGTGGGTAAGTCAGTGTCACAAGTTGCTGTGCATAACTCGGGTCAGTCAAAATTTCTTGATAGCCAGTCATGGCAGTGTTGAAAACGACTTCACCAGTCGTACTACCCGATGCGCCAATCGAAGTACCTTTAAAGATAGTTCCGTCGGCAAGGGCTAAAATTGCTGGGGTGCTCAAACCAAAGCTCCTGAAATTTAGGCTGTAAAAAAGCGAGAAGACGAAAAAAAAGGAAGGCTATTTTTTAAACCTACCCTCCTATGTCTGCTCGCTTGAACTTAACACGGCATTATACGCAGAATGACCCCTAAAGTCCAACGGCTTTGCAGCGAAAGTATGAGATAAATGGCTTGCTTTTTGCATGGAAGTCTGTTTTGTAAGCAATGTGAAAAAATGTAAGCAATTAATAATTGTCAGACAAATCAAATCTTAATTTTTATCAAATCTACTAATATAGCTTAGTCGATATAACAATAGGAACAAGACAAATGGCTATAGCACCTAAATCTACTACATCTAAAAAAATCACTCCGAGCGTGGTAACTGAAACTGCCGAGAAGCTTGAAAAAGTAGCAGTCGAGGCTAAAGATCAGGCAATTGGAACCATCGAGGAAAGTAAGGAAAAGCTTGAAGTTGAAGCCAAGCAGTTAAGCGACACTGTGCAGGAACAATTGCGTCAATTTAAGCAGGAGGTGTTACAGCGTATTGATACTTTGAAGGAGCAGATTTTCGGTTCGCAGAAAGAATTAACTGAACTGAAAAGCTTTATCAAGACAGAATTCAACGCTGTCTTCGAAGACTTATCCAATCTGGGTAAAGAGTTGAAAGAGGATGTCAGTCAGATTTCGACCAAGCATAAGGAACATCTGACCGATACTTTTAAACGTTCTAAGGACAGTACCATTGAAGTACTGAAAAAAGTCAAACCCGTGGTGAAAACAGAGAGCTCAGACAAAAGTCTTGGGCTGAAAAGTTAGGCTGCGCTGAAAGGCCGCTATTTAAAAAGGAGAACAATCAAATGTTCTCCTTTGTCTTTATGCAGCAAAACGGACTCACAATAACAATTAAAGGGGGTCACGATGCAACAGCATTTTGTAGGTGTACTTATTTTACTGATATTGATCATGCTACTGAATCTGGAAAGCGGATTGGGGTGCATACTTTATCTAGGTGTAATCGTATTATGTTTGGGAGTGCTGGGACTGGTGTTTGGGACCATTCTTCTGATGATCATTACTTTTGCTTTTATTCTTTATGCTGCTGTGAAATCTATTCAGGAGCAGCATCATCTACATCATTAAAATATGAACGTTGAAAACAATAAAAAATCTAAAATAATTATACAGAGGGTCAATCATTGTTGAGCAATAAACAAAAACGTGAGACTTTAAGTCTCACGTTTTATTCGCATGTTACACTTTAAATAGCTGATGCACAGCGTCAATCTATTTAAAATACATGCAACCAGTCACGTTTATTATGAAAATCTGCCTGAGGACTACTATGCTGCATGGCATAGTATTGATCACCTTGTGAGGTTTTTAAAACAGCAGATAAACCCAGGAACAAGTTTTCCCATTTCAGTTTATGTGTTGCCATAAAATCAGTCAGATCCACACTGACATTGAGACCATAATGTGTACGTTTGAGCTGGTTCAGCTCAATATCATCCGCAGCTTGCGGTGGCATCTCTTCAGGATAACGGTATTCTTCGAATTGATAAGCCTGCCAGGCTTGAGAAGGGGAAAGATTAATCTCACGATAAAAATCTTCGCCCTGAACCCCAATAAAAATTTCAAAGCAGGTCTGTTCCCACAGGAAATCCTGACGGGGATGTGCCGTCACCATGTCGGGCCACAAGATGTACTGATTGGGATCACGGATCCAGAAGCCCACATTTAAATTGCATGGGCCTTGCTGTTCGATGGCGGCAACCAGAGAGATGGCCTGAAAACGGCGATCAAATGCGCTAAGTTCGTAACTTGCCATAAGTCCTGTACTTAGTTAGACAAATGAGCGAAGCGGACAAGGTTGGACAATTTTTGGTTTTGTTTCGCAGCTTTCTTGTAAAGCAGCGCAATTTTACCAATAGTCTGAACTACTTCAGCACCAGTCGCTTCTGAAATTTCAACAATCAGTGCTGCACGCGCTTCGCGATCTTCAGCTACGATTTTCACTTTAATCAGTTCGTGATCGTTTAAAGCACGCGCCAATTCTTCGATGACATTTTCAGTCAGGCCTTTGTCACCCAGCATAACGACCGGGTTTAAAGCATGTCCGATTTGACGTAAACGCTTACGTTCCTGAATAGATAAAGACGCCATGAGAGATAACCTGAATTTTAAAACGGCTTAGTATAGCAAAAGCAAAAAACAAACGCTTTAAATTATCAGGAAATAATCATTTCCAATATCTCTTCATAACGAGCAAAACTCCTAGATTTAGATACACATGTATACTGCAAAATATGTCTTTTTCACGTACAATTAATAATTGGACGTTTTTTTATTTAGAGAGTTATGGCTACACGCATTACCAACCAAAAGTTATCTAAAAGTAGTCGTGATTGGATGAGAGAGCATTTAGACGATCCTTATGTGAAAAAGGCACAAAAGGACGGCTATCGTGCGCGTGCAGCATATAAGCTCTTAGAAATGCAAGAAAAGTACAAAATCATCAAACCCGGCATGACCGTGGTCGACTTGGGTGCAGCTCCCGGGAGTTGGTCACAAATCGCAGGTAAGTTGGTCGGCGACAAAGGTTTATTGATTGCATCTGACATTTTACCAATGGATGCATTACCCGATGTAACGTTCTTGCAAGGCGACTTTCGCGAAGAAGAAGTCTTCCAGCAATTGTTAGAAATTTTAGATGGTCGTACTGTAGACGTTGTAATTTCAGATATGGCCCCCAATACATCAGGTAATAAGGCTGTAGATCAACCGCGTCAGATTTACTTGTGTGAACTTGCACTGGATTTTGCCAATAAGGTGCTAGGCCCTAAAGGTCAATTTGTGGTAAAAGTTTTCCAAGGCTCAGGTTTTGACGAATTCCGTAAGCAAGTGGTTGATAGTTTTGATGTTCTGAAAACATCTAAACCTCTGGCATCACGTGCTCGCTCCAAGGAAGTTTTCCTGATCGGGCAGGGACGTAAGAAGGCTTTAAAATAAGTCTACTTGCCAAGTCGTTAAAAATTGTGCATTTTGTACGTTTTCAGATAATTGTAAGTTGATTTACAGCTTAAGTATTAAGGTCACCCTGAACAGGGCATGATCAAATTAGATTGGAATGGGAATAAAGCTTTGAGCGATCTTTTTAAGAATGCCGTATTGTGGCTCGTGATACTGGGTGTGCTGGTGTTAATCTTCAGCAACGTCAGTGACCGCAATCAACCGACTACAATGAACTACTCAGAATTTGTTGCCGCGGTCAATGCTGGCCAAATTAAACAAGTTGTGATTGACGGCGAAAGAATCCGTGGCGAAAAATCGAACGGTTCAGAGTTTGAAAGTATCCGTCCGGCAGTTCAGGATCCTGAACTGATGCCAAGCCTGATTAAAAATAATGTTGTGGTTGAAGGTGAAGCACCACAACGTCAAGGCTTGCTCATGCAGTTGCTTATTGCAAGTTTCCCTGTACTTTTAATCATTTTGTTATTCATGTTCTTTATGCGCAACATGGGTGGCGGTGCAGGTGGTAAAAACGGCCCAATGAGTTTTGGTAAATCTAAAGCCAAAATGCTGTCTGAAGACCAGATTAAAGTCACTTTCACTGATGTTGCTGGTTGTGACGAAGCCAAGCAAGAAGTCGTTGAAATCGTAGATTTTCTGAAAGATCCAACCAAATTTAAACGTCTGGGTGCGAGTATTCCACGCGGTGTGTTAATGGTGGGTCCTCCTGGTACGGGTAAAACCTTACTGGCCAAAGCAATTGCCGGTGAAGCGAAAGTTCCATTCTTTAGCATTTCAGGTTCTGATTTCGTTGAAATGTTTGTGGGTGTCGGTGCATCGCGTGTTCGTGACATGTTTGAACAAGCCAAACGTCATGCGCCATGTATCATCTTTATTGATGAGATTGATGCAGTCGGTCGTCACCGTGGTTCAGGTACCGGTGGTGGTCACGATGAACGTGAACAGACACTGAACCAGATGCTGGTAGAAATGGACGGCTTTGAAGGTAATGAAGGCATTATCGTGATTGCTGCAACCAACCGTGCAGATGTACTGGATAAAGCATTACTTCGTCCAGGCCGTTTTGACCGTCAAGTTGTGGTTGGTTTGCCAGACATTAAAGGTCGTGAACAAATCCTGAATGTACATTTGAAAAAATTGCCTTCAGTGACAGGTGTGGATGTTAAAGTTCTTGCACGTGGTACACCGGGCTTCTCGGGTGCGCAATTAGCAAACCTGGTGAATGAAGCTGCTTTATTTGCTGCACGCCGTAACAAAAACACCGTCGATATGCATGACTTTGAAGATGCAAAAGACAAGCTGTATATGGGTCCTGAGCGTAAATCGATGGTACTTCGTGATGAAGAGCGTCGTGCGACGGCTTATCATGAAGCAGGGCATGCGATTGTTGCTGAAAGCTTGCCAGGTACAGATCCTGTGCATAAGGTGACAATCATGCCACGTGGCTGGGCTTTAGGTGTTACCTGGCAGCTGCCTGAATTTGACCAGACCAGCCATTACAAAGACAAAATGTTGAATGAACTTTCGATTTTGTTTGGTGGCCGTATTGCTGAAGAAGTCTTCATTAACCAGATGTCGACCGGCGCTTCAAATGACTTCGAACGTGCAACCAAAATGGCACGTGCGATGGTGACCAAATATGGTATGTCGGACAAACTCGGTGTCATGGTCTATGAAGAAGATGCACAGCAATCTTTCATGGGCAGTATTGGTAGCCGCAGTATTTCGGAAACCACACAACTAGAAGTCGATCGTGAAATTCGTCGAATTCTAGATGAGCAATATAAAATCGCACGCGATATCCTGGAAAGCAAAAAAGATATTGCCCATGCGATGGTGAAAGCCTTGATGGAATGGGAAACCATTGATCGTGATCAAATCCGTGACATCATGGAAGGTCGTGAGCCTCAGCCACCAAAGGTCTATGTGGCAGACAATCCTGTGATTGATGTAACCCCAGATGATGGTCCGTTGACTCCTCCGCCATTGCCAGCGAACTAAGCTTATTAAAAAAACCACCTTCGGGTGGTTTTTTTATGCTTGTCATTTTTGTCATCGCTTTTTGAATGTTATATTGAGCGATTAAAAATGAATACGAAAAATAAAAATGAATATGCCTGTTCTGGAATCCAGTGTTTATCAGCTTCGTCTTGAATCGTTGAGCTGGGAACATTTTTCTGATTTAGCCATCGCATGCGCTGAAGAAAATTTAGGCGAGATCTTATATAATTCAGTGCCTTATCTGCATAACTTAAAAAAATATTTTTCTCAGGCCTTTGAACAGCAAGCTCAAGGTGAACGGATGGCTTTTGCTGTCATCGATTTAAACTCCGGTCAAGCAATTGGAACTACCAGTTATCATGATATTAAGACGGAAATTCCACGTTTTGAAATTGGTTATACCTGGTATGCCAAGGGCTATCACAGAACTTATGTAAATCGCGCATGTAAGTATCTCTTGTTAAGACATGCTTTTGAAAGTTTAAACGTTCAGGTTGTCGGCTTTCGGACTGATCACTTGAATCTCCCTAGCCAGAAAGCGATTGAAGCAATAGGTGCCAAGCGGGATGGCATTATCAGGTGTCATATGCTGCGTAAAGATGGACACACTATTCGAGATAGCTACATCTATAGTATTTTAGAAAGTGAATGGTCAGATGTGAAAACATTATTACAAACTAAGATGATGCAATATTCCCGAAATAATTACTTCGAAATCTAGGTCCTGGCCTTATTCATCTTTGCTTTAATTAACTATCCATAAGACAATATCGGGGTTATTTTAAGTGAGTATTGAATCATGCAGTTGATGCCTTTGTTACCACATGTATGGACATTTGGTGATTTAAAATTGGACTTATCCCAGCCGCATGTAATGGGGATTCTCAATGTCACCCCGGATTCTTTTAGTGATGGTGGCCGGCATAATCAAAAAGAAGATGCAGTCGCCCGCGCACTGGAAATGATGGCTGAAGGCGCAACCGTCATCGACATTGGGGGTGAATCGACCCGTCCAGGTGCAGCAGCAGTAGAAGTGGAGGAAGAAATTCGCCGCGTGGTGCCTGTGGTTGAAGCTTTATCCAAACATAATATCATTCTCTCGATTGATACGTCGCAACCTGAAGTCATACGCGCAGCAGTTCAGGCCGGAGCGCATATCTGGAATGATGTCCGTGCTTTGACTCGGCCGAATGCATTGCAGACCGCAGCAGAGCTGAATATTCCAGTGATCATCATGCATATGCGCGGTGAACCGACCACCATGAACAATCTGGATCAATATGAAGATGTCACTGCTGATGTGATTCGTGAGTTATCCCAACGCGTTCAGGATGCCTTGGATGTGGGAGTGAAAGCGGAAAATATCATGATTGATCCAGGTTTTGGTTTCGCTAAAAATGCCCAGCAAAATCTCAAGCTGTTGCAAGAGTTTTATAAACTGACAGAAATGGGCTATCCGATTTTGTCTGCTTTATCTCGTAAACGCTTTATTGGGACAGTTCTAGATGGTGCAGCACCGCAAGAGCGTGCAATAGGTTCGGCAACAGCGCATTTGTTGAGTATTCAGCAGGGTGCATGTATGGTACGGGCACATGATGTTAAGGCTACAGCCGATGCGATTAAAGTCTGGCAAGCCATGCAAATGGCTTAGAAAGCGAGGCTGGGAAATCCCTACATTGGCAATGTTGTTTGGCTTTTAAGCAACAATATGCTATATAGGCACGCTTAGATTAGATAGTCATCCTTTAGAGTGCCTGTAATGTTTGCAGATTTACTTCTCCCCATGTTCGATGATGAGTATTATCCCGATATTCTGGTTGCTGAAATTAAGCAACACATTGAACGTTTTGCCCAAAAAGTCGCTAAATCAGGTTTGTCAGATCAAGAGATTTATCAGCTTGCCAATCTGACTGTGGCTGATATTAATGTCATGAAACCTCAGTTTGAAGATCTGGATTCATCTCTGGATGATACTGCTGCTGATTATATTGCTGAAGCCATGATGATGGTGGTGCAAGAGCACGGCCTGTTCGAGATTGAAATGGAAGAGCTAATTAACAATCGTGAATGGTGATTTAAGAAAACCCTGCAGCTGCAGGGTTTTTTATTGCCTGTTGAAATAATCTTTAAAGTTATTAAAGCGAATCGAGCCTAATAATAGTTGCTCTTCATTCATACATTGCTGATAAAGATTTTGGTAATAAGCCTGCAGATTTGACTGACCCTGAATCTGTTGTGGTGTTTTGGATCTGGACTGTTGATAAGCCCAAAAAGCCAGTTGCCGGAGTTTCTGCAACCTGATCTGATCAATTACGCTACAGGAACTTTTAAATAAAGGTTCCAAGGTCACAGCGCCAAAAGAGGAAAGCGCTAAAATGATCATGCTGATGATAACCAAAACATCCGAATGAATCAGATAGAGGTTGAACAATAAGCATAGAAAAATTGGAATTTGCAGATAGAGGCAATTTTGCAAACGCTGACTATAGGCTTTGGAGCTGTACTGTGCCTGATATTGTGCATGCCAGATATAAGGATAAAGCAGTGCCATCAGCACAATTAAGGTGACATTAAAGGCAATCGTGGCATTCTTGAAAAAATAATATTCCAGAAATACGGAGCTGAGACTACAGGCTACACAGACCAGAAGGGACAGTAAATTAATCGCGATAACAAACTGGATATTTTGCAAGGCATTAAATTTAAAGCGGCTATAACGCAGCTTAAGGAAAAAAGCGTCTGGATGACGTAATTGTAATGTAGCGAGATCAAAGTGTTTTAATTCTGACATGGGGATTTCGCGCTAAAAGAATAAAATTCAGGCACAAAAAAACCAGCCTAATGCTGGATTTTTTATTGCACCATTTTAATAAATATTAAAATGGTGCCCGAGGCCAGACTCGAACTGGCACGCTTTGTGGGCGGGGGATTTTAAATCCCCTGTGTCTACCGATTTCACCACTCGGGCATGTGCGCAATAATAGAGGACGAAATAAAGCTTGGCAAGCAAATTCCGAAATGATTGCTTTCTTTTCAAGCAATTCCGTGGCTTCTATTCTAAAAATCAGCAAATCAACGTTTTTTAAAATTCAATATTTGCAGATCTTTAAGATGGCCAATGAAAAAGGATAGAGAGAACTATGAATTTTCATCCAGATAGCTGTCGACATCTAGATGCTTGATCGTTTTACAATATTGATGCTCATATTTCAGCAGCCGCGTATATAACCCGGCATAGTGATTTAATTGCTGTTTTAGTTCGGCATACCGAGGATCATGGCTTGAATAAAAACGTAATTTTAGTCGGATCAGGCAGGTTTGTTTATAAGCCCAAAAACAGATTTTACGTAATTGTTGTAGCTGATAGTGCTCAGTATTTTTACTATTTTCCTTGAATAAATTTTCTCGATAAAAGCGCACAAAACCAAAGCTCACGCCAAAGAAGAATAAGCTCCACATCAGCAAACTGCTTTGTATAAAGACCAGATTTAAGGCTTGCATCAGAATCACAATAGCCATCTTGATTGGGGTATGCCGTAATAATTGATACAGCGAATAAGAAGAATGCTGAATCTGGTACAGAATCAAGGTGAGACTCAACATCAGGAACAGTAGAATGGCCAACATGGCATAACTCTGCGCCTGAAATTCGCTGATTTGCACAAAAGATTGCTGTACGAAATCTCCTAACATCAAACTGATGGGAACAAAAATCATGGCGGCCAAGGCCCAAGGAATTAAAAGCTTGGCTTTACCCCAGATTCCACGGATTTTAATCTGACTGTAAAACAGGTAATTTCCTTTAAATGCAGTCGGATATTGGCGCTTAAGTTGCTGTAGCAACAAAGTCACTTGCGTAGTGGGCATCATCCAGAGATTAATTTAATATATAGATGAAGCACTATAGTCGATTTTGCGCAAAATCGCAGAAGAAATGCAGTTTCAGAACGTAGCACTGTTTTAATCATGAAGATTTTAGTTTTTTAGCGACGAATTATGCGAAAATAGCCGATTCAAGATTTATTTTTTTAAGGACAGTTTATGACTGATCAATCTCCTCAGGCGTTAAGCGACATCGAAATTTTAGACATCCTGCAAAGTATGAAAAAGGATGAGCTAAATACTGAGGCGCAAGCAGCAATTCGTCAGGGTGGTAAAGCTGGTCGTCAGGAAGCGCATAAAGCAGCCTTAGTAGCATTGAATCAGTCATTTGAAGACAAATTTGTCGAAGCCGTATCTTTGGCTTTGGGTCTGAATGCAGCACAAATCAAAAAAATCCGTTATAAAAAAGACCGAATCCGTATTTTAAAAGCGCGCGGTATTGATTATATGGCGATTGATGGCGCTGAAACTGCGCAAGTGCTGTCACAAATTGCCCAAGCAATTGTGCGTGAAGATGCCATTGTCACCCATGACCTGCATAATATTTTCCCATTCTGGAAAGAAGGCTGGCCAATGGTGCAATTCGATAATGCCTACAAAATTTTAGAAGATGATATCCAGATTCACTATCAAGCCGTTCTTGAGGCTTTATTAGCAAAAATCTAAGCTATAACTAGATCTAAAAAAAAGCACCCAAAGGTGCTTTTTTAATCACGATATATCAGTGCAATCAGCCAGCTGATGGGCAGAATAAATAAACGCCACCACGTGATTAATGGCCAATAAAAATACTCTCCAAATCTCAAGGTCGAGTCGAAACCTTGACGGCGACGTTCATGCGGGTAGGGAATAATGAAAACTGTTAAAACCATCAGAATGATGGCTGCGAGTAAAAGCAGGGGATTCTGTTGTTTGGCAAAGAAGAAGTAAAACAAATAAAGGGCTGAATAAAAAAACAGACATGCCAATAATGCAGAAATATTCATCACTCACCTTATGGATTTTTTTATTAGAATAATTTTTTGAATAGAGGGCTAAAAAGAAGAACCAGATTAATCTGATTCTTCTTGAATAACTGAATTGGTTTCGATTAGGCGGGTCACCAGCAACTGGTCAATTTTAAAATGATCGACATCCACCACTTCAAACTTATAAGCACCAAATATCACGGCATCTGCAGGACGTGGAATCTTGCGTAATTTATACATCATGAAGCCAGCGATGGTTTCATAGTTCTCATCATCAGGCATTTCATCAATTTCAAGCGCATGCTTGATGTCTTCAATCGGCGTGCTGCCTTCAATCAGCCAGGAATTATTGTCACGTTTAATAATTTGCTGATCGGCTTCAATAGGCGTCACCCAGTCACCCATCACGGTAATCATAATATCAGAAAGGGTAATCACGCCAACGACCAGCGCATATTCATTAATGACGACGGCAAACTTTTCCTTGGTGGAACGGAAACGGTCCAGAACTTCCGATAAGGTCAAAGTGTCAGGAATAGTCAGGACATTACGGATGGTATTTTCATTGAGTTGCAGCAGCGACTGGTTGTTCAGAATACGCACCAGAATGTCTTTGGCGTCGACATAGCCAATCACACTGTCAATGTCATTGCTACATACCAGAAACTTGGAATAGGGGTATTCCGCCAGCTTTTGCCGAATACTTTCTTCCGGTTCATTTAAGGTGAAGAACACCACATTTTCACGTGTGGTCATACTCGAAGGCACGTTACGTTCTTCCAGCTCGAATACGTTTTCAATGAAATGGTGTTCCTGTTTCTGGAGCACGCCTGCCTGTGCACCGGCATCCATCACTGCAGAAATATCATCAAAAGTAATATTGTCATCACGAATAGTATTTACTTTAAACAGACGGAACAGCATGTTGGCAATCGCATTGATAAACCAAGCCAAAGGTTTGCAGACTTTAATGAAAATCTGAATTGGCTCGATGACTGAGACTGCGATCTTTTCTGGCGCAATCATGGCCAGACGTTTCGGCATCAGGTCTGCAAATAAAATAAATAATGAAGTGACGACCGTAAAGGAAAGCGCAAAGCTGATATTGTCAGCCCAAGGTCCTTGGTAAAAGCGGGAAACAAAATTATAAATATAAGGACGGAAGGCACCTTCACCTAAAATACCACCAAGAATGGCAACTGCATTTAAACCAATTTGGGAGGCTGCAAAGAAGTCTGCAGAATTTTCTTGTAGATCTAAAACTTTTTGAGCGCGATGATCACCCGACTCAGCCAGAATTTTGAGTTTGACTTTACGGGCACCAGCGAGGGCGATTTCAGTTAAAGATAAAAAACCGGCCCCCGTGATGAGTATTAAGATAATCACAATATTTTGTAAGAGGCTCACAAATCCACCTGTGGATGAATAGTATCTTGGGATATTTTTAACACAAAAAAAGACTTGAGGTGTAACAATGACATCTCAAGTCTTCGAAGTATAATCTTAAAAAATAAGAATTTAGAAGATTTTGAGTTTAATAATGTGAAAATTGAGAATTATTGCTCAGGAATTCACGGTTTTCTTCTTCAATCATCTGGCGGGCGACATATAAAATCAGCTGACGTAACCAGCGATGCGCCGGATGATGATGCAATAAAGGACACCATGCCATTTTCAATTCAAATTCAGGAATATAAAACGGCGGATCTTTGAGAATTAAATTGTGATTCTTGGCTTGCAAACGTGCAATGCGTGAAGGCAGTGTTGCGACCAGATCGACATTGGCAGCCAATAACCCCGGCATCTGGTAGTGACGGGTAAAGACTGAGATTTTACGTTTCTGGCCAATACGTTCTAAAGCCTGATCGATCCAGCCTAAACCGGCCTGTTTTTCAGGATTTACCCCGAAGCCAACACCCATACCGGTTTTGGAAACCCAGATATGCTGTGCATCCAGGTAACTTTTAAGGTTTAAGTTGCTTGCGGCAGGATGCTTGTTATTTAAAAGGCAAGAAAAGCTGTCACGCCAGACCAAAACCTGATGAAAACTTTGCGGGATTTCATTAAAACGGTTGATTGCCAGATCGACCTTGCCTTGTTCCATGTCACGATATGACACGTCACTTGGCGTCAGGAAGTCTAATACCACGTTCGGTGCTTCTGAACGTAGGGCTTTAACCAGACGTGGAACCAGCGTGGCTTCTGCATAATCCGAGGTCATGATCCGGAAGACACGATTTGAGGTATATGGACGGAACTCGGTACGTGGTTCTAGGATCATCGACAGATCAGCGAGCGCATCTCGAATGCGGGGCTGCAATTCTAAGGCACGTTCAGTGGGTGTCATGCCTTCAGAAGAACGAATCAGGAGGGGATCATTAAATAAATTGCGTAATCGGCGTAAGATGTTACTCATGGCAGGCTGGGTAACGCCCAGTTGTTCTGCTGCACGTGTGACATTTTTTTCGCGAAGAAGTACATCAAGATAAATTAATAGATTGAGATCGACCCGCTCCAGATTCATAAAAGAAATACCGAGAATAAATACAAGAAATTATGAAGATTATGCCATAATTGCCGGGCCTTGTGTAAAGCGTCGATGAAAAAAAGCCATGTGCTCACTGATAAAGTTTACAAAATTAACACAGGCTTAAGCTCCATTATTCAAAGTGTACATAAGAGAAAAGATGCACGTTAAATAGAATATCATTTAGCCTTTTTATAGAGGGAAATGAAAACCATCTTTTCGCTTTAAAAGAACATGAGAAAGGCTGTTCTTACGTTCAGTATTTGAGTGAAAAGTACACTAAATCGAGAATTCATCAAGTTGAATAAATCATCAAAGATCAGTATTTTTTAAAGATAAAAGGGCATAAACCCCATATCCAGACTTAAGTCTAATGAATTATTTTTAAGCAACATGTGGAAATTTTATCCATTTTTATTTTTAAATAAATATATATAAAACATAATCTTAATTTAATCTATCAAGATTGTAATAAGACTTTGATCTACTCATTTTTTAAATAAATACTGAAGATTCTTGCAGACTATTGGATTAATTTTCATAAGCCCACTAATCTTTAGCTATCCCAACGGATCGTCGAAAATCTGAACAAGTCATTGAGGGTGTGATTTGAGCGGTTCGTTGCAGAAAAATCCTAATATTATTACAGGAATATATCATGACTACATACCAAACAGCGATTGATGCAATCCGCGAATTAAAAGCGAAATTCGGTAACACTTGGGCAGACATCAGTCCTGAAGATGCTGCGCGTATGCAACTTCAAAACCGTTTCAAAACTGGTTTAGACATTGCGAAATATACAGCGGCAATTATGCGTCGTGATATGGCTGCTTATGATGCAGACTCTAGCAAATACACTCAATCACTAGGTTGCTGGCACGGTTTCATCGCGCAACAAAAAATGATTGCGAACAAAAAATACTTCGGTACAACTGAACGTCGCTACATCTACCTTTCTGGTTGGATGGTTGCAGCGCTTCGTTCAGAATTCGGTCCACTTCCTGACCAATCTATGCACGAAAAAACGTCTGTTCCTGCATTGATCGAAGAAATCTACACATTCTTACGTCAAGCTGACGCGAAAGAATTAAACGACTTGTTCCGTGCACTTAAAAAAGCACAAGAAGCGGGCGACACTGCTAAAGCAGCTGAAATCACTTCACAAATTGACAACTTCCAAACTCACGTTGTGCCAATTATTGCGGACATCGACGCTGGTTTCGGTAACGAAGAAGCGACTTACTTACTTGCTAAGAAAATGATCGAAGCGGGTGCTTGTGCACTACAAATCGAAAACCAGGTTTCTGATGCGAAACAATGTGGTCACCAAGCTGGTAAAGTAACAGTTCCACACGAAGACTTCATCGCGAAAATCCACGCTCTTCGCTACGCATTCCTAGAAATGGGTCTTGATGACGGTATCATCGTTGCACGTACTGACTCTGAAGGCGCTGACTTGACTCAAAAAATCCCAGTGGTTAAAGAGCCAGGCGACATCGCTTCTCAATACATTAGCTACTTAGACACAACTGAAATCGACATTTCAGAAGCTCAAGAAGACGAAATTCTGATCAAGCGTGATGGTAAACTTCACCGTCCTAAACGTCTTGCTTCTGGTCTATACCAGTTCCGTGAAGGCACGCAAATCGACCGCGTTGTACTTGACTGTGTAACTAGCCTACAAAACGGTGCTGACTTGCTTTGGATCGAAACTGCGACGCCTAACGTTGCTGAAATCGCTCACATGGTTAACCGTGTACGTGAAACAGTTCCAAATGCGAAACTTGTTTATAACAACTCGCCTTCGTTCAACTGGACTTTAAACTTCCGTCAACAAGCGTATGACCGTTGGGTTGCTGAAGGTAAAGACGTTTCTGCTTACGACCGTGCTAAGTTAATGAGCGCTGAGTACGATGCAACTGAACTGGCTGCTGAAGCTGACGAAAAAGTTCGTACATTCCAAGCTGACGCTGCTCGTGAAGCGGGTGTGTTCCATCACTTGATCACACTTCCGACTTACCACACAGCTGCACTTTCTACTCATGAGCTTGCTCAAGGTTACTTCGGTACTGAAGGTATGTTGGCTTATGTTGCTGGCGTACAACGTAAAGAAATCCGCGGCGGTATCGCATGTGTTAAACACCAAGCAATGGCTGGTTCTGACATCGGTGATGACCACAAAGAAATCTTCGCTGGTGACAATGCATTGAAAGCTGGTGATGATTCTAAAAACACAATGAACCAGTTCAGCGCTTAATCCGCTCAATTGATTCACCAAAAAACCCTGCAGATGCAGGGTTTTTTGTTTGGAAAAATGCTATTAATAAATAGGGAAGAGCAATCTCAAGAATATGCTCAAGAGGGATTATCCATAATTTCTCCATGATTGGTTTTTATCGCAGTTTTTATGTGTTTAATTCTTGCATTCTAGTGCTATGTCACTGAATATTTGGATATAGCATGCTTATGTTCTGCATCAATTTACCCCTATTTAATTAAAAGTGACCCGGACTTATGCTGTCTAAATTTTTTATCCACCGCCCGATCTTCGCTGGGGTACTGGCGATTGTTGTCATGGCAATCGGCTTGTTCGCAGTGATGAACCTGCCAGTGGAACGTTATCCGGACATTGCCCCGCCAAGGATAACGGTGGCAGCAACTTATAGCGGTGCTTCTGCAGAAACTGTGGAAGAAAGTGTGACTCAAGTGCTGGAACAGCAAATCAAAGGCATTGATCATCTGCTGTATTTCAGTTCGAGTAGTGATTCTTCAGGGCGCAGCCGGGTCAGTATTAGCTTTGAAAATGGCACCAACCCAGATACTGCACAGGTTCAGGTACAAAATGCGATTAATGGGGTACTAAACCGATTACCGGAAGATGTACAACGCCAAGGCGTTAATGTCTTTAAATCGCTCGGTGATACCCATATGGTGATCAGCCTGTATGATGAGTCGGGGCGCAGCAACAATATTGAACTTTCCGACTATCTGATGACCCATCTGGAACAGGACATTTCCCGGATTGAAGGCATTGGTGAGGTGGATGTTTTTGGTTCACAATATGCGATGCGGATCTGGCTGAATCCGGCAAAATTGAAACAATATAACCTGATGCCAAGCGATGTGCGTGCTGCGATTGAAGCCCAGAATACTCAGGTTGCTGCTGGTGCGATTGGTGATCTTCCCGCCATAGACGAGCAATACCTGAATGCCAAAGTTACTTCGGGTTCACGGCTAAAAACTGTAGAAGAATTCCAGAATATTATTGTCAAATCGGATCGTGCCGGCAGCTTTATTTATTTGAAAGATATTGCGCGGGTAGAACTGGGTGCTGAAAATTATCAGTCTTATAGTACCAATAATGGTTATCCATCGGCTGGTCTAGGTATTTCACTGGCGTCAGGGGCCAATGCCATTGCCACCTCTAATCTGATTAAAGCTGAAATTGCCCGCATTTCACAGCAATTGCCTGAAGGCTATAAAATTGCCTATCCACGAGACAATACGCCTTTTGTACAAGAATCAATTAAAGAAGTGGTCAAAACCCTGATCGAAGCCGTGATCTTGGTCATCATTGTGATGTTCATTTTCTTGCAGAACTGGCGTGCCACTTTGATTCCTACCGTGACTGTTCCAGTGGTGATTTTGGGTACGATGGCGGTGCTGTATGCACTGGGTATGAGTATCAACACCTTAACCTTATTTGCGCTGGTTCTGGCGATCGGCCTGTTGGTGGATGATGCGATTGTTGTGGTGGAAAACGTCGAACGGTTGATGCATGAAAAGCAACTGTCCGCCAAAGACGCTGCCCTGGAATCCATGCAGGAAATTAGTGGGGCACTGATCGGGATTACTTTGGTCTTAACCGCAGTCTTTATTCCAATGGCTTTTTTTGGTGGATCGACTGGCGTGATCTATCGCCAGTTTTCTATCACTTTGGTTGCGGCCATGTCGCTGTCTTTAATGGTGGCATTGATTCTAACCCCAGCATTGTGCGCGCTTATCCTAAAACCGAATCCTAAACCGGCAAAATGGGCGTCCTGGTTTAATCAGAAACTGGATCATTTAAAACATCATTATCTGAATTTGTCTAAACTCACCATTCAGCGTCAGGCGATTTGTCTACTATTGTTTGCTGGATTGATCGGTGTGTTTGCGCTGTTCTATCGTGCTTTGCCGACCAGTTTCTTGCCGAGTGAGGATCAGGGGATCTTAAGCTTGCAAATCAAATTGCAGGAAGGCGCTCCGATGAAAAATACCATTCAGATCGGTGAAGAAGTTCGTAAGTATTTTCTGGATCAGGAACAAGCCAACGTCAATCTGGTGATGATCCGTTATGGGCGAAATTTCTCTGGAACTGGTCAGAATTTGGCGACCGGTTTTGTGGCATTAAAACATTGGGATGAGCGTTCCGGTCAGGACAATACTGCACAAGCGATTCGTGAACGGGCTTTGAAGCATTTCCAGAGTAATCGCAATGCACAAATTAATGTGTCCATGCCAGCTTCAGTCAATGGTTTGGGACAAACCGATGGTCTGGATTTCTGGATTCGAGACATCAATGGCAATGGCCGGCAATATCTGGAACAACAATTTAAAGCGCTGGAAGCTCGGGCAGGCAACTATACGAGCTTTGAAAATCTGGGCAAGCGTTCTAATCCTGACAAAGCAGAGCTACGCGTCAATATTGACCAGAAACAGGCCATGGCCAATGGCCTGACCCAATCGGCAATCAACAGTACCTTATCCAGCGCCTGGGGCGGCAGTTATATTAATGACTTTATTGATCGCGGCCGGATTAAACGGGTGATCATGCAGGGTGATGCTGAATTCCGTTCTAAGCCAGAAGATCTGGCGCAGTGGCATGTGCGAAATGACCAGAATCAGATGGTGCCTTTTAGCAACTTCTCGCAAGTGGGCTGGAGTGGTGGCCCTGAAGTGGTCAACCGTTTTATGGGTTATACCGCATTGCAAATGGAAGCGGATCGAGCCAAAGACAGCAGTTCCGGCCAGGCCATGCAGGATGTGGAAGCTTTGATTGCCGAGCAGGAGGGAGTCGATGTGGTCTGGAGCGGTCTTTCCTTTGAGGAAAAACAGTCCAATAATCAGGCGATCTGGCTGTATCTGATTTCAATCGGTTTTATTTTTCTCTGTCTGGCGGCTTTATATGAAAGCTGGAGCATTCCAACTGCTGTGATGTCGGCTATTCCACTGGGGATTGGCGGCAATATTATTTTCAGTTATCTGGCTGGTTTCCCGAATGATATCTATTTCCAGATTGCCTTGCTGACCACCATCGGTCTGTCCTGTAAGAATGCTATTCTGATTGTAGAATTTGCTTCATTAGCGCAGCAACAAGGCAAATCGGTAGTAGAAGCCGCACTAGAAGGTGCGTCTTTACGTCTACGTCCAATTTTGATGACTTCTTTGGCCTTTGGCGCAGGGATTTTACCGCTGGTCTTTGCTACAGGCGCTGGTGCGGTGAGTCGTCAGGAAATTGGCGTGAGTGTATTTGGTGGTGTCATTTTTGGAACATTGCTGGTGCTGATTTTTATTCCATTTATGTATGTT
Organism: Acinetobacter sp. CIP A162; assembly: GCF_000367905.1. Lineage (GTDB taxonomy): Bacteria > Pseudomonadota > Gammaproteobacteria > Pseudomonadales > Moraxellaceae > Acinetobacter > Acinetobacter lwoffii. The sequence goes on along the minus strand of NZ_KB849158.1, from coordinate 498,268 downwards.
TTAATTCGTCGCTTGATAAAGAAAAAACCAATTATTGAATAAATTTATGGTTTTTTTATAAAAAGCCTGACTCAGTCAGGCTTTTTTCTGGCTAAATATCGAGGATTTGATTAATACAAAAAATATCGTCATATTGCAGCATGATCATTAAAATTATTCACATGAAAAATTAGGATACAGGGATCAGGACAAACATCTCTTGAATGCCAGACTTTTATAATGAGCTGCTTATGCCGACAATTTCAGAAAAAATCCAGCATATCCAACAACAATTACATTCTGAAAATCACGCCAGCACTGTAAGTTTACTCAGTCAGCTGAATGTCGCCGATCAGGCGCGCATTTTAAGCCGTTTAGATGCTCGGCAACAGGCCCGAATTTTAAGGCAACTGAATGAACCGAGCTTGGTCTATGCTTTTATGCCCCTAGGGCAGCAGTTAAACGTGGCACAGCACTTATCTATTTCAGAACTTGTTCCCATTCTGGACGCAATGCCCTCTGATGATTTTGTCGATATTTATAAGCAGTTTTCGCCGCCGCTACAGCTGCAATTGATGAGCGCATTATCTGAAGAATCCCAGCAGACACTCAAAGATCTGGCCATCTATCCGGAAGGTACAGCGGGTGCCATGATGAGCTCAAGTTTTGTGACGCTCTCACCCGATTTAACCATGGATGAAGCGATACAGGCTTTACGTGTGGTGGCCGCCGGGCAGGAAACCCTGTATTTGATTTATATTGTCGATGCAGAAGAACGGCTGATCGGTGTGATTTCCTTAAGGCAGATCATACAGGCCTTACCTGAGCTGAGCATTGCCGAGGTGATGCAACGTGACGTCATTTCTGCTCAGGTAACAGATGATCAGGAAATTGTAGCTCGAGCCTTGGCCTACTATGATTTTATTGCTCTGCCTGTAGTTGATGCACAGCAAAAACTCTTAGGAATTGTCACCTATGACGATGCAATGGACATTGTCGAAGCCGAAACCACGGAAGATATTTTAAAGTCGGGTGCAGTAACGCCGTTGACTGAAATGAGCCTTAAAACTGCCCCGATTTTGACCCTGTATCAGAAGCGGGTCTTTTGGCTGGTCATTCTAGTTTTTGGCAGTCTGCTCTCTGGAATCGGCATTGCACACTTTGAAGAGATCATTGCCGCACATATCGTGCTGGTATTTTTCTTGCCGCTTTTGGTGGGGAGTGGCGGGAATGCCGGTTCGCAATCAGCCACCTTGATGGTGCGTGCTTTGGCCACAGGCGATGTCGAGTTCAAGGACTGGTTTAACCTGCTCAGTCGTGAATCGCTGGTGGCGCTATGTTTAGGTGGCACCATGGCGATTGCGGTATCCATTCTGGGTTATATTCGGGGAGATATCATGGTCGCTGTGGTGCTGGCCATCAGTATGCTCGGGATTGTGTTGATGGGCTGCCTGATCGGCATGAGTCTGCCTTTTATTTTAAATAAACTCAAACTTGATCCTGCCAGTGCTTCGGCGCCATTGGTGACTTCCATCTGCGATGCTACCGGTGTGATTCTGTATTTATTTGTGGCTTCCAAATTATTGTTTTAATTCACAGATTGATACAACAGCCTAGAAAAAATGCTTTATGCTCATGAAAATCAGCATTATTTCTGGAATAACCTATGCCTGAGTCTGGACAAAAACCAAAACTAAGCCAACAAGAGGTGATACGTCTGGAACGTGATCTGGCCAAGTTTGCCAATATAATGGATTCCGTAGTACGTATTCCGTTTACCAAGCAAGGAGTAGGGGCAGACGCGGCTTTGAGTACGATTCCGGTTGCTGGAGATATTGCCGGTTTTATATTGACCTGTTATGCCATTCATAAGGCCAAACAGATCGGGGTGCCGAGTGCCAAACTCAATCCAGTGATAAAGATGGCGGCGATCGATGCGGTAGTAGGATTTATTCCGGTGGCGGGCACAGTCTTTGATATTTTTATTCGGCCCAGTCGCAAAGCGCTCGATGTCGTGCACCTGCATATTCGCGAGGAATATCAGATTAATAGCGATCGACATGTGGTGCATCCATTTTTGCATGAAAATCTGGAACGCAAAAAACAGCAATCTGGATTCTGGCGCAATCCTGTGGTGGCCTGGATCTGGATTCATATCCCTGATATTTTAGGCACTTTATTCCTGATTCTATTTGTCTTCGCGATCGGGTGGGGTGCTATGGCGCTGTATCAATGGTTCAGCCAATGATAGGTCAGCTAAAGAATAATTAAATCCAATAAAAAAAGCCTACAATTGCAGGCTTTTCTTGAATCAAAACTAAAGTTTTACTTAAGCACAATCTAGTTGTTGCAATGCAGCGACACGCTGTTCGATGCTTGGATGCGTCTGGAACAATGCAGCAAGGCTAAAGCCTTCTTCTTTACCCGCAGAAATCGCAAATGCTTTCATTTCTTTCGGCATGGCATCTGGCATTTCAGATTCTGCCTGTAAGCGCAGTAATGCTGAAATCATGGCTTGTTTACCTGCCAGACGTGCACCTGCTTCATCAGCACGGTATTCACGGTGACGAGAGAACCACATCACAATCGACGACGCCAAAATACCGAATACGATATCCAGCACAATAGTAATCACGAAATAGGCAATACCCGGGGCTTCACCTTCTTCACGACCAAAGACATTGCGGTCAATAAAATCGCCCGCGACACGTGCGAAGAACATCACGAAGGCGTTCACAACACCTTGGATCAGTGCCAGAGTGACCATGTCACCATTGGCGACGTGACCAATCTCATGCGCCAATACTGCACGAAGTTCGTCTTTGTTCATACGCTCAAGCAAGCCGGTTGATACCGCAACGAGAGCATCGTTTTTGTTCCAGCCAGTGGCAAAGGCATTCGACTGGTAAGAGGGGAAAATACCCACTTCCGGCATTTTAATGCCTGCACGCTGAGAAAGTTGTGCAACTTCTTGGAGCAACCAGGCTTCAGCTTGGTTACGAGGTGCATTCGGGTCAATCAGTTCAGTACCCGTGGTCTTTTTCGCCATCCATTTAGACATGAACAGGGAAATCATTGAGCCGACCATACCGAACACAAAACAGATGACCAACAGGTTGCCTAGATTCAAGCCACCTGCGCCATGGTAACTACCGACACCGAAGAGTGACAAGATAATGCCAGCTACAACCAGTACCGCGAGGTTGGTTAGCAAGAACAAACCAATCCGCATCATTGAGAAATCCTCTTATTACAGAAAAATAATCTGATTATTAAATGTAAATCATTGAAATCAATATGCGGTGAAATCGAGAAGAATTCAAGGAAAAAATAGCATTTGGCTACAAAAAACACAGGATATTTTTTGTGCAAATTGAAACATAGGTCTTTAAAAACAAAGCTGTTTAGGAGTTATTCACTTAAATATATTTTTGCAGATGCTGACGCATTCGCGGTGGCATATGAGCCTGCCGGTGCATCGGTGAAACTGCCATCCGCTTGAGCAATGATCTGACGCTGATATTTTGCAGCCTGAATATTGGAAGCTGTGGTGGTTTCAGTCGAATAATTGTCAGAACTGGCAATCACACGACCATTATCAGAAGATGCTGTATAGGCAGCACTAGTATTGCCAATTCCCTGAGCATATAAGTTCTGATAACGGCTGCTGACACGACGGACATAGTCCTGAGTTTCACGAAACGGTGGCACACCCTTATATTTGGCGACATTGCCTTCACCGGCATTATAGCCTGCCAGTGCCAAGGTGGTATTACCATTAAACCGTTTTAATAACCAGGCCAGATATTTGGCGCCTGCCATAATATTCTGCTGCGGGTCATAAGCGTTGCTGACATTAAAACGACGGGCAGTCGCCGGCATGAGTTGCATTAAGCCCTGTGCACCGACTGGAGAGCGTGCCTGTACATTAAAACCGGATTCGGTATGCATCACGGCTTTAATCAAGCCTTCAGACACGCCATAGGTTTGTGCTGCCTGACGAATAATCGAGTCATAGGCATTTTTATTTCTACTATAGCTAGGCAATACAGAAGCTTCACTCGAGCCCCAGTTGCTATAACTGTGAATATTGCTGTCTGGATAATAGGTTTTCTTTTCTACCTGTAGATGGTTATAGCGACTTTTCTTATTGGTCAATAAAGTACTGCCATTACTGTCACGTAACTGATAGATCGTTTGACCGGCATAAGCAAAGTGACAACAGCTTGCCAATAGCAAACCACTGATCCCATAACGCCCCAAAACATGCACATTTATTTTCATTGTTTATATTAAGTAAACACAAGCGAGAAAAATTCAATAAAGAGTTTAACAAAAAATTACGGAATGAAAAGACTTGTGCGCTGCATTTATAAACGAGTTTGTAAATGCAAGTCATTTTTTACATTTTAGCAGTAGAAAAAAAAATATGATTTAATTTAAAACCTTAGGCTTGACAGGTTTAACTAATTGATTTTTATAAATAATTAAATTGATCAAAAAATGATCAATTCAAAGAAAAGCCTTATCTTTTGAGCCGGACAAGTTGTCAAGTCTGTTTCAATCCACAAAGTTATCCACAGCTTTTGTGGACAACTGTGGAAAAGTCCAAAAGATAAGCATCTTGACTAAAAAATGAACGCAATCGTTCAATATATCAATCTAAATAAAACATGAAAATGAAACTAATAAGACATTTTCATGAAAATAAATTCTTTTGATGCGATAGCGGTCTGAATCGGCTAAAATTGCGCGGTATTTTTTTTATGGGTTAATCTCGTCTATGTACTCGCCAGTTGAGTCCGAACAAGGATTTAATTTCAAACCTGAACTGCCAACAAGCTCAGCCTACTACCGTTTGTTGAAGAAGCTTCGCCGCCAGGTCGGACATGCCATTCGTGACTTCAAGATGATTGAAGAAGGCGATAAGGTCATGGTGTGTATTTCTGGTGGTAAAGACAGTTATACCCTGTTGGATATCCTGCTACAGTTCAAGCGCATCGCACCGATCAATTTCGATGTAGTGGCTGTAAATCTGGATCAGAAACAGCCAGGCTTCCCTGAAGATGTTCTACCGCGTTATTTAGAAGAAAATAATATTCCGTATTACATTCTGGAAAAAGACACCTACAGCATTACCAAAAAACTGACGCCAGAAGGCAAAACCTATTGTGCAGTCTGTTCGCGTTTGCGTCGTGGTTCTTTATACGGTTTTGCGCAGGAAATTGGCGCGACCAAAGTTGCTTTAGGCCATCATCGTGATGATATCTTGGCGACTTTCTTCCTGAACCTGTTCCATGGCGGCAGCTTGAAAGCTATGCCACCAAAACTGTTGTCTTCAGACAAAAAGAACATTCTGATTCGCCCACTGGCCTATGTGGAAGAAAAAGACATCATCAAATATGCAGAAATGCGTCAATTTCCAATTATTCCATGTAATTTATGTGGCTCTCAGGACAACCTGCAGCGCGCAATTATCAATGACATGTTACGTGATTGGGATAAAGCACATCCAAAACGTCTGCACAGCATTTTTGGCGCATTGCAAAATGTTTCGCCATCGCAGCTGGTCGATCGTGAATTATTTGATTTTGAAGTGCTGGACAGCCAGCGTGAATTCGACTTCAAAGGCGGTGATTCAACTGAAGAAGCTGTGGAAGGCGAGAACCGTCGGATCAATATGGTCAATCTGGGCTTTGCTGCAGACTAATTTTAGAACGTGTAGACATCAGCCTGCGGGTTGATGTCTGCTTATAAACATAAATAAAAATAGAACTACAAAAATTGAACGGCGCGTACAAAATTCGTTAGCCTTTGCGCTAATGATCATGATATAACAAAGCACAAGCATAATAGCTTCAACATGATGTCGTCTGGATAGTCGACACAAATGAACAAATAATTTGAGGAAAGATCATGCCTGCTTTTTTAACTGATGATTGGTTTTCAACTGTAGAAACTCTAACTGCGCAAGCTGGCGATTTGAATTTGCCACCAGCTTTGGCGAACCTTGCGATTAATTTGGTTGTAGCGGACACTACAGGTAATACTGAACTATCTTTAGATGGTGGGGCAATCAAAAAAGGTTTGTCTTCAAATGCCAAAACTACGCTGAATATGGATGGCGAAACTCTACGTAAAGTTTTTCTAGAGTTTGATATGGCTGCTGCGATGCAGGCCTTCATGACAGGTAAAATCAAAGTACAGGGTGATATGTCACAATTGATGGCACTTCAAACTGCAAAACCAAGTCAGGAACAAAAAGATTTGTTCAAGAAAGTACTTGAAAATACCACGGCTTAATTCTGCTAAGACATTCGCCCGAATAAAGACCAAAAAAGCTTACCCTGAGGTAAGCTTTTTTTATGGCATTTTGATTAACGCTAAGATTTCAGCTTAGATATTCACCAATTGCGGTGTAGTCTTGATATGCTCCAGATAAGCACGAATACGGGTTACATATTGCACCGCTTGACGGTAACGACCATTATTGGCCTTATTCTGATCCAGATAGGCATATAAGTTCACCCAGTTATTCGGGTTCTTGCCTTGCGACTGAATGCGCTTTTGCAACTGATTCACTGCACCTGGGCCCATATTATAAGCTACCAGTGCAAACCAGTTTCGATCTGGAAAAGGAATATGCTCATAGCGACTAAGCATTTGATCATAATACTTGGCGCCACCCTGAATGCTTTGAGCCGGATCGGTACGGTTACTCACACCCATGGCTTTGGCTGTACTGTTGGTCAGCATCATCAAACCACGCACACCCGTCGGAGAAACTGAATTCGGTTTCAGATAAGATTCCTGATAACCAATGGCCGCCAGTAAATGCCAATCCAGATTATACTGCTGAGCTGTCTGTTTAAAGCTCGCTTCATAGATCGGCAGACGGTTGTTCAAATCACGTTGAATGGTGGTCCAGGATTCCTCTTTCACCACATTCTGATTATAAAATGAAGCAAGCTGCTTCATGGCACCACTTTGTTTGCCTTTGCAGACAAAAGCACTGGCCGTCTGGCTCAAAGGATCTGTAGCAGATTTAAACACTAGATTTAAATTGGTATTCAAGCCATTACTTGACAGAATCGATTCATCGCCACAAGTGGCCGAGAATGACGTCAAACGCTTGTTTTCAATGGTGCGTATATCGGTAGTCGTCATGGCCAGATTGGCTTTACCCTGAGCAACCCATTGTAGTGCCGTATTATTATCAGGAACGATTTTAAAATCGAGCTTTACATTCAGATTGTTAGCATAGTTACGAACCAGATCATAACCGAAGCCATGTAGATGTTGTCCATCCTGGAATACGGTAGTCGGATTTTCAACCGCAACCACGGTCAACTTATTGCTATTGACCACATGATCAAACTGAAGTGTGGTCTTACTTGCATTGATACTGTGTAGGGGAATAAATGCAGTGCTCAGTACAAGTGCTTTCAAAGGGAGAGAAGAAATTACAGATCTTAGGCAAAGCCTCGACCCAGTGGATGAACTACTGTGCATGTTGTCTCCGCTACAAGTAATTTATGCCCTAAAAATCACAGCCAACAAAGCCAGAAATTTTAACAGTTTGATAAATTCAATAAGGGTTGGGCAGTCATGACGTCATTCAAAATGACAAGAGATTTAAAGATAATTATGTAGAAAAACTACATAGATTAAAAAGTAAGCATTTCCGGAAGTTGCTGGCATATTAATGATCTAAAAAACGATTGTCAAATTTTGTACACAAATTATTTTTAAAAATAATTTTAAGATACTGAAATATAAAGTTAATTTTTTTGGAATTTTGCCATTGTGTTAAAATGGTAAATAAAATAAGCTGTTTGTAAGTTAAAACACTGAAAATATGATCAGCAAGACGTATGAAATCCAACTTAATCACCCGTGCTGGACACGATAAATTGGTGGCAGAACTTAAGAATCTCTGGCATGAAGAGCGCCCTGAAATTACCAAAAAAGTAAACTGGGCCGCTAGTCTCGGCGACCGTTCTGAAAATGCAGACTACCAATATAACAAGCAAATTTTGCGTAAAATTGATCGACGGGTCAGGTATCTCGGCAAGCGCCTCGAAGAGCTGAAAATTATAGATTTTTCCCCGGAGCAAGAGGGCAAGGTCTATTTTGGTGCCTGGGTGGACATTGAAAATGAAGAAGGTGAACAAAAAACTTTACGTATTGTCGGTGTAGATGAAATTTATGATCATCATCCGCAGCATATTTCGATCAGTTCACCGATGGCACGCGCGTTATTAGGCAAGCAGGTCGATGATGAGGCCGAGGTATTGACCCCCTCCGGCAAGAAACTTTGGTTCATCAACTCAATTCGTTATGAAAAGCCAGAAAATTCAGCAGATTAATGTAATTGATTTTATTTTGTGCAGTTGATGCAGTGAAAGCATAAAAATATTTGCCAAGCATGATTTTTGTTTATATCATGTCGGCCATGGAAGCGTGGCAGAGCGGTTTAATGCACCGGTCTTGAAAACCGACGAGGGTGTGAGTCCTCCGTGAGTTCGAATCTCACCGCTTCCGCCAAATTTTAAAAACCCAGTCAATTTGACTGGGTTTTTTTATGTCTGAATATTTTTTCAGTTGTTGATCCGCTTGATGCTGAATGTGATTATTTCTCTCATTATTCTCTACTGAGTTAAATACAACTCAAGATCATTTCAAGATTCAAATCTTTGAATGAAAATGCCCAGGTTGGCTTTGATTTCGGATGATTTTTAGCTGAATAAGCCGCTTTTTATAGAAGTTTCGCTAAATTTTATTGCCAAAAATCTAATTTATTTATATGATGGCGGCCAAGGAAGCGTGGCAGAGCGGTTTAATGCACCGGTCTTGAAAACCGACGAGGGTGTGAGTCCTCCGTGAGTTCGAATCTCACCGCTTCCGCCAAATTTTTAAAACCCCAGTCGAAAGATTGGGGTTTTTCTTTTTAGGCTGCAGATCTTGAATATTAAATTCTTCAGTCCTGAACTTAATTCATAAAATCTTGAAAAATGGACGTATCGGCCAAATATAGAGTCAGAGGCGTCAACGCGCTATTATACGCCCAAGCATCATATGGATCTCATTATGAAAATTGTCGCAGATGAAAATCTGGCATTTACCGATTATTTCTTTTCCGAATTTGGTGACATTCAACATTGTGCAGGGCGAACCTTAAGCGCAGATGATGTCAAAGATGCCGATAGCTTGCTGGTACGTTCAGTGACTCAGGTCAATGAAGTACTGCTACAGAATAGTTCGATCAAATTTGTGGGCAGTGCCACCATTGGTACAGATCATTTGGATATTGCTGCATTAGAACAACATGGGATTCAGTGGAGTAATGCAGCCGGCTGTAATGCGCAAGCAGTGGCTGAATATGTCATTACCGCATTATTGCAGGTACGTCCTGAATTACTCGATGCCAATACGACATTTACCCTGGGTATTGTCGGTTTGGGTAATGTCGGAACCCGACTGGCTTATATGGCGAAGCTCTTGGGCTGGCGCGTGATCGGTTGCGATCCTTTTGTGCAAAGAGAGCAGGTTGATCAAGTCGAATTTCATGAACTGCTGCAGCAGGCGGACGCCGTTTCAATTCATGTCCCTTTAACCAAAACAGGCATATATCCAACCTATCATTTATTTAATGCTACTGCGTTGGCAAAAATGCAGCCTGACGCGATCCTGATTAACTCAGCGCGTGGGCCAGTGATTGAAGAAACTGCCTTAATTCAAGATATTAAAGCGACACAACGCCCCGTAATTTTGGATGTTTTTGAACACGAACCGCTGATTTCAGCAGAACTTCTGGATCTGGTGACTTTGGTGACTCCGCATATTGCCGGCTATAGCCTGGAAGGCAAGGCACGTGGTACCCAGATGATTTACGAAGCTTTTTGTCAAACTTTCGGTTTTGCAGCCAATAAACAGTTTGAATCCCAGCTGCCTATCTGTGAGCAGTTTTTTCAGGGGCAGGATTTAAAAATGGCATTGCAACAGCATTTATCCCAAATTTATGACATTGCTCGTGATGATGCCAATCTACGTGCCTGTCTCAAAGAAGGCAAAATCGATCAGCAGGCATTTGATCATTTACGTAAAACCTATCCGCTGCGTCGTGAGTGGGCAGCACATGGTGGGCCGAAGGCATGACGATGACGTATCAACCCACTTGTGACCTTCAAGCCATGCGTGCACGGGCGACCTTATATCGTCAAATCCGTCAATTTTTCGCTGAGCGGGATGTATTAGAGGTGGAAACACCGATTTTGTCTCAAGCCGGTGTGACCGATGTGCATTTAGCCTCGGTACAGGCACAGCGCCATGTGCTGGGTAAACTGAATACGCATTATTTGCAGACCTCACCCGAATTTGCTATGAAGCGCTTATTGGCCAGTGGTAGTGGACCCATTTACCAAATCTGTAAGGTCTTCCGCAATGATGAGCATGGACGCAAGCACAATAGCGAATTCACCATGCTGGAATGGTATCGCCCGGGATTTAGCTTAAAAGATCTGATGTTTGAAGTATCGGATTTGCTGAATGTGACTTTGAAAGCACGTTTTGGCGAAATCCGTCCGACCATTCTAAGCTATAAACATGCTTTCATGGATCGTCTGGATCTCAATCCACTTCAAGCCACTTTACAGGAACTGAAAGATTGCTGCCGCCGCGTTGGACTCAATCTGGATTTAGGCGAGGATCGTCTCGGTTATATCGACCTGTTATTTTCACATATGGTTGAACCTAGTCTGGGTTTTGATACTGCAGTATTCCTGACTGATTTCCCCCCTGAAATGGCATCACTGGCCAAAACCCGAACCGATGAAGATGGTGAACTGGTCGCCGCACGTTTTGAATTGTATATCGAAGGTTTAGAATTGGCCAATGCCTATGATGAGCTGATTGATGCCGACGTATTGCGTTCGCGCTTTGAGGCGGATAATGCAGAACGGGCCAAGCTGGGCTTGCATGTCATGCCGATCGATAAATATCTATTGGCAGCTTTACCGAATATGCCGGAATGTTCTGGAATTGCCCTTGGAATTGACCGTTTGTTGATGATTGCAACCAATCAAATGAAACTGGAGCAAGTGATTACTTTTCCGGCAGATATTTCCTGATGGTACTGATCCAATATTTCTTAATTCCTTTTGTGATAAAGAGAAATTAAGCTATTAAAAAAGCACCCGAGGGTGCTTTTTTATTATTCAATCGCTACGGTTTGTTGTGCTTTGAGTTCACCGAGTGCCTGAATCCGTCGTTCAATCAGCATTTCACCAATATCCGGACCCTGAATATCGGCAGGCAGGTCTTGTGCCTTGATGGCGCGTACGGTTTGCATGGCATCGAGGACATATTGTGCTTGTGGATAAGCACGATCTTCCAGACCTAGACGGCCACGTGAATCACATTCACACGCCTGGACGAAAGCTTCGACACGTTCAGGGCGACGTAACACATCCAGACGTTGCAATAATCGCCATAAGGTTCCCGGCTTAAGATTGAAGGCCTGATGGCATTTCAGATGCTCTTTGCACACCGCCAAAGCCAGCTGCTTGGTATACGTCGGCACTTTTAAACGGTCACACAGTTCATTCACTGGCTTGATGCCACGCTCTTCATGCATGATATGTCGCGGTAATTCTTCAACCGGCGTTAAAGCTTTTCCTAAGTCATGCACTAAAACGGCAAAACGTACATCCAGGCTATAATTTTGACGACATGCCTGCTGCAAGGACATCATCGTGTGAATGCCGCAGTCAATTTCCGGATGATATTCAGGTCGTTGCGGAATGCCATATAAGGCGTCAATCTCAGGGAAGAGTACCTTTAAAGCACCACACTCGCGTAATACTTCAAAATACACATCAGCATGACGTTCGGATAATGCACGGGAAGTTTCTTTCCAGACGCGTTCCGGTGTCAAGGCATTTAATTCACCCGATTCAGTCAAGCGTTGCATTAACGCCAAAGTTTCATCGGCAATCACAAAGCCTGCACTGGTATAACGGGCAGCAAAACGGGCAATGCGTAGCACGCGTAATGGATCTTCGACAAAAGCATCGGAAACATGACGTAGAGTCCGCTTTTCCAGATCCTGTTGACCACCATAAGGATCATAAACCTGGCCGGCATCATCCATGGCCATGGCATTAATGGTCAGATCGCGACGAATCAGATCCTGCTCTAGCGTAACGCTGGCATCGGTATGAAACTCAAAACCATGATAACCGGTGCCAGATTTACGTTCGGTACGCGCCAGTGCATATTCTTCTTTTGTTTGGGGATGTAGAAAAACAGGGAAATCTTTGCCTACGGGCTGATAGCCTAAGTCAAGCATTTGCGCGGGAGTTGCACCAACAACCACATAATCTTTTTCGTGATAGGGGTGTCCGAGCAAATGATCTCGAACTGCGCCGCCTACTAAATAAACTTGCATGAAAAAACCTCTATTCTTACAAGCATCATGCTACAGAATAGAGGTTTTCTCAAGTTAAGAAACGAGGCTGATGCGTCGTTATCTTGTCATTGGCTTAAAGTGCATCTTGTTCCGCTTGCTGGATTTCTGCAACAGTCAGTGCAGTCATGTTGATGACACGGCGCGTGGTCGCAGTCGGCGTCAAAATGTGGACAGGTTTCGCAGCACCCAACAGAATTGGACCAATCGTTACGTTGTTGCCTGAAGTTGCCTTTAACAGGTTAAACGAGATATTGGCAGCATCCAGATTCGGCATGATCAGCAAGTTTGCAGAGCCTTTGAAACGTGAATTCGGGAATGCAAACTGACGAATGTTCTCATCCAGTGCAGCATCACCGTGCATTTCACCTTCAACTTCCAGCTCAGGCGCGATTTCAGACAGGATGTCATACACCTTACGCATTTTTTGCGCGCTGGCATCATGCTGGTCTGAACCGAAGCTTGAGTGAGAAAGCAGGGCAATACGTGGCGTCATACCAAAACGGCGAACTTCTTCAGCGGCTAGAATGGTCATTTCAGCCAGCTGTTCAGCTGTTGGATTGGTGTTGACATAGGTATCGGCAATGAACAAGTTACGGTCTTCAAGCATCAAGGCATTTAGGGTAAAGAAGGTGTTATGACCATCTTTCTTGCCAATGATATTGCTGACGAAGTCCAGGTGAATGTCGTAGCTTGAATACGTACCACACAGCATACCGTCTGCCATACCATGTTTCACAAGCATCGCTGCGATCAGGGTAGAGCGGCGACGTGCTTCACGCTGTGCATATTCAGGTGTTACACCCTTACGCTGCATGATATTGTAGTAATCATCCGCAAACATTTCATAGTTGGGGTTCTTTTCCTGATCAACAATCGTGATATTCACGCCATCTTCAAGACGTAGACCCAATTTTTTGATGTTGGCTTCAATTACCGCTGGGCGACCCACCAGAATTGGAATTGCCAAACCATCATCTACCGCAATTTGAACTGCGCGAAGTACACGCAGGTCTTCACCTTCCGCATAAGCAATACGTTTAGGATCAGATTTGGCTTGTTCGAAAATCGGTTTCATCATGAATGCAGAGTTGTAGACAAACTCAGACAAACGTTGACGATAATGCGAGAAATCCGTGATTGGACGTGTTGCCACGCCAGAATCCATGGCTGCTTGTGCAACAGCAGGTGCGATTTCTAGAATCAAACGTTGATCCAGTGGTCCCGGAATCAGGTATTCACGGCCAAATGATGCCGATTTTTCACCATAAGTCGCCGCATCAGCTTCAACGTGTGCCATACGCGCGATCGCGTGGACACAGGCAATTTTCATTTCTTCGTTAATGGTGGTTGCGCCAACGTCCAGCGCACCACGGAAGATGTACGGGAAGCACAGTGCGTTATTCACCTGGTTCGGATAGTCAGAACGACCAGTCGCCATGATCACGTCATCACGAACTTCATGCGCATGTTCAGGCAGAATTTCTGGATCCGGGTTCGCCAAGGCAAAGATGATCGGATCTTCAGCCATGACCTTGACCATTTCTTTGGTCAAAATGCCCGCAGCAGAAAGACCAAGGAACATGTCTGCACCTGAAATCACGTCACCAAGCTGAGTAGCTTCAATGTCTTGTACATAGGCTTTCTTAGATTCATCCAGGCCTTCGCGATGTGTAGTCAGCAGACCGCGTGAATCGGCAACGATGATGTTCTCTTTTTTAGCACCCAGAGCGCAAAGCAGATTTAAACAAGACAGTGCAGCAGCACCCGCGCCTGAAGCCACGATCTTGATGTCTTCAATTTTTTTACCGTTGATTTGTAACGCGTTGAGGAGCGCAGAACCGACAATAATCGAAGTACCGTGCTGATCATCATGGAATACTGGAATATTCATGCGTTCACGCAATTTTTGCTCGATATAGAAACACTCTGGCGCCTTGATATCTTCAAGGTTAATCCCGCCAAAAGTCGGTTCTAATGCAGCTACAATATCCACAATTTTGTCTGGATCATTTTCAGCAATTTCGATATCGAATACATCAACGCCAGCGAATTTTTTGAATAATACGCCTTTACCTTCCATCACTGGTTTAGAAGCCAAAGGACCAATATTACCCAAGCCAAGCACGGCAGTACCGTTGGTCACTACAGCAACCAGGTTGCCACGAGCCGTATACAATGCAGCAGTTGAAGGATCGCGTTCAATCTCAAGACATGGTGCAGCTACGCCAGGCGAGTAAGCAAGGGCCAAGTCACGTTGGTTGACCAATTGTTTGCTTGGTGTAACGCTGATTTTCCCCGGGGTAGGAAACTCGTGATAGTAAAGGGCCTGTTGCTTTAAAGATTGTTCGTCCATCAGTCTCTCGATCGTTGTAAAGATTACCCGGTCAGCGGGCAAAGAATTTATTTATGTTCCTGAATATACCATTTGTTAGCCAGTTCGGACAGACAAAGACGGCCGTTTTTCCAACAAACTTATTGTGGTGGGGTATGGACTTAGACTTGGGGTATATAAGTCTGATGCGTCTTGTCTCGCACTAAATAAGCGGTTGCATCCTGCTCAGGAAGCGGTTTGGAAAATAAGTAACCCTGGGCAATATCACAGTCTAAATCACGTAGATATTCTAGCTGTTCTTCAGTCTCGATCCCTTCCGCGACCACGGTCATGCCCATGGCTTTACCCATGGCCACCATGGCGCTGACAATCGCTGCCTGTTTGTTTTCCCCAATCTTGCAAACAAAACTGCGATCAATTTTTAAGGTATCAATTGGAAAATCAGCAAGATAGGAGAGAGAAGAATAACCTGTACCGAAATCATCTAGGGCAATATGAATATGTCGCTGTTTAATTTCATTCAGCAGGTTTTTGACCGCTTCCGAATTTTCAATTAAAGAAGATTCGGTAATTTCCAGCTCCAGGCTGGCGCCAGAAATATGGTTGTCTGCAATGGCTTGGTCCAGATCATCAAGTAATTGACCACGACGCAATTGCTGCGCCACGATATTGACTGATACACAAATATGATTAAAGCCCAGATCATTCCATTGGCGAATCTGTTTAGCGGCCTGCTGGATCACCAGACGGCCAATGTCTGAAATCAGGCTGGTCTGTTCCGCTAAGGGGATAAACAGCCCGGGTGCAATAATGCCTTTTTCTGGATGGTTCCAGCGAATCAGCGCTTCAAAGCCATAAATGCTTTGATCGCTAAAATTGATTTTTGGCTGATAATACACCACCAGCTCATTATTCTGGATCGCTTTACGCAAATCCCGTTCCAGGAAAACCCCTTTATTCTGTAATGAATGATTTTCACTAGAATAAAAATGAATGGTGTTGCCACCGAGATTTTTGGCTTCGTTCAATGCCTGTTCGGCGCAGTTATTTAAATAATCCAGCTGACGGCCATGATCCGGATAGAATGCCACGCCCATGGACAGGGTAATCACATGATCCTGACCGTAAATATTAAACGGTCTGCTAAAGGCCTGAGCAATGCGTTCACAATGGTGCTGAACTGAAGGGCGAATATGTGAAATTTCATAGAGAATCGCAAAATCATCACCGTTTAGATGTGCAACAAATAGCGCTTCTGCATTGGTCATCCGCAGCCGCTGCGCCACCTGGCGTAGAAGTTCATCACCGCCGTTATTGGATAGATATTCATTCAATGGGCGGAAACGGTCGATATTAAGCCGAATCACAGCCATCTCTTTAATCGAGTCTTTTTGCGAAACCAGATACTGATGTAGCTGATAGTTATAATAAAAGCGGTTCGGCAAGTCAGTCAGTGTGTCGTAATTTTCCAGATAGGACAGGCGCTGTTCCTGTAATTTACGTTCAGTCAGATCTGATACGATGCCAATATAATGGGTAATCCGGCCTTCATCATCAGTCACGGCATTAATATGCAGCCATAAGGTGGATTCTTTGCCAGACAGAAATTTGGCATAAACCTCTCCATCATAAGAGCCAATCTTTTGAATCTGTTTGACAATATTGGCCTGAAAAGTACGTTGCTGGGATTTATTTTGCACCGCAATATCAAATAAGGATTTACCGATAATTTCGTCACGCTCAAAACCGCTCAGGTATTCGTAGTGAGGATTGACATCGATATAATCTAATTCAGGATTCAGAATAAAAATGCCTTCCGCAGCCTGTTCTAGTACACTGGCCACCAGTTTTAAACGTTCTTGAGAAAGACGTTCCTGCTGAATATCACGACGGATACCGACCATGCGCAAGGGTTTTTTATTTTTAGGATCACGACTGATCACCCGGCCAATATCATGCACCCAACTCCAGCCACCTTCACTGAGCTTGATCCGGTAAGTGGCATCATAGCGTTCAATCTGGCCACGCAGATGCTGTTTCATATTGCGCTTAAAATAGTCCAGATCTTCAGGGTGAATCAGATACTGTAATTGCAGATGGTGATCTTTGGAATCGCGCAGAATCTTTTCGTCTTTATGATTGGTTAAGGTGATGCTGCGCTCTTGAATATTCCAGTCCCATGGCCGAATACCGGCAATTTCATGTGCAAGTTCTAGGTTTTGCTGCTGATTCTTCAGGTCATGATTGATCTGTTCAATATCATAGGTACGTTCCCGTACTTTTTGCTCCAGCAATTGATTGCTGAGCTGTAATTGCAGTTCAACATCTTTGGATTTATTAACTTCAGTTTTGAGTTGCTGGCACAGTTCATCAGTCCAATGCACTTGCTGTTCGGCATTTTTCACCAGAATATCATTTTCCGCATACAGGCGTGAGGTACGGCTGTGAATTCGATAACTACTCGTCGCGCACAGCAAAATCACAATCATGGCGAAATTTAAGGCCAGACCAAAAAAGGGATTGGAATGACCGACATGGTCAAGCTGCGACAGTAAAAAAGGGAATAATGACGGCAAAAAGACCAGACAAAAATAGCTCAGTTTCTGGGTCAGGTAGGTCAGGCCAAATGCTTGGCTTACAATCAGCAACAAGGCAGACAAGGTCAGTGCTTCAATATCTTCAAATGCAGGATTGGCCTGTGGCAAATAATAGTAAATCGTAAAAATACCTGCCGCGATACTGATCCCAACAGCCAGACTCTGGATCTGTAACCAGCGGTGTGCACTTTTTTGATTATAGTGTTCAGGTTTAAAATACAGCGTACTCACCAGCCAGCACATGCTGACCAGGAGTTCTGTCAGAATAAACCAGGTATTAAAATACGTATTAGACGGGCTATATTGAATGTGATAAATACAAAAAATATAAAGGCAAATTACCATTATACTGAGCAAAAAATAGCGACTATGGCGAAGCGTGTTCGCAATCTGAGCATCATGTAAATGTTGCTGAATATAGTCGTCCTGATTATCAACCATGTGATTCAATGCCTGTATTCATCCTAAACGGTTTTGTCCTTGTGCATTGTTGTTATAAAAACCCCAGGAAATGTGTGAAATTAATTAATAAGTATTTGTTATTCTTTAGTCGAGATTAGATGTCTTAAAAATAAAAATCAACAAAATTAAAGGCAAATTTTTACTCATCCGATGAACTAAAGCACATAATTTAAAATTGACAGGGCAACAACAGGAGCAGTTTCGGTACGCAGGACGCGCTCGCCGATACACCAGTTAAGAAAACCTTTTTGATTTGCGGTACTAATTTCCGCCTCACTCAGGCCACCCTCAGGGCCGATCAATAGGACAAGATCCAAGGTCGCCTCTGCCAGTACATCTGTTTCATCTTTATTGGGTGCCAAAACCAGTTTGGTGTTGGGTAGTTCAGTATCCAGCCATTTTTCAAGTGATATGGGCGCTAAAATTTTAGGCACAATATTCAGACCACATTGTTCACAAGCCGCAATAGCAATGCCTTGCCAGTGATCTAGTTTTTTCTGGTCGCGATCATACTTTAAACGCATTTCACAACGATCCGAAGTCAGCAGCTGAATTTCGGAAACGCCCAGTTCGACTGCTTTCTGAATCGCATAATCCATGCGGTCGCCTTTACTCATTACTTGACCGAGTAAAGCCTGAAACTTGGGTGTGCGATTGGCAGGACTAAATGTATTGACCGAGACGGTGGCTGATTTTTTAGCAACTTCGGTTAAAGTCACGTCATATTCGCCACCCTGTCCATTGAACAGGGTCGCGCTTTCACCGACTTGCGCGCGTAAAACTTTTACCCAATGATGAAATACAGTTTCCGTAAGCTCAAGGCTGACATCAACAGTTAAATCAGCATCTATATAAAAACGTGGCATTGATCGTTCTACTCAAAAAATCGGTGAAATAAAAGGCTTAAGCTAAACCAAGATCGGTGACCAGCTGACGGGTCGGGTCAGTAGTGTTCATGGTGTAGAAATGCAAGCTTGGCGCACCACCTGCAAGCAGACGCTCACAGAATTTAACCACAACTTCATGGCCAAAGGCTTTAATGCTAGCAGTATCGTCACCATAGGTTGCCAGTTGCTTGCGAATCCAGCGTGGAATCTCAGCGCCGGTACCATCAGCAAAGCGAATCAGGTTGCTGGCATTGGTAATTGGCATGATGCCTGGCGCAACTGGAATATCGATTCCTGCTTTCTGGATGCGATCTACAAAGTAGAAATAAGCATCTGGATTGAAGAAGAACTGGGTTAATGCCGCATTGGCACCCGCATTAACTTTATCAACAAAGTGCTGAATGTCTTTGTCAAAGCTTTCAGCCTGAGGATGCATTTCCGGATAAGCTGCGACTTCAATCTTGAAATGATCGCCTGAATGTTCACGGATAAAGCGAACCAGATCAGCTGCATAAGGTAATTCACCCAAACCGACCTGACCAGAAGGCAAGTCACCACGCAGGGCAACAATGCGGTCAATACCTTGAGATTTGTACAGGTCTAGAAGTTCAGCAATACGTGCTTTGTCATCGCCAATACAAGACAGGTGAGGGGCAACAGGTGCGCCTTTGCCATTAAAGTCATTGATGGTAGACAGGGTGCGTTCACGGGTCGAACCACCAGCACCATAGGTCACAGAGAAGAACTCTGGATTTAAGAGTTGTAGCTCTTGATGCACAACTTTGAGTTTTTCCGCACCTACATCAGTTTTGGTTGGGAAGAATTCAAATGAAATTGGAATCTGTTTAGACATGTTCAAATCCTTTTTATAAATACTTTTTAATTAGTTTTACCTCTCCTAAATCCTCTCTTGCGCTGAGCTTCAAAGCAGTGCTTTAAGCACGCTCAGGAGAGGACTTACCCTCGATGACATACATTTGGTAATGAATGTTCCCTCTCCCTATGGGAGAGGGTTAGGGAGAGGGTTGAGTTTAATTAGTATTTATAAGCATCAGACTTGAATGGACCTTCAACTTGAACGCCTAAGTAATCCGCTTGTTCTTGAGTCAATTGAGTCAAGACACCACCGAAACCAGCAACCATCGCAGCAGCAACTTCTTCATCTAATTTCTTAGGAAGAAGTTCTACACGAATTTGTGCAGCTTTTTCAGATTCTGGAAGATCAGCAAATTTCTCAGCGAATAAATGCATTTGACCCAATACCTGGTTGGCAAATGAACCATCCATAATACGTGATGGGTGACCAGTCGCATTACCAAGGTTCACCAAACGGCCTTCAGAAAGAAGGATCAGGTAATCATTTTCATTTTCTGAACGATACACCTGGTGTACTTGAGGTTTAACTTCAACCCACTTGTAGCCACGTAGGTAAGCTGTATCAATTTCAGTATCAAAGTGACCGATGTTACAAACAACTGCGCCAGCTTTTAATGAATCAAGCATTGCAGCGTCACATACGTGGTAGTTACCTGTTGTAGTTACGATAAGGTCAGTGTTTTGAAGAAGGTCAACATTGATGTCTTCTTTCTTGCCAGTTTGCACGCCATTTTTGTATGGAGATACAACTTCATAACCGTCCATGCATGCTTGCATTGCACAGATTGGGTCAACTTCAGTTACGCGTACAATCATGCCTTCTTGACGAAGTGATTGTGCAGAACCTTTACCTACGTCACCGTAACCGATTACAAGCGCACGACGGCCAGATAAAAGCATATCTGTACCACGTTTGATTGCATCGTTCAGTGAGTGACGGCAACCGTATTTGTTGTCGTTTTTAGACTTGGTTACTGAATCGTTTACGTTGATTGCAGGAACTTTTAAAGTGCCATCACGAAGCATTTCGTACAGACGTTGAACACCTGTCGTTGTTTCTTCAGTTACACCGTGAATTTTTGCAATCACTTCTGGATATTTTTCATGAACAAGTAGCGTTAAGTCACCGCCATCGTCAAGAATCATGTTGGCATCCCAAGGCGTGCCATTTACATTGATTTGTTGTTCAAGACACCACATATATTCTTCTTCAGTTTCGCCTTTCCAAGCAAACACAGGAATGCCCGCAGCGGCGATAGCAGCAGCAGCATGGTCTTGAGTCGAGAAGATGTTACATGAAGTCCAGCGAACTTCTGCGCCTAATTCAACCAGTGTTTCAATAAGAACAGCTGTTTGAATGGTCATGTGGATACAGCCGAGAATTTTCGCGCCTGCAAGTGGTTTTGCTGCCGAGTAGCGTTTACGCAGACCCATGAGGGCTGGCATTTCAGCTTCAGCAAGTTTGATTTCTTTACGGCCGTAATCAGCAAGTGAAATATCAGCAACTTTGTAATCTGTAAATGAAGCAGTAACCGCGTTCATCAGGATCTCCTAGGAAAAAATAGATTGGATCGTTCTGTTCGCGGATGCCGTTGT
Source organism: Acinetobacter sp. CIP A162 (assembly GCF_000367905.1). Lineage (GTDB taxonomy): Bacteria > Pseudomonadota > Gammaproteobacteria > Pseudomonadales > Moraxellaceae > Acinetobacter > Acinetobacter lwoffii. Next base: position 477,070 of record NZ_KB849158.1, on the reverse strand, counting down.
TGATCAGAACGAATGTCTGACCGATGGTCGAGCCTAGCGATTTTACATTTAGTGCCTGTAAAACGTCGCAGCATCCCTCGACTAGCGCCGTATTGTACTTGGATTTAAAGTGATAGCCAAGTTGAAAAAAGATAATATTAATTGTTTTCTAAGTTTTGAGTTTTTAGTTGATCAAAAGCCTGTCAGCCTGTAGGCATTAAAATCGAATATTTTCTATTTATTCTTTTTTTGATTCTCCCGCCTCACAGGGGAATAAGCACGATATTTAATTTTATCGTCATGATTATGCGTTTAAAAAAGCCCATCATCTGACGGGCTTTTTATTTATTCTATTTCCTGTTCAATCTTATCTGCTTTTTGTGTCCAGTAATCTGCCTGTATGTCATCAGCGACAACACCTAAACCGTTCCCATAAATAAAAGCAAGATCGCGCATGGCCTGAACTTCACCCCATTCCGCAGCCTGTTTGACTAAAGAAATCGATTTCTCTACATCTTTTTCAATCACATCACCACGACGGTAGAAACCGGCCAGCTCTAAAGTCGCAGCAGGGTGCTTCTCGATATTGGCCTTACTTAACCAGTAATAGGCTAACTCAAAGTGAGCTTTAGATTCTTCCGGATCTTCTTCTGCCAGTTCTTTGGCATAAACAGTATAACCTTCACCTAACCAGTACATTGCATCAACCAGTCCGCCGTTGGCAGCTTTCAATGCCCATTCTTCAGCCAGGATGATGTCATCATCATGCTCGCTTTGCATATACAGTTCAGCCAATTCAAATTGCGCTTCAGCATTGCCTGCTAAGGCAAGATTGGTCAGGGCAGCAGAGAGAGAAACACGCTGGGTCATATCAACATCTCAAAAATATTATGCGTAGACTAATGCTTTAAACTAGAAAAGCCAATCCGAAGATCAGCTTTTCAAATGAGGATGGGTAAAATAGAACTTTAGATTAAACAAATGATGCCTGAAATCACGGCAATCACCGCACAGATTGATACAATCATTTTAATTTTACTTTCCAGATAACTCAGGCTTAAAGCTACGACCAAGGCCGCAAAAGTCAAACTGCCGAGCCAATAACTGATCATGTTGCTGATCGTTCCAGCGAACAGGCACAGAATCAGGGCGAGTATGAGCAATACCCAACCGAGAATAGTCGCAAGTTGTGTTTTTGCAGGGTTGAGTTCTGTGTCAAAAATCTGTTTTTGATGTTTGGACATCGACGTTGCAAGCGCAAAGAAACCCAGTGAAGTTAAAGCCCAAATCAGTAAGAAAAACATCATGACTGATTCTCCTTGAGAGCAACCTTGGCTTTTTTAGGCGACAAGCCTTTATGGTTTTTCACTTTTTTAAATGAAAACCAGAACAAGATCGCAAGCACCCACATCGCTAGATCAAAAGAAGCAATGACCCATTGACCATGCATAATGGTGTTCCAGATCGCCTGACCGCCGGTCAGAAAATTGACGATTGGGAGCAAGGCAAATGTCCCAGTTGCAAGCATGAGAAGCTCTAGCCAAGCTTGTCGATGACTGCGAATCATGGCATACAGTAAAGTCAGTAACCAGACAATAAAGAAGCTACGTATTTCCCAGTTCAGACGCATGTCCATGTCTGCCGGAATAAAACGGTTGGCATAGAAATAGGCAGCACAGGCAATAGGTAAACCAAGAATGGCAGCGATATTGGTGACTTCCACAAGACGATATCCAAACGATTTATAACCTTGCTTCTGTTGCTGCGGTGCACGTTTAACACACCATAGAATCAAGCCGGTGGCAATCATCAAGGTGCCGACTACGCTAGACAGAAACAATAACCAGCGTAAAGCCAGATCTACGCCCCGTGCTTCATGCAGTGCGGTGAACACGTTATAGATACCATTTGCGACTGAAGGCATTTTCAGTGTGGTTTGATCCGGCTCTAAATCACCAGTCACACCATTGAAAGCAAGGCTCAGATAAATATTGCGATAAGCTACGCTGACTCCGTTTAAGGCACGAAGCTCAATTTCTGCTTTTACGGTATTTGGCTGGATAATAGTTATCATACCCACCGGATTATTTTTCCATTCTTTTTCGGCTGTTGCCAAGATCGGAGCTAGATCGGTTAACGGTGCAGGAGGTGCAGCTTGCATTTCATCACGAGAGCGGCGACCTTCACTGCGTGCAGACATTTCACCGCGCTCGCCACGATTTTCTCTCTCAGCTTGCGGTCGACGTTCTTTGCTCTCACTATGGCTTTCACGGGATTCAGCCTGAATACTGTTGTCTTGAACCAAACTCTTACGTTGATCCTGAAGGTAATCATGATGTGAAAGGGCAGGGCAAATACCGCAGTAGCATTGTGTGCATCCAACCATGAACGCTGACCTTTGCCGGGACGGAAAGTAAAAAAATCCTTGAAAATTTTCTTATGGGTAATGACACCGCTGATGATTGCCACCAGCATGAGCAGGGTCGCAACGCCGACCATCCAGCGCGCCCAGATTCTTGGCAAACCATACAATTCAAAGTGGAAACGGTATAAGAATGGACCACCGCGTGTTTCACGCGCTTGCAAAACTTCGTCGGTGGCGCTGTCAATCGTCACGCGGGTACCGCCACGACGGGCACGCGGATCTTCGCCGGCACTACGAATAGTCAGGGTGGTAGTATTTTGGCGTGAGTTAGGAAGCTGGATTGCCCAGCTGCCAGCATCCGGATGGTGCTGTTGCAGATAAGCCAGTGCCACACGGGTTTGTTCGATTTGAGTCTTTGGTGGAACTGATTGATGAAATTCCGGTTTCATCCAGACGGTAATTTCGTTCTGGAAAAAGCTTAAGGTTCCGGTCAAGAAAATCGCATATAAAAGCCAGCCTAAAATCAGACTGGCCCAGGTATGCAACCACGACATCGACTGGCGTGGACCTTCGGGTTTTGCATCTACTCTCATCTCAATTTCCTAAAAGCTTATAGGCGATATAGAGTAAAACACCGGGAATCGCGATCCCGAGCGTAGCTTTGAGCGTCTTATTCACCATAAATACCCAGATAAATGCAGCAGCATTCAAGCTAAAGCCAATCAGGGTGGCGGACATGGCTGCACTGCTTCCACTGTCGATAAAAAGCTGGGCAATCACGATCGTTGCCAGTGTAGCCAGTAGATAACCGCCAGCACCCGCCAGAATAAAGCGATATAAAATCATCCCACGATAAGCCAGCATACTTGCTTTGACTTTATTTTTGCTTGATGGTTTCGGTGCAGTAACTGTTCCAGTCGCTATGGCTTGCATATTCGGACTATTCATCATCGAAAATTCTATTTACAAACTTATGAAGTAATTAATGATAATGATAACAATTATTGTTTAGATTTTAAATATGGGTTGTTGAACTATTTATATGAAAAATAAGTAAAACTGGAAGTTAGGTTAAAAAAGAGAGGGGGAAGGGAATTAAAAAAGATCAAAATGTAAGGCTTGAAAATAAAAACAGCGGCTCGAAGGCCGCTGTCTAAACTTCATTTATTCACGATTAGTCTTGCTGAATACCTGCAACCACCCAGTCCTGATTTGAACCTGCTGGTTTGGTGAAATGCCAGATTTCTGCGAACGGTTGCGGCAAGCTGTTTAAGTCTTCGCTTACCGTACCTGTAAAGCGTACGCTGACAATATACTGGCCATTGTCAGTCGATGAGTCGACGACCATCGCATTCAGATTTGAAAACTCGGCAACATCCTGATCCTGATTGCTCATGATGTCGTTATATATTGACTGATAAAGTTCAGGAGTCAAATAACGCTGAATTTCAGAAATGTTGCTTGCTGTATTCATGGACTGAATATGGTTAAAACGCTGACGCGCTACACGCAAGAATGCTGCAGGTTCAGTACCATCCGGTAACTGGCTGCCACTTTGGGTATAAGCTGCACCAAAAGGCGCGTTATTTACCGGAGCAGAACCGAACGGAGCATTGTTGCTTGACGTTTGACCACCCACATTCTGACCAAAAATATTGGTACTGTCACCACCGCGAGGTGCAGTCGGTGCCTGACCAAAAGGTGCTGTATTACCAGCACCGCTATTTGGTGCGTATGGGTTAGAAGCTACTTTTTTTTTTGCGCCCATCTTACGGAAAATGAAGAAGGCAACAGCAGCAGCAAGAAGGATCCAGATCCAGCCTGGAATACCACCTTTTTCCTCTTCGGCTTGAGCAGCCTGAGCTTCAGATGCTGCTACACTTTGATCATCCGCCAAGGCATTGGCAGCAACTGCACCAATCGCAGCACCGGCTACACCCGCGGCAACCATGCCGCCGACACCCGGACCGGATTTTTGCTGGGTTGCAGCACCGGCAACTGGCGCTTGTTGAGCAGGCGCAGCTTGACGAGGTTGTTGATAAGATTGAGTAGGTTGTGCAGAACGTTGCATGCCGTGACTTTTACCGCCACCGGCACGTTTTGCTTCAGCTGCAAAAGGCGCAACCAATAAAACTGCTGTCAAGATACCTGTGATCAAACCGCGCTGTCGAACTTCCATTCATTTTTCCTATGAGAATAAAACCTGTTTGTACAGTCTATTTATATAGGCTTTGTGTGGAATTTCAATCAAAAATCTGTATTTTTTTGCTCTTTGTACGAAATGAGCCGGTTTACAGTTAATTGAGTTCATCACTCAGCGCCATTGCCTCGCTCAAGGCTTCATGTAAACGCGCAACTGCAATAATTTGCACGCCCTCGATGGGTTTTTGCGGTGCATTGCCGCGAGGGACAATAATGTATTTAAAACCATGTTTAATCGCTTCTTTCAGCCGTTCCTGACCGTTCGGCACAGGGCGAATCTCTCCAGACAGTCCGACTTCCCCAAAAACCGCCAGCTGTTGCGGTAAGGCTTTGCCACGAATGCTGGAAGCGCAGGCCAGCAGTACAGCTAAATCTGACCCAGTTTCGGTAATTTTAAGGCCACCGACAATATTGACATACACATCCTGTCCTGATGTTTGTACGCCGCCATGCCGATGCATGACTGCAAGGAGCATATTCAAGCGGTTCTGATCCAGGCCGAGCGCTACACGTCTTGGTTGGCCATGTGCATCATCGACCAGTGCCTGAACCTCAACCAGTAGCGGGCGCGTACCTTCGCGGCTGATCATTACAATCGAACCGGGAATCGCTTCATCATAACGGCTTAAAAAGATGGCTGAAGGATTAGATACTTCGCGCAGACCTTTATCGGTCATGCCGAACACACCGAGTTCATTGACTGCACCAAAACGGTTTTTGACCGCTCGGATCATCCGGTAACGTGAATCAGACTGGCCTTCAAAATACAGTACACAGTCGACCATATGTTCCAGTACACGTGGGCCGGCCAGTGCGCCTTCTTTGGTTACATGACCGACCAGAAACAAAGACGTGCCACTATTTTTCGCAAAACGGGTCAACAGGGCCGCTGATTCACGAATCTGTGAGACACCGCCCGGTGCAGATTGCAGGGTTTCGGTATACAGGGTTTGGATCGAGTCCAGAATGGCTACCGCAGGACGTTGCTGGGCCAGTACTTCACAAATACGTTCGACACAGGTTTCTGCCATGACTTTGAGCTGGTCGGTTGGCAGATCCAGACGTTGGGCACGTAAAGCAACCTGAGACAAAGATTCCTCACCGGTCACATACAGGGCCGGATTTTTGGCAGATGCCATGTGCGTGGCTGTTTGTAGCAAGATGGTGGATTTACCAATTCCGGGATCACCGCCGATCAGGACCACCGAACCGGTTACCAGTCCGCCACCCAAAACCCGGTCAAATTCGCTGATACCCGTCGGCAGACGGGTTTCATGAGAGACTGAAACCTGATTTAAAGTCGTGATGCTGGACGCCTGGCCTGCATATCCACCACCGATTTTTGGCTGGGCGCGATGCGTCACTGCCGGTGCAATGGTCACCTCAACCAGGCTGTTCCATTCCCCGCATTCAGAACACTGCCCCGACCATTTTGGATGATCGGCACCACACTGTTCACAACGATACACACTTTTTGCTTTAGCCATATTTGAAGATGTAGCGATTGAAATTGAGTGACAGCATAGCGGTGAATGCTATAGAAAACCAAGCCTTTCACCTGAAAAATCATAGTTTTTACGACAAGGCTTGTCGTTTTTATTTATGCTGATTTGAATGCTATGCGTCAACGCCGTCTATAATGCCCATCTTGTTATGCTGGAATGGAACAGATCTTGTCACAATTGCTGAAACATATTGATGCGATCGCACGTGAAAAAAACCGTGATGTGCTGTTTGTGCATTTTGATCATTATGTACATCCAGATCGGGACGCAAACTCGGTTCGCCAAATGTTAATCGGCTGGCTAGAGCAACAGGGCATTGTCTATATGCCGTGTTTAGGTGTGGATCAAACCGTCCATAGTGAAATCTACCTGGGTGGTCTTTATCTGGATGTACCTTTTGATCTGCATCATAAAACCTATCAAAAATTGAGTGGATATCTGGAAGATGAACAGGGCAATATGAAAATTAAAGGCATTCAGTTTTTTGTTTTATCTTTAGGACTAGCGTTGGAGCTTGAATCTGAGTGGGACAAGCTGGCTTGTAGTGGTTTACGTTGCTAAATTTTCATGATGAAGAATGGAAAAGATGAAGCATAAAAAGCCACGATTGACGTGGCTCTTTACTATTTAAGTTGAGTAGTTAAATAACTTATCAATTAATAAAGTTCACCAGATTTACGTCTTGCAATAAAGTCTTTCGATTCCTTGGCAATCACTCCGGATAAAAGCAATAGTGCAATTAAGTTTGGAACCGCCATGAGCCCATTAAAGGTATCGGCGAAGAGCCAAACCAGATCAAGGGTCGCCACACAGCCAATAAATACCGAAGCGATATAAATAATACGATAGGGCAGCACAAACTTCTCACCGAGCAAATAAGTGGCACATTTCTCGCCATAGTAGCTCCAACCCAAGATGGTGGAATAAGCAAAGAAAATAATCCCGAGGGTCACAATCCAGCCGCCGATCCCAGGCAACAGTTTGTCAAACGCGCTGATGGTCAATACTGCGCCGGTCTGGTCACCGAATGAGTTGCCGGCCATGATATAACCCATCACCAGTACAATACCGGTAATCGAACAGACGATAATCGTATCAATAAACGTACCAGTCATAGAGACCAAACCTTGACGGGCCGGATGATCGGTTTTCGCTGCTGCGGCAGCAATCGGCGCAGAACCCATACCGGCTTCGTTGGAGAATACTCCACGTGCTACACCATAACGAATCGCTGCACCAATCGCACCGCCCACTGCGGCTTCACCGGTAAAGGCATAGCTGAAGATCATTTTTAGTGCCGGCATGACCAGTTCCAGATTATTTAAAATAATAATCAGACCGCCAGCAACATAACCCACTGCCATAATCGGCACGATCACAGAAGAAGTTTTGGAAATCGATTTGATCCCGCCCAAAATCACCAGTGCTGAAAAGGCAGTAATAATAATACCTGTTATCCAGGTCTCAATGCCCATACTGTTCTGTACCGCCAGCGCTACAGTATTGGACTGGACCGAACTGCCGATGCCAAAAGAAGCCAGAGTGCCGAACAAGGCGAAAATCAGCGCCAGCCATTTCCATTTCAGACCCCGCTCGATGTAGTACATCGGACCACCGGACATTTCACCTTTCTCATTTTTAACTCGGTATTTGACTGCCAGAACACCTTCGCCATATTTGGTCGCCATACCAAACAGGGCAGTCATCCACATCCAGAACACGGCGCCCGGACCACCGAGGACACAGGCAGTGGCTACGCCGGCAATATTACCAGTACCAATCGTGGCAGAGAGTGCGGTCATGAGTGAAGCGAATTGGGAAATGTCCCCTGAATGGTCAGGATGCTTGCCAAAGACCTGTTTAAAGGCGAGGGGCAACATGCGGAACTGCCAGAACAATAAACGGAAGGTGAGGAATATCCCGGTACCGACAATCAGTACCAACATATAAGGGCCCCAGACCCAGCCGCTTAAAGTTTCCATTAAACTTTGTAAATTTTGCATAAAATTCTTCTTATTGATCCATGTCTGTGTAGTTCGAGGTATTGATTAAAAAGCAATTGCTATGCCAGATGCATTCATCCTAAATGCATAAATTGGCTGAATAGTGTTTTATTTTTTACACAGTTTTAAAAATTTGACAAGAAATTACTGGAATCTTTCAGGTCAAAAATAAAGCAAAAATGTAACTGGAGAGCGATATAAGAAAAATAAATTAACTTCTTCAATTAATAAGGAAATACAAATGATGCAAATTTTATTTTTGTATTCAGCATTTTTTACGTTAATTTGTCGCGAGTAAAACTCAAAGTTGTAATTAATAATGTCAGAAAAATATAACAATTCGTCGGCAGAGCACGGTGAATTAAAGCGGAGTTTGTCCAATCGGCACCTACAGTTAATTGCCATTGGGGGCGCCATCGGAACCGGCCTGTTTATGGGTTCGGGTAAAACCATCAGTCTCGCAGGTCCTTCGATTCTGGTGATCTATATGATCATCGGTTTTATGGTCTTTCTGGTGATGCGTGCATTGGGTGAGTTGTTGCTCTCCAATTTACAATATAAATCATTTATTGATTTTGCCACGGATCTGATCGGGCCTTGGGCCGGATACTTTGTCGGCTGGACCTACTGGCTGTGCTGGATCACCATCGGGATCGCAGATCTGTCAGCCATTATTTACTATCTGCAATTCTTCAATAATGGCTTGCCCTTTAGCCCTGAAGAAGGCGTCATGATCAGTGTTGCCGCGATTGTGTTTATCATGGGGCTGAATCTGGTCACGGTAAAACTGTTTGGTGAAATGGAATTCTGGTTTGCCCTGGTCAAAATTATCGCCATTGTGGTGCTGATTGCTGTTGGTCTGTGGATGGTGTTTACTGGCTTTACCAATGATGTTGGTACGGTCGCATCCTTTAGTCATATCTGGGAGCATGGCGGTTTGTTCCCGACGGGTGCCATGGGCTTCCTGGCCGGTTTTCAGATTGCAATCTTTGCCTTTGTCGGGGTAGAGCTGGTGGGTACTACCGCGGCTGAAACCAAAGATCCGGAAAAGAACCTACCAAAAGCGGTGAACTCTATTCCGATCCGTATCATTATTTTCTATGTATTGGCACTGCTAATTGTGATGTCAGTGACACCGTGGAACCAGATTGATCCGAATGTATCACCGTTTGTGAACCTGTTCAGTCAGGCTGGCATTGCAGCGGCTGCGATCATCATGAACCTGGTGGTATTGTCCTCGGTGATGTCATCGATGAACAGTGGCGTATTCTCAACCAGTCGTATGCTGTTTGGCCTGTCGCGTGAAGAGCAGGCACCGGTTGCCTTTGGTCGCTTGAACCGTCGCGCAGTGCCTGCCAATGCCTTGTATTTCTCGGCGGTATGTTTGTTGCTGGGAGCAGCACTCCAGTATTTTGTTCCGGATACTGTTCGGGCCTTTACCTTGGCCACGACTTTATCCACGATTCTGTTTATTTGTGTCTGGATCATCATTATCTGGAGCTATATCGTGTATTACAAAACACGTCCAGAACTACATGCAAAGTCAACTTTTAAGTTGCCAGGTGGTTTAGTGACTTGTTGGGTCGTGATTATTTTCTTCCTGAGTATGATTGTGGTCTTGGCGCTGGAAGAGGATACTCGCCAGGCACTGATGATCAGTCCGATCTGGTTTATCCTGCTAATCATTGGCTATTTTGGTTTCTATAAACAGAAACATAAATAAACCTTATCAATAAAAACGTCAGCGATCTGCTGGCGTTTTTTTTTGTCTAAAGATACTCTCTAGCGTTTAACGCTTGGGTCATGCCGAATGATCGCGTTATACTTCATCGAAACTATTACATTAGGTGGTCAGATGCGCCAAGTCATTTGCTACATCAGTATCTTAGCGACAGGTCTTGCTCTTGCAGGTTGTGGACAGTCAGGTGCTTTGCACTTGCCAAATGATCCGAATTACGACAAGCGTGCCAAGTATCTGTTATACAAAAATACTGAAACTGAGCCTAAAGCGTCCGACGAAGAACGCGAGGCACCTGTGCAACAACAGTTTGCTGCACCTACCGATTCAGACGTTAAAACCACACCATAACGCTTTCACAGAAAGGATACCTTCATGAGTTTCACCCGCATTAATGGGGTATTGCACGCTGAGCAATGTTCATTACAACAGCTCGCGGAGCAATTTGGCACACCACTCTATGTTTATTCTAAAGCTACTTTGGAAAAACATTTTTTAGATATGGACCGTGCTTTTAACTTCATCGATCATCAAATCTGTTTTGCGGTAAAGTCCAACTCTAATCTTGCGGTATTGAATGTATTGGCCAAACAGGGTGCCGGTTTTGATATTGTGACTGGTGGAGAATTGGCACGTGTGCTGAAAGCCGGTGGTGAGCCTTCGAAAATCGTATTTTCCGGTCTGGGTAAATCTGAAGCGGATATCAAAAAAGCGCTAGAAGTTGGGATTGCTTGCTTTAACGTCGAATCTTATGCCGAGCTGGATCGTATCCAGAAAGTTGCGGCTGAATTAAATGTCAAAGCGCCGATTTCATTGCGTGTGAATCCGGATGTCGATGCTAAAACCCATCCTTATATTTCAACCGGCTTAAAAGAAAATAAATTCGGTATTCCATCGGATAGCGTGTTCGAAACCTATCAATATGCGGCGTCATTGCCAAATCTGGATGTGGTCGGGATTGACTGCCATATCGGTTCACAGTTGACTGAAACCCAGCCATTTGTCGATGCACTGGATCGTGTCATTGTCATGATTGACCAGTTAAAAGAGCTGGGCATTCACCTCAAACACATTGATATCGGTGGTGGTCTGGGTGTGACCTATAAAGATGAAACCCCGCCGTCGGTTGAAGAATATGCCAATGCGCTGCGTCCAGCTTTAGAAAAACTGGGCTTGAAAGTGTATATGGAACCGGGACGTAGTATTTCTGCCAATGCAGGTGTGCTGCTGACTAAAGTAGATCTGCTCAAGCCAACCAATCACCGTAATTTCGCGATCATTGATGCAGCGATGAATGACCTGATTCGCCCTGCGTTATATGAAGCATGGATGGATATTCAATCTGTTACACCTCGTACCGATGTCGAAATGAAAGAATGGGATGTGGTGGGTGCAATTTGTGAAACTGGTGATTTTCTGGGTAAAGAGCGTGAGCTTGCGATCAAGGAAAATGATGTGCTGGCTGTGCTGGGCGCAGGTGCATACGGTTTTGTGATGAGTTCAAATTATAACAGCCGTGGCCGTGCTGCTGAAGTAATGGTCGATGCTGATCAGGCGCATTTGATTCGTGAACGTGAAACGATTGAATCACTCTGGGAACGTGAGCGTTTATTGCCTTAAGGATAAATCAGGATGTTATTAGAATTTACCAAGATGCATGGTCTGGGCAATGACTTTATGGTGGTTGATCTGATCAGCCAGCGTGCTTATTTAGACACTTTGACCATTCAGCGTTTGGCCAATCGTAACTTTGGCATTGGTTTTGATCAACTCTTGGTGGTTGAGCCACCCGATGTCCCAAGTGCAGACTTTAAATATCGGATTTTTAATGCCGATGGTTCAGAAGTGGAACAATGTGGCAATGGCGTGCGCTGTTTTGCCAAATTTGTACATGATCGTCAGCTCACGACCAAAACCAAAATCAAGGTACAAACCAAATCTGGTATTGTAGAGCCGGAATTGGGTGCGAATGGTTGGGTACGCGTCAATATGGGCTATCCAAAATTTTTGCCTCAGGAAATTCCATTTGTAGCTGATGCGCCGGAGAGCCTGTATGACATCGATCTTGCTGGCGGTGAAAAGCTGACCATTGATGTGGTCAATATGGGGAATCCACATGCGGTGACAATCGTACCGGATGTGATTGCTGCCGATGTCGCACGTATTGGTCCACAAGTTGAATCACATGCGCGCTTCCCGGCACGAGTCAATGCTGGCTTTATGCAGATTATTGATGAAAAACATGCACGTTTACGTGTGTACGAGCGTGGTGTAGGCGAGACCTTAGCTTGTGGTACAGGTGCCTGTGCTGCCGCAATTTCAGGTATGCGTCGTGGTCTGCTGTCGAGTAAAGTCGAAGTTGAACTGGCAGGCGGCAAGCTGCAAATTGAATGGAAAGAAGGTGATGTGGTCTGGATGACCGGACCAACGGCGACCGTATATGAAGGACGTCTGGATTTACGTTATTTCCAGGGTTAAGCTTGGTTCCGCTTGAGAAAAAAGCACTGTCTTCGATGGTGCTTTTTTTATGCTAGGATGGGAAAAAACCGTAGAATTTGACCGAGATGAATAAGCTTGTGTTCCTGCCGGGTGCTTCAGGAAGCCAGCACTTTTGGCAGCCATTAAAGGCAGCATTAACCGAATATCCAGATCAGCAAGTCATTGCCTATCCAAGCTTTGATGGCGTAGCACCAAATTTGGCCATTCAAAATCTGCATGATTTGCAAGAATTCGTGGAAAAGCAGATAGAGGATGATTCCATTCTGATTGCCCAGTCTATGGGTGGTGTATTGGCCGTTGGGTTGGTACTTAAGCATCCACAGAAAGTCAAAGGACTGGTATTGTTGGCGACATCTGGTGGCCTGAATTTGCAATCATTTCATTGTGCAGACTGGCGAACAGATTATCATGAACATTTTAAAACAGCACCGGACTGGTTTGTACAAGACCAAACTGAATTTAGCCGCATTCAGCTTGAAAGTCTTGACATTCCGATCTTACTGATCTGGGGCGATCATGATCCTTTAAGTACTGTTCAGCTTGGACAATACTTGGCAGGAATTTTTAAAAATGCAAAATTGCATATTATCCAAGGTGGAGATCATTTCTTTGCCAATTCTCATGCAAATCAGGTTGCAATGCTGATTCAAGATTATTTGGAGCAACTCTAAATGGAGCAAGCAGTGATTGTCCCACCTCAACTCTTGCTTAACATGTGGCTGAAAGAACGTGAAATTCAAAACCAGTCCAAACATACCTTGCAAGCCTATGAACGTGATGTCTCAGATTTTTTAGAGTTTTGCCAGCGTGAGCAGCTCAATTTAAACGATGTAGAAGCCACCGATTTACGCCAGTTTCTGGCTGAAAAAGTGGAACAGCATCAGCTCAGTCCTAGCAGCCTGCAACGTATGCTTTCGGCTATTCGTCAGTTTATGAAATGGGCCGAGCAGGCTCAGCATATGGCTTTTAATCCGGCGGATGATTTTCAGTTAAAACGTCAATCGCGCCCTTTGCCGGGCATGGTCGATATTGAAACAGTCAACCAGATTATTGATCAGCCTGCGCCCGAAAATGAAATACAGCAGCAAATGTGGCTCCGGGACAAAGCGATTTTGGAATTGCTTTATTCGAGTGGGTTGCGTCTGGCAGAACTGCAAAGCCTGAGAATTAAAGATATTGATTTCAACCGGCAGTTATTACGCATTACTGGTAAAGGCAATAAAACCCGGATTGTGCCTTTTGGCTCCAAGGCCAAAGACAGCGTGATGGCCTGGTTGCAAGTCTATCCCTTATGGAATGGTGATTTTGTGCCGGAGGCGAATGTATTTATTACCCAGAAAGGCAATCCGCTCGGTGCAAGACAAATTGAAAATCGGGTCAAGTTTCAGGCGCAGCGCGCAGGCGTGAATGTAGATTTACATCCACATTTATTAAGACATTGTTTTGCGAGTCATATGTTGTCGAATAGCCGGGACTTACGCGCGGTGCAGGAAATGCTGGGACACAGTAATTTAACCACCACGCAAATTTATACTCATGTCGATTTTGATCATCTAGCCCAGATTTATGATCAGGCCCATCCGCGTGCGCAGCATAAAGAAGATTGATCATGTGACAAGTGTTAAAGAATAAAAATCATGAAAATCGTATTTTTGGCACAAAACTTTCATATATAAACCTTAAAATGGAATTGAACTGAACACTGGCGTTCGGGTAAGCATTTCACTATTGTCTTATTCGTTAAATGCGCCATTTCAGGTATAACAATAAATAGTATTTAATATTTAAAATGAATATTGCTGAGTAACATCTCAGTATTTGACCGATGGGAGGTGACATGGACACACTGGTAATTGCAGATATAGAGCAAAAATATGCACAGTTAAGTGAAGCTCAAAAAGAAATGTTTGCAGGTTATGGTTTGCGACAAATCAAGCATTTTGTGGACATTAGCTTACCCAATCTTGAAGCGACCTTACCTGAAGGCGCCATCATTCAAGGGATTAATGCCGATGGAAAAGTTCAGGCCTTTAATGCGGCGACTAGGCAATACTATTTATGGATTTCTGATTTGCAATGGCAATTGTCGAATCGTGCGACCCAGGCAGTCGATTTAAAAGAAGATGCGATTGCAATTTGGCAAATTTTTGAATTGGCAGACTATGAGCTGGTAGATTTAAGCCATGTACATCGTGATTTTTTAGCACAAGAAACTGAGTAAATTCTGAAGCATCCACATAACATAAAAATAAGATTCAGTCCTGTGATTTGGCTTTGCTCAAGAGGAAAAGGTTGTCTTCTATAGGCAACCTTTTCTTATAGGAGAACTTGTAATCTATGCGCTTGCAGCACAGGTTATGGTTTAAGCAAGCTACCATTATGCAAATCTTAAATTAAGAACATAGCGTCGTTGTCTAAAATCAGTTTGCCTATAAATCTTCTAAAGGCAGCTGGAAACTCTGTTTAATAATCTGGCTGGGTAAATCCGTTTTGACACTGGTAATACCATTTTTTTTAGTTAGATGTGTGGACTGGAATTTGCGATAACTTTCCAGATCAGGCACCACGACTTTCAACATGGCATCGCTCTCTCCCAAAATAATGTAGCACTCCATCACCTGAGGCAGTTCTTTCATCGCCTCAATAAAGGTATCAATGGTTTCGGCATCCTGACCGACTAACCAGATGCGTGAAAATAAAATCAGCTGAAAACCAATTTTTTGTTGGTCGACAATAGTCGTGTAATTCTGAATCACGCCTGCATCTTCCAGTAATTTTACCCGGCGTAAACAGGATGAAGGTGAAAGTCCGATTTCACGTGCCAGATCATTATTCTGAATACGGCCATTGGCCTGTAAATGTCGAATGATATTTTTATCAATTCGATCAAGTTTTACCCGCACAGACTTGGTGGATATTTTCATAAATTAGAATAATATTCGAAAAATAATACTTATTATAAAATAAATTGAAAGCCAATTTTGTAAAAAATCGCAGATACTTGTTTCACTTTCTGGAGTTTGAAAGGAAAAGGAAATGTCTGTATTTGTACTCTTTGCACTGACCGTGCTTCCCCTGATTTTTACGCCTGGACCCGATATGTTATTTATCCTGTCTCAAGTGATGGGTAAAGATGCAAAAGCAGGCATGATGGCAACCTTAGGGGTGTGTTGCGGTTATCTGGTGCATTCTATTCTGGTGGCACTCGGAATTGCGGCTATTATTATCTCTTTTCCGGTGCTGTTTGAAACAATTCGCTGGCTTGGGATTGCGTATCTGTTGTATTTGGCCTTTAATTTGCTCAAATCGGTATTCAGTAAAAAAGCGCTGAACATTGAGAAAAAGACCTCAGCCAATCCGATTAAAAAAGGTTTTTTTACTGCGCTGTTAAATCCAAAAGGCATGTTGATTTATTTTGCGATTTTGCCGCAGTTTATTGATAAATCCGCCAATACTGTCAGCCAAGGTTTGATCCTGTCCTTTATTTTTATCAGTCTGATTTTTGTAGTGTATTGTAGCTTAAGTATTTTGTTCAGCAAAATCAGCCAAAAAACCCAAATGGATGAACGTAAACAAAAATGGGTGGATGGAACTTCTGGTGGTTTACTGGCACTTGCTGCAAGCTGGCTCATCATCAATTAATCTGGTTGCAAAGAAGCATACTGTTCGCAGTATGCTTTTTTTATAATTGCGAAGATTTGAAATTAAATATTCACTTTGTCGGCGTAGAATTCAATGCGCTGGTTTATTATTTGGTCAATTTGTCTTTATATTAGGTTTAATTCGCTCTCAAAAAGAGTTCTGTCCAAAATGACAAAAGCTGACATACGTATATTCCGGCTGTTTTGCTTCAAGCTGCTTTAAATCAATTTAAATTAAATGTGATCAATCAAAACTTCTGATGTGATTAATCAGATAAAAAAATAATATAAATCAATGGTTAAATTTTAAGTAAATATTGATACATTTCATTGTAATAAAACGATAACAATTAATTGTGAACGCATCGTTCAGGGAAAATTACGCATTTTTACACCTCTTTGTTGAATTGTGACTTGACCGAAATGCCGTACACATTGCAAGATAGGGCACCTAAAAAAATTTAAGTGAAGAGTTACACTAACTTTTCTCAACATTTACATTTGCTAAAACAGCCGAGGATTACATGAAGGCTCTTGTTGCTGTAAAACGTGTGGTTGATGCCAACGTTAAAGTTCGTGTTAAACCGGACAACAGTGGTGTTGACTTAACTAACGTTAAAATGTCAATTAATCCATTCTGTGAAATCGCAGTGGAAGAAGCGGTTCGTTTAAAAGAAAAAGGAACTGTTTCAGAAATCATTGTTGTTTCTATTGGTCCTAAAGAAGCCCAAGAACAGATTCGTTCTGCAATGGCGCTTGGTGCTGACCGCGGTATTCTGGTTGAAGCTGATGACAGCCAACTGGGTGCGCTGGAAATCGCTAAAATTCTGAAAGGCGTTGTTGACGCTGAACAACCACAATTGATCCTTCTGGGTAAGCAAGCAATTGATGATGACTCGAATCAGGTTGGTCAGATGCTTGGCGCTCTAATGGGTGCAGGTCAAGGTACATTCGCTTCTGAAGTAAAAGTAGATGGCGATAAAGTACAAGTAACACGTGAAGTAGACGGCGGTTTACAAACTGTTGAGCTGAAACTTCCAGCAATCATTACCACGGACTTGCGTTTGAACGAGCCTCGTTATGCGGCACTTCCAAACATCATGAAAGCGCGTAAAAAACCGCTGGATACCAAGTCACCTGCAGATTTCGGTGTAAACCCTGCAACTAAACTGAAAACAGTGAAAGTTGAATCACCTGCAGAGCGTAAAGCTGGCGTACAAGTGAAGTCTGTAGACGAGCTTGTAGAAAAATTGAAAAACGAAGCGAAAGTGATCTAATACAGAAGGATAAAAATCATGAGTATTTTAGTTATCGCTGAGCACGACAACAAAGCATTAAACGCTGCTACTTTAAACGTTGTTGCTGCAGCGCAAAAAATCGGTGGTGATATCACTGTATTGGTTGCTGGTTCTGGCGCTCAGGTAGTTGCTGACCAAGCGGCTAAAGTTGCGGGCGTAAGCAAAGTATTGCTTGCTGATGACGCTGCTTATGCAAACCAATTGGCTGAAAACGTGGCTAAACTTGTTGCTGAATTAGGTAAAGGCTATACACATATCCTTGCTGCTTCTACAACAACTGGTAAAAATATTTTACCACGTGCAGCTGCGCTTCTTGACGTAAGCATGATCACTGACATCATTGCGGTAGATGGTCCTAAGACTTTCAAACGTCCGATCTATGCAGGTAACGCAATTGCAACTGTAGAATCAGGCGAAAACATCGTATTGGCGACTGTTCGTGGTACAGCATTTGATGCTGTAGCTGCTGAGGGCGGTTCTGCTGCTGTTGAAGCTGCTGCGTCTACGGGTGATGCGGGTATTTCTAAGTTTATCAACGAAGAAATCGTAAAATCTGAACGTCCTGAACTGACAGCTGCGCGTATTGTGGTTTCTGGTGGTCGTGGTGTAGGTTCTGGTGAGAACTATCACAAGATCCTTGATCCATTGGCCGACAAGCTTGGTGCTGCTCAAGGTGCATCACGTGCTGCGGTAGATGCTGGCTTCGTACCAAACGATATGCAAGTGGGTCAAACTGGTAAAATCGTTGCACCTGACCTGTACATCGCTGTAGGTATCTCTGGTGCGATTCAGCATTTGGCTGGTATGAAAGAATCTAAAGTGATCGTTGCGATCAACAAAGATGAAGAAGCGCCAATCAATGCAGTCGCTGACTACTGGTTAGTCGGTGACCTGAACACTGTAATTCCAGAATTGGTTTCTAAAATCTAATTTCTGAATCGGGTTCAAAATACGCTCTTGTGCAAGCAGTGAAAGCAATGCTTTACTGTTTTGTCCAAGGGCGTTTTTTTTATGCAAAAATTTTAAAAATACCCGGCAGTCGAAACTAGAGTATTTCATTTGCATGAAAAGTGATAAAATCCCGGTTTGCTTTTTCTCCTGTTTTTAATCATGTCCTTTTCCAAAGCCGCCCATATCCTGTTCATTAGTTTTCTGCTGATTGCGCTTTATCTGGGTATTTGTATTCATACTGCCCTGAATGCACCGCCTGCGGTGACTCAGTATTTATTTAGTGAATCAGGCGCTTTTGAAGTCATGAGTCCATGGTTATGGTACTTGCTGGCAGTGCTGTGTTTGCTTAATGTTGAAATCAAGCCCAATACCCGAGTGTTTACGGCTATAGCAGCGATATTGTTGGGATTACGGGAAATGGATTTTCATAAGCAGGTGTTTGAAATTAGCTTTATCAAAACGAATTTCTATCGTAGTGCTGAAATTCCGCTCATGGATAAGCTGCTCGGATTTATTTTATTGCTCGGGATTATTTTTGTCTTTCTGATATTGGCGAAAAAATTGGTTCAAACCATACGAAGCATGAAAGATTCTTTGAATATTGCACATTTTTTTATCTTCCTTACCATTGCCTGTGGCGGACTAAGCAAGGTGCTCGATCGCACGACTTCAACCCTGAAAGATGAATTTGGCATCCAGTTGGTGCCGCATACACAAATCATGATTATGACTATTGAGGAAGGGGTGGAGATGTTATTGCCAGTTTTATTGATTGTGGCTGTGCTGAGCTATCGTAAAGTACTGAACCAGGCACAATAAAAATATAGAAAAAACGATGAAGATGCGCCAGTTGATTGGCGCATTTTGTTTTTGTACTCCTGTATTTCTCAAAATTTTGGGTATGGAAAAATCCTGTCTGGATGTGCTGGTTTTCGGTTTTGAAATAACAAGAAAATGATCACTAAAATGAAGATAATTAACAAGGTTAAGCTGAATATTTCGACACAAAAATACAAGTGTTTATGCTATAATTTAGGGCTGTATTTTAGTTTTTAACTCAGTCGTTTGAGTTAATGATTTTGCTAGTTTTACGACATATAAATACAAGCCAAAACTGGCTTGTAGAATAAGGAGTATGCATGAGCGTATCGGAAATTAGACCGATTGCCATTGAGGATGAACTTAAAAGCTCATATCTCGATTATGCGATGAGCGTGATTGTGTCACGTGCATTGCCCGATGTACGAGATGGTTTAAAACCTGTTCATCGTCGTGTGCTTTTCGCAATGCACGAATTAGGCAATGACTATAACAAAGCTTATAAAAAGTCTGCACGTGTAGTCGGTGACGTGATCGGTAAATATCACCCGCATGGTGATTCTGCCGTATACGAAACCATTGTACGTATGGCGCAAGATTTCAGCTTGCGTTACCAATTGGTTGATGGTCAAGGTAACTTCGGTTCGGTCGATGGCGATAGCGCAGCAGCCATGCGTTATACTGAAGTGCGTATGCGTAAACTGACCCACGAACTGTTAGCGGATCTTGAAAAAGATACCGTCGAGTGGGAAGACAACTACGATGGCTCTGAGCGTATTCCTCAAGTCATGCCAACCCGTGTACCGAACTTGTTGATTAATGGTGTCACTGGTATCGCAGTCGGTATGGCGACCAATATGGCGCCGCATAATATGACTGAAGTTGTGAATGCGTGTCTGGCCTATGCTAATGATCCTCAGATCAGCATCGAAGGATTGATGGAACATATTTCTGGTCCGGATTTCCCGACAGGCGGTATTATTTACGGTAAATCAGGCATTGTCGATGCTTACCGTACCGGTAAGGGTCGTTTGCATATCCGTGGTAAGTACCATTTCGAAGAAGATCCGAAAAATGGCCGTACCACCATCGTATTTACTGAAATTCCATATCAGGTCAATAAAGCAAAAACCATTGAGCGTATTGCTGAACTGGTCAAAGAGAAAAAACTCGAAGGCATTTCAGAGCTTCGTGACGAGTCTGACAAAGACGGTATGCGTATCGCGATTGACCTGAAGCGCGGTGAAAACGCCGAAGTGATCGTGAACAACCTGTTCCAGAACACACAACTTGAAAACTCTTTCAGCATCAATATGGTTTGCCTGGACAATGGCCAACCAAAATTGATGAATCTGAAAGACATCATTGCAGCGTTTATCCGTCACCGTCAGGAAGTGGTCACGCGTCGTACCATGTTCGAATTACGCAAAGCGCGTGAACGCGGTCATATCTTGGAAGGTTTAACCGTTGCTCTGGCGAATATTGATGCCATCATCGAAACCATCAAGAGTTCTGCGAATCCGGCTGAAGCGCGTGAGCGTTTGCAGGCAGGTGAATGGGCTGGTGGCGGTGTTTTGGCATTGCTAGAAAAAGCCGGTTCGGTTTCTGTGCGTCCGGATGAGATTGAAGGTGAAGACCCAAGTCGCCCCTTTGGTTTGGATGGCGAGATTTATCGTCTGTCACCGACCCAGGTGAATGCGATTATGGAACTTCGCTTGCACCGTTTAACCGGTCTGGAACAAGACAAGTTACATGCTGAATATAGTGAAATCCTGTCACAAATCGCTGAACTGACTGCAATTTTGAATGACTTTAATCTGTTGATGAACGTGATTCGTGAAGAATTGGCATTAATTCTTCAGCAGTATGGCGATGCACGTAAAACATCGATTGTCGAGTCACGTATCGATTTCTCTCGTGAAGATCTGATTCCTGAAGAGCAAATGGTTCTGACGGTATCGAAATCAGGTTATGCAAAAACTCAACCATTGTCTGACTACGCTGCACAGCGTCGTGGTGGTCGTGGTAAGTCTGCGACTAGCATGAAAGAAGATGATTACATTCAACATCTGATTGTGACTTCAAGTCATGCGACAGTACTTTGTTTTACCAACGTTGGTAAGGTCTATCGTCTGAAAGTGTATGAAGTGCCGCAAGCATCACGTGGTGCCAAAGGCCGCCCAATGGTGAATTTGCTGCCACTGGATGAAAACGAGACCATTACTGCGATCTTGCCTGTCATTGACGCGCCGAAGAAATTTAAAGAACGTCTGGCTGACTTCAAGGCATTTGTAAAAGCCAATGCAGCGCAGTTGCAAGCCAATGAAGTGATCAATGCTCATTTTGCCGAGCTTGAAGCTGCCCTGACTGAATCTGAAGATGGTGCGGATGATATTTCTGATGCATTGCGTATTCAATTGAAACAGTTGGGCTTGGAGCTTTCTGCAACAGACCTTGATGATGACATTATCAATGACTTTGCTCAGCAGGCTGAAGCGGTACGTAAAAACTTCTATGTGTTTATGGCGACTGAATACGGTACGATTAAACGTGTAGAGCTTGAACAGTTCTCAAATGTTCGTTCAAACGGTTTACGTGCGATTGAGCTGAATGGCGATGATACCTTGATTGGTGTAGCGATTACTGATGGCGAACAGCAAATCATGTTGTTCTCGAACGAAGGTAAAGCCATTCGCTTCGCAGAGACTGATGTACGTTCAATGGGCCGTTCTGCCAAAGGTGTACGTGGTATGCGCGTGACTATTGGTGCAGCTGCACAGCTAGAAGAAAATGATGAAACTGAGATCGAGTCTGATGACGAAGATGGTTCAGATTCAGCATTGATTAGCCGTATTGTGTCACTGGTGGTAGTACCTGAAACTGGCGAAGTACTGTGTGCATCTGAAAATGGTTATGGTAAACGTACTCCAGTAGACGATTTCCCGACCAAGAAACGTGGCGGTAAGGGCGTGATTGCGATCAAGACCTCTGAACGTAACGGTCAATTGGTGGGCGCTGTTGCCATCGATGCTTCTAAAGAACTGATGCTAATCTCTGATGGCGGTACGCTGGTTCGTACCCGTGCATCTGAAGTGGCGCAAACCGGTCGTAACGCACAGGGTGTTCGTCTGATCCGCCTAGGTAATGAGGAATTGCTGGTTGGTGTCGTTTCAATCGAAGCGGTTGAAGAAGATGAGTTTGTTGAAGCGATTGAAGGTGCAGAATCTTTAGTAGCAGAAACAGATGTAGCAGCTGAAACTGAGCAAGTTGCAAAAGATGGTGAAAATTCAGTAGAAGAATAAGTTTTTTACTGATAAAAAGGGCGCTTCGGCGTCCTTTTTTATAAACCTTGACTGCATAAGGGTAAGCGATGAAAACCAAATTAATGTTGTTGGCAGCAGCGGTTGCATTGACTGGCTGTAATTCAATGGACAATATTCCGAATCCGAGTCCTGAACAGGAAAAGGCGGCACAGCTGGCTTATGAGGATTTGCGTGACGGGAAATATGAGGAATTTCTGGATCAGTTAGAACCGCAGTTGCAAACCCAGTTTAAGGATAATGAAAAGCTGATGAAACGCTTTTCACGTTCAATTCCTCAAGGTGAATACAAGTCTAAGACTTTAATGACCAAAGAGATCGAAGAAGTAACCAATCAGCCTGGACAATATAAGGTCAGTTATGAAATTGCCTATCCGGAGAATCTGGTTCAGTATGATGTGAGTTTTGATAAGCCGAATGGTAGCAACAAGATTCGTAATTTCAATATTCAGGTCTTTGGCGAATCAAGTAAATAAGTGGAATAGGCGCATTGCTATAATGTTCTATCTGCTTTGATGACCAGAAATTAAACGTCGATAAGCCAAGAAAAAGCACATGCTGCCGATCATTCCAAGATAGAGCAGTTTAGGCAAGACTAGCTCTGTAGGCACACCCATTTGATTGAGTTGAATAAACATCTGCACAATTTGGGTGGAAGGCAGGATTTCGCCAACGACTTGCATCCAGGTGGGCATGGCGGCATGCGGCCAGGCCGCACCAGATAAAAAGAATAGTGGAATGGAAGTGAATACAATAACATGCCCCGCACGTTCTGGCAGATCCAGAAAACTGGCAAATAGACAGGTCATGCCAATTATTGTGTAGATAAAAACCGGAACAGCCAGCAGCATCCCAAGCAGGTTGCCACCGCGCGGATAATCAAATAGCCAGAAGCTAAAACCGAATAAATAGAAACATCCCAGACAGCCAATAGTAAAGACCGCTAAACACATCCCAATCAATGCATTTGCGTTTAATTCTACTTTTCTTTCCCGATATACCAAAATCAGCATACTCAAACCCAAAAGAATGGTTTGGTGAATAATTAAAGGTGCAACCGCAGGAAAGACATAGCTGCCATAGCCGGACAGCGGATTAAATAAAGGAATTTGATGCACAGAAAGGGCAGGTGAAAAATCCGAGATCTTGCCAAAGCGTTCAGTATAATCTGTCAAAGTTTGCTCAACTGATGTAGCTAAGCCCAGACCAATTTGTTTGGTCACTAAAAAGTTGGCCGTGCTTAAATACAGTCCAATGCCGCCTGTTTCACCATGCCTTAAGCTTTGCGATAAATTGTCCGGTAGCAGTAAAATGCCATCGGCTTTTTGAGATTCAACCCATTGTTTGGCTTCGGCAAAATTGCCGGTAATCGCCTCAATTTCTACATTGGGGCTTTGTGCCACCTGACCAATAATACGGGTGCTTAAGTTACTTTGTTCTTCATCGACAATAATAATCGGTAAGGCTTCAGCCTGCTGTGCCTGATAAGCGGTTGGATAAAAAAAGCTGTAAAATAAGACGGATAGAATAAGCGTGGTAAAGATCGTGCCGTGACTGACAATATCCTTGAAGCTTTGCAGATAGTAAAACCAGAGGGATTTCATTGGACTGCTCCTTTAGCTATTTTTTTAAGAAACAGATAAGCCAGCAAAGCGTAGACTAGGGCATAGATCAGCAGCATTAATCCAGCTTGCAGTGAAATATGCAATGGACTACCAATCACCCATTGTTCAGTTTGTAATTTGGCATAGGGCGTAAACGGAATAATATTGGACCAAAACTGGGTGAATAGGGGCGCATTATTTAAAGGTAAAGTCACACCGGCAAAACTTAAAGATGAACCGCCATAGACCGCAATGATGCCAAAAGATTTACTTAAATCTTTGGTTGCCAGAACCACTGCACTGCTTAAAAATGCATAAGCGCTATATAGCAGAAATTGTGCCGATAGAATCAGGCTGAGCGAACCGGCAACAAACCAGCCGCGAATTTCAATCAGCCAGAACATCCAGATCCAGGTCCATAGACTAAAAATAGCCACATAGACCAGGTTCTTAGACAGCAATGCCATCCAGATGGATGAGTTGCTGACCCAGCTTGTTAAGGTCTGCCGCTTCAGTTCCTGACCGACGGAAAATGCCACACAACAACACAGTAGTAAATGCAGAATTGCCGGAATGACATAGGGTTCCAGATAGAATTCATAATTCAGCTGCGGATTATACAGTGGCGATATTTTGATATGCGGTGACGGTGCTTCGAGAGAGGGCAGCCGGTTGCCCAGATATTGCTGTCCGCTAAATTCAGCGAGTGCTTGCAGGGTACTAACCAGCATGGCAGACGAAATGGTATTTCCGATACTGAAATAACTCTGGTTAAAGGCAATACTGATGTCAGCATCCTGAGCACGAACCAGACGTTGCTCGGCGCCGCTTGGAATATGGATATAACCCCAAATTTTATTTTGATTTAGCAGGCGCTCAATCTCAGCTGTTTGTTCCGACACCGTAGCAATTTTAAGAGTATGATTCAGCGCCACATGCTGATAAATGCTTTGACTCAGCGCACTCTGGTCTTGATCAATAATCGCAATCGGTAAATGATCCGGTTTCCCTTGAGCAAACATGCTGCTGAATAAAATAATCACCAGTGCAGGTGCCAGCGTGACCAGACACAGATCCCATTTTTCTCGGAGCAGATAGCGCAGTTCGCGCCATATACCCGTCCACATTATCGGGTCTCTTTCAGTTTAAATAACACGCTCATCCCGACTCTGAGTTCAGGAATTGCTGGTGCGGGCACAAGATGCAGCTTAAAACTTCGTACATCATAACCGCCGGTTTGGCGTGTGGTCTTAATGGTGGCAAATTCGCCCTCGGCACTGATCTGCTTGATTTTAAAAGTGGCGGTTTTATCTAGGGCGGGAATATAACCTTCAATACTGCTCATTTTCTGAAATGGGGCATATTGGTCTTCACGAATATTCAGGCTCACCCACATTTGATCTTCAATCAGACTGACTACAGGGACTGCGGTGGCTACCAGCTCCGAGACTTTGCCATAGGTTTTAGACACCGTTCCGTTTACAGGTGCAACTAATTGAGTTTCTGCTTCTAAAGCATTGGCTTCATCCAGCGCAGCCTGGGCAATATCTACCTGTGCATCGGCAGAACTCTTTTGCTGCGAAGTGCTGCCACGTTTGGCACGTGCATATTGCTGATACGCCGCCTCTGTCATTTGCGCCGCTGATTGACTGGCTGCATACAATTCATCACGGCGCTGGCGTGAAATCACACCTTCCTTAAATAAATTTGCACCACGCTCATAAGAAACTTTGGCTAAATTTTGCTGTGCTTTCAGCGATTGCCAGTTGGCATACAGACTGGCGATATTTTCTTCCTGCGAGCCACGTTCAGCAGTCGATTGTAAGGCTAGCGCAGATTGTAAAGCCGCTACGGCTTGCTGTTTTTTGGCCTGAATTTCCGGGCTGTTTAAGCGCACCAGCACATCGCCTTTTTTGACCCGCTGACCTTCTTCTACATAGATTTCTTCAATACGGCTTGGCACTTTGGTCGCCACCTGAACCGTTTCAGCTTCTACACGACCCTGCAATTCCAGCGGAGCCGGTTGGTAGCTTTTCCATAATCCAAATGCGATGACTGCCAGCAGAACTGGAATCAGGGCGAGCAATAAATATTTTTTCTTTTTAGCGATTTCAGGAGCTTGTTGTTGCTCGGTCGAAGTCGTCGCGTTGTTTTCTATTTCAGTTTTTGTTTCTACCTGTTGCGCAGGCGATTTTTCTGTATCGCTGGATGAAGCCGCTTCATTCACAGGATCATTGGGTTTTTGATCTTCGTTCATGTTCGGCTCCATTAGCGAATATAGTGAGTGTTGGTATGTTGGATGTAGTTCGGAAATTCTGCAATCGAGCCATGGCTTTGTAATAGTGTGGCCAGTGACATCACATATTTGTAAGCATTCAAGGCAGTTTCGGCTCGTAGTCCGCTCAGCATATTTTGTGCATCGATGACCTGTATGGCGGTGCCCATATCTTCTTTAAAGGACAATTCTTGGATGCGTAAATTTTCCTGTGCGGCTTTCAAGTTTTGTGCCAGAAGCGCATCACTTTGCTGTGCGCTGAGTGCTTCGCTATAAGATTTATAAATCAGATTTTCAATTTCCTGCTGGGTGCGTGCAGTGAGTAATTCTGTAGCAGAGCGTTTGAGTTCGGCAGCCTGAATATTTTTGTTTTTATCGATCCCGGAAAACAGGTTATAGCGTGCGGCAACCCCGACAATCCAGTTTTCATTTTGATCCAGACTATATTCGCCAAAAGCAAAAACATTCGGTTTTTTTGCCGCTTGCTGGGCTTTGACATTGGCTTGAGCCAATTGGGTATCCAGCTGCATTTTTTGAATCAACGCAGAGTTCTGACTAAAGGTTTTCAGCAGATGATTTAAGGCCTGTGGCTTGGTTTTATTGACAAATAAAGGCGTTGAAAGCTCAGTGATGCTACTTTCCTGAAGCAGATTATTCAGATGGAAAAGGGCAGCATTCAAATTGGCTTGCGTGTTTTGCTGGCTGCGCTCGGCATTATTGCGTGCCACTTCAAACTGCATGCGGTGGCCTTTACTGATAAAACCTTGCTGTTCCATCTTTAAGGCATTGCGATAATGCTGCTGCATGGCATTCAGGTTAAACAGCGCAGCTGCATGCAGTTGCTTTTGAAGCTGCACATTGAAATAACTTTGAATCAGTTCAAAACGCTGCGTGTCTTGCTGCTGTTTGTTGCTGAGCTGACTACGACCGACCTGAATATTGGCGATTTCTTTAGCGCTGCTTGTCAGTCCACCGGTATAAAGCGGCATCATGACTGAAATCGTCGGGCGAATCACCTGATCATCCAGCACGACATTCGAACTATCAGGAATTAAGCCAACTCCATTTTGGATAGGTTGTCTTAAACTATTTTTTAGTGGGTCAGCCAGACCCCCTAAGTTCAGTTCATCAATTCTATTATTGACACCATCCGTTAAGGATTGCTCTAAATTATTTTTTAATGCACCTAAAGGTAGATCGAGTTCATTATGAAAGGCATACGCACGAACATTCAGGTCGACTCGTGGCAGACCTATACCTTTCACTGCTTCAGCTTCAAGTTTTGAAGCCTGCTCCAGACTTTGATAGGCTTGGCTGCTATAAGAGTTTTGCAACAACTGACGTTCAGCGTCCTGAAAGCTGATGCTCTGCGCATGAGCAAAGCTGCCATACATCATCGATGCAAGCAGATTTAACCCCCAGACAAGCTGTCTTTTATTTTTCTTTAAGTTCATAAAGTCGCTAAACTGATTTAAAGCCGATAATGTTATCCGGCTAGTATAAATCAAAGGTTTGCAGATAGAACTAGTGTAAAGTTATAATATTGTTTCTTTTACATCTGTATTTCAAATACTTATCGGCTGTTTTTAATGGAATATCTAGAATCAAAAAATGGCTTAATCTTGAATATTTTCAATTGTTAGTTCAAAGATGATAAAAACAGCAGGCTAAAATACTGGTCAATTTATCTTGTGAATCTACATTGATTTTTTGACTCTATCTTGACTCATAGATTGAAATAATTTTGTGCAAGACCCTGCCAGATATGGTTAAATGCCATCATTTTATTGTGTTTCACTCTGAAAGGAAAAATCATGCGCGCGTACAACTTCTGTGCTGGTCCTGCTGCATTACCGACTGCCGTACTTGAAAAAGCTCAAGCTGAAATGCTTGACTGGCATGGCAAAGGTCTTTCGATCATGGAAATGAGCCACCGTAGTTCCGACTATGTTGCCATGGCTGAAAAAGCGGAAGCAGACCTGCGCAAACTCATGAATATTCCTGAGAATTACAAAGTATTGTTCTTGCAGGGTGGGGCATCACTACAGTTCTCGGCAATTCCATTGAACTTGCTTGGCAAAAACAACAAAGCAGACTATATCGATACCGGCATCTGGTCAGAAAAAGCTTTGAAAGAAGCGCAACGTTATGGCGATATCAATGTTGTAAAAGCAGGTGTCCAAATTGATGGCAAATATGCGATCAGTGCACAAAGCGAATGGAATCTTTCTGATGATGCAGCTTATGTGCATTATGCCGATAATGAAACCATTGGCGGTCTGCAATTTGCTTCAATTCCTGAAACAGACAAGCCATTAGTTTGCGATTATTCATCTAGTATTTTATCTGCGCCAGTAGATGTCTCTAAATTTGGTTTGATCTATGCGGGTGCGCAAAAGAATATCGGGCCTGCTGGTTTAACGCTGGTGATCATTCGTGAAGATTTACTTGATCAAGCCAAACCTGAAATTCCAAGCATCTTGAAATATTCAGATCAAGCGAAAAATGGCTCAATGGTTAACACACCATCAACTTATGCATGGTACTTGTCTAGTCTGGTGTTTGAGTGGTTGCTAGAAAATGGCGGTGTAGATGCCATGCACAAAGTGAACCTTGAGAAAGCTAACTTACTTTATGGTTATATCGATCAAAGCGATTTTTATGCGAATCCGATTGCAAAAGCAAACCGTTCGATCATGAACGTACCATTTACTTTGGCCAATGCTGATCTTGAGAAACAGTTCCTGAAAGAAGCTGAAGCGCAGCATTTATTAAATCTTGCTGGTCACCGTTCGGTTGGCGGTATGCGCGCAAGTATTTATAATGCCGTGCCTTTAGAGGGCGTGCAGGCATTAGTGAACTTTATGGATGACTTTGCCAAACGCAATGGTTAATTCCTGAAACGAAAAAACCCAGCACAAGCTGGGTTTTTTATGAATACAATAATTTTAGAAAATAAAAGTATGCAGGATGAATCCGCAGATCAGCATCCCCAACATGAAAAAAAGGCAGGACATCATATCAATATTATAGCGGGAGCTAAGATGATGCTCGACCTGTTGTAATGTTTCTTCTTGCACGATTTTCATAGATATTTATTGTCCGATCTATTTATCGTTAATACTAATTTGTTGTGAGTATTTTTATCATAAAAAATTGATTAAATAAAGTACATTTTTAATTAAAGAGCATAAATTTTCATTTTATTTAAATATCAGATTTGCACGACATCAGATTATTTATATGAGAAATCAAATGCTTATTTTTACAAGGTTTTTAAGGTCATTTTAAATATTTAAAATGAATTCATTTGAATTTAAAAATGTGGATAACTTGGTTTTTAATGACTTTAAATAGATTATTAAGCCAGAAAATATGTATAAAAAATAATCAAAAAATAAAATGACAAATAAGAATATAGATGGATTAAAAGAAGATACCCATCAAAATGAATATCTTCTTTATATGTTTGAACTTAAGCTGCTTTTCTATAAATATTGGCCTGAATCCACAAGTTTCCACGAATATACTGGCCAATCTGGAAGTTTTTGTACTGGTCATTCCGCGTTGCAATCCGGATCAAGGTCGCAGGCTGGCCTTCGTCATGAATCAGGGTGACATCATACAGGGTGTAGTCCTGATCCATAAATTGCATGGTAGTTTTACCGACAATATTGCCCTGAAACCAAGCTTCATCTTCCTGACCCATGGTTTCGCCGTATAGATAAGCCACCATTTTAGAAAAATCTACAGTGACAGGTTCTTTATCTTCTTCAGACTGCGGCTGCCAGGCATCAATCTGTTCCTGCAGATTATCCGGCGCTACACCATTATTGGCAGCCAGAATATCATTCAAGGCACGGTGGTGCTTGATCGAAGCCGGATCATCAACCACCAGATGCTCATGATCTGTGACCGCTTCAAGTTCATAGGCCCAGCCATTCAGATTCACCACATAGGACTGGTCTTTTTCATAATGTGGGTGATTGACGCTATACAGGCTATCGAAAGCGTAAATAATATTGTTAGCACCCAGATTCAGGCGCAATACAGCTTGGGTGTTGGATTTACAGGAAATAATCCGGTCAATCGTGGCTTTCACCTGATAAGGACTGTCAAAGCACGGAAATGCAGTTTTTACTGCTTGAGGTTTGTTGTTTTCGACGGCAATCACTTGACTCAACTGTACCGCAGCTTTGCTCGGTCCCTGAATCAGCCAGGTCTCTGCATCCATATCACATTCTTGTGTACAAAGGCCCATCGGCATGATTGGTTCATCAAGAGCTTTGCCTAACCACTGTGGAACATCTGTGCCAGGGTTGTCGGTGAGCAAGGTCCAATGTTCGACATGACTACCGAAATTTTGATCATCAATGGTGATGATCTCTGGGCTATTCTGATTTTTCATATGCACAATTGATCTTGGATGATGTATTTATAGTTAATCGAGGGTCATTGCGATTTTTCAAGTCAATCGAATGAATTTTAAAATTAAAATGCCAGTCAAATGAAGTCAATTTTTTTTCTCGCGTGAATCATGCCAGTTTTACCGGGCACATACTTTTTAAAATATTGATGACAGATGCAATGAAAATGGAGCGATTTAATCATCAACCTGATCACTGCAATTTGCTAGAATAACCATGATTTATACCTTAATGGGAAGCCCTGTGTTGCCATTCAAACTTTGGGTCGATGCCGATGCATTGCCCCGTATGCTGCGAGATGTGATTATTCGTGCTTCGGATCGCTATCAGCTGGAAGTCACTTTTGTTGCCAATCAGCCAGTCGGAATCACACCTTCGGTCAGAATTAATTCAATTCAGGTGATGAGTGGGGCGGATGCGGCAGATAAAGAAATTATTCTGCGCATGAAAGAGCATGATATTGTCATGACCCAAGATATTCCCTTGGCTGCGGAAGTGATTGAAAAAGGCGGTATTGCGATTCATCCCCGTGGTGAAATTTATACTACGGCCAATGTGAAAGCGCGCTTACACCTGCGCGATTTTATGGACAGCCTACGCGGAGCTGGCGTGCAAACGGGCGGTCCGCCACCGATTTCAGAGCGGGATAAACGCGAATTTTCCAGTGCACTCGATCAGACCATCCAAAAACAAAAACGTAAAACTTCCGCGCTTTAAGCCTTATTCAGAGTGACTCGCATGCCCACACAAACCAATATGATTGCCACCTATCTTTTATTGGTTTTTATCTGGGCGACGACACCGCTGGCTATCGTCTGGAGTGTGACGGATTTGCATCCGCTCTGGGCCCTGGCATTGCGCTTCTTTCTGGCTTTGCCTTTTGCATTTGCCTTGTTGTGGCTATTTAAAACCCGTTTTCCCTTAGATAAATTATCCATGCACAGTTACCTGGCTGGCGCATGCAGTTTTATCGGCTCACAGATTTTCACTTATCTGGCCACGGATTATCTGAGTTCAGGCATTATTGCCCTGATGTTCGGACTGGCGCCGATTATTACCGGTTTAATTGGCCGTTTTGTATTTCAGCTTAAGCTCTATCCTTCGCAGTGGGGTGGTATGGCGATTGCCTTGCTGGGTCTGGGCATTATCTGTGTCGGTGGCAAAGATCAGCATATTCAGCCGATTGGCATAGGCCTGATGTTGCTCAGTGTTTTTATTTACTGTGTTTCGATGTTCTGGGTGAAAAAAGTTAATGCACCTCTCGAACCTATGGCACAAGCGGCCGGTTCTATTGCTGTTTCAGCGGTCATGGCCTGTACCATGTTGCCATTTATCTGGCAATTTGCACCAACCCAGATCCCACAGGCAAAATCGCTGATTGGACTCAGTTATGCTGTAATCATGGCTTCCCTGATTGCGATGTTCTGTTATTTTAAACTGGTGCAGAAAATCAAGGCGACCACTTTGTCATTGACCACCGTATTGACGCCGATGCTGGCCTTATTTGTCGGGGTGATTCTGAATGATGAAAAATTATCGGGTGGGGCTGTCTTCGGTGTCGTTATCTTACTGGCTGGTTTGTTGTTATATTTTTCCAGAGAAATTAAAGCGAGCTATAACGCTCGCCTTTCATCACCCAGCAGCACTGACTAAAGCAGTAATTTAAACAAAGTGAGCCTTGACGCATTCACCCAGTTTGACACGGTCTTGGGGATGCATGGTAATAAAATATGCACCAGTCCGATATTTGCCATTTTCTTCTTCGCGACTGTAGGCCACCTGAGCGGTTGCTGCAATATGGAAGAAATTTTCCGGATGACTCAAAGTCACGTGCAGATAGGTGCCTTCAGCGATAGGGCGCTCATTAAAGAAACTAAAACCGGTTTCTGAAAAGTTCACTTGCTCTGGCACAGGTAACATGCTTTGTACAATTGCGTCATACAAAGAACCGGTAATAAGGTTTAACTTTTGATTAAATAAGGATAAGATTCGAGCAATTTGTTGATCTTTTTCAGATAATTGTTCTAATTCGTAGTTAACCGCATGATCAAATTGATCTAGTTCTGCAAGTAGTAGAAAATAGCGGGGCAAGACGAAGTTAGGATCGTAAGGATCATTCAAGGCAACATCATCGGAAATAATCTGATAATTAATTCGTAAGGCAGCATCGATTCGAGACATGACGCGTCTTTCCGTAAATCCGTTTGGATGCTGTACATTTTCCATAATTTATTACCTCGGACTAGATGGTTATGTTCAAACCAATCTCGCTGTATATAGGGTTGAAATATACTCGCGCACGGCGTAGTAACCACTTCATTTCTTTTATCGCGTTGGTCTCAATGATCGGCCTCACACTCGGTGTGGCAGTCCTCATTACAGTGTTGTCTGTGATGAATGGTTTTGACCGAGAGTTAAAGAATCGTGTCTTAGGAATGATACCTCAAGCGACTGTTTCCTCAACACAAATTTTAACAAATTGGCCAGAACTTGCAAAGCAAATTGAAGGGCATGAGCATGTTCAGGGAGTCGCACCTTTTACTCAATTACAAGGCATGCTGACCGCACAGGGTCAGGTCGCCGGCATTATGGTCAGCGGGATTGAACCCGAGTATGAGAAAAAAGTTTCAATTATACAAAACCATATGGTTGAGGGCAGTATCGACAGCCTGAAAAAAGGTGAATTTGGTATTGTTTTGGGCAAGCAAATGACCGATGCCATGGGTGTGGGTTTAAATGACAATATTACTCTGGTTTTGCCAGAAGCCACCCCATCACCAGCTGGTGTCGTCCCGCGTTTCAAGCGTTTTAAAGTGGTGGGAATCTTCAGTATTGGTGCTGAAGTTGACTCGATGATGGGTTATATCGCTTTAAATGATGCCTCGACCTTGCTGCGTCTACCGGATGGTGCGCAGGGTGTGCGTATGAAGCTGGATGATATTTTCCTGGCACCACAAGTGTCTCAGGAAATTGTGCGTGATTTGCCGGGGAATTTCTATGCTTCGGACTGGACTTATACCCATGGTAATCTGTTCAGCGCGATTCAGATGGAAAAAGCCATGGTCAGCCTGCTTTTATTCCTGATCGTTCTAGTCGCGGCATTTAATATTGTGTCTTCACTGGTGATGGTGGTGACGGATAAAAAATCGGACATTGCCATTTTAAGGACTTTGGGGGCTTCACCTGCCACCATTACCAAAATCTTTATGGTGCAAGGTACCGTGATTGGGGTGATTGGAACTTGTGCAGGGGCCATCCTCGGGATTATTGCGGCAACCAGTATCAGTAGCTTTATTGGCTGGCTCAACAATACTTTAGGCCTGAATATGTTTGATGCCTATTTTATTAACTACTTACCTTCGTATCTGCGCTGGCAGGATGTCTTGGTGATTGTAGGCTTGTCACTGGCACTCAGTTTTGTCGCGACAATTTATCCGGCTTTACGTGCAGCAAAAATTCAACCGGCAGAGGCTTTGCGTTATGAGTAATCTGATTTTAGATGCCCAGAATATTCACAAATCCTTTACCGATGGCAAGGCCACTGTCGATGTGATTCGCGGCTTGTCGCTACAGGTAAAAGCAGGTGAGTTTGTTTCGATTGTAGGTTCAAGTGGTTCAGGCAAAAGTACCTTATTACATGTTTTGGGTGGATTGGATCGCCCGACGTCAGGTCAGGTCATGGTGAATGGCCGCCGTTTTGATACCTTGTCTGAAGCAGAACGCGGTTATGTGCGGAATGAGCATTTGGGCTTTGTTTATCAGTTTCATCACCTGTTGCCAGAATTTACGGCACTGGAAAATGTGGCCATGCCGCTGATGTTACGCGACAACATGAAGTTTAAGGAAGCCAAACAGCAGGCCGAATATTTGCTGGAACGTGTTGGTCTTTCGCATCGTCTGACTCACAAGCCGGGTGAATTATCCGGAGGTGAGCGTCAGCGTGTAGCTTTGGCGCGTGCAGTGGTCGGTAAACCTAAACTGATGATGGCCGATGAACCGACCGGAAATCTAGACCGCAAGACTGCAGCAAAGATTTTTGAACTGCTGACCGAATTGCAACGTGAGTTCAATATGGCGATGCTGATTGTGACGCATGATGAACAGCTAGCCCATGCAGCAGATCGGATTTTACATATGCAGGATGGTCTCTGGATTGAACCATAAATAACGAGAATATTCGCATTTGATTGAAGCTCACTCCGGTGGGCTTTATTATTGGGCAAAATAATAACAAGATAGAATAAGATTCAATGTTGCAGTGGCTATGTATTGGCTGGATTTTAGGCCTTGCGTGTATGGGGAAAAGTTTCCTGTCTGTTCAACTGAGCGGAACGGCAGTTTTGATCGTTGCGCTGTTGTGGTATCTGTGTTGCCATAAATTAAAGCTCATCTTGAATACACCACTGAGAAGCCTGTTGATCACTGGATCAAGCCTGCTTTTGGGACTATTTTTAGGTCATGCTTATGCCAATCTGCAACTGGCTGAACGTTTATCCAAGCGAGAACACGAGGTATCTGAAAAAGAAATCGTGGTCTATATCAAAGAGCTGAATAAACTGGGCGATCAGAATATCCAGCAAGCCCTGCATGTGCTTAACCCTGATGGCACTACAGTTAAGTGGATGGGTTTTCTGCCAGTTTCAGATCCTGTCATATCCAGTTTAGGAAATGATGTAACCAAACAGCAGACTCTTGAACTGGGACACTATTATTTATTACAAGGCCAGATTCGACCTAACCATAGTTATGCGACACCGGGTGCTTTTGATGCAGAAAAATGGGCCTTGCAGCAAAATGTTATGGCCGGGTTTAGGATTAAACATATCCAAGAGTTGCAACCGCAACAACTCTATGCACTAGGTCATGCTAAATATCTACGTCAGCAGAAAAATTTGAATCAGCGATTTTTGCTTTGGGTAGAACAGCAGCGACTGACCTTAAGAGAGTTTGTGGCCACACAACCAGTACAGCAGAAAGGCTTGTTACTGGCTCTATTAAGTGGTGATGAAAGTCTCTTGGATCAAGCGACGGAACAGCAATTCCAGCGTTTTGGCATGAGTCATTTACTGGCGATTTCCGGACCGCATGTCCTGATCTTTGCCTTTATCGTTTGTGGAGCGTTGCAATATCTGATTTCAAGGTACGTACCGCAGATTTATCTGAAATGGCCAAGGCAGTATTTTTTGAGTCTGCCTTTTTTGTTATGTGTATTGCTGTATTGTGCCTTTGTCGGTTTTGAAATTCCGGCGTTACGCACTTTACTGATTTGTGTGATTGTGACTTTTACGCTGCTGCTCAGGCAAAGTATGCAGCCATTAAAACTGCTGATTTTAAGTGCTGCCTTATTGTTGCTCTTTGATCCTTTTAGCATTTTGTCGGCCGCATTCTGGCTGTCTTATGGGGCCTGTTTTGTCTTGCTGCGGATCTATCAAACCATTCAGCAGCAACCGCATCAAACAGTACAAACAGCATTACAACGACTGTATTTTGCAATAAAAGTTTTGATGGAGTCGCAGTGGAAAATCTTTCTGGCCCTGTTTCCCTTAATGATGTTGTTTTTTAAGCAGGTGGCTTGGATTACCCCGCTAAGCAACCTGGTGGCTATCCCGTGGATTGGCCTGCTGATAGTTCCCGTAGATATTCTGGCGGCTTTATTATTTTTCATCTCTGAACCACTTTCGAGTCTGCTGTTTCAGCTCAATGATATTTTTATTCATATGCTGCTGGCATTTCTGAATCTGCTTGATCGGCTGTTTGCGCCACAACTGATTCCGGTAGCCATGAATGTCTGGATGATTGCTCTATGTATTTTGGGCTTGTTAATTGTCTTTTTGCCGCGTGGCTTAGTGCCCAAAAGCTGGACAGCAATTGCCTGTGTACCGCTGTGCATTCCTCAACTTAATCAGCATGCATTTCAGCTGTCTGTTCTGGATGTCGGGCAGGGACAGGCCATCTTCATTCGTGACGGGCAACACAGCATGATGATTGACATGGGTGGTTATTATAATGAAGAAAAATTCAGTATTGGCCGGCAAGTGATTATGCCGTTTCTATCTGTGCAAGGTGTTGGAGAACTGGATCGACTAATTTTGACTCATCTGGATCAGGATCATAGCGGTGCTTATTTCAGCATTAAAGATCAATTAAACATCAAGCAAGTGTCATCCAATCAGATGCCTGAAACCGCTACTTCTTCAAGCTTTCAGTTTTGTTATGAAGGACAGCAATGGCAATGGTCTGAAGAGATTAACTTTAAAATTCTGGCACCTCGGCAGCAGCAGTTAAATATGCCAAACTTCAATAAAAACGACCGATCTTGTGTGATATATCTGCAAGTTAAAAATGCCGGACCGTATCAAAAATTTTTACTGATGGGGGATGCGGGTTGGGAAACTGAATATCAGTTACTCCAAAATTATCCGGAACTTAAAGTCGATGTGCTGGTACTCGGCCATCATGGCAGTCAGCACAGTTCAGCCTATCAATTTTTAGAAGTTTTGCGACCTAAATTGGCGATTGCCTCGGCTGGGAAATTTAATCGCTATGGCCACCCGAGCCAACTGACGCAGCAACGGTTAAAAGCTCTTAATATTCCCTTATTGACCACGGCAGAACAGGGGAGTGTACACTTCCAGCAACAAGGCTCAGAACTGGTGCTTTCTGCCGAACGACATGAATGGCGGTGGTTGTATCGTCAGCCTTTAAGTCACTGATTCCAGCATCGGCAAAACTTCATAGGCGTCTTGTGTTCTCAACGCATTTACTTTGTCCAAGGCTTGTTCATGTTCAAGTTTATAGAGATTTCCTAAATCTTGATGCGCATTAAAGCGTTTATAACTCCAGTGATAATGTTCCGGATGGCGGCGAATTAAATTTTCAATACTGTTGATAATGACTTGCGTACCTTGATTGGCATTGCCACTATAAATTTTTTCATCAACCGTTTCGATAAAGATATCGAATCCATCTGCAGTATTACGTAGAGCATATAAAAACAGGGCGCGGGCTTTGGTCTTTTGAATCAGCTTGGCACTTAAATTGCTGGTGGCCAAAGGCACTCCAAAATAAGGAATATATTCACCACCGACATTTGGGGTATGGTCTGGCAAGATCACGGTGGTGCCACCTTGTTTTAAGGCCTTAAAAATCTGACGGACGCCAGATTCATCGGTCGGCACCAGATGTGCCTGTTCGCGGCTACGCGCAGCCCGTACAAACTGATCCGCTGCCTGATTTTTCACCGGTTTATACATAATGGTCATTGAGGTGAACTGGGCAATATAGGCATTCATAATTTCCCAGGTACCAAAATGTGGCACGATTAACACTAGGCCTTTATTTTGTGCCAGTGCATCATGCAGTAGATCTTCGCCAATGACGCGATGCACCCGTTTGATATTTTTCTGATTACTTGAACCCCAAATGGTAAAAAACTCGAAATATGACATTAATTCATTGCGAACCGCCGCACGGTTAATACGTTCACGTTCGTCATTGGACAGTTCAGAAAGGCTGATCTCGAGATTGAGGCGAATAATTTCCGAAGTTTTGGTGACTTTGAAACTGTTCACAATAAAGGCCAGAAGACGGGCCATCCATCGA
The DNA here is from genome assembly GCF_000367905.1 of Acinetobacter sp. CIP A162. Taxonomy (GTDB): domain Bacteria; phylum Pseudomonadota; class Gammaproteobacteria; order Pseudomonadales; family Moraxellaceae; genus Acinetobacter; species Acinetobacter lwoffii. The sequence continues at coordinate 438,842 of NZ_KB849158.1, read as the reverse complement.
GAAACCGGAAGCGGTTGGCGGCTAATGTATTTGAGTAAACCGTAAGCTGAATTCCGTGAGTCCTGTTTGGTCATTGATTTAATATAAGTACAAAAAAAGAGAACAAAATTTATTATAGGCGAAAACGTTTTGTTTAGACAGAATTACCCGATTCAGTGTATATAATGGGCTCAATATAAATCAATTTATTGGATTATTTATGTCCGATTGGCCACCAAAACCTGAAAATCAAATACAAAATACGCAACAACCAGTTCAACCGACTGGTCCGGAATGGAAACTGCTGGAAAAAGCAGTTTTAGCTTCTGTTGAAGAACAGCGCCGTGCACGCCGTTGGGGAATTTTCTTTAAATTTCTGACTTTTGCTTATCTGCTTGTTGTCATTTTGGCATTAGGCAAAAGCTGTAGTTCAGTTTCTTCAGATGCTAGCGCTGCTGCGGGTTCGCATATCGCAGTCGTGGATATTGTGGGTACGATTGCAGCCGACAAGCAAAGTGTGAATAGTAACAATACGATTAAATCACTGAAAAAAGCCTTTGAAAATAAACAAAGTAAAGCGGTAGTAATGAATATTAACTCGCCGGGTGGTTCACCAGTGCAGTCTGATGAGATCTGGCAGGAAATCCAGTATCTGAAAAAGCAGCATCCTCAGAAAAAACTCTATGCTGTAATTGGTGATACCGGTGCTTCAGGGGCCTATTATATTGCCTCTGCTGCGGATGAAATTATTGTCAATCCTTCCAGTTTAGTCGGTTCTATCGGTGTGATCATGCCGAATTATGGTGTGACTAATTTGCTGCAAAAGCTTGGGGTTGAAGACCGCACCATGACTTCAGGTGAAAATAAAGCCCTGCTGTCGATGACTCAACCAGTCGATCCTGCACAAAAAGCCCATGTACAAGGTGTTCTGGATAATGTGCATGGTCATTTTATTAATGCCGTAAAACAGGGGCGTGGCAATAAATTGAAATCCAATGATCCTGCGATTTTCTCTGGTTTATTCTGGACGGGGGATCAGGCAGTGAAATTAGGGATTGCGGATCGTATCGGTAGCTTAAATACCTTGAAACGTGAATTGAAAACTGAAAAAGCGTTCAATTACACCATTGAATATAGTCCATTTGAATCAGTCTTGGGCCGTATGGGATCATCCATTGGGGATGGAATTGCTTCTTCGGTTGCACAGAAGCTTCAGTCAGAAAACAGTACGACACTGCAATGAAACCACTGATTCATTTCGCGCACGCCAATGGCGTGCCATCCAAAGTCTATCAAAAGCTGTTTGATGGATTGCAAGATGATTACGATATTATCTATGTGCCGCTTTTAGGGCCGGATAAGCGTTATCCGGTTGATAACCATTGGAAAAGCCTGACCCAGCAAGTGATTGACAGTATTGTGCGTCAGTCACATGGGCGACCCGTGATTGGTCTGGGCCATTCTTTGGGATCCGTGTTAACTCTGCAGGCGGCTTTACAGCGCCCGGAACTGTTTTCACAAATGATCATGCTGGACCCGCCAATGATTATGGGCAAAGAAGCCTTTGCCTTGCATATCGCCAAGACTTTTCGTTTAAAAGCATTGGATAAAATGTCTCCGGCAGGTTTGTCGAAACGCCGTCGAGATCATTGGGTTTCACGGGAACAAGCCGCTGAATTGCTGCGCCCTAAAGGTTTTTATCAGGATTTTGATGCAGATTGTTTCCAGGCTTATATTGATTATGCCTTGCAGGAGGATCCCATCCGGGGTGGAGTAGAACTCACTATCCCTAAAAGGGATGAGGTCGCAGTCTTTAGAACCAATCCGTCACTGTGGTGGTTGCCTCAGGCAAAACCAAAAATTCCTGTGCATCTGGTCGTTGCCGAGAAAGGCCCATTTCTGGCCCGTAAGTTCCCGCAACAAGTGCAAAAGAAGTTTGGTATTCCTTTTACCGTAGTGGATGGCGGGCATATGTTCCCATTGGAACAACCCGATCAAGTAGCTGGCTTGGTAAGGCAATTGATTCACCAGCAGTCTACCTAAGTTGTTGAATATTTTGAAAATAAAAAACGCATCCGAGGATGCGTTTTTTTATATCTAAATTTTTTTAGAACTTGCAGAATTGAACAGGCGCTTGCATTTTCTCATTTCGATACAGCACACCGTCTTCAGTATGTTGAATCGTACCGCTACAAATCCATTCTACGACTTGTGGATAGATTACATGCTCGAGGCTATGCACACGTGTTGCCAAACTTTCTACCGTATCGTGGTGAGAAACCTTGAGAACACCTTGAGCAAGCGCTTGCCCTGCATCCAGCTCAGCCGTAACATAATGCACCGTACAGCCGTGCAGAACATCACCGGTATTGAGTACACGCTGATGCGTATGCATACCTTTATAATAAGGCAATAGGGAAGGATGAATGTTCAACATTTTGCCTTCCCAGGCTTTCACAAATTTTTCACTTAAAATTCGCATAAAGCCGGCAAGCACCACCAGATCTACATCCCAATCGAGTAACTGTTGATGCATCACATCATCAAAAGCTTCACGATTCGGATATTGCTTGTGTTCAATAATTGCAGTCTGAATCCCTGCGTGCTGTGCACGTGTTAAAGCAAAGGCTTCAGGTTTGTTGGAAATCACGCCTACAATTTGGCCTGAAAGATTGGCATCAATCAAGGCTTGCAGATTTGATCCACTACCTGAAACAAGTACAGCAATTTTAATCATGCGAAATTACGCGAAGATCACACGAATTTTTTCGTCTGCACCTGCAACCGATTCAGCATTGTCTTGAATCTGACCCATTGCCCATGCTTTTTCGCCAAGCTGGTTGAGTAATTCAACAGTTTTGTCTGCATCAGCTGCATCAACGACCAGCACCATACCAACGCCACAGTTGAAAGTACGATACATTTCAAATTGTTCTACGCCGCCTTCACGTTGTAGAAGCTTGAATAGCTCAGGCCACTCCCAAGAAGATTCATTCACAAGCGCTTGAGCACCGTTTGGAAGTACGCGCGGCAAGTTACCTGGTAAACCACCACCCGTGATGTGTGCCATCGCATGCACATCAACGTGTTTTAACAGTTCAAGAATTGGTTTGACATAAATACGTGTTGGTTCCATTGCAGCATCTGCAAGTGGGCGACCATCCACGATTTGATTCAGGTCAACGTTTTTCACGTCCAGGATTTTACGAAGCAGTGAGTAGCCGTTTGAGTGCGCACCTGAAGAAGCTACACCAATTAAAACGTCACCCGCTTTGACTTTAGAGCCATCAATAATTTTGCTTTGCTCAACAACACCGACACAGAAACCTGCAAGATCGTAATCTTCGCCTTCATACATGCCTGGCATTTCAGCAGTTTCACCGCCAACTAATGCACAGCCAGCAAGTTCACAACCAGCGCCAATACCAGTGACTACATTTGCAGCAACATCAACATTTAAGTGACCAGTTGCATAATAATCAAGGAAGAACAGTGGCTCAGCACCACAGACAAGAAGGTCATTCACGCACATTGCAACCAGGTCTTGACCAATTGTGTCATGACGGTTCAAATTCAGTGCCAGACGTAATTTTGTACCAACACCATCTGTGCCAGATACGAGAACAGGTTCTTCATAACCTTTAGGAATTTTACAAAGTGCACCAAAGCCACCTAGACCGCCCATAACTTCGGGACGTGAGGTACGCTTAGCGACAGATTTGATACGATCGACTAACGCGTCGCCCGCCTCAATGTCGACACCTGCATCTTTGTAGCTTAAACCAGTGTTTGGGGTAGAAGTTGAGTTGCTCATAATGAAGTCTCCGCATTCGCGGGTGCGATTATAACCTGAATATGTAAAACTCTTATGGTATTTGTGGCCTAAAATGCTATCTTTATTAAAATATTTTAATTTTTAGAATGATTAATAGAGAAAAGGCAAGATTCTATGGTCGATCGTACTTTACGGCGCATTCTTATACTTGCTGGTATAGCATTGATACTTTGGGTTTTATATCTGCTTAAACCAGTTGTAGTTCCTTTTGTTGCAGCTTTTCTAATTGCTTATTTATTTAGCCCCTTGGTTAATGTTTTGCACCGCATTGGGCTGGCTCGATGGCTCTCGATCAGTATCGTATTTATCGGGATTGGGATCGTGGTTACATTGGTGATGTGGTATCTGGTGCCACTAGTCTGGCAGCAGCTGATGTATGCGCGTGATAGCATTCCGGCCGGGATTCACTGGATCAATTACACGTTCCTACCTTGGCTTTCCGATAGCTTTAATCTGGTTCCGATGGAGATCGATACTGACCAGATTTCCTCAGTAGTAATGGACTATGTCCAGACCAATTATAGTGCTGACAGTATTCAGGCAATGCTGCTGAAACTGGCACAATCTGGTCTGAACTTTATCCAGATTGGTGGCACGATTGTCCTGATTCCGATTATTGCCTTTTATTTCTTGCTGGATTGGGATCGTATGTTAGACAGCTTACGCCGTCTAATTCCCCGTCCTTATGAAAAAACAACCTTAACTATTGTGAGTGAATGTCATAGTGTGTTAGGTGCCTTTGTCAAAGGTCAGTTCCTAGTCATGGTTCTGCTGGGCGTAGTCTATGCAGTGGGACTGCAACTGATTGGCCTAGAGATTGGCTTGATCATCGGGATGATTGCCGGATTGTGCAGTATCATTCCGTATCTTGGTTTTGCGGTTGGAATTATTGCCGCAGTCATTGCAACCTTTTTCCAATTTGGAATCGACTGGTGGCAACTGGTATTGGTCGGGATTGTCTTTATGGTCGGGCAGGCCGTCGAAGGCTATATTCTGCAACCGTTCTTGCTAGGTGATAAAATCGGTCTTTCTCCTGTAGCTGTAGTGTTTGCAGTTCTGGCAGGTGCACAACTGGCCGGTTTCTTGGGCATGCTGATTGCCTTACCGGTGGCAGCCGTGATTGTGGTACTGCTGCGGCATATCCGTGAGTATTATGAACATACGCCATTTTATGGTGATCGGGCTGTTATCATACAAGATGCATCTACCGGTTCAATCAATATTGAAACAGCAGACTTAGATGTTGATATTGAAATGAAAAAGCCACAGAAAAAACCGCTGCAAGCAGAGGAGAACTCAAGTAAAATTCACGATCCACATCGTAAAGACTCATAAGGCCAAAAAATCGTATGCGTCAATTGCAGTTAGATATAGAACCTCAGCTCGATGCCCGAATCAGTGATTTTTCAGGGCCGGGTTGGGGGCATGTCATTGATGCTGTCCGTCAATTACATGCAGGCCTCATCAACCAATTTTATGTCTATGGGGGAGCCGGTACAGGTAAAAGTCATTTGTTGTCTGCCATCTGTGACTCTTATCTGGAAGTAGGTAAATCTGCAATTCAGGTATCTTTGCTTGAGCTTTTAGATGCACCGACTGAGGCGATTACTTCTCTAGATCGTTTTGATCTGGTAGCACTTGATGATATCGAAGCGATTAGTGGCGTACCCCATTGGCAACGCGCAGTATTTCACTTGATTAATTATAATAATGAAGGTGGTGGGCAGTTGGTGTTTTCGTCACGTTTTGCACCTATCGAACTCAAACTCGAATTGCCAGATTTACAATCCCGTCTCACGCAGGCGGTCAGTACCCGTGTTCCGAGTGGCAGTTTGTATGCTGATCGCTATGCGCTGGTTTCCTCGGTACTCGATCGTCGTGGGATCCATTTAGACCCTCAAATCTTTGACTATTTACTAAGCCATGGGCCACATCAAACTTCAGTGCTGCTTCAAAGATTAGAGCAGATTATTCAATTGCTTAAAGGGGAAAAATTGAAAGTCAGCAATGCTAATCTGCGGCAGATATATGCCTTGATTGACGAATATCGGTAAAATATAAAAATTCTTGAGTAATTACTCAGTCTATGACACAGTAAGGCAAAATAATTCGCTGTTGCAAGGATTCTGCAACTTTAGAAGAAAAAGAAAGAAATAAAAATTAAGGAGAAGGTTATGCTCAAGAAGAGCATAGGCATAGCTTTGCTATGTATAGCGGGGCAGTCGTATAGTGCAGATATTATTGTAACCACTACAGAAGATATTGAAAAAGATGACAAGGAATGTTCACTTCGAGAAGCTGTTGAGTATGTTAACCGTGGCTTAGCTAAATCAGGTTTTATGGGGTGTGGTGGGGAGAACTCATCCAGTACCATTATTTTAAAAGAAAAAAATACTTATGTGTTGAACCAGCATATCGCGATTAAAAAATCTCTTACCATCCGTGCGGTCGCAGAAAGTGATGGCGAATTCAGTACGGATGAAAAAGCATTAGGCTTGCATAATGCTCATATTCAAATGAAAGGTACTGATAACCTTTTCCGGATTAACAGTACAGATACATTGGTTCAGTTAAATTTGAAAGAACTGGATCTTGAAGGCTGTGGTAAAACCAGTTGTGCTGAACAAGGTGGCCTAATTTATAATAAAGGTCAGCTAATTCTAGAATATAACCGTCTATTTAATGCTGCTGCCAACTTGGGTGGGGCAATTTATAATGCTGGCAAGTTTGGTCAGAACTTAACAAGCCGTGCACAAATTAAAAATAGTCTGATCGAAAATAATAAAGCCCAACGAGGCGGGATCCTGTATAGCGAGCTACCTGCTTTCCTCATTTATCAAAGTGTACTTAAAAATAATCAGACACTGGATAATTCCGCGACCAATATTTATAGCGCGGGACAGTTTGCTGACTCCAGTAAAGATCAAGGTATTAGTGGGGAGATATTAAGTAGTACGATACTAAAAAATAAGGGTGTACTCATTAATGTCCTGGATGGGATGGGATTGAATAATCTCACCATAGTTGATAATGAAAATACTGCTTTACGCATCCATGCGCCGTATGGAAGAGCCTATGTAGCGAATAGTATTATTTTAAGAAATGGTACACAGGATTGCCAAATTATCACTGGTGACAAGTCTGTGTCGCAAAATAATCTACTGACAGCCTCGTGTGGTGTAGGGGATTCCGTCGCACCGAACCAATTCTGGAGTGGTACACGACTTTTTGCTGAATCCTCAGATAAAAGTGAAGGTGCTTGTCAGACCCTAGAAGAAAATAATAATGCCATACTTTGTCCATACAGCGTTCCTAAAGGACAATTTCTCGGTTATATGCGTCCACGAATTTTGTTGAACTATATCCTTGTGAATGAATCGCCGATTGTGAATAGAGGCACAGGATTGAATCTGGCAAATCCAACAGTAGCATGTGAGGCGGCAGATCAGCGCGGGATCAACCGTTTGATGGATAATCTGTTTTGTGATCGTGGTGCTGTTGAAATCACGATACCAATCTCAGGCAGTCTGGTGGGACAAGATCTGTTAAAGGGTGAAATTGCCAAGTTTTCAATTGAATCTTATCTGGGAGATAGTGATTTAATTCCAAAAGAACAGTGTAATGCCATTGTTGGTCAGAATCCGACGGGGGAGCCTTGGCAAGATGGCTGTTTGAAAGTGGTACAAACCAAAACAGCTTCCAAGGGTAAAACAATCATCGATATTCATGGCAATGTCGTTTATACCCCGGATTCTACCTGGCATGGAGCAGATATTTTCGAACTACAAGTGGTGACCTCATCGACACGGTTTAATAAAAGTAAACCTTATTTGACTATTACTACTCAAATTGTTCAGGAGCCAAAAAATGAAATGGAAGACAAAGCAGTCAAAACTTCAGGCGGCTCATGGGGTGGTGGTGGGCTACTGATTTTACTCGGATTAATAGGTTTACGCCGTGGATTAAAAGATTAAGGAAAAATCATGAAAAATTATAAAAAAGGACTGCTTGCGGCCATGATTTTATCTGCCATGAGTTTGATGGCAGCCGAAGATAAAACGATATATGTAACTACTTTTGCTGATGAAGATGGCGAGAATAATAATGCCTGTTCTTTGCGAGAAGCCATTAAAACTGCAAAACTGGATAAATCTTATGGCGGATGTAATGTAGGACGTACGCTTCGATTGGATGGTTCAGCTGCAGATGTGATTCAGCTTGAAGCAGGCGAGTACAAATTAGATAAAGAGCTGATCGTAGAGTCAGCGCTCAAAATTTATGGGAAAACTCCGCTTAACTATGCTAGTCGTAGTCCGATTACGCTGTTATATCCAACCCGGGAGGCTTTAAAAAGTACTATTTCAGGCCAGGGGAAAACCAGATTATTTAATAGTATGGCCAGCCAATCCAGTCTGGAAATTCATCATCTGATCTTAAAGGATGGCTATGCAGCAATAAATACCTTGGATAAAGGTAATGGCGGTACTTTTTATGTAGCAGGGCCTTTAAGTATTAATACCAGTGAAATAGTAAATTCCCGAGCTGCTGCAGAAGGTGGGGCGATTTATAGTGTAGCAATGAATACGGAAAGGAATATTGTTATTCAGGATTCTTTAATTCAAAAAAATCAGGCGAGTTCATATGGTAGTGTTTTGGCAATGGACTGTCAGGGAAATTTAGGTACAACTCAAACCAATGTGAAAATTAATTCCAGTAGTATTGTTAAAAATGGTTCAGACACTGCTAACAGTATTATTGATTTTTGTGGCTATGCCACAGTAGAAATTGTTAACTCTACTATTGCGAAGAATACTGCCAGTACCACAGGACATATTGTGCGTATGACGAATGAAGTTAATCGTCCGCTCAGTAAATTCTCTAGTTTAACTGCATTAAGTAATACTATTGTTGAAAATACAGCCCAATCTACTTTATTTTATGACAATACCGGTTTTAGATATTTTAATTTCAATGTTTTAGCCTTTAACCAAGGCCTGTCTTGTGAATATGCCTTAAATCAGGGGAATCCGACCAAGGCACAACGTGTTGAATTTTCTACAATTCGAAATGCAATTCAAACGACTGGGCCATCACGTTGCGTATTGCCAGAATTAGACGAAGATACTACTTCAAATAATCTTGATGTCTCTAACAATATAATCAGCAGTTTATTAACAAATTATATTGAGCCTGCTATTGATAATCGCTATTTAGGGCTATATTACCCGCGTGATAATCAGACCGCAACGGATTTGGTAGATATCGGAGTGAGTGGCTGTATTGAACAAGACCAGCGTGGTATTGATCGTGTGATTGGATCCACATTAACATTTGATCCAAGTGCAAAAAATACTTGTGAGATCGGCTCAGTTGAAATCCGACGTTTGACTGCAGCCGATATTACGGACTTGCAAAATAAGAGTTTGGTAGAACTCAATGACTTTTATCAGGAGAATATAGATGATCTCGAAGAAATCATTGCTGATAAAAATACTCCAGAAAATGAGCTTCCTGGTTTAAAGGAAGAATTGAAAAGTTATCAGGATTTGCTTAAATATACCAAGCAATATCAGAAATATCGTGCAATCTATATTAATCCTTTTATCTTGGCTATGCCTCAAGAAACTCTAACCAATGATAAGATTCAAATTAAAGCCTTAAATTCAGAAAATTATGAGGTCAGTGTAAAAACTTTAGGTGTTGGTAAGTTAATTGGTACTGGTAATTCGACCACTGTGGAAGGAAATCCCAATGATCCAAATCTTAAATGTGAGTGGAAACCTGATTTAAACCGGATCATGATGTATCGCACTGATGGTAAGCAGACCAGTTCGGTTGATATGGAGTTCTGTAGTTATACACTTAAAGACCAGGCTACAGGTGTAAGCAGTGCTGGCCTCTTAAGAGCAGCTTTTAACAACATTGCACCGATTGCAAAAGATGATGAATATCGGCTTAGTCCAGAGAATAATCTTACAGTGATGGTAAATCCGCTTGAAAATGATAGTGATGATGGGGATGGGCCTCTACCATCAGGAAAGTCGGCTTTTTATCAAGATAAAGATGGAAAAGAGATCCCGATTCATATTGTTAAGCTGCCTGCGGGAGTTTCACTGAAGGCAGAGCGACAAGGAGCCTGTCCTGATACCTACCAAAATCAGACCTGTTATGGTGGACAGCTGACATTTAGTGTAAAAAATAATTTAAGCCAGGCAAATTACAGCATGGATTATGCGATTTTTGATGCTGATGAAAAAATGTCAGAAAAAGCGACAATCTTGTTACGTAATACAGTTAAAAATACGAATACGTCCTCAAGTGGTGGTGGGGCAATTGGAATGTGGGGGCTACTAGGATTATTAGGGCTTGCAGCTTATCGACGCTTAAGAAAATAAAATATGATTGAAACATCAAAAAAGCCTCCATATGGAGGCTTTTTTATATTAAGTTTTTAATGCGAGTTAGGCTGCTGAGTCACTTGCTGATATTTGAGAATGTATTCTTCGCGAATGGCAAGGCGTTGCTCAGGAGACGCTTTTTGCATACGTGCGCCCAGTTCTTTGCGTTCCTGACTGCTCATCATTTGCCAAGTCTCACGCATTCTTTGTTTTTCCGCATTAGGGAGTTGAGTAAACCAGTCCATACGCTGCTGTAAGCTAACACGTTGTTGTTCGGGGATTTCTTTTAGAGATTGGTAACGTTTAATCAGTGCCAATTGTTCAGAATCAGAAAGACTATCCCAAGTATCAGTTACTTGGGTATTCGCATCCTTGGAAAATAGCCAAAAACGTTCAAATCCTGCAAAGCTGGTTTGCAGAAAACTGAACGCACAAAAAGCAATCACCAATTTTTTAGCTGCCATGTGGAACTTTGTCCTCACCTAAAACCATTAACATTTCTAAATCTTCAAGCATTTGCGGAGACAGTTTTGGGACTGACACCATTTGAGTTTGCGGCTCGTTATGGTCCGAAAGATTCGGTAATACCACAACGCCTGCAATCGCAGCTGCCAAAGCAAAGCCAGACATTTTTAGAAATGCAAAGCGTGAATGTTTTGAATCCTGAATTTCTTCAAGAACATGGTGCATGACAACAGGTTTGTCTTTATGTTGTTGTGCCAGTCCATCAAGTTTGGAAGTTACTTGTTTTAAGAAATCATCTTGATTCATTCGGATGACCCTCCCAGATATGGATTTAAATGTGCTAAGGAGGCGCGTAAACCTTGGATAGCACGGTGATAATGGGTTTTTACACTGCCTTCTGTGCAGTTCATAATTTGTGCGGTGGTATGCGTATCAAATCCTTCCCAGGCTCTGAGCATAAATGCCTGCTGCTGACGCACAGGCAATTTTGCAATCGCTTCCTGGATTTCTTCAGCAGTAACTGCCTGATCGAGAAAGTCCAGTGGCGTTGGTGTTGATTCATCGACGACATCATCAAATTCAATTTCGTCGTCATCAAGACTGACTTTTTTGAAAAATGAAAACATTTGACCACGCCGTGACTCTTTACGGCGCCAGTCCTGTAACTTGTTGTTGAGAATGGTATAAAACAGGGGATACCATTCTTCAGTGCTTTTTTCTGCATAGGATTTGTGTAAGGAAATGAAAGCTTCCTGAACCAGATCCATGGCAATACCATGATGACCTTGAGTCGCACTTTCCATCATCACCAAAGCACGCCCAGTCACATCCTGCATGAAATTCTTCAGACGTGCTTCAGCCGTACTCTTCAGAATACTTACATCGTGTGTTTGCAACTGTTTTGGTGCTAAATCCATAGAGATGGAAAATCCTGTCATTGGACACCCACCATTATTCCCAAGTTCATAATCATATAACGTTGGGAATCCTGGTTTGGTTGACAATTAAGTTTATTATTTTTGTAGTTTAATCTATTTTATACACGGGCAGGGTCGTATTAAAACACTGTAACCTAAATCCCTAATTAGATACGTTGACGTACCATTTCAAAAAAACAGATCGAACCCGCAATGGCGACATTCAGTGATTCCTGACCCCCAGGTTGCGGAATGCTCACGGCTTCAGCATGTTGCATCGCATAATCAGACACGCCTTGGCCTTCATTGCCCAGAATCCACACGCAAGGTTTACGTAAGTCTTTTGAATATAGGCTTTCAGCACGGTGTGAGCTGGTTACATAAACAGGGATTTGAAATTGCTCAAGAATTTGTTTAAGCGCGATATTTTCAAAGGTTTGCAGTGTGAAATGTGCACCCATACCGGCACGTAATACGCGTGGAGACCAGAGCGATGCAGAACCTTTGGTACACACAATCTGTTCAATACCGGCAGCAGCAGCCGAGCGAAGCAGGGTGCCTACATTACCCGGATCCTGTACATTTTCCAGAATCAAAGTGTCTGCTTTAAAATCCAATGCATAATTTGCTGTTGGTAAAGTCACCACAGCCAAACAGGCTAAAGATGTTCCTAAGGTGCTTAAATCTTTGTATAAAGACTCGCTTAGAACAAAGACCATACCTGTGTATTTTGCGAGAATTTTCTCGAAATCAGGATGTGAAAGTGCATGTTCAGTGGTGAAAATAGAATCAATCTTACGGTTTTCATGTAGCCAGGCGAGAGACAGATGCGTGCCTTCTAAAACCGTTTGACCCTGTTTTTTACGATAGGTATTTTGTTCAATTAAACCACGTAAGTGTTTAATCTTTGGATTATCTTTTGAATCAAGAAAAAAAGTTGGCATGGGAGATATAATCCACGGCAGCCGATTCAATATCGGCTGCTGCTATAAAAATTAGTTGTGGTAGCTGGTCACAAGATCAACTTCGTTTTTAGAACCAATGATCACTGGCACACGTTGATGTAGATCTGTCGGTTCAATCTCAAGAATACGCACACGACCTGTAGTCGATGCACCGCCAGCCTGTTCCATGAGCATGCTCATTGGGTTGGCTTCGTACATTAAACGCAGACGGCCTGCTTTAGCCGGATCTTTAAGGTCGTATGGATACATGAAGATACCGCTACGGCAAAGAATACGGTGAATGTCGCCCACCATACAGGCAACCCAGCGCATATTGAAGTCTTTTTCGCGAGGGCCAGTCTTGCCAGCTAACAATTCATCGATATAACGCTGTACTGGTGCTTCCCAATGACGCTGATTCGACGCATTAATCGCATATTCTTTAGTATCTGCAGCAACCTGAATGGCTTCAGAAGTCAGCAGGAATTCTTGAGTCTCAGGGTCATAGGTAAAGAACACCACGCCTGCGCCGACGGTTAATGCCAACATGGTCGATGGGCCATAAAGCACATAACCTGCAGCTACCTGATGAACACCGGCTTGCATAAAGTCTTCTGCCTGAGTCACAGCATTTTTTGCAGGAAGAATCGAGAAAATGGTACCAACACACATATTGATGTCGATATTGCTTGAACCGTCTAATGGATCGAACAATACCAGAAATTGACCATTTTCTTGTGCAGGGGTGAATTCATCTAGTTCTTCTGAGGCCAAACCACCCACATTTGGATGTTGCTGCAAGGCATCAATCAAATAGTCATTAGAAATGACATCTAGTTTCTTTTGCTCTTCGCCTTGAACGTTTTCATGCTGTGCACTTCCCAATACACCCGCTAAAGCACCTTTTTGCAGTAATTGATCAATATCTTTACAAGTGTTTGCAATTGTTTCAATAACTTGCGCAAGTTCAGGTGTGAGATTCCCGCTTTGTTGTTGTAAAAACTGGGATAAAGTGCGGTATGGCATAGGGGAAACTCCAAAACTTAAATCGGGAAAAAATGATCAAAACGATATGCGGCTATATTTTAGATGAGAACGTACTAAAAGAAAAATTAAACTGGATTATTTGTATCGATTTTGCCCTTGCAACTCCTGCGGAAAGTGCTATGTTGAAGACAAAGGAAAATTGAGAATAGGAGCACAGATATGACAACATTGAAGTTTGATGCGACTCCAACGCCAAGCGAAGGCATTACTTTAGATGATATCTCTGAAGACAAGATGAAAGAAGCCTGGCGGGATTATGAAGCAAAACCAGAGTACAAACAATTCAATAAACATGATCTGATCGAATCGATGCATCCGGCTGAACAAGATCAGCTTCCAAAGTAGACCGATTCTTTCATTGAAGAAAATAAAAAGCACTCATGATTGAGTGCTTTTTATTCGATGAAACAATCATGAATGAAAATTATTTCAACAATGGTGGTACCGCTTCATAATTAATTTCTACACGGCGGTTTTCTTTCCAGGCATTTTCGTCATGGCCAGCATTGATTGGCATTTCCTTACCATAGCTGACTGCTTCTAGTTGGCCAGGATTAACACCAGTTGTCACCAGGAAGCTTTCTACAGCTTTGGCACGACGCTCGCCAAGTGCCATGTTGTATTCACGGGTACCGCGTTCATCGGTATGGCCGGTGAGTGCTACACGTGAATTGGCATTGGCCATCAGGAACTGCGCATGGGCTTGCAGCGTATTTAAATCTTCATTGCTGAGTTCAGTACTGTCATAGTCAAAATGCACTACGCGTTTTGCCAAGAATGCTTTATTTTCTGCAGTAACGCCTTTTGCAGAAGCGCCTGCCATGTTTTGTGCATTCAGTGCTGCATCTTCACTCAGGCCTGCAGTATTCACAGTTGTTGTACCAGTTGTATCTAAACTACCCGTTTGAACTTCAGCGGCAGGCTTACGGCTCGCACAACCTGTCATGACAACAGCTGCTGCTAAAAGTGGCAAGGCAAATAATTTTACTTTGTTCATCTTCATCTCCATGAAGTTTGATTATGGGGTAAAGGGTTTATCAATATAAAAATGTTATTTGGGTGCCCAAGCCGGTTCACGGACTTCGCCCGTTTCACTTGGTAAATTCATACGGAAACGGCCATCCAGCGACATGATCGACAAGAGTCCACGTGCACCTTCACGGGTGGCATAGACCACCATCTGGCCATTTGGCGAGAAGCTTGGTGATTCATCTAGCGTCGTTGGTGTCAGAATGTTGTTCACACCAGAGGTCATGTCCTGAACCGCAACTCGATAGTTACTGCCGCTTGGACGATGAACTAATGCAAGTTTTTTACCATCTGCGCTCAGCGTGCCGCGCGCGTTGAATGCACCACGGAAGGTCAGGCGTTTATTGCTACTTGACTCAAGATCATGGCGGTAAATTTGTGGAGAACCACCACGGTCAGAAGTGAAAATAAAAGATTTTCCATCTGGCGAATAACGTGCTTCAGTATCAATGGCACTGTCATTGGTCATACGTTGTAGCTGACGCGTTTCCAGATTCATCTGGTAGATTTCCGGATTGCCGTGCATAGAAGCAGTAAACAGCATGCTCTTGCCATCTGGAGAGAAGCTCGGCGCGCCATTCAAACCGCGGAAGCTGGCTAGTTTTTCACGTTGACCTGTTGCCAGATCCTGTACATAAATCGCCGGGCGTTTGGTTTCAAAGGACACATAAGCGATTTTTTTGGCATCTGGTGTCCATGCCGGAGAAAGGATTGGATCACGCGAGGTCAAAATGGTCTTTGGCTGTTCGCCATCGGTATCGGCAATTTGCAAGGTATAGCGTTGTTCCGGCGTAGCAGGATTACGCAGCACATAGGCAATACGTCCGCTAAAGTCACCCGGAATACCGGTCAATGCCTGATAGATGGCATCACTGATCATATGCGCTGCCTGACGGGTGCGTGAGGCTGGAACAGTCAGCAATTCATTTAATAGATATTGTTTTTTTTCGACATCATAGAGCTGATACTGGATTTCAAAAGAACCATCGGCTGTGGTCTTGGATGAACCGGTGACCACATAGGGAACACCAGCCGATGCCCAAGCTTCTGCATTCGGATTATTCAATGTCGCTGTTGCAGGCAGATTTTTTGAAGCACTGGTAAAGCGGCCAGAACGATTCAGATCATTTTCCACAATAGGATAAATGCTCTGATCCTGACTGAAAGGTACAACGGCAATTTTAGGTGCTGCCTCAGGTGCCTTGGTAATTTCCAGATGCAATTGGGCATAGGACTGGGTTGCCAATACAGGGCTTAAAGCGCTAATGATTGCGAGGCAGAGTAGATGTTTGCGAGTCTTTTCCATCATTCGTTATTTACTCAAATCAACGGATTTATTGTATAGGTGCTTGGCCTACATCATCGCATGGATTTAATAGAATAAAACCATGAATTTATGACCAAACTGTTATGACACTGTGAAAAGTGAATATTATTTAATCAATTTAAAGTGAAGTTTAGCTTAAAAAATAAAAGCCATCACAACATTATTTATGTGATGGCTCCGTTTTTATTGCGCAGTAAAGGTTGAAGTAAAGCTTCGTGCTTCACGGCGTGCATCTGGATCGGAAGGCATTGGATAAGGTGCAGCAGCACGAACTGCAGCTTCTACACTGGCTTTCATATCGGGATCACTTGCACTTACCACTACAGAAATGACAGAACCACTATCACTTAGCGTGACGCGAGCGTTGGCAGTTTTACCAGATGAACCCACTGGTGTATTCCAAGCCTGTTTAACTTTATTGGTAAAATCGCGCTTCGCAGTAGAGGCAATCCGTTTAGATTCCGCTTTTTTCTGTGCAGCTTCTTCAGCAGCCTGTTTCGCGGCTGAAGCTTTGGCATCTGCATCAGCTCTGGCTTTTGCTTCGGCATCTGCTTTGCGCTTGGCGTCTGCATCCGCTTTGGCCTTAGCGTCGGCATCTGCCTTGCGTTTGGCATCAGCGTCGGCTTTAGCTTTAGCATCCGCTTTGGCTTTGGCTTTCGCATCAGCATCCGCTTTGCGTTTCGCCGCTGCATCATTTTTAGCCTTAGCTGCCGCGTCTGCTTTGGCTTTAGCCGCTGCATCGGCTTTAGCTTTCGCATCAGCATCTGCTTTACGTTTCGCCGCTGCATCATTATTGGCTTTTGCTGCCGCATCTGCCTTTGCTTTAGCAGCAGCTTCAGCCTTACGTTTGGCATCAGCCTCTGCTTTGGCTTTTGTTGCAGCATCCGCTTTTTGCTTGGCAGCTAGGTCGGCTTTTTTCTGTGCTTCCAGTTTGGCTTTTTGTGCAGCATCGGCTTTGCGCTGTGCATTCAGTTCAGCTTGGCGTGCAGCTTCGGCTTCAGCCTTGGATTTTTGTGCTGCATCCGCTTTGGCTTTGGCCGTTGCCTGTTTCGCCTGTTCAGCGGCTTCGGCACGTTTTGCTGCTTCAGCTGCTTGCTGCGCAGCCTTGGCTTGGGCTGCCTCTGCCGCTTTCAGTTCCTGCTGGGCTTTTTGTGTATCGACTTTTGGCGCAGGTGGAGTCACAGGTACAGCAGGAGCTGCAGTTGGAATGACAGGAGCAGGTTCTATACTAGGTTCTGCCGTTTGAGTGATTTCTTCTGCGACATTTTCATGTGCAGTTTCCTCAAATTCGGTTTCTTCGCGAGTCACCGGTTTAAGGTCCTCTGGCTTGATCAGAACGGTTTTGATCTGTTTTGGCGGTTCAGGGGGGTTACTCATGCCCAGATAAAGTAAGCCCACCAAAGCCACTGCATGGATACCTAAGGTAAATCCAAGTGCGATGGCTTTTTTCTGAAATGGTGGCTTTTTATAGTCTTTCATACTTTATTCTAATGGCTTGGTCAGTAAACCGACTTGAGAAAGGCCAGCATCCTGCAGGCTGGACATCAAGGCCATCACATCGCCATAAGGACGGGTATTATGGCCATTGATCACGACATTGAGCACCTTGTTTTCATTTTGCGCCTGGGTTTGGGCATCAACAAGCGTACGGGTTAATTCTTCTAGTGTGACTGGGCCGGTCGCCTGATTTTTATATTCTAGATAATATGAACCATCTTCTTTAAGTGTGACAATCCTCGGGGTATCCTTGGAATCGATCGGTAATCCGTTGGCCTGAGGCAAGTCAACCTTGATGCCGCTGGTAATCATCGGGGCGGTGACCATAAAGATTACCAGCAGTACCAGCATGACATCGATATACGGCACCACATTCATGTCACTTTTTAGTGGCTTTTTAATACGCTGAAAGCGTCCTGAAGCTTGAATCGCCATTAGTCTTTGTCCTGAGTTACGCCCACAGACTGACGTTGCAATAGCGCCACCATTTCTTCGGCAAACAGCGCACGGTCAGAATAGACTGTTTCACCTTTGGCCGTAAAATGGTTGAAAGCCAATACTGCTGGAATGGCTGCGAACAGACCAATCGCCGTTGCAATTAGTGCTTCTGCAATACCGGGTGCGACCGTCGCCAGTGTCACCTGATCAACATCTGCCAGGCCAATAAAGGCGTTCATGATGCCCCAGACTGTACCGAACAGACCGACATAAGGTGCAACCGAACCAATACTTGCCAACGCACCCAGACCTTGTTCCAGATGACCTTGGTCACGGCTTAAACCGACACGTAGAATACGTTCAGTTCCTTCAATCGACTGGGCAGTCGGCGCATGGCGTTTTTTCAGTTTCAGGAACTCGCCCAGACCCTGATAGAAAATATCTTCAAGGCCGGTACGTTTGGAGTTGAGTTGCGCATTGTTATACAGGGTATTCAGTTCAGCACCAGACCAGAAGATTTTCTGGAAATGTTCATCATCGGCCTGGGCTTTTTTATAACTCATATAGAGCCTGGCAATCAGATACCAGCTATATATTGAGGCTAACAGGAGAGAAAGCATCACCAGTTGTACGACAGGGCTTGCTTGTAAAATAAGATCTGAAACTTGAAGAGATGATTCTAACTGAGTCGCCATAGTTGTTACGTGTGCCAATAAATTTTTTTAGTCTTGTTCCAATTCTTTTTGAATTAGTTCGCGGATTTCATCCGGGAGTCGACGTGGTCGCATCTCTGCACTGATACATGCCAACTCAACCTCACCTGATGCAAGCATGATTTCACCACGATAAATATTTTGTTGCAATACAAATGATGAAGCTTTACATGAAATGACACGTGCCGTAACAGTAATTAAATCATCCATCAGGATCGGACGCATGTATTTGACATTAATTTTATGCACCACAAAATTGTAGTCTGTCTGATGCCAGTAATGGCTCACTCCAGCGGCACGTAACCATTCGGTACGGGTACGTTCCATATAGCGAATATGATTGGCGTGATAGACAATGCCACCCGCATCAGTATCTTCAATATAAACGCGGATATTGAATTCAAAGTGATTCGCCATAGTTTTGTTCCATGCAGATTTTCGAAATTTTTGCTTGTTTTTAGATGCAGGAGAGGGATTAGAATTTGCCGGATTCCTGCCAAAAGTCAAGCAATTTAGCGGTTCAAAGTTTAGCATTGTGAGTTTTGAGACCAATGGCACAAGGTGTCAAATCTGGAGAGAAGTCGCCAAGAAGAAGTACTGAGCGCTTAACAGCTCATTTATGAAACAGCAGCAGTTACTAAAATGCGCGAGTCCATGAAGTCGCGCATTTTAGTAATAGAAGATTAGCCTTTATTTTTCTGTTTCCAGTTGGCCTGAACCTGCTCAGCTACTTTTGGATAGTCCAGAATAAAACGGACATGGCTTTCGACCCCGGTTTTCAAGGTCGCATCATCGACAATGAAATTCGGGTTATGGTTGGGTGCGGCTTTTGCCGGATCTTGATCTGCTGGTGTAGCACCAACAAAGACAAATAAGGATGGCATGAGCTGGCCATAATAAGCAAAATCTTCACTGGCGCTGGCATTGTTGTCTAAAACATGCAATTTATCTTCACCATGCACGCTCGCCAATGTCGGGCGCATCAATTCAGTCAAGGTTTTATCATTGGTGGTCACTGGTGCATAAGGTGCAATTTCGACTTTCACCTTAACGTCATTGGCTGCGGCATTGTGTTCCAGCATTTTCGGCAAGTCTTTTAAAATGCCCTGACGTACATCTTCACTATTGGAACCAATAGTCCCGACCATATTGACCTGATCTGGAATGACGTTACCGGTAGTGCCGCCCTGAATACTGCCAATACTGACCACACCCATTCCTTTGGTCAGGTCGGCTTTACGGCTGATCAGGCTTTGTAAATTGGTCACCATCTGGGCAGAGGCATAAATCGGGTCTTTACCTGCCCAAGGCATGGAGCCATGTACCTGACTGCCATTCACCTGAATACGTAAATGATCGGCACTATTCAAAATCGCACCATCTTTGTAGAAGATATTGCCACTTGGCATGCCTGCCATGACATGCATCCCGAAAATCACTTCAGGTTTTGGATTGTTCAAGGCACCGTCGGCAATCATTTTGCGTGAGCCAATCTGATCGCCATGAGTGAAGTTATCGATATCTGCACCGCCTTCTTCAGCCGGCTGGAATACAAACACCACTGTCCCCGCAATTTTATCTTTATTGGCGGCCAGCACTTTGGCTGCACCCAATAACATGGCGGTATGCGCGTCATGGCCACAGGCATGCATCACATAAGATTCTTTACCTTGATAAATCGCTTTTTGTTTACTGGCGAAAGGCACAGGCGCTGTTTCCTTGATTGGCAAGGCATCCATATCTGCACGTAAGGCCATCACAGGGCCAGGCTGAGCTGGCTACAGAAAAGAAGAGGGAGACAAAGGGATATCTGCTTATACATATTCATACTTCGGGAGAACCTTAAGAATTTGAAATGGTTAAAGTGATTCTTTAGGATGGCATATTGATCTAAGTTCGACCAAAACTCTCTAAGTATTTTTTGATACTTTAAAGGTATTCTGGGTGTTAATATCTGTTCTCAAAGAGCTTTATTTGTTCTTTTACATTGTAAAAATATGTATCTAAATTGATTTTTTATATTTATAAGGTATGAAAATTATAAAAATTTCAGGCTAAAAAGGGATAAAAACGATTACCTCTATATCAATAATCTGAATGAAGTGAAGATTTTTTAAACCTCTTAAACTTATTTTGGCACTTAGATTGCATTCACTCTTTCGTAATATTTTTTATGACGGAAATTGAACACATGTTAAAACCTTTGGCTTTATCTCTGGCAGTAGCTTCAAGCTTAAGTTTTATTTCGACAAGCCTATGGGCTGAAGACTTTAAGATACTGAAACAGCTGGAAAATAAACCGACATTACTCAAAAGTGGTGAATATAAAGGTCATTATTATGTGCCGAGTACCTTAAATACGATTACTTGGGGTTATCTGCCAAATAAAGATGCAAAACCTGTCTTGACTGTCCCTTCAGGTAGCACAGTTACTTTCGATACAGTTTCGCATGAAGGGCTGCTGGAAGATCAAGGCCGCAATGCAGAGAAATATTTCACATCAAAAGGCGTCAAGCCTGAGCATGTATTGGATGAAGCCAAGCTGATCACGAATTCCAAATTGAAACATGATTTCCATAAAGATGGACCACACATTATTACCGGGCCTGTCTATGTAGAAGGGGCAATGCCGGGCGATATTCTAAAGGTGGAGATTTTAAAAGTTGAACCGCGTGTACCTTATGGCGTGATTTCAAACCGTCATGGCAAAGGCACCTTACCCGAATTCCCGAAACGTCAGAAACATGAGCATGCATCTCCAGCCAATCCTGATGCTTATGGTAACGTGTCCATTTTTACCCCCATTGAGAAAAATGCGGATGGTGTATGGGAAGGCGTTTTAAAAACTGAATCTGGTAAAGCGATTCGTTTCCCGCTGAATCCGTTTATGGGCACGATGGGCGTTGCACCAAATACCAGTGAGCCTGTGCACTCTGTGCCACCATCATTTTATGGCGGGAATATCGACATCAATGAATTAGGAGCAGGGGCTACGGCCTATTATCCTGTACAGGTGCCAGGTGCTTTGTTCTATACAGGTGATAGTCACTTTGTACAAGGTGATGGTGAGGTGGCTTTAACTGCCTTGGAAGGTTCGGCACGTGCGACTTTAAAATTCACTTTACTTAAATCTGGCAAGGATAAAATTCCAGGTGCAGAGATTAAACAGCCGCTGGCTGAAAATGCTGAATTCTGGATTACGCCGGGTCTGGATGAAGACTTAGATGAAGCCATGCGTAAATCCACCCGTGAAGCGATCCGTTTTCTGGTCAATGAATATGGCATTTCTGAAGAAATTGCCTATGCCTACTTAAGTGCTGCGACTGACTTTGAAGTGTCACAAGTGGTCGATCGAACCAAAGGTATTCATGCCATGATTCGTAAAGCGGATTTTAAGGAGTTTAAAAAAGACGCGAAATAATTTTTGAATAAAACTTAGAAAAATAGGTTTGTGCTTTTGCCAACTGATTTAGACATGGTCAGTTGGCTTTTTCTTTTGTAAGCGGCTGAAACTGTTTAGTATGTAAGAAATAAATAATCAAATTAAAATATGTGGGGAAACGAGCAAGAACAACAAACTCAAGCTGTGGTTTTACAGCAGCCAAAAGATCAGAAAGTGTATTTAGATGTGCAACATTCAACAGATACCATAGCAATATTATCTTTCGCTTTATCTATAATTATCGCTTTAATTTTAGGCAGTTTAGCGACTTGGTTAGCTTATTGGTATGGACGGAAAAGTTTTAAATTGACAGAAATGTCTTTTAAAACTGTGGTTGAGCAAATTAAATCATCTGAAACAACTGCATTGGATTTAAACAGTAAGCTATTTAATCAACAATTAGTTCTACAGGATAGAGAGCAAAAAAACCTCCAAAAAGTACAATGGATTGATAGTTTTAGACTGCTAGCGCAGAGTTATATGTCAAAAAATATAGAGTTACTGTTTAAACTCGATAGATTTCAAGAGAAATATTTACATTTTCCCAAAAATGTAAAGATAGATGATAAAACCGAGGCAGGAAAATGTTTAGATCAAATTTCTTTGTTGATTGAAGAAAGTGTCATATTGACGAGTCATATTGCTTTATTTCTTGAATCCTATGCCCTCACAGATAATAAAATTATTCATTTTTCTGATTTTTTCAATCAAACAGCTCAAGATACCAAAAAGGAATATCTCAATATAAGCTCAAAAGAAGCTCTTACTAAATATAAAAAAACAGGAATAGTTCGAGATACTGATGAAATAAGCAAGGAGCTTTATTCTGATTCTAATGAACATATTAATTCATTAGAAAATAAAGATAGGTTGGGTGTATTGGGAGTCTATAGTCGTATGATTGGTGAGGAATTTAAAATAATAATAAATGAAAAAGCAGCCTAAGCTGCTTTTATTACCACTTCTATTTCGGTTCAGGTGGCGTCATCCCAAACTGCAAATACGCCATATTGGTAGCGATACGACCACGCGCAGTACGCATCACATAACCTTGCTGAATCAGATAAGGCTCAATCACATCCTCCAACGTACCAGAATCTTCTGCCATGGCAGCAGCCAAGGCTTCAACACCGGCAGGACCACCATCAAAACGCTCAAGCAACATTGACAAGTAACGACGATCGAGTGTGTCTAAACCATCTTTATCGACTTTGAGCATATCTAAAGCACGTTGGGCCATATCCTGATTGATTTCCCCCGTTCCTTTGACCTGAGCGTAATCACGAACTCGACGTAACAATCGGTTAGCAATACGCGGTGTACCTCGTGAGCGACGGGCAATTTCCTTTGCGCCATCTCCAGTCATCGGTACATCCATCAAGTTGGCTGAACGTTTGACAATATGGGTTAAATCTTCAACCGAATAAAACTCTAAACGTTGCACGATTCCGAAACGGTCACGCAGCGGAGAGGTGAGTAGACCGGCACGTGTGGTGGCTGCTACCAAGGTAAATGGAGGTAAATCCAGTTTAATCGAGCGCGCAGCAGGGCCTTCACCAATCATGATATCGAGTTGATAATCTTCCATCGCCGGATACAGGATTTCTTCAATCACGGGTGAAAGACGGTGAATCTCGTCAATAAACAGGACATCGCCTTCTTCCAGATTCGTTAGCATCGCTGCCAAATCACCAGCACGTTCTAGTACCGGGCCAGAAGTAGATTTCAGGTTGCCACCCATTTCTCGGGCAATAATATTGGCCAATGTCGTTTTACCCAGACCTGGCGGGCCAAAGATCAGGGTGTGATCGAGGGCCTCTTCACGGCCACGGGCTGCGCCAATGAAAATTTCCATCTGCTCACGAACCACGGGTTGACCGATATAGTCATCTAGGGAAGTCGGGCGAATGGCACGATCGAAGTGATCTTCGGGTTTTTCAGAACCACTGATGAGACGGTCTTGCATAACGTTTATATACCAATATTTTAGTGATCCTTTGAGCTGGTAATTTTGACACGGTCTCAAATATGGATCTGAATCCTAAGATTTTCGCCTAGGCGAGGAATTGAATTTTTGCAGAGTCTTTCCAATCAGATTTATATCTGAGTATTAACCTGCGGTTCGCCTTACTTTTGTTTCGGCAAAAGTAAGCAAAACCACCGTCATTCGCAAAACTCGTCGAATATTGATTCTTATCGAATATATCGCAGAAACATTTAACTATAAATGTCTCCTGCCTCAAACAGTTGCGAATGACTTTTACGCGTATCAGATTTTATCCTGTAACTTGGATATCATCTCTATTTGTTCATCGACTTTAATGCCGCGCGGATAATATCGCTGGCTTCTGTAAATTCACCTTTGGCGGCATTAACTAGCTTCTGCGCTTCAATTGGTTTATAGCCAAGAGATTGTAATGCAGCTTCCGCTTCAGCCACGGCTGAATTGCCCATAAACTGAATCTGTGGTGCAGTAGAGTTGCTTGGTGCAGCATCTGAAGCCATGGCTTTAAAGCGGTCACGCAATTCAATCATCAGGCGTTCTGCAGTCTTTTTACCCACCCCCGGAACTTTGACCAGAGTGTTGATATCTTCATGTTCAACGGTGTGGATCAGCATTTCCACACTTAAAGTGGAAAGAATACCAAGCGCCATTTTCGGACCAACACCGTTCACCTTTAATAAGGTACGGAAAATGGTTTTTTCCTGCGCATTGATAAAGCCATAAAGTAACTGGGCATCTTCACGAACAGCAAGATGGGTCCACAGGGTAATTTTCTGGCCTTTTTGCAACTGACAGAAAGTGGTTAAAGGGGTGTCAATTTCATAACCTACGCCGTTTACATTTAATAAAACAGTCGGTGCTTCCAGCGCCAGTACTTCCCCAATCAGGCATCCAATCATTTTTTATACATACTCAAATTTAATACAGGCATAGTAGTCAGCATTTTCGATAAAGGCAAAACTCTATCATTCAAAAACAGTGATTTTGCTGAGATTATCATCAGGCGCTCGTTCGCATTAGAGTAACCCGGCTTTATTGCCATGCAGTTCCTGCGCCAGATTATAAGCCTGATGATCCGAGAACTTGGAGACAATATCTAGCACCTGCATAATGTTGTCATAATGATCAGCCCTAAACTGCGCACCCGAGCGTTTTAAAATAGCCATCAAACGCTGCTCTTTAAAGCTTAAAGTTTTGTGCGGCGTGGTCAGTGGAATAAAGGCATCCAGAATCGTTTGTAAACTTTGATGCGCGATAATTTCCAGACCGGCTTTTTGCGGATGTTCGAAGATCTTGTCTCGCGCCAGTTCTTTGGCCCGGTTAATGCCAATTTCAATGTCGGCACTACAATAACCCAGCAATGAGCCTTGCAATTGGCCCATCAAAATTTCCTGCTGATGTCGGGCAAAGGCCGTGGTGACTTCATCTACCAGACGTTTCATGACCCGCCCACGCAGCGCGGCAATTTTTTGTTGCCAGGTGGTATAAGGCATATTGATTTCTTCAGGCGTGCCATATTCACCCAGCAAGTTCAGAAAGACTGGTTCAACTTCCGCGTAGCTGAGCATATTCAGGCTGATACCATCTTCCAGATCAATCAGGGCATAGCAGATATCATCCGCAGCTTCTAAAAGATAGGTCAGCGGATGACGACAATAATGATATTCACCAAGCTGGATTAATCCTAGCTGTTCAGCAATTTCCTGCAAAATCTCTTTTTCAGACTGGTAACAACCAAATTTAGGACGTCGGCTGGCAGGGGTGTTGCCAGTCGGGTCAATCGCCTCAGAGAGCCACGGATATTTAAGATAGGCACCGAGCGTGGCATAGGTCAGGCGCATGCCGCCATCATAAGGATGGTAATCGATCTTGGTCAGCAGGCGCAGGCCTTGGGCATTGCCTTCAAACTGGCGTACATCGGCTTCCTGTTCAGGACTCAAATCTTTTAAAAAGTCGGTATGAGATGCATCGTCAAACCATTCCCGAATGGCGTATTCACCGGCATGCCCAAAAGGTGGATTACCGATATCATGTGCCAGACAGGCGGCCTGAATGATGGCACCGACATCAGCCGGAGAAATCCAGGCAGGTAAATTATCTTTGATTTTCTCTGCAGCCAGCATACCGAGTGAACGGCCAATACAGGAGACTTCTAGCGAATGGGTCAAACGGGTATGAATACCATCATGCTGGGTCAGTGGATGGACTTGGGTTTTGCGGTTTAATTGCCGGAAGCTTTGCGAAAAAATAATACGGTCATAATCTTTATGAAACGGGCTGCGTGCCAGTTCAGTGCTCTGCTTTTTACTACCAATCCGAACTGTCGAAAGCAGTTCTAACCAACGCATTTGAGTCATTTATCATTATTCAGTGATCCACTATTTGCATCATGCCAAAAAACTAGCTCCTGCACTAGGGCAGTGCGACATGAATTGTCATGCTGCCTATTGTTATTTTAGTCAGCTGGAAAAGACTGAGAATTAAAAATCGAAATCATCAAATGAACAATAAAAAGCAGGCTCAATGGCCTGCTTTTTGTTTAGGATGAAGAATCAAATTAGCTCTTCACCATTTTTCTTGGCCTGTTGTGTGTCTTTATAGACATTCAGGCAAATCGTGAACAAGACCAGGCTTGCCACCAATGGCCAAAAAAGTACATATAGGGTCAATAATTGACTTGTCATCTGAAATCTCCTTATTTACTTTTGTCAGATAGCTGGTGAAATTCAATCACCATCTTGTTGATTTGCTTAAAATCAAATTTTTCTTTGCTGTAGAGTAGCGTCAACACAGTACATACCAGCGCACTACTGCCATACGCTGTCAGTGAGCTTAACAAGGTGCCGTATTCACGCAAGAAGCCGATGGTCCATGGCATGAAGCCAATACTGGCCAATATGCCAACGACCAGACCCACTTTCTTGCCGAAGAAACCAAAGGTCATCAAACCCAGCACCACACCAATCCCCAGGGTCGCAACGAGTTCAAAGCCAAGTGCGATCAATCCCTGAATCGGAAGCCATTCAAAACGTACTATCAGAAAGCTGAAAAATGCGAGGCCCACTGACCAGTTAAAGGCCCGGGCATTCACCTTGTCCCAATACAGGCTGACAATCACCGGGAATACAATAGAACCCCAAAGCGCACCCACAAAAATCAGCATCGACAAAATGTCAAACTTCAAGGTGGCAATCACAATCCCCAGCATGGTGGCAACGATCATGGTCATACGGCCAATAAACAGCATTTTCTTTGGATCAGGACGGTTTTTCGCAATCTGTTTGCCATAAATGTCCGTCATGACAATCGCAGACAGGGCAGACAGATCCGAGTCAGCGGTAGAAGACAATGCTCCAATCACCATGATGAATAACAGCGCGACCATAAATGGAGAAAGATAAGTCGCTGCCATTTGCGGAATCAGGTTATTCAGGTTCCCATCAATGGGCTGAATACCTGCAAATAGTGCCAATAACCCCAGCATGCCTAGACCAATAACAATTGCAGCATAACCAATGGTTGCAGTGATAAAACTCGGTTTGATCAGGTCTTCACGGACTGCAAACAGGCGCTGGGCAATGGTCTGATTACCAATCGCGTAGGCCAATACAGCAACAAAAAACGGCGCGCCTTGTTCCAGAAACGCTGTTTTAGAGAAAAAATCCAGCTGCTCCGGTTGCAGATGATGAATCCCGCTTTGAAACAGGGATGGCCCACCTAGGGTAAAGAATAAGGTTGGAATAATAATCACAGCCGCGACAATCATCGCCACCAGTTGACCAAAATCGGTAAACACCGAAGAACGGAAGCCCGACCAGAGGGTATAGGACAGCACACCGATACCGGTAATCAGCACGCCATGGATAAAGCTTAAAGGAGATAAAATCTCAACCAGTGCCCCAGCGGCGGTAAAGTTCACCATCAGGCTGATCACGCTGCCCACAATATTGGAACCTGCCAGAATCATCTGGCTTTGGTTGCCATGCCGGGCATGCATAATTTCTGCCAAGGTGTGGGCATTAGGCGCCAGTTCACGAAAGCGCTTGCCAAAGGGATAGATAAATAAAATCATCAGCGCACCCCACAAACCATAGTGTAGGGCACCGGAAACGCCGTATGTATATCCGGATGAAGCTGCTGCATAAAACGAGGCGGCCCAGATCCAGGTGGCGGTCATACTGGCCGCAGACATTCCAAATCCGATGGAGCCATTCGAGACCATGTAGCCATCAACATTTTCATTTTTCTGTTTAATACGTAACGATAGTAAAAAAGTGATGCCATAGAAAAGCACCATCAATAGTACAGTTGCTGTACTAGTGAATTGAAACATACATACTCCTTAAGCGGGTCACCTTTTGTTTTTGAAAATTAAATCATTGGTGACAGATTAAGGCTCTAAAATAGACAGAGCAGTGAAGCTATAGAACATCAAAAAATTAGTGTCCGAATATAGAATTTATATTCATCTCTACAGCAGAAAGGAAAAACCATTGCCAGGCTCAGAATTTGGACAATTCCTCAGCAATTCGGCTAGAGCTTAACATAAAATCATAAAATTTACTGATGAAGTGTCTATTTGGTAAGATTCTTAGCTGATATAGACGTGTGGGCCTGTTATTCTGTTAGTTGAATAAAAAAGAAAATTTTCTATATTTTTTCAGCAATTACAAATATTTATTTTAAACTTTTCGAGTTAAATAAAACCTGAGAATACGGATTAAATAAAAAAGGTAACAAAATTTTATTATTAATCATTTCTTCATTATTTTTTTATATAAGCCTCATAATTCCTGGTAAATTTCCTCATAAATATAAGTGGTATTTTGCTATTTATATTGTGTTTTTTACGCATAATAGAGCTCATGAATAAATGATGAAATTTCAAAATATTGGATATGGTGGGGGATTTTGTCGATATATTTTTTGGTCTTTTAGATGAGTAAATTTCGCTTAATTATGATCTGAGAAGATAAAAATCAAATATAAAAAAATAAAAGGCCCAAATAAGAAACTTTATTTTTATTCTTTTAGAAGTTGAGAATGGATGTCCGGTTTTTCCCCCGCAGATGATGTCAGATTAAAATACCACTCAGTATTAATTATTCTTTCATAGAGGGGAGTAATTTGCCTCTGTTACTGTAATGGCGGAGATCAGCGGAGAACTGTTCCTTGTAGTACAGAAAACGGCAGAAGACCTTTAACCAGTTTTCTAATCTTAGAAGTCAAAGTTAAGAGTCAATCAAAAGAATCAAAAACAGTCTGCAAAAAATACGACTTCATTAAATCTTGTAATCAAGTATTTCATTTTGGCCTAAATAGGAATTTTGGCAGGTCATGACAATAAAACCTGAATTTGATTTTGTCCCGATTGTTGTTGAAAAATAATACAATTTTTATGCAGAAAATTATTCTGAAGCGGTTTTGATTTTTCTTGAAAAAAAATGTGTTAACCTGTGCGACTACATTCAATTTTCCTGACTGAAAATAAACGAAATATTTTAAAAGTCCAGGATATTTCAGACGTAGTTTTCTGATTTGGCATCTAGCCGATTTCCTTATTTCACAGTAGAATATGCGCTCTCTCAAGTCACATTGTGGCATGGTTGTTCAGACCATCCCGTGGAGCCAAAATCAGCATGTTTATCGTTGCCGGTGCACCCGCACATTCTTCTTTTAAGAAAACTCAACTATTATCGCGTTTGACGTCAATTAGTTCTGTTCAATCAATTGAAAGTCAATGGGTCTACCTCTTTGACCAAGCGCTCAGCGAGCAACAACAGCAATCAGCTTTACAGCTTCTCAACGATGGTCAATCTTTTGAATTGCACCAGGCTGCAAGTGATGAAATCCAGATTTTAGTCACACCGCGCGTCGGAACCATCTCTCCTTGGTCCTCTAAAGCGACGGACATTTTCAAAAACTGTAATACGCCGGTTCATCGACTTGAACGCGGCGTTTTATTTACTTTGAAGGGCGTAAAAGAGCTTTCTAAAGAAGCATTGCAAGTACTTCACGACCGTATGACCGAAAGCGTATTCAATGCGATTGAAGATGCTGCGGTATTATTTGTGGAAACTGCGCCAAAACCACTGAACTCGATTGATATTCTGGGTGAAGGTAAAGAAGCACTTGTAAAAGCCAACAACGAGTTTGGTTTTGCATTATCAATGGATGAAATTGATTACCTGACTGAAGCTTTCATCAAGCTAGGCCGTAATCCAAATGACATCGAACTGATGATGTTTGCTCAAGCCAACTCTGAGCATTGTCGTCATAAAATCTTCGGTTCAGAATGGACGATTGATGGTGAAGTCCAGCCATTGTCATTGTTCCAGATGATCAAGAACACCTATAAAGAATCACCAACAGACGTATTGTCGGCTTATAAAGACAACGCTTCGGTGATTGTTGGTTCGGATACCCAGCGTTTTTATCCAACCCAAGAAGACAATGGTCATCAAGTTTATAAATACAAGAGCCAGGCCGCGCATATCCTGATGAAAGTGGAAACCCACAACCATCCAACTGCGATTGCACCATTTGCCGGTGCAGCGACAGGTTCAGGCGGTGAAATCCGTGACGAAGGTGCGACCGGTCGTGGTGGTAAGCCTAAAGCAGGTTTAACCGGCTTCACCGTATCTAACCTGAATATTCCGGGCTTTGAACAGCCTTGGGAAGAAAACTACGGCAAACCATCGCGTATGGCATCGCCGTTACAAATCATGATTGAAGGCCCATTGGGTGGTGCTGCGTTCAATAACGAATTTGGTCGTCCAGCTTTAAATGGTTACTTCCGTACTTTTGAACAAAACGTCAATGGCGATGTTAAAGGTTTCCATAAGCCAATCATGATCGCTGGTGGTTACGGAAATATCCGTCCAGATCACGTTGAAAAAGATCCGATCTTACCGGGTGACTTATTGATCGTGCTCGGTGGTCCAGCCATGCTGATCGGTCTTGGCGGGGGTGCTGCATCTTCTGTAGATAGCGGCAAATTGGGCGAGAACCTTGATTTTGCCTCAGTACAACGTGAAAACCCGGAAATGGAACGCCGTTGCCAAGAAGTGATCGATACTTGCTGGCGCATGGAAGACCACAACCCAATCGTGTCGGTACATGATGTCGGTGCGGGTGGTGTATCAAATGCCATGCCTGAACTGGTGAATGATCACGAATTGGGTGCGGTGCTAGATCTTCGTAAGATTCCATCTTTAGAACCTGGCATGTCGCCAATGGAGATCTGGTCAAACGAAGCGCAAGAACGTTATGTATTGGCGATTCGTCCATCTTCTTTAGAATTATTTGAGTCAATCTGTGCGCGTGAACGTTGTCCGTTTGCAGTACTGGGTGAGGCGACTGAAGCACGTCACTTAACCGTTGAAGATCCATTGTTCGGCAACAAACCGGTGGATATGCCAATGCAGGTGATGCTTGGCGGTACTCCGCGTATGAGCCGTTCCTATGAAACGATTGAACGTAAAGGCGATGATTTTGACGCGGCTAAAGTTACGGATTTAAAAGATGCGATTTATCGCGTTCTGAAAAACCCGACAGTGGCTTCTAAATCATTCCTGATCAGTATTGGTGACCGTTCGATTACCGGTATGGTCGCGCGTGACCAGATGGTGGGTCGCTGGCAGGTTCCTGTCGCGGATGCTGCAGTAACAACTACAAGTCTTGTCGGTTACACCGGTGAAGCAATGGCAATGGGTGAACGTCCTCCAGTAGCGTTGTTGAATCCTGCTGCATCAGCACGTTTATCTGTGGCTGAATCGATCTCTAACATCATGTCTGCGAAGATTGAAAAAATCAGCGACATCAAATTGTCTGCAAACTGGATGGCTGCTGCGGGTCAACCTGGCGAAGACCAGGCATTGTTCGAAGGCGTGAAAGCTATCGGTATGGAAATGTGTCCTGCACTCGGTATCGCGATTCCGGTCGGTAAAGACTCATTGTCTATGCGTACCACCTGGAATGACGAAGGTGAAGACAAGTCTGTGACTTCTCCAATGTCAGGCGTGATCACTGCATTTGCACCAGTGACTGATGTGCGCCAAACATTGACTCCAGAATTGAAAAACCTTGAGTCTGTGCTTGTTCGTGTTGATCTGTCTAAAGGTCAGTTCCGTTTAGGCGGTTCGATTCTGGCGCAGGTATACAAAGCGATTGGTTCGGTTACTCCTGATGTGGATAGCTTCGATGATTTCAAGGCATTCTTCGCATTGGTTCAAGACTGGAACAACCGCGGTTTGATCAAGGCGTATCACGACATCGGTGACGGTGGTTTATTGGCGACTGTTGCAGAAATGATGTTCGCTTCACGTTTAGGTGTGGCATTAGAAGATCAATCAACTGCAAGTTTATTTGCCGAAGAAATTGGCGCAGTCCTTCAAATCGCGAAAGTAGACTGGGAAGCGCTACAAGCTGAAGTTGCAGCATCTACGCTTAAAGATGCAATTGCAGTGGTTGGTACTGTAAATAATTCTGACCAATTGTCTATCAATGGTCTGGTACTTGAACGTGCTGATCTGCAAGTGGCATGGACTGAAGTATCCCACCAAATCCAGCGTCTGCGTGACAACGTACAAACTGCGGATCAGGAATTTGCCTTAATTACCGATAAAGCACACAAAGGTATTATTGCCCAACCAACATTCGACTTGAATGAAGCGATTGAAGCACCGTTCATTAACTTGCGTCGTCCAAATATGGCAATTCTGCGTGAGCAGGGTGTCAATGGTCATATTGAAATGGCGGCAGCTTTCGACAAAGTCGGTTTCAATACCGTTGACGTCCACATGAGTGACTTGCTGGCAGGTCGTATCAGCCTGGATGATTTCGAAGGTTTGGTAACGTGTGGTGGCTTCTCGTATGGTGACGTGATGGGCGCTGGTGGGGGCTGGGCGAAATCCGTATTGTTCAATGCTAAATTGCGTGACCAGTTTGAGAAATTCTTCAACCGTCAAGAAACCTTCTCGCTCGGTATCTGTAATGGTTGTCAAATGTTGTCTCAATTGGCTCCATTAATTCCGGGTGCGGATGCTTGGCCACGTTTCCATCGCAATACGTCTGAAGTATTTGAAGCGCGAGCAGTGAACGTTCGTGTGGAAAAATCGAATTCAGTATTGTTACAAGACATGCAAGGTTCGATTCTGCCGATCGCTGTGGCGCATGGTGAAGGTCGTGCAGTTGCAACGGCGGAAAACTTTGCTGCACTGAATGCATCGAATCAGGTGGTTCTACGTTATGTCGACAGCCATGGCAATGCAACTGAACAATATCCGTTGAACCCGAATGGTTCACCGGAAGGTATTACCGGTGTAACCTCTCAGGATGGCCGTGCAACGATTATGATGCCGCACCCTGAACGTAACTTCCGCGCGCTCCAGCATTCCTGGAAACCAGAAGACTGGGATCAGGATGGTGCTTGGTTACGTATGTTCCGTAATGCACGTAAATTTATTGGCTAATTGATATAATCAAGAATTAAAAAAGCCCCGAAAGGGGCTTTTTTAATAAGCAAATTATAGATTTATAGGTGATTAGATATAGAATTGAAAAAGATTAAAAAATGAATAAAGAGTCCTCAAATGTCCGATTTAATTGAAAAAGTTTTACTTTTACAAGAATTGCTAATAGCTAGAGCTACTGATACTTATGAAAAAGGTTCTTCAGAGGCATTTATGCAGCTTAGACAAGAGTTACTGACATTTAAAAACTTTTATGAATATATTCCATTTTTTATTAAAGACACACGCACATTAGATGAATTTGAAGCTAGGATTAAGTGGGATTTTGAATCTTACGCTGAACGTGAAAATTATATTTATTCGGAATTTAAAGAATTCTTTAATGTATTAGAAAGTCTAGATGTTCCTCCATTGGATCAGGTAGTACAGTTGAAGATTGCTGAATTAAGCTCGGATTATATACATCGAATATGGCAGAAAGCATTAGAGCGAAGAAGTACAGATCCCGAAGGTGCGATTACATTAGCTCGAACACTTTTAGAATCGACCTGCAAATATATTCTTGATGAATACGAAGTCGGTTATGGCAATGCTCCAGATATAAATCAACTGTATAGATTGGTGAGTAAAGAATTAAACCTTGCTCCATCTCAACATACGGAGCAGACTTTCAAACAAATTCTCGGAGGATGTAGTTCCATCATTGAAGGTTTAGGATCATTGAGAAATAAAGTGGGTGATGCTCATGGGCAAGGTAAAATAAACTTTAAACCTTCTCCAAGACATGCAGAATTAGCAGTGAATTTGGCTGGTACAATGTCCGTGTTTTTATTCTCATCTTGGAAATTAAAACAAGGTGAATGAATTTTTTATTATAAATATTGTTTTTAAATAGTATCTTAATTTTACTGTATGGAAAAATTAAAATAAATTCACTAACATAGGATTATTCAACCACCAATTTGGTGGATTTTTGCTTTTTAAGCATTCTGATTTTTTAATTTTTTTTCTTCCTGCTGAGTTGGTTTAGATTTTGCTTTTATATTGTATATAAAGTGCTATGGTATGTTTTATGCACAACTTTATTGCACTATAAAAGAAAGATGGAATAGATCGGTTCAGTATCAATTCTCAAAGATGAGGTGATGACATGGCTAAAACACTTAGAATAATGGATAAGGCGGCAATGCGTCAGAAAGGCTGGATGTTGTTTTGTATTGTTGTAGGACTACAAATATTGTTCGTTGTGGGCAGTTACTTGCTGCAGGGTTCTTGATCATCAGCTTTAAGAAAGCCACCATTAAGGTGGCTTTATAATTTAAATAACCAATTGAACCTGCTTCAATACCGCCTTTAACGTATTTTCATAATCAAAAGCTTTATTGGTACTGTCCTGATAACGCCAAGCCACATAACCATCCGGACGAACCAGTACTGCACCAGATTCATGAATTTCAGACTTGGCATTCCAGGTTCCATACACATCACGATAGTCACGTGAACCAATCTGAGTCACATCCAGATATGGCAAATCCAATGCTTCTGCCGCCTGTTTCCAGCCTTTACCGGATAAACCTGTGCGCAGGGTAAAACGACCTTTACCCGTAATATCCAGTGTCGACTGCTTTTGACCTTTGGCATTGATCAGCCAAGTATGCGGAACTTTAGCGCCTGGGCGAGTGGTTGCCTGTAAATAAAGCTGCTCATCTTTTTCAAAAATCTCAGGCTCGGATTCTGCAATCACCGTATTGGAGCTATATCGCTGGTTCAGTTCTACACCTTGTGCATTAAATTCGAAGTTTTTAATTTCCAAAGCTTCAAATAGTTTTTGACGGATTTCAGCACCTTGCTCATCTTCCGCAAAGATACGTTCCAGCATTTGTTTTTGTGTAGTCACACCATTATCAAAACCGAAGACTTCTTTCAGATATTTATAATCAAAACGTGATTGGTTTGCTCGCGCCACAATCTGCTTACCCACAGGCGCACGCTCAGCCGTATATGAATCCAATAGGGAAGGCGCAGCCCAGCCTTTAACGACATATGCCAGTTTCCAGCCCAGGTTAAAGGCATCCTGCATACAAGTATTCGAGCCTAAACCACTGGATGGTGGATGACGATGTACGGCATCACCGCCACAGAACACGCGACCTTTAGAATACTCAGTTGCCTAGGTCTGGTTTACATACCAGTACGACAATTTCTGGATTTCAACCTCTTCAATTTCTGCACCGACAAAGGCATTCAGGCGTGCATGTATCTGTTCTTCAGTCACCTGTGGCTCGCCTTTGGAAATGTCAAAGCCCCAGCCCATAATCCATTCATTCCAAGGAGTAATCGCACGTAACAATCCCATACCGAGATCGCCAAAGCTGGCTTCAGGATTCACGATCCATTGCAGAATCGCAGGACGGTGCTGAACGTATTGAGAAAGATCAGCTTTAAAGGTCACATAGACGGTACCGGCACGTGCCATCACGCCTTCCAGTGGCAAGCCGAGCTGTTCCAATACACGAGATTTAGCACCATCCATACCCACCAGATATTTTGCTCTTAAGCTAAATTCAGTATTGGTAATGCGGTTCAGGAAAGTAGCAGTCACGCCATCTTCGTCCTGCACATGTGACAGGTATTCAGTATTGAAGTTATAAATTGCACCACGTTCACCGGCATTTTTCACCAGTAAAGCTTCCATTTTTGGCTGAATCAGATCGACTAATGGACATGGACTGCCTTGGATATAGTCACCATGACGTTCATCACCGGTACCCCATGCACTTAAACGGGCGATTTCTTCGCCGACCAGACTGGTGGTAATCAGGCTTTCACCCATCTGTTCCCATGGTGTTGCAATCTCTTTAACCTGTTCTTCAATACCTAAATCACGTAATACTTCCATGGCACGCTGATTGGTAATATGGGCACGTGGACTATTGGCCAGCCAGCTAAACTGGGTAAACAGTTGTACCTTGATACCATAATTCGCCAAAGCCAAACCTAATGTTGAACCTGCAGGACCAGTACCAATGATCAGAACATCAGTGTCATAGTGTTGTGTCATACAAGACTCCATGTGTATAGGTGAAGAACAAGCTATCTATATAATCAGGCAGTCTAGTAAAACAGGATCTGTTGATATAGCGATATTCATATAAACTATCGACCTATTCTTATTTGCAATACGTGGGTCATAATCTTAAGATGCTGACCTGATCAGAAACCGGGCAGGCTATGGAACTTCGACATTTACGCTATTTTATTACTGTGGCGCAGCAACAAAGTTTTACCAAGGCTGCCGAAAAACTGTTTACCGCTCAGCCGTCATTAAGCCAGCAAATTAAGGATCTGGAGCAGGAAGTAGGCGTCATGCTGTTTGATCGTTCATCCAGAAAGGTCAAACTCACCGATGAAGGGCAGGCTTTTCAGATCTATGCCGAAAAAGCACTGGAAAATGCCAAACTGGCAGTAGCAGCAGCGCGTCAGGTTGCGCAGCAGAAAAATAACCAGATTCACATTGGCTTCCTGAATGTCGCAGAAATAAAAGTGATGCCACAGATTCTGGCCCAGCTTAAAAAAACCATGCCGGACTTAAAAATCCATCTGCATAGCCTGACCTGTATGGAACAGATTCAGCGGCTAAAAAATGCTGAACTGGATTTATGTATTACCCGCTTTCATCTGGACCATCCAGATTTTGAGAATATTCATTTATTAACCGAGCAAATTTATCTGATAGCCGCTCAGCACTTACATTCTACAGATCGAATCCTGAAATTACAGGAACTAAAAAAACCATAATATAATTATGTGTGAGCAGAATGCTTCACCAGTATTTTATGAAAAGCTGGATAGACTACTCTGCATTGATCAGCTTGAGCATGAACAGCTGTTGTGGGTGACCAATGTCTTGCAACACATCAATCTGACCAATATGGGAATGGGCTTTAGTTTTGCGCCTGAATATTTACTGCGGTTTTTGAATGATCATGTGAAAATTGTCCAGACTGATCAGGCACTGCCAAAACTGGATTTATATGCAACATTTAACAAGATTTCTCAAAATCCTGCATTGAAGATGATTACCCAAGCACTTAACAATACAACAAGTATCTGAATTGTAGGAAGGAATATATGTTAAAGCTGATTTATTACGTGCCGGATGAAAACCTGGAAGACACCAAGAATGCGATATTTGCAGCAGGAGCGGGCGGTATTGGTGAGTATACGAATTGTGCCTGGCAGGTTTTAGGAACCGGACAGTTTAAACCACAGGAAGGTGCAGATCCGCATATTGGTGAAGTGGGTAAACTGGAACAGGTAGAAGAATGGCGGGTAGAAATTCTGGTGCCTGATGAAAAGGCAGTCGATGTGGCCAAGGCGCTGAAA
The DNA here is from genome assembly GCF_000367905.1 of Acinetobacter sp. CIP A162. Classification (GTDB taxonomy): domain Bacteria; phylum Pseudomonadota; class Gammaproteobacteria; order Pseudomonadales; family Moraxellaceae; genus Acinetobacter; species Acinetobacter lwoffii. The sequence continues at coordinate 400,947 of NZ_KB849158.1, read as the reverse complement.
GAAAGTCATCCTTATGAAGAGCCGGCCTTTGAGTTTATTCAGCTTCTGGATATCAAAGTCTAAAATTATAAAATTGATGCTCTGCTGCGGCACGTTTGACTTAGCGCGCCGTTAATCTAGATTCAGAAACCAGCCGACCTGCTTTTGTTATTATCATTTCTGCCAGAATAATCCAAAGAAAAAATACAATAAGGAAAATAACAATGCCGTGGCCAAAACTGCTGAGCAGAATGCTCAAAAATACGCTTAGTAAATCCATTCAATACAGTGCAGAAATTCTGCATAGTCGTATTCCCTATTCCAGTGCACTCCAAAGCATTGATCCGCTCGATTCAGGGACCGATCGAAGATCAGGATATACGATTAGAGCGCTTTATTTTTGAACAAGGAACGGGAAAAGTGACACGAACCGTATTATCAAATATCAAGCAGGAATTTCCACGGATTAATGAAGCATTTATTGGGCGACAGTATCGTTATATCTATAGTATTTCTTTTGGTGAATTTGACGATCCTTCCCATGTCAGCAGCAATACGGTGATGTGTTTTAATTTAAGAACCAGAACCACAGAAAGTTACTCCTTTGGAGAAAACTGGGTTACTGGTGAGGCAGTCTTTGTCGCACGGGAAAATGCTCAGGCTGAAAATGATGGCTGGCTAATGTATTATATCCATGCTTTAGATTGTAGCCCCTCGAAAGTTGTAATTCTGGATGCCCAGCATATTACAGAAGGACCCATTGCAACGATTCATTTACCAGTTCGGGTACCGGTCGGATTTCATTGTAACTGGATTGATTATCGGAAATTAAGAGCGAACTATTCTTAAAAAATGATTTAGCATCGACTTGTATTTGCTCTAAATAGATTTCTTCCTTTTCGCCTTCGCCATCCGCGTATCAAATATTATTTCTTTTCAAAATAGTAGTGAATTTACATTGAGGTGACATGGATGTCACCTGCCAGACAGAGGTTCAAGGATGAACCTTCTGTCTGGCAATGGCTTTGGTTACTTTGGCCTGTCAAAGTAACGAAAATGCCTACGCGTATATCAGTTAATTTAAGAAAACAGTCGAGGCCGTGATATTCATTCAATAAACGTACTTAAACCTTCTGAATAAACAGCTCACGATCAAAACGGTACTGCGGGAAGAACACGCCGTCTTCAGCACGTTCACCCGCACCAATTACCATGACCGGATACTGTTCATCATTCAATTTCAGAATTTCACGAACCATCGGCTCATCAAAACCTTCCATCATACAGCTGTCAAAACCATAAGCACGTAAAGCTAAAACCAGATTTTCACAAGCGAGCGCCGTCGTTTTGGTCGCCCAGAGTTTCGCATCAGCCGGGCTGAAAGCAGACACTGGCATTTGTTTGTCCAATGTACGGGCAACTTTGAAAGCCACTTTCTTAAAGTTACCAAAAGCATTCAGATAACCAGTCTTATAGTTGTAAGGAATATATTTATAGTATTTCTTAATCGCGGGCGGTGCTTCTGGAAATGGAAATTCATTTACATTACGTTTCGCCATTTCATCGATACGGTCGGTACGTGCGATACAGACAATTAGCTCAGAAGCTGTTTTGGCTGCCAGTTGACTCATACAGGCTTTGACCAGATGTTTTTTCTTGCTTGAATTTTGTACCACATAAAAAGTCCAAGGCTGCAAGTTCGACGAATTCGGGGCCAACAATGCCAGATCCAGACAGGCATCTAGAACTTCAACAGGAATTGGCTTTTTGGTAAATTTACGTACTGAACGTCGGCTTTCAATTACTTTACGAAAATTATCGACATCTATATCTTGGGATGCAGGTTCGTAATAACGTTTCTTTTCTGGATTTGAGCTATCTGTTGTTTGGGAAGAGGTTTCGGAGTTTTGATTTGGCATACTTCAGATTCTTGGAAAAATAAAAGATTGAGGCGGTTTAAACCACCTCATTGAACTCATAAGTTTGAAAATTAGTTGAATTGTGTGAAATCAGGTTTACGTTTTTGCATAAAGGCTTGAACCGCTTCCAGCATTTCTGGTGAGCCGACACGCTGCATGAAAATCTCTGCTTCATGGTCAATCCATTCCACAATTTCATTCACATTGTGTTTCATCAAGGCTTTGGATTGCACCAGTGATGCCAATGGCAGGGCAGAGAGTTGGGTAGCTTGTGCTGCTGCTTTGGTGTAAACATCTTCTTCAATGCTATTTACCAGACCTGCGTCGAGTGCTTTTTCGCTATTGAATTTTTGCGCAGTCAGCAATAATTCGGCCGCTTTATGATAACCCGCTTGCTGAATCAACAGCTTGCTTGAAGCGCCTTCAGGCGATAGACCCAGACTGACAAATGGAATCTGGAACAAGGCAGTATTGTCACTATAGACCAGATCACAATGCAATAAGATCGTCACGCCAATGCCGATCGCAACACCACGCACCGCAGCAATCAAAGGCTTGGAAAATTTTGCAGCAGATTTGAGTAAAACAAACGGCGGGCCTTCAGCAGCGGGTGCCTGACCTTTCTTCGCAGCAGATTTCATAAAATCCTGCATATCATTGCCCGCACTAAAGTCTGTGTCCTGACCACGCAATACAACTACACGAACTTCAGGTGCCTGATCTGCTTCATCTAAAGCTTTCGCAATCCAGAGATAAAGCTCACTATATAACGCATTTTTCGCTTCCGGGCGATTGATGGCTAAAGTGAGTACACCATGTTCTAAATTCGCATTCAAATGCTCATGAGGTTGTTGAATACAGCTCAGTGTCATCGTACTATCCTTGCTTTAAAACTTAATTTGATTTTATGGGAATGATTATGTCGCATATTTATTGGGACAGCACAACTCATGAGTCATAAAAAACTGATCCCTTATGAACTATACATTTGATTATCTGGTTTTCATTGGCCGCTTTCAGCCTTTTCATCTGGCACACATGCAAACGATTAACATTGCCCTGCAGCATAGTCAACATGTGATTTTAGCGCTTGGTTCTGCACAAAATGAACGCAATATCAAGAATCCATTTTTGGCTTCGGAGCGTGAAGCCATGATCCTGTCAAATTTCAGTCCTGAAGATCGAGCTCGGATCAAATTTGTAGAAGTCATAGATGTTTATAATGATGAAAAATGGCAAAAACTGGTGAAATCGCTGGTGAATCAGGTTATTGAACCGGATGCCAAAGTCGGACTGATTGGGCATTTTAAAGATGATTCTTCTTATTATTTAAAGTTTTTCCCAGAATGGGAAATGGTCGAACTTGACAGCCTTGAAGATGCCTTATCCGCTACGCCGATGCGTGAAGCTTATTATCGCGGCGAAATTCAACGGGATAAATTTCCACAAGGCACGATTGATTTTCTAGAGAATTTCCAAAAAACCACGACCTATCAGCAACTCAGTGAAAAATTTGCCCAGAATGATAAAACCAATCTAGTTTAAAAGTATCAGGTTGTTATGGGTTGATTCATGGTAGTTTGAGCATGCTGTTTCAAACATTCGCCTAAAATTTCCAGGGCAGACGACTGTTCTTTCCAGTGATGCCAATACAAGGGTACTTCAATTCGCATCTCACTTGAAAGTTCAAGCAGTCGACCTGACTCCAGCAAATCCCTGGTTTGATAGTCCGGCAGCCAGCCATATCCTAGACCCATGACAATCGCATCAAAAAATGCATGGGTCGATGGAATAAAGAAATGAGGATATTGAGCAAGGTTCAGGCCAAATTCGTGCTGAATAAATTGGGTATGGAGTTGGTCTTTTTCATTAAAAATAATGGCAGGGGCAAGGCGTAGCGCATCCCGATGTACCCCTTGATGAAACCAGTTTCGGGAAAAGTCAGGGGTGGCGACCAGACGATACTGCATCTGTCCGATCAACTCAGCCCGGCAACCTTTCATTGCCTTACTCTCTGTACTCAAACAGGCATTGACGAGACCTGCTTCTAACAGATGATGAGTCTGTGATTGATCATCTACCTGAAAATGCAGCACAATTTTATGCTGGATCAGCTGGGTTTGTAAGGTTGGTAATAGCCAGGTCGCGAGTGAATCAGCATTGGTGGCAATATTCAGGCAGTAGAAACCTTCATGTTGCAGCTGTCCACCCAGATCCTGCATCAGATTCTGTTCTAGCAAACGTTGATGCTGTAAATAATGCAATAAAGTTTGTCCTGATTGGGTCACGCGGCAAGGCCGATCTCTCACCAAAAGCAATTGTCCCAATTTTTTTTCCAGACTTTGAACACGTAGGGTCACTGCCGAGGCGGTAATATTTAGCTGTTCGGCAGCCAGATCGAAACTTCCCGTTTTTGCAACTGCATAAAAAGCCTCACATTGTTTCGCATTCAGCATAGCTGTTATCTAAAAATAATTTAGTTAAATTGATATTAACTTAGTTTTAATTAATCGCACTCATTTTGTTCAATAATTCATTTATTCGAAAAAGGGGGAATGTGATGTTCAGTTATATGATGAGTGGTTTTGCTGTGGGAATGAGCCTGATTGTCAGTATCGGTGCACAGAATGCTTTTGTATTAAAACAAGGTTTAAAACAGCAGCATGTGTTTTGGGTCTGTGTGATTTGTGCCTTATCTGATTCCATTTTAATTCTGCTTGGCGTACTGGGCTTTGCGCGCGTCATTGAACATTATCCGGATATTGTTATATTTTCTAAATATATTGGCGCAGGATTCCTATTTTATTATGGTTTACGCCATGCGATCAGCGCATTTAAATCAACCGAGGTCTTGGCACCAAGTGGTCAGCTCACAGAGCATTTTCTACAAGTACTGATGATCTGCCTGGCTTTTACCTGGCTGAATCCGCATGTTTACTTAGACACAGTCATATTGATTGGATCAATTTCAACCCAATACGCCTTAGGAAAATGGTGGTTTGCTTTAGGTGCTGTCTGTGCTTCCTGGTTTTTTTTCTTTAGTTTGGGATATGGAGCAAAAATACTGACGCCTTGGTTTCAACATCCAAAAGCATGGAAAATACTGGATGCTATTATTGCATGTACCATGTGGGGCGTCGCGGTGTCATTAATACTCAGTATTTGATTCAGGCTACGGAAGTGGATAGATCGGTTAAGAGTTGTCTAAACGTGTCATTTTAGATAGTGATCAAGAATAGGCAGCGCAGAAAACAACTCTTTTCATTACTGTGAGCACATGGATATTTCAATATATATTGAGCTTAAAATAAACGATCTGTTTGGTATAAAAAATTTACAAAATCAGAATTTTATAAGATGACACAAGTTTACTGCTCGCCTAGCAGGGCCACTTATTAGAGAAAAATCAAAGCAAGTATTTTGTCCGTTAGTCATGAATGATTTTACAAAAACTTCAATAAACTGGTATAAAAATAACGAAAACCTGTTCGCTCAAAAACAAGAAAGTTTAGTTTCAGATTAAGCGGTGTACTTAAATCCGATCAATAAGAAATTAAACAAGGTGGATTTAAAATTGAAAACAATAATAAAAACTGGGCTCCTTAGCCTAGCGATCTGTTTAGCTTTGACCAGTCAGTCTTTTGCAAGATCATGGACCTTAACTCCCAAAAGTGATGTCGGTTTTGAGATTAAGTCGATGGGTCTTACTGTAGTTAAAGCCAAGTTCAATCAGGTTCAATCCACGATGCAGTTTGACGTTAAAGCACCGCAAAATGCCTCAACTCATCTGGTCATGGATGTGGAAAGTTTAAGCTTTAGTAAGCCGCTATTTAAACATATGATTTTGGGCGAAGACCTGTTTTATGTAGAAAAATATAAGACTGTAATTTTTAAAAGTATCCAGTTTAAAGACTTGGGCAATGGCAAATACAATGTTTTAGGTCATTTAACCCTGCGTGGTGTGACCAAGCCTGTGATTTTTGAAACAACCTTTAAACCCAGTATGTCGAATGCCAACCTGCTTGATGTTCAGGCATCTGCCGTGATTAACCGTAGGGATTTTGGTATGAAAAAAGGAATTGCCGGCGTAGGGGATAAAGTGAATCTTCATCTATCAGGACAGTGTGAAATGAACTAGGGGAAATATAAAATACTTGATGATATGAAAGTTATTGTAAAAAAAGCCCGAATGGTTCGAGCTTCTATTTATACACAAGCATGCAATTATTAAGCAGCTTGCAATGCTTTTAAATCTTCCAGCACTTGCTCAGCATGACCGGCTGCTTTCACTTTACGGTATTCTTTCACCAGTTGACCATTATGGAAAATGAAAGTCGAACGCTCAATGCCCATCACTTGTTTGCCATACATGTTCTTTTCTTTAATCACATCAAAATGATGACACAAAATTTCTTCTTTATCGCTGATCAGATTGATACTCAAATTCTGCTTTTCAGTAAAGTTCTGATGCGCTTTTACCGAATCACGGGATACGCCAAGAATTGTGGTGTTTAAAGCATCAAACTGATCTTTTAAACAGGAAAAGCCAACTGCCTGAGTCGTACAGCCTGGCGTAGAATCTTTAGGATAAAAATAAATCACCAGCCATTCTGTATTTAACTGGGTTAAATTGATTTCGCCTGTCGTCGCAGGAAAATTCTGGTCAAGCAAACTGATTTCAGACATAAAAACTCCTGTTTTCTTTAAATTTTTTCAAAAAAATAAGCCACATTATAGTGGCTTATTTTATCAAAGAATCATCAGATCTTATTTCTTTGGTGCCGCTTGGGCTGATTTCATTGCTTCTTCAGTCAAAGTTTTCAGTTTGCCTGTTAACTGTGGACCAAAGCATGCTTGAAGATCTTTATTCTGCTTCTGTACAAAAGCTAAAGTGCCTGGGCTTTTCTTCTGGTTAATAGTGCTTTGAATTTCCCATTTTTGTGCATTGGTTAATTTGCCATCTGCTTCAATAGCACAACCACAATATTTGCTGACTTCAGCAGATGTCAATTTTTTGCTTTTGCCAGTTTCATTTTTACAAACATTGATCAATGCAGATTTTACATTGGTGCTTTTATAAGCTTGTTGTAATTTGTCATCAGCCGCTTGAGCCGTAGTTGCGAACATAGCAGCAGCTGAGACAATTGCTGAAAGCACGATGCTTGATTTTAAATTCTTCATAAACTCTACCTTGTTATTACGGTATATAACGTGTCGGGTCTTCAACACCTGCGTCCGCAAAACCCTGTTTACGTAAACGACAACTGTCGCATTTGCCACAGGCACGTCCTTGGTCATCTGCTTGATAGCATGACACCGTTTGACTGTAGTCTACGCCATGTTCAATACCTAAGCGAATAATATTTGCTTTGGATAAATGTAACAAAGGTGTTTCAAATTTAAGCGCTTGACCCTCTACGCCAACCTTGGTTGCAAGGCGTGCCATATTGGCAAATGCGTCAATAAATTCCGGTCGGCAATCCGGATAGCCCGAGTAATCAACCGCATTAATTCCGATCACAATTGCTTCGGCTTTAAACACTTCTGCCGCTGCCAGGGCATAAGACAGGAAGATGGTATTACGTGCAGGAACATAGGTAATCGGGATACCTGACTGTTCATGATCCGGCACGTCAATGCTATGATCGGTAAGGGCTGAGCCACCCAGATTACCCAGATCAATATTGATGACGCGATGTTCCACACCCGCACGTTGCGTTAAAGCTTTTGCTGCATCCAGCTCGGTCGTTGAACGCTGACCATATCGAAAACTGAGTGCGATACATTCATAGCGTGCCTGTGCCCAAGCCAGACATGTTGTTGAGTCTAATCCGCCAGATAACAGGACAATGGCACGAGGGCGCATAAGCTGATTCTCCAAAAAAATACTTTACAAAAAATTAACGACCAGTTTCATCATTCCATAACAACTTGTGTAGCTGTAACTGGAAACGAACAGGGAGATGGTCTTCTAAAATCCACTGAGCCAAATCACGTGCCAGTGGTGGTAAACGAACCGCACCTTTTTCAACCGCAAATGCAGGCGAAAACCAAACTGTACTCACTTTGTCTTGAAGTTGGTACAGTTCTAACTGCTGCTTTGACCATTCATAGTCTTCACGATTGCATATCACAAACTTGATTTGATCATGTGCAGTTAAATGATCAAGATTAGAAAGCAAATTTCGTGCAACTTCACCTGAAGTTGGTGTTTTTAAATCGAGGACTTTGGAAACACGCGGATCCACTTTGGACACATCTAAAGCGCCACTGGTTTCAAGTGAAACTTCACATCCTAAATCCGCAAGTCTCTGCATCAGGGGTAGGGCATTTGGTTGTGCCAGTGGTTCACCACCGGTCACACAGACATAGGGCGTTTTAAAATCAAGCGTGGTCTGGATGATATCGTCCAGAGACTGACGCTCACCGCCTTCAAAGGAATAGGTGGTATCACAATAGCTACAACGTAATGGACAACCGGTTAAACGGATAAATACTGTTGGCAGACCTGCGGCATTGGCTTCACCTTGCAATGAATAGAAAATCTCCGTAATGCGTAAACCCGCAGACGGATCAGAGACAGGAATTGCGGAAGATCGAAGCGTATTCATAACAAAACTAACCAATGAAAAATAAATAACCGGGTATAAAAATAAAAATCCCTACGATCATTACTAATCGTAGAGACGAGGAGCGGTTGAAGCTCCGAGGAACACGAATGTATCCTCTAAGTTAAGACATCTTAGTCTTCGCGTAATAGATCGTTCAGGCTTGTTTTAGAACGAGTTTGTGCATCAACTTTTTTCACGATGATGGCAGCATACAGGCTGTAAGTGCCACACTTAGAAGGGAGGCTACCAGCAACAACGACTGAACCTGCTGGTACACGGCCGTAGTGGATTTCGCCAGTGGCACGGTCATAAATCTTGGTTGATTGACCAATGAATACGCCCATTGAAATCACAGAACCTTCTTCAACGATTACGCCTTCAACGATTTCAGAACGTGCACCGATAAAGCAGTTATCTTCAATAATGGTTGGATTCGCTTGCAGTGGTTCAAGCACACCACCAATCCCTACACCACCTGACAAGTGAACATTTTTACCAATTTGCGCACATGAACCGACAGTTGCCCAGGTATCAACCATCGTGCCTTCATCTACATAAGCACCGATGTTGACATAAGAAGGCATCAAGATCACGCCTTTGGCCTGAAAAGAACCTTTACGTGCGACAGCAGGTGGTACGACACGTACACCAGCTGCCTTAAACTGCTCTTCAGTCCAGCCTGAGAATTTAGTTTCTACTTTGTCATAGAAACGAAGATCACAAGCTTCCATTGGTTTATTGTCGTTTAATTTAAATGATAACAATACCGCTTTTTTAATCCATTGATGAACAACCCATTCACCATCGATTTTTTCAGCAACACGTAAAGTACCATTGTCTAGACCAGCAATTACTTCCTCAACTGCTTGACGGATTTCAGCAGAGCAATCTGCAGCTGTAAAATTCGCACGGTCTTCAAACGCTTGTTCAATGATTGTTGAAAGCTGCGACATGATCTTCCTTCCAGAAAAAAATTTTCTAGATTTTACACTATATTGCAGGAAAAATAGTTGAAAGCACTAAAAATAGATGAAAAATAACCAGAAGTGTAGAAAGCGTGAAATTATTAAAGTGATAAGTGTGCTTTTTCATTATGTTGAAATGTAGGAGAAGTGTTAGAAAACACTTGGTTCTCAACAAGAAAAATTAATTTGTATCAAAAAATAACAAAAGATGAGCAAAATGTGAATAAAAAATATTTTTTAAGTCCTTTATATTGAGCCTATCACGAATAACTAATGATCAAAATAAGTTCTTTTGAGGAGAGAAATAATGAAATCTTTACATAACATTTTAGCAGTATCAGTCTTAGCTCTAGCAGCGGGTTCTGCGATGGCTGCTGATGAAACAATCGTAACAGATGAAGGCGTTGCTGAATTCTCTTTCTTTAAACCAGCTTCTGTTCGTGCTGAAGTCGGTACTACCGGTTATGGTGGTGCAATTTCCTGGAGTGCTAACCCATATGTAGGCGTCACTTTAGGTTATAACGGCGGTGATATTTCCTGGTCGGATGATTTATCAATCAATGGTTCTGATTATGACTTGGATATGGACAATAATCTGACTTATCTAAATGCTGAAATTCGTCCTTGGGCAAACTGGTTCTATATGGCAGCCGGTGTAGCTTATGTTGATAATCAATATGATATCGATCGCCGAGTTCGTTCTGGTGAAACCTTCTCCGTAAATGATGTTGAATTCCGAGCAAATGGAGATGCACGTATTAGTGGTGACCTATCTTATAAAAATAATATTGCACCATACCTAGGTATTGGTTTCTCTCCAGCAATTACTAATCGTTGGGGTGTGTTTGGTGAAATTGGTGCTTACTACAATGGAAATCCAACAGTTAACTTAACTTCAAGTGGAGCTGCTACTCCTACAAATCCTGGAGTCATTGCTGACTTTAACCAACAAGTTCAGCTGGAAGAAGACGATATTCGTAATGACAACGAATATAAGTGGCTACCAGTAGCGAAACTAGGTGTGAGCTTCCGCTTCTAAGATTTTACTTAATACAAAAAACGGGCTTCGGCCCGTTTTTTGTTTTTAGAACAATTTTAAAAGTGATAACCCAGTTTCAAACCTAGGATCCAGGCACTGTTATCAGAAACTGCGGATAAACCTGCGATCTGTGGCGTAATAGGTTCTGATAAGGAAATTTCAGGTTTTTGAAACTTTAAATAATATAGTCCTGTCGCAATATCCCAGGTTTCTTGAATCTTATAAAGATGACTTAGTCCGATGCCCCAATAGCCATCACTCGGATTCAGAGTTGAAGCCGGATTTCCTGTACCAGAATCCCATAAGAGTTCGATAGAATTTATGCCAAAAGATGGCCATTGATGAGCAAGTCCGATTTTTCCAGACCATTGATCCTTACGATAATCAATCATTCTAAAAGATTTTACTTCAGGGAACTGTAAGGCCGCATAGTCAATTACAGCGCCAAATTTAGGCGGCTGGATCACGAAATTTTGCCAGTTTGACCAACGCAGCGTGCCATAGAGCGCATTTTGATCAGTTAAAGCTGTCTGAAAATCCAAGTTCACAGATTGTGGAGTTTGAATTTCTGTATAAGGTGCTGGATTTGTACCTACAATAATGGATTCAGTGGTTTTATTGTGATGAGTAATTGCAGAACGATAGGTCAGTGCGGTTCTAAAAAAATATTCAGGAATCTGATAACTGATTCCTGCAAGCCAGCCCCAAGCGGGATCTCGTTCAAATGTGGCTCGATAACCATTGAATATATAAAATGTCTGCCCGGATAAATATAAATTTCCCTCTAAGCTTTGATAACTTAGCCCTGTATAAAAATTCCAGTCAGCGTCTGGTCGAAAGCCAATTAATGAGGTCAAATTATGGCTCTCAAATTGAATGGTAGCAGCCTCAATCGGAAGTGCTGCACCTGCAAAAACAGGATCATAACGATAAGCGATATCTATAGAATAAGGTTGATCGTAAATCAGTCCCCACGACACTTGAGGATTCAACTGGAATTTTAATGCTGCATTGGAGATCAATTGGTTGTGGGCAAGATTTCCTGTTGAAAAATCGGTGATGCCTAATTGTTGTAGCTCTTCGGTATGTTGTACCTGACCGCTGATATCAGGGCGAACCCAGGCCAATGAAACTTCAGCATAATGATTTTTTTCAAAAAACGATTGGATGCTTTGGTTAGATTGTTCAAACGCTGCTGCATAACCTGCCCCGGAGAAAAACAAGCCCGTGGAGAAAAGAGCAAATTTATGATTGATCATCTTGGTATAATTCAATTTATTATGCATGTGATTATGCTTGATATTTATATTCTTTATCTACTCAAAAAATAAAAAAGAGGCTATTCGCCTCTTTGATTAAAAACTTAAAATATTGCACTTTATTCGTCTGGATAAGCCACTTTTTTCAGTGCCTTAATATCTGCGTCTGGTGAGCAGAGTGAAATAAACTCGTAGCCATAACCGCGTAATAAATGACCTTTACGCACTGCAATCCAAGTGGTATTTACGCCGAAAATATCGGTTTTAATCTGCTTTAAGCGGTAATCACGCTCCGGGTCATAGGCCACATCGTTGACAATGCCGATGCCCATATTCATTTCTACATAGGTCTTGATGACATCGGCATCAAGCGCGGACATCACAATATCTACATCAAAACCAGCTTCTTCAAAGGCGGTATCAATCTTGGAGCGACCGGTAAAACCACCATGATAGGTAATAATTGGGTAGTGCGCCAGATCTTCGATGAGCACGTGTTCTTTGCTTGCCAGTGGATGATTCTGCGGGGTAATAATACTGTGTTGCCAGTTATAGTAAGGTACGCTGGCCAGATTATCTTCAGTGGTGAGTGCTTCGGTCGCAATACCGATATCGGCTTGACCTTGCAGTAGCATTTCCGTGATTTCAATCGGGCTGGCCTGTTGCAAAATCAAATGTACTTTAGGGAATTCTTTTTTGAATTGGCTGACAATTGGTGGCAACACATAACGCGCCTGGGTATGCGTCGTGGCAATCGTCAATGTGCCTTCATCGACTTTATTGAAATCATCGGCCAGACGTTTGATATTGTCGGCATCGACCAGCATGCGTTCCACAATGCCTAAAAGTGCCTGACCTGGTTCGGTTAAGCCCAGTAGACGTTTACCTTTACGGATAAATAACTGCACCCCCAGTTCATCTTCCAGATCTTTAATATGCTTACTTACCCCGGACTGTGAAGTATAAAGCGCAGCAGAAGCTTCAGTTAAATTAAAGTTTTGTCTAACCGTTTCTCGTATAATTCTTAATTGTTGGAAATTCATAATTCTCTTACCCTAGAAGAGGATGGGGCATTTTAAAGCCCCATCTTTTGATCTTAAGCGACCTGGTTTTCAAATAAATGCAAGTTCACCGCACTTAACCAAACAGTTTGATTTGGGCGGAATTGGTGCGCTCTCGCTTCATCAGGCGTCAGTAAAATTTCAATCAGATTGCCTTGACGGTCATTTAGCTCTGCAACGACTTTACCCGCGATCCATAATTCACGAATGAAAGTCGCTTGAATGGCATTGTCGTGTGGCTGTGCATGAATGCGTAGTTCATCTGGACGCGCGAATAAAATCACTTCACCTTGAGCGGCATTTTTTGCACCCTCAAATTGAATGCGGTCTTCGCCGAGCTGGATGATGCCTGCATTGTTCTGACCTTCAAAACGGTTCGCCTGACCCAAAAAGTCGAATACAAATGGAGTTTTCGGGGTTTCATAGACCTCACGCGGTGAACCGATCTGCTCTACATTGCCTTTGTTCATTACTACGATTTGATCTGCAACTTCAAGCGCTTCTTCCTGATCGTGTGTTACGAAAATAGAAGTAATATGCAATTCGTCATGCAGGGTACGTAACCAGCGACGCAGTTCCTTACGCACTTTGGCATCCAGTGCACCGAAAGGTTCATCTAGTAATAATACACGTGGTTCAACGGCCAGAGCACGTGCAAGGGCAATACGCTGACGCTGACCCCCAGAAAGTTGAGCTGGATATCGGTCAGCAAGGAAACCGAGCTGAACCAAGTCGAGTAAACGTGTCACACGTTTTTTAATTTCCGCTTCCGATGGACGAGTTTTACGTGGACGCACACGCAGGCCAAAGGCAATATTGTCAAATACCGTCATATGGCGGAATAGGGCATAGTGCTGGAATACAAAGCCAACTTCACGCTCACGCACATGTACATTGGTGGCATCCTGACCTTCTAAAATCACCTGACCGCCATCCGCAGATTCCAGACCGGCAATAATCCGTAGCAAAGTGGTTTTACCACAGCCGGATGGGCCAAGAAGTGCGACCAGTTGACCATCTGGGAAATCCAGCGAAATGTTTTTTAGTGCGTGGAATGCACCAAAGTGTTTTTCAATATTTTGTACTTGAATACTCATGTGGGCATTCCTTAAGAAACTGTTGAATCTTCATTACGTTTGTCTTGTTTTTCCTGGCGCAGTTCCACCCATGTTTTTAAAATCAGGGTCACAATTGCGAGGAGAGCCAGAAGCGAAGACACGGCAAACGCAGCACTAAAGGTATATTCGTTATAAAGAATTTCGACGTGTAGCGGCAAGGTATTGGTTTCACCACGGATATGGCCGGAAACCACCGACACCGCACCAAATTCACCCATGGCCCGCGCATTACACAGAATCACGCCATAGATCAGACCCCATTTGATATTGGGCAGGGTCACTTTCCAGAAAGTCTGCCAGCCAGATGCACCGAGTACAATCGCAGCTTCTTCTTCTTCGGTTCCTTGTGCTTCCATTAACGGAATTAGCTCACGCGCAACAAAAGGTACCGTAATAAAGATAGTCGCTAGGACAATCGCAGGCACTGCATAAAGGATCTTGATATCGTGATCCATCAGCCAAGAACCCATCCAGCCTTGGGTACCGAAAATCAGCACCAGCATCATACCCGCGATCACAGGTGAAACCGAGAAAGGGAGATCAATAATGGTGGTCAGGAATGATTTCCCCGGAAAGTTGAACTTCGCTACAGACCAGGCTGCCGCAACACCAAATACGACGTTGAGCGGTACTGCGATTGCAGCCGTCAGCAAGGTAAGTTTTACTGCCGACAGAGTATCCGGATGCACCAGCGCTTGGGTATAAACGCCAACCCCTTGTTTAAAGGCTTCAACAAAAACCAGAATCAAGGGCAGAATCAGGCAGCTTAAAAAGAAGATTAAGGCAATAGTGAGCAGCGTATAACGTACCCAAGTTGGCTCACGGGTTGCATCACGGGATTGCAACTTTTCAGCCAGCGCATTGCTGTTGGTATTTAAACTCATCGCGCAGTTCTCCCGGTACGACGGCTGGCCCATGCTTGTAATAAGTTAATCAGGAATAGCATCACGAAGGAAATCAGTAGCATGACGACAGCAATCGTGGTTGCACCGGCATAGTCATATTCTTCTAGGCGAGAAATAATCATTAGCGGTGCAATTTCCGTTTCAAAAGGCTGGTTACCGGCGATAAAGATGACTGAACCATATTCACCGACACCACGGGCAAAGGCCAAAGCAAAACCAGTGATCAGTGCAGGCAGCAGAATTGGAAAAATCACTTTGGTCACGATCTGAAAACGGTTGGCACCCAGTGCAGAAGCCGCTTCTTCCAGTTCAGTTTCCAGATCACTCAGTACCGGTTGGACGGTACGCACCACAAAAGGCAGGCCAATAAAGATCAATGCCAGTGTAATACCAATCGGGGTATAAGCGACTTGAATGCCAATCGGTTCTAAATATTGACCAATCCAGCCGGTCGGTGCATATAAAGAGGTCAGGGCAATACCCGCAACCGCAGTGGGCAAGGCAAAAGGCAAATCTACCAGGGCATCGACAATACGTTTGCCCGGAAAGCTGTAACGTACCAGACACCACGCCAGTAACAGGCCAAATACTACATTGACCAGTGCAGCGACAATGGCTGCGGTGAAGCTTAACTGCAATGATTTCAAGATACGTTCAGAGCTCAGGATTTCCCATAAGCCATCCCAACCAATGCCCAGTGATTTAATAAAAACAGCTGACAGCGGGATCAAAACGATTAATGACAAATACGCTAGGGTAAAGCCTAGAGAAAGACCAAATCCTGGCAGCACTCGGGATCGCTGCGACATGATTACTCCTCAAAAGAGAGAATGCTGATTAAAAATAACCAGCGAAATTAGAAAATAAATTTGGCACAAGCATAGTTTGCAGCGACTAAAATGCAAATTTAAAATAATACTTGCTCTCATCAAATTTGCTGATATGGCGCATAGGGTTTTCTGAAATCAGATATTGTTCAATTTCAGGAAAAGGGCCAAAACCAGAAGCGACATTGACATGACCGACTGCGCCCAAATTGATCGGTTTGATTTTCCAGGCTTGGGCCAGTATGTGCGCATCTTCAAAACTTAACCAGGGATCATTTTCACTGATCAATAACGTGGTGGGCACCTGAAGCTTGAGCTGTTGAAAATAGGTGCTGTAGTCTGTCTGACTGTCGCGCGCAAAACCATTTTCCCCAAACCGTGCCGGATTGGCCGGGGCCACCAATACCAGATTTTTTACTTTTGCATTGAGTTCCGGATGTCGGGCAAGGGCCGCAATACTGGTCAGACAGCCAAAGCTGTGCGCGACAATCTGAACCTCTGCTGGAATGGCTTGCAGAGTTTTGACAAATTCTGCCACCCAGACATCCAGTACCGGATGATTCCAGTCCTTTTGCTGCACACGGGAGCATCGCATCAGCCGGTGCTGTAAGCAGGTTTGCCAGTGGTTGTATTCACTGCCACCTACACCAGGAACGATAAGCGTATGAATCATGTCGATGCTCCTATATCAATCAGCTTGGAAAATTATTTCGCGCTGTTGGCTTTAACGATCTGGTCAAATACACCACCATTTTCAAAGTGAGCCTTTTGTACTTTGTTCCAGCCGCCAAATTCCTGATCAACCGTCACCAGTTTTAATGGCTTAAATACTTGGCTGTATTTGGCCAGTACTTTGGCATTACGTGGACGATAATAATGTTTACCTGCCAGGTCTTGACCCAATGGCGAATACAGGAAGTTCAAATAACCTTGAGCCAAGTGCTGGTTGCCTTTTTTCTTGGCATTTTTTTCTACAATCGCCACCGGTGGCTCAGCCAGAATCGACAGAGAAGGGGTAATAATTTCAAACTTGCCCGGCTGTTCGCGAAGGGCTAAATGCGCTTCGTTTTCCCATGCGAGTAAAACATCCCCAATGCCACGTTCAGCAAAGGTCGTGGTTGAACCACGTGCCCCGGAATCCAGAACTTTGGTATTTTTATAAATTTTACGAACAAATTCTTGCGCAGTCTTATCGTTGCCGCCCGCCTGATGTTTGGCCCAAGCCCAAGCCGCCAGATAATTCCAGCGTGCACCGCCTGAAGTTTTCGGGTTTGGGGTAATGATTGCTATGCCCGGTTTGACCAGATCACCCCAGTCCTTAATCTCTTTCGGATTGCCTTTACGCACCAGGAACACGATGGTTGAAGTATAAGGCGTCGAGTTTTGCGGCAATTTCTTTTGCCAGTCCGCAGGTAACAGTTTAGCTTTTTCTGCCAGCACATCAATATCGGCCGCCAGTGCCAACGTGACTACATCAGCATCCAGACCATCAATCACGGCACGTGCCTGTTTGCCTGAACCGCCATGCGATTGCTTGAAATTGATTTTTTGACCGGTACGGCTTTCCCAATATTTGCCAAAATTCTTATTTACATCTTCATACAGTTCACGGGTCGGATCATAGGATACATTGAGAAAATCACGTGCTGCTGCACCAAATGAGGTTGCCGAGATAACAGCTGCTAAAACCCCAAGTTTTAATGTGTTTGAAATGCTCATCTGGACTGAATCTCTGATATGTTCTGTAACATAAGCGCAGAATAAACTTATTCTTTATGCATAAAAAATAATTAAAAATGAATTTTATATGAAAAAAAGAGATAAATAAGCTCTTAAGTGTTTGAAATAAGAATGGCCTTATGAATAAAGGCCATAATGAACTGCATTTAAAGTATTATTTTGCGTGATTGGCTTTGACAATCTGATCAAACACACCGCCATTGTCAAAATGCTGTTTCTGAACCTTGGTCCAGCCACCAAATTCTTTATCAATGGTGACCAGTTTTAAGGACTTGAATACGGTACTGTATTGCTTTAATACATTCGCATTACGTGGACGGTAAAAGTTTTTCGCCGCCACAGTCTGTCCAGCAGGTGAATAGAGGTAATTTAAATAGGCTTTGGCCAGATGTTCATTACCATCTTTCTTGGCATTTTTTTCTACGATTGCCACGGGTGGTTCAGCCAGAATAGACAGAGAAGGAGTAATGATTTCAAATTTTCCCGGCTGTTCGCGGACGGCCAAATGTGCCTCATTTTCCCAAGCCAGTAATACATCCCCAATCCCGCGTTCAGCGAAAGTCGTGGTAGCACCACGTGCACCCGAATCCAGTACTTTGGTTTGTTTGTAGATTTGACGGACAAAGTCTTGTGCTTTGGCATCATTGCCACCTTTCTGGTGTTTGGCCCACGCCCAGGCAGCCAGATAATTCCAGCGTGCACCACCTGAAGTTTTTGGGTTCGGGGTAATAATGTCTACGCCTGGTTTAACCAGATCTCCCCAGTCTTTGATTCCTTTTGGATTGCCTTTACGTACAAGAAAAACGATGGTTGAAGTATAGGGTGTCGAATTCTGCGGGAATTTCTTTTGCCAGTCTTTAGGCAGCAAACCACGTTCTGCAATTTCATCAATATCTGCTGCCAGTGCCAGTGTTACAACATCGGCATCCAGTCCGTCAATCACGGCACGTGCCTGTTTGCCTGAACCGCCATGTGACTGTTTATAGTTAATATCCTGACCGGTGGTTTTTTTCCAGTATGCGCTGAATTCCTTATTGAAATTGTCATATAATTCACGAGTCGGGTCATATGAAACGTTTAGGAAATCTTTTGCAGAGACACTAAAAGCGCTTGCTGATACCAGTGCTGCCAATACCCCAATTTTTAATTTACGAATGCTCATTTTTTCCTCAAGTTTTTTAGCTTTTGTTAGATGAGGCAAGAATAGCTTGAGTTTTTTTGCATAAAAAATAATTAAAAAAGAATTGGATGTGAGTAAAAGAGATATATAGGTGAAGCCTGAATATTACTGCTCAATTTATATTTTAGAGACCGTAAAAATATGCTGTATTTAAAAAATGCCCAACGTGTCAGTCATATAGAGGTGCTGGATCGTGGCTTTCATTATGGTGATGGTTGTTTTACTACGGCCCGGATTCGACATAACCGGATTGAATTGTATGATCGTCATTTGACACGTTTGCAAAACAGCAATCAGAGCTTAAGCCTGAATGCCAATCTCGATCTGATCACGGAAAGTTTACAGCTTCTCGGGGAATCAGAGGGTAAGCTGAACGGGACATTAAAGATTGTGCTCAGTCGTGGAGTGGGTCAGCGCGGTTATAGTTTGCCGGATCATCCCGCAGATCTCTGGCTGTTTTATTATCCTCAAGACATACAGGATTTTAAGTTTGAACAGATTCAAAGTGGCGTATTGCAGCAGGCAGTGGGATTGACTATGCCCAGTCTGGTTGGACTGAAAACCCTGAACCGCCTGGAGCAGGTTTTACTGAAACAGGAAGCAGATCAACGCGGCTGGCCTGAGGCCCTGGTGACAGATGTACAAGGTGGCATTGTCGAAGGGGTGAGCAGTAATTGTTTCATTCTTATAAAGAATACATGGATTACGCCAGAACTCCGTTATAATGGCGTCTTCGGTGTCATGCGTGCAGAAATTCTACAACGTATGCAAGATCAGGGTATTGTCTATGAGCAACGATATATCGGTATGGATGAAATTTCCCATATTCGGAGTCTGTTTTTCTGCAATGCACTCAGCCCGATGAAAATTGTCACACAATTTGAGCAGCGCGCCTTGGATGGCAATGCTTGTATTGAACTTTTTAACCGTCTTCGATTAAACCAGATGTCTTAATATGTCAGCTTCCAAACCTAAAGCCAAAAAGAAAAATAAAGCGAGATTCTCCTCATCTTTCAAAGGAATTGCCTTGGTCCTGATGGGGATTGCTTTGATCTTGGCGTTGATCCTGAAAAGCAGTTTGTGGAAGGATTATCCTGTAGAAGGAAAAAAACAGCTGCTCGCGATCGAATCTGGTCAAACCTATTCCGGTTTTATTGATCGTCTGGCCACAGAAGATCAGGTGAGTTTCCCGATCATTCTCAAGCTGTATCAGCGCATCATGATTCATGACACCATGAAAGCGGGCGTGTATGAAGTACGCCAAGGCATGAGCATCCGTCAGGTCTTGGAGATGATTTCCGATGCAGACAATGCCCAGATGAGCCGGATTCTGGTAATTGAAGGCACGACCTTTAAGCAACTGATTGATGCCCTGAAGAAAAATGATTTAGTCACCAAAGAAGTACTGCATCTGCCTACTGAGCAATTACTCAAAGAATTGAATATTCCGTTTTCACATCCTGAAGGGCTGTTTGCACCGGATACTTATTTCTTTGCCAAAGGTGAAACTGACCGTAAAATTCTGACCAATCTGTATCAGCGCCAGATGAAAGCACTGGATGAGGCGTGGGCGAAACGTGCAACTGATCTGCCGTATCAGAATAAATATGACGCGCTGATCATGGCCTCAATCATTGAAAAAGAGACCAGTGTAGATCGTGAATTGGAACAGGTTTCTGGGGTATTTGTACGCCGT
This sequence comes from Acinetobacter sp. CIP A162, assembly GCF_000367905.1. GTDB lineage: Bacteria > Pseudomonadota > Gammaproteobacteria > Pseudomonadales > Moraxellaceae > Acinetobacter > Acinetobacter lwoffii. Next base: position 380,648 of record NZ_KB849158.1, on the reverse strand, counting down.
TTAAAAATTGGCATGCGTTTACAGACCGATCCAACAGTGATTTATGGCATGGGTGACAGCTATAACGGCAATATTACTCGCAAGGATTTACGTACACCGACGCCGTATAACACCTATACCATTTCAGGTTTGCCGCCAACGCCAATTGCGTTGCCAAGCAAGAAAGCCATTGAAGCAGCCATGCATCCGGATAATTCTGACAACCTGTATTTTGTCGCTACCGGCAATGGTGGACATAAATTCACGAGCAATCTGAATGACCACAATAAAGCCGTACAAGAATATCTGACGATTTTACGCTCGAAAAATAAGGAATGAGTATGTTTATTAGCTTTGAAGGCACAGAAGGTGTAGGTAAAACCACGCTCATTCGTTCGATCTATGAAGATTTTATCGCCCAGGGCAAAGATGTTATTTTGACTCGCGAACCGGGGGGAACACCAATGGCCGAGCAGATTCGCTCGCTGTTGCTGGCTGTAAACCATGAAGAAGCCATGGCGCATGATACCGAGCTGTTATTGATGTATGCAGCGCGTGCCCAGCATCTGGCACAAGTGATTCTGCCTGCATTAGCAGCCGGGAAAATTGTCCTGTGTGACCGTTTTAGCGATGCCAGCTTTGCCTATCAATGTGCAGGTCGGGGTCTCAGTGAAACAAAGTTGCAATTACTCAATGACCACTTTGTCGCACGCATGCCGGACATTACTTTCTGGTTAGAAGCGCCTATTGAATTGGGGATGAACCGAGCACGTGAACGTGGTGCGCTGGATCGCTTTGAACAGGAAAAAGTCACTTTCTTTGAGAAAGTGAGAGCGGGATATGAAACTTTATGGCAACGTCATCCTGAACGGATCAAACGTCTGGATGCAACTCAAACGCCTGAGCAGGTATTTGAGCAGGCCTTAAGTTATTTAAAATAAGCTTGGAATTAAAATACTTTTTATTTAATTTTTCTCTAGGTTTATCTATGAAGAATCTTCTATATTAAGGCTGATATAGAAGATTTTTTTAATAAGATGAAAACGACCAAAACAGAGATAGAACAATTTTTACAACAAGAATTTCCACAAAGCCTGGAGAAGTGCCGAATTGAGGAGGTTTCGCCGCGTGGAGCCACTCTGCTTTATCAGGTGAGATCAGAGGAATTGCGTCCAGGCGGCACAGTTTCTGGCCCAACCATGATGACCTTGGCGGATTTTGCTCTTTATGTCGCCATTCTGGGTGAAATTGGATTGGTCGGTTTGGCTGTCACGACCAATCTGAATATCAACTTCTTACGTAAACCTTCTGGTGGAACGGATATACGGGGAGAATGTAAGCTGATCAAGGTCGGCAAGGCACTGATCGTGGGAGAAGTCTGGATTTATTCGATAGATCATGAAGAACCTGTGGCGCATGTGACCGGAACATATTCAATTCCACCACAACGTTAAATATTTGAAATTAGAAGACTGGCTATAAATAGCCTAAGCTGACTTTGAGCAAATAAAAATCTAAAAAGAAAAGGAGATATCATCCAAGGATGTTATCTCCATCGACTTTTAACAATTCACCAAAGGTGTTTCCACTTCAAAATTTGGTGGGACGAGGACTGTTTTGCGTAGTTCTGGTAGCAGCTCTGGATAATCCAGGGTGAAATGCAGACCGCGAGATTCTTTGCGGTGCATGGCACAGCGTACAATCATCTCGGACACCAGCACCAGATTACGTAACTCAATCAGATTTTTGCTGACCTGGTAATCCTGATAATACTCGGTAATTTCTTTTTTCAGCATTTCAATACGATGTAATGCACGTTCCAGACGCTTCGTCGTGCGTACGATTCCGACATAGTTCCACATGGTTTGACGCAGTTCATCCCAGTTTTGCAGAATCACCACATCCTCATCCGGGTTGGTCACCTGAGAATCATCCCAAGCTGGGACTGCAGGAGCTGGCTGATCGGCCTTGAAATTTTCCTGAATGTGCTTGGCTGCACTCATTCCATAGACAAAACATTCTAAAAGTGAGTTACTGGCCATACGGTTAGCACCATGCAGGCCAGTATAAGAGGTTTCCCCAATTGCATAGAGTCCAGCAATATCAGTCTGACTGTTTTCATCGACCACGACGCCACCGCAAGTGTAATGGGCTGCCGGAACGACTGGAATCATGTCTTTGGTAATATCGATCCCTAGTTCAAGCAAACGGGCATACAGAGTCGGGAAATGCTCTTTGACAAAGCTTTCATCTTTATGGGTAATGTCCAGCCAGACATGACGAATACCGAGACGCTTGATTTCATAGTCGATGGCACGTGCCACAATATCACGCGGTGCGAGTTCGGCGCGTTCGTCAAAACGCAGCATAAAGCGTTCACCATCAGGCAGGCGCAGATAAGCGCCTTCGCCACGCATTGCTTCAGTAATTAGGAAAGAACGTGCTTGTGGATGATAAAGGCAGGTCGGGTGAAACTGGTTAAATTCCATGTTGGCGACCCGGCAGCCGGCACGATAAGCCATGGCAATACCATCACCCGTGGCAATGTCGGGATTTGAGGTGTAAAGATAAGCTTTCATAGCACCGCCACAGGCAAGGGCGGTAAATGGAGCCAAGAAGGTATGCACTTTTTCAGTTGTTTCATCCAGGGCATATAAACCCAGCGCACGATTATCGCCGTCTAAACCGAGCTTTTGTGAACAGATCAGGTCAATCGCAATATAATTTTCAAAGATTTTAATATTCTGTTTTTCTTGGGCCCGTTGTACCAAGGTGGTGGAAATGGCACGACCAGTCGCATCGGCCGCATGAATAATTCGGCGCTGTGAATGACCACCTTCACGGGTGAGATGTAACTGTTCCTGTTCATCCAGAGTAAATTGCACGCCGTGTTTCAGCAGGAAATCAACTGAAGGTTTGCCACCTTCTACCGTCTGTTTAACCGCATCCATTTCACATAGCTGTGCGCCTGCAATCATCGTGTCATCAATATGCTGTTCAATTGAGTCCATTTCATCCAATACTGCGGCCACGCCGCCTTGAGCATAAAAGGTACTGGCATCTGTCAGGGTGGATTTCGCTAAGACTGCAATATTAAAATGATCTGGGAGCGATAAGGCTAAACTTAAACCAGCACCGCCACTGCCCACAATAATGACGTCAAATTGATGGGTAAGGGATAAATTAGACATGTCCATCAGCTAATTTTAAAAAAGTTTGGTAATAACAGCGCTTTTTTGTACAAAAGGCAAGCGTTGAAGTGCTCATTTATTGATGAAAAAAATTAATCAAAGCCTTAACTTAATGCTTTAATAATGAGATATTGCCCAGAATAAAGTATTGAAACATATTATTACTTAAACTTTACAGTGTTTGTGATAAAACCTATTTACATAAATTTATCAATAATTTGAGTGAATAATTTATATGAAAATTCTAGACTTAAAAAAAGGATTATTTGCAGCCACTCTCACCATGAGTGCTGCACAGTTGCAGGCTGTAACGCCGGTTGATTTTTCAAATCTGGTCGAGCAGGTCAGTCCTGCAGTGGTCAGTGTCAATGTCGTTAAAAAAATGAGCGAAGAAGAGCTCTTACAACAACAAGTGCCGGAAATTCTGCGCCGCTTTTTTGGCAATCAGGTGATTATTCCGCAGCAGCGTATGCCACAGGAAAAAACCGGTTATGGCAGTGCATTCTTTATCAGCAAGGATGGCTATCTGCTGACCAATCATCATGTGGTTGAAGATGCTTCCAAAGTCACCATTACCCTGAATGACCGTCGGGAAATTGATGCCACTGTTGTTGGGAGTGATGCACGAACTGACGTAGCTTTGCTTAAAGTTAATGGCTCGAATTTTCCAGAATTACGGACAGGGGATGTAGGACGCTTACGTGTTGGTGAGCCTGTACTCGCAATTGGTTCGCCATTTGGTTTTGATTATTCAGCTTCTGCCGGAATTGTCAGTGCCAAAATGCGTAATATGATGGGTGAAACTGCAGTACCTTTCATCCAGACAGATGTAGCATTGAACCCGGGTAACTCAGGTGGCCCTCTGTTTAACCAGCGTGGTGAAGTAGTCGGTGTCAACTCACGGATCTTTAGTGGAACCGGTGGGTATATGGGCTTATCCTTTTCGATTCCGATTGATGTCGCGATGGAAGTTGCAGATCAGCTGAAGAAAAATGGTAAAGTGACGCGTTCTTATCTGGGTGTAAGTTTGCAGGATATCGACCGTAACCTTGCTGAATCTTATAATCTGCCTAAGCCTGAAGGTTCCTTGGTGACTCAGGTTGCACCGAACTCACCGGCTGCACGTGCAGGCCTGCGTGCCAGTGATGTGATCTTAAAGTACAACGGTACCCCAATCTCACGTACCAGTGAACTGTTGAACTATTTGAACCGTACTGCACCTCAGCAGCAGGTACAACTTGAAATCTTGCGTGATGATAAACGTCGTAGTATTGCAGCGACTTTAAGTGCGGCACCAGATGATACCCCGGCAAAAGCAAGCACACACGCTCAACCAAACAAAGGGCCAGTGATCGGGGTTTCAATTCGTGACTTAAGTCCAGCAGAGTTAGCGAGTCTGGAAATCAAAGGCGGTGTGGTGATTCAGGATGTACGTCCGGGTGGTATTGCAGCACAGGCACGAATCATGCCGAATGATGTGATCACTCAAATTAATAACCAGACAGTACTGAATTCAAATCAGTTTGTGCAGGAGGTGTCTGAACTGAAAAAGGGTAGCATCGCGCGCGTGACCTTGATTCGTCAGGGGCAGCTTGCGGTGGTCGGGATGCGTATCTCATAAAATTGCTAGATTTTTGTGAAAGACCGCTTGTATAAGCGGTTTTTTATTTTTTGCAATTTACCCCAGCGATAAATTCGGTAGACTCTATAGCCTTAAAATCATGGAAAGGATAACAGCAAAGTGAGTGGTATTTTTGATCTTTCTTTAAAGGTACAAGCCAAACATATTGATGGTTTGGGTCATGTGAACAATGTGGTCTATGTGCAATGGATGCAGGATGTCGCATCAGCTCATATTGAAAAACTGGGCTTGGGACTCAAGCAATATGTGGAACTGAAACATGCCATGGTCGCAGTTGAACATCAGGTGCAATATCGCAAGGCAGCTTTTGAAGGAGACGAGATTATTCTGCGCACTTGGCTGAATGATATCAATGCCCTGTATTCCTTTAGACAATACGCATTTTATCGACCACAGGATCAGACCCTGTTGTTTAACGGCAGTACGCAATGGGCTTGTATCGAAATGGCCACGGGGCGTCCAAAACGTATGTCACCAACTTTTACTCAGGCTTATCAGCCACTTTCAGAGCATGTAAATCCTTTTGACTTTTCAACTTTACATCTGGATTAATGAGGCAACATTTTCCAGTTTGATCAGTACACTTTGATAATATTGAGGAAGAAGTGGAGCTGGGGAGCTATTTTCTAATCATGGTGATCCAGATTTCATCTGACTGAGGTGTACGCGACCTAGGGAATAAAGGAAAAAATATAATTCTTTTTCTAGATCACCATTCTGCTATAATCCTTCGCAATTTCTATTCGGCTTTTGTTATGTAATATTTTTAAATTACATAGCGTGTTTTTTCTCAAGGTAACCCATGGCGCAAGCTAAAAAATCTGTTGATATTAAAAACATTCGTAACTTCTCGATTATTGCGCACATTGACCACGGTAAATCGACCCTAGCGGATCGCTTTATTCAAACTTGTGGCGGCTTGCAAGATCGTGAAATGCAGGCTCAAGTCCTTGACTCAATGGAGCTTGAGCGCGAACGTGGGATTACCATTAAAGCCACTTCGGTAACCTTGTACTATACGCATCCCAACGGTCAAGAGTATCAGTTGAACTTTATTGATACACCGGGACACGTCGACTTCTCGTATGAAGTCTCACGCTCCCTTGCTGCCTGTGAAGGTGCCTTGCTGGTTGTAGATGCTGCGCAGGGCGTAGAAGCACAGTCTGTTGCTAACTGCTATACCGCAATTGAACAAGGTCTGGAAGTACTTCCGGTACTGAACAAGATCGACTTGCCGCAAGCTGAACCTGAACGTGTCATTCAGGAAATTGAAGACATTATCGGGATTGAAGCCACAGAAGCGCCGACCTGTTCTGCAAAAACAGGTTTAGGTATTGAAGGTGTGCTTGAAACACTGGTCAATGTAATTCCTGCACCTGAGGGTGATCGCGAAGCGCCATTACAAGCGCTGATTGTGGATTCATGGTTTGATAACTACCTTGGTGTAGTTTCTCTGGTTCGGGTCAAGCAGGGTCGAGTGCGTAAAGGCGACAAGATGTTGATCAAATCAACTGGTCAAACGCATATTATTACTTCTGTAGGTATCTTTAACCCGAAACATACTGAAACCGGTATGCTGGAAGCGGGTGAAGTTGGTTTTGTCATTGCCGGTATCAAAGATATTTTCGGTGCGCCAGTCGGTGATACGATTACCTTGGCAACCACACCTGAAGTGGCAACATTGCCGGGCTTTAAAAAGGTGAAACCACAGGTTTATGCTGGTCTATTCCCGATTGATGCCAGCGATTTTGAACCTTTCCGTGAAGCATTGCACAAGCTGCAAATCAATGACTCGGCTTTGTTCTTTGAACCTGAAAGTTCAGATGCGCTCGGTTTTGGTTTCCGCTGTGGTTTCTTGGGCATGCTGCACATGGAAATCGTACAGGAGCGTCTGGAACGCGAGTATGATCTTGACCTGATTTCTTCTGCGCCAACCGTAATTTATGAAGCGGTGATGAAGAATGGTCAGACGATTTATATCGACAGTCCATCCAAAATGCCGGATGGTTCAACGGTTGAAGATTTACGTGAACCGATTGCTGAGTGTCATATTCTGGTACCGCAAGAATACTTGGGTAACGTCATGACGTTATGTGTTGAGCGCCGTGGTGTGCAAAAAGACATGAAGTTTATGGCGAATCAGGTTTCCATTACCTTTGAGATTCCAATGGCCGAAGTGGTGATGGATTTCTTTGATAAATTGAAGTCTTGTTCGCGTGGTTTTGCATCACTCGACTATAACTTTGTCCGTTTTGAAAGCTCATCTTTAGTCAAAGTAGATGTCTTGATCAATGGGGAAAAAGTCGATGCTTTGGCGATGATCTGTCACCGTAATGATGCACGTCATCGTGGTATTGCACTGGTTGAAAAAATGAAAGACCTGATTCCACGTCAAATGTTTGATGTCGCGATTCAGGCGGCGATTGGTGCGCAAATCATTGCACGTTCGACTGTAAAAGCGATGCGTAAAAACGTATTGGCGAAGTGTTATGGTGGTGACGTGTCACGTAAGAAAAAACTTCTATCTAAACAGAAAGAAGGTAAGAAACGCATGAAACAGGTGGGTAGCGTAGAAATCCCGCAAGAAGCGTTCTTAGCTGTATTAAAAGTCGAACGCTAAAATAATAAGGATATAAGCCCATGGATTTTGATTTTAATTTAATTCTTGTTCCTGCGACCCTGTTTTTTGTCGCAGTGTGGTTGCTAGACAAGTTTGTTTTGAAGCAAAGACAAACCCGAGGCAAAGGCCATGAGAATTTCATTATCACCTGGGCTTATGACTTTTGGCCGGTACTGGCCATCGTGCTGGTACTGCGTTCGTTTTTATATGAACCTTTTAATATTCCATCCGATTCGATGGTGCCGACGCTGGAAACCGGCGATTTTATTCTGGTGAATAAATTTGACTATGGCATCAAACTGCCTATGGTCAATACCAAAATTATTGATACCGGCAGCCCGGAACGTGGTGATGTAGCGGTATTCCGTTATCCACCGCAACCGACCATCAGTTATATCAAGCGTATTGTCGGCTTGCCAGGCGATCATATTGTTTATGATCATGGCCAGTTGAGCATTAATGGTGAAAAAGTGGCGAAAGTTCCAGTAGAATTTAGCCGCGAAAAAGACCGTTTAGATACTCCAAATGCCATTTATCATAAAGAAACCTTGGGTGAGCATACCTTTACCATGCGTGAGCTGGAAGGCGTGAATGTCGCTCGTCAGGCACCTTTTATTAACTATTTGGAAAATGGTAAATATTCAGGTGAAAATGGTTTATATTGGGAAGTGAAAGTGCCAGAAGGTCATTACTTTGCGATGGGGGATAATCGCGATCAGAGTGCTGACAGTCGTTTCTGGGGGCTTGTTCCGGAAGAAAACTTAACAGGTCGTGCCTTCTATATCTGGATGCATAAAGAACCTGGCTTTAAATTGCCATCGTTTGGTCGAAACGGAACAATCGATTAATTGTTTCAATCAGGAAAATAAAAATGAGACATCAACAAGGTGCTTCTTATATTGGGGTTTTAATTGCAATCGTGGGCTTTGCATTTCTTGCAAAAGTGGCGATTGCAGTGTGGGGGCCATACTTCGATGATCGTATGGTAGATGGTGAGATTGAGGCGCTGTTAAAAAGCGCTCCAGCCAATATAACGCCAGAAACATTCCGTCAACAGATGAGTCAGCGTTTAGAAATGAATAATATTCGTGATCTGAAGTTTGACGAAATTGCCAAAGTTACCAATACCGATGGTTTACAGGTGCACAAGAATTATGAAATTCGTAAAAATTTCATAATGAATATCGATTTAGTGATGAAGTTTGAGAAAGAGTTTGATCAAAGCACAGTCAAAGCTAAATGATGAACGTCTTGCCAAACGGATCGGCTATCAGTTTAAACAGGCTGATTTGCTGAAACTGGCATTGACTCATCGTTCAGTCAGTCATAAACACAACTACGAGCGCCTGGAATTTCTGGGCGATTCTCTTTTAGGGATGATCATTGCGAATTATCTTTTTAATGCCTATCCAAGCGAAAATGAAGGCCGGTTGACGCGTATGCGTGCGACCTTGGTTCGTCAGGAAGCATTAGGAAAAATCGCCAATGATTTAAAACTGAGCCAGAATTTAATTCTCAGTACCGGTGAATTGAAATCTGGCGGTCATCATCGTGAGTCTATACTGGCAGATACGGTAGAAGCTATTATTGGTGCAATCTATGTCGACTGCGGTGATCTCACTGTGCTAGAACCGATTGTGTTAAAATGGTACGAGCCATATTTAGATCATATTGAGCCGACAGATCAGCTTAAAGATCCTAAATCTCGCTTACAAGAGTATTTACAAGCACGTAAGAAACCTCTCCCAGTTTACGAGGTTGTAGATATTCAAGGTGATGCACCCAATCAGCATTTTAAAGTGGAATGCCAGATTGCGGGATTGCCGACCATGCAAGGCGAAGGCGCGAGCCGGCGTTTTGCTGAACAAGCCGTTGCGGCGGATATTTTGAAACTTTTGGAGCATAAGTCTTAATGACTACTCATTCCGATCACATTGATGCTGATCACGAGTCGCAAAGCGACAGTCACGACCTTATTAGTCAATTTTTTAGTGCACAAGGCACCGAGATCCCATCGGATTATCGTAGTGGTTTTGTTGCCATTGTAGGTCGCCCGAATGTGGGTAAATCTACCTTAATGAACCATATTCTGGGTCAAAAACTTTCGATTACCTCACGTAAACCACAAACTACACGTCATAAAATCGTGGGGATTGATTCACGTGAAAAATCTCAGGCGGTATTTGTCGATACACCGGGGATGCATAAAAAAGAAGTCCGTGCCATCAATAAAATGATGAACCGTGCGGCACATTCGGCTTTACGCGATGTGAACCTGGTTTTATTCGTAGTGGATGCACAAAAGTGGACGCCAAATGATGACCTGGTTCTGGAAAAGCTGAAAAATGCTGAAATGCCAGTGATTCTGGTGATCAACAAGCTCGATACTTTTGAAAACAAGAACGAAGCTTTGCCGCTGATTCGTGAACGCGAAAAGCTGATGAACTTTGCGGAAATCGTACCGGTATCTGCGCTTCGTGGTGCCAATCTTGAACATTTACGTGACACGATTGCCAAGTATCTTCCGTTCCAGCCACCACTATACTCACTGGATCAACTGACCGATCGTTCAGAGCGTTTCCTGGCGTCTGAAATTATCCGTGAAAAGATCATGCGTCAGCTGGGTGAAGAGCTTCCATACGATTTGACCGTTCAGATCGAATCATTCAAAACTGAAGAGCCGGTCTTGAATGAAAAAACCGGTCGTATGAAAGCTGCCTGTACCTATATTGATGCCACGATTTTTGTCGATCATCCGAGCCAAAAAGCCATTGTGATTGGCGAGAAAGGTGTCAAACTGAAGAAAATCGGTATGGATGCGCGTCTCGACATGGAAAAAATGTTCGAACAGAAAATCATGTTAACCCTTTGGGTGAAAGTCAAAGGCGGCTGGTCTGATGATGAACGTGCATTAAAAAGCTTAGGTTATAGTGATATCTAAGCGATAAGAATATAAGCCCCCTCGAGGAATTCTTTGATGATGAAAGTGTTGGCAGTGGTTGCATGTGTTTTATTTCTGCAAGGCTGTATTCATAAAGTGGTCACGGTTCCTGTCAAGGTGGCTTATAAAACCACAAAAGTCGCAGTCAAAGGCACTGCGGCTGTTGTGGGAGCAGTGATCCCAGATGGGGATGACGAAGAAGATGATAAAAAATCAAAAAAAGATAAGGATTAAAGTGCCCGCTTATGCGTAACGAAGTACTGCATGGTTATCTGATTCATCATCGTAAGTACCGTGAACGCAGTCATATTGTGCATTTATTTACTCAAGAATATGGCAGGGTAGATGGTATTCTCAGGCAAATGCCACCACCGCAATATCAGCCTATTCGTTTGCAGGCTTCGGGTAAATCCGAACTCAAAAATTTTACTAAACTGGAAATTGTTAATCAGCCGATTTTCTTTTTTGGCGATGCCTTTTTTTCGGGTTTTTATCTGAATGAAATCCTGTTGCGCTTATGTCCTTTAGAAGTCGAAATGCCGCAAACTTTTGCCAAATATGCTGAGACTTTGACTGCATTGCAGCAGTTATCCGCACAATCCAATCCAAATTTATATTTAAAACAGATCTTGCGCCAGTTTGAGCATGTTTTGTTGGAAGAACTCGGTTATGGTCTGGATTTTTCGGTAGATGCCAATCAGGCGCAGATTGATCCACTACAGCATTATTATTTTCAGCTCAATGCCGGCTTTATGCCATCGGCCAAAGCCTTACGCTCCACTATGTCTGGTCAACAGATTTTAAGTATGTTGATGCATGAAAATGGTGGGGATTTTAATCCGGAACAGTTACAATTACTGACGAAACTGTATCGACAGGTGATCACGGCCTTGCTTGGTGATCGACCATTAAAGAGTCGACAACTCTGGATTCAAAACTCTCAATCTCAATCGTAGTTAGGAAAAGATTATGGCTGCATTACTTGGTGTCAATATTGACCATGTCGCAACATTAAGACAAGCACGTGGTACGACGTACCCAGACCCAGTCAATGCTGCATTGATCTGCGAACAGGCAGGGGCAGAAGGCATTACCTTGCACTTGCGTGAAGACCGTCGTCACATTCAGGATGACGATGTACGTCGTATGCGTCCTGCGTTAAAAACCCGTATGAACCTTGAGTTGGCGGTAACAGATGAAATGATCGCCTTTGCCAAGGAAATCAAGCCACAGCATGTTTGTTTTGTTCCTGAAAAACGTCAGGAAGTGACCACTGAAGGTGGTCTGGATGTCGTGGGTAATTTTGATGCTGTAAAAGCCGCGACTCAAGAGCTGGAAGCCATTGGTTGTGATGTATCTTTATTTATTGATGCCGATTTTGCACAAATTGATGCAGCAGTTGCTTGTGGTGCACCGACGATTGAGATTCACACAGGCGCCTATGCCGATGCAGAAACTCCAGAAGCGCAACAAGCGGAACTGGAACGCATTGTGAAAGGTGCTGAATATGCTGCATCTAAAGGTTTGGTGGTAAATGCGGGCCATGGCTTAAATTTGGATAACGTGACGCCGATTGCTGCGATTCCACAGATTCATGAGCTCAATATCGGTCATTCTTTAATTGCGGATGCGGTATTTGTTGGTCTGGCACAAGCGGTTCAGCAAATGAAAGCCGTGATTAAGTCAGCGCGTTAAGATTAGAGTAATTATGTCGAATATTAATTATGATGAACTGATGCAGCCGGTGATTGCTTTCCTCGGTTGTGAAACACCGCAAGCATGGCTGGATATGGCGGTCGAAAATCTGGAAATCTTGATGCAGGACCATGCCAACTGTGAAAAAAAAGCGGCCAGCACGGCCATGAACCTGATGTTTCGTTATAGCTATTTTGTTGATCTACAGGTGAAGCTTGCACAGCTGGTACGGGAAGAAATGCTGCATTATGAGCAGGTACTTGAATTGATGAACAAGCGCGGTCAGGCTTGGCAGAACTTGAGTGCAGGGCGTTATGCTAGTGGTTTACGCAAAGAAATCCGGACTTTTGAACCTGAAGCGTTGATTGATGTCTTGGTGATTGGTGCCTTTGTGGAAGCACGTTCCTGTGAGCGTTTCTACGCGCTTGCTTCGCGTGTTGATGATGAATTGGCACGTTACTACCGCTACCTGCTCAAGTCCGAATCTCGCCATTTTGAAGACTATCTGGCTTTGGCGATGGATGTGGCTACCACAGCGAAACTGAAAAATCCGAAAGAGGATATTCAGGAGCGAATCCTGCATATTCGTGAAGTTGAAAAACAGCTAATTCTCACGCCTGATGAAACTTTCCGTTTTCATAGCGGTGTTCCGGCTCAAGCGGCTTAATCTCGGTGACAGCTTAAAAATCCTCCATCTATGGGGGATTTTTTATATCTCGAAATTTTAAAAGAGGGGTATTTATATATCGAGTTTTATGAGGGATTGAAAATAATTATTTATTTTAAATATTTGAAAATAACAAGCCGTCAAATTTTAAGTAATAAAAAAGCCCACTTCATTATGAGTGGGCTTTCTTGAATTTGGCTCTCCAACCTGGGCTCGAACCAGGGACCTGCGGATTAACAGTCCGTCGCTCTACCGACTGAGCTATTGGAGAATCTGAAAGCGATTATAGAGAGATTTTGACAGGGGTCAAGCAAAAATTATCATATTTATTATAAATACAGCCTGTCTGTTTTTAATTTAGGCAATTGCATAAATTTCACGAAAAATACTTGTCAGAATAAATTTCACTTGCTAGATTAAAACCATAAAGTCGTTTGACCAAATGGTCAAACAGTGTGGATTTAAACCTACTTGCCAGCACAAAAATGGCTAAACCGGAGACAGCGAATGAATACGCTCTGCATCCCTCAAATTTTCTCTCAACTCGCTTATTATCAAGAAAACTATCTGCAAATTATTGCTGATCCTGCACAGTATTATATCCCGGTTAAAGACGCTCATATCACGCTATGGCCCTTGGCGCAAAAATCACTTTATTTAGGTGATTTGCTGCAATTATGGTTTGCAGAAAAATGGTTGGTAGAAACTGAACGTCAATTTAACTTTGAAGTTTTCCTGAATGCAGACTATCTGAAAGAGCAAGACAAAGATCTTTATATCTATGCCATTTCTGGGAATCTTTTGACGGGAACCAATCAGTCTAAAGCGTGGCAAGCCTCAATAACACAAACACAAGATGTGGAATTAGCCAATGTTTCCAAGCATTATTTTGAGTTTCAAGGCTTAACTCGACCACGCTTGTCATTTGTTGAAGCGGGGCAGGCGAAAAGCAGTATTATTTAAATGAATTACCTGATGAGTTGTGCAGGCTAGCAATTTCATTCAGTCCGAATAATCATACAGGTCGCAGTGGCATGAGCATACAGGCGACCTTCTTCATCCAGAATCTGACCTTCAGAAATACCTAAATTTTTACTGAGATTAATTGATTTTCCTACGGCTTTCAGTGGCTGATTCTGAGGTATGGGGCGGCACATCTTTACATTCAGATCAATGGTGCCATAACCGACACCTGCTTCAAGTAAAGTATGAATCGCGCAGCCTGTCACGGTATCCAAAACGGTTGCAGCAAAACCACCATGGACGCCGCCAAGCGGATTTAAATGTCGATCATCAGCTTTGACCTTAAATTCTACATTTCCGCTTTCAATCACTGCTGGTTGCATCGACATGGTTTCGCTAATACTTGGGGCCGGGATTTTTTCATCACGCATCGCTTCCAGTAATGCTAAACCGCTCATTTCTTTTGGGTTCATTGTACTTTTCCTGCCATTATTCTTGAGTTGTTGAGGTTTAATTCAAAATTGTGACATCGATAATAGCAATCTGGTATAGGAATGGCGGATTATTTTGTAAGAAGTATATTGCCTGCACCTGAGTAAAATCATTTTTATAAAAAATAAGAAATAGAATAATTTATGGCACGATACTGGTATACATTTCTAATGAAATATCTCAGATCTAAATAATCTGCCAAAAAAAAACGAATCTTATAAAAGAATTAAAAAATCGAGTGATAGGGTGATGAAACAGTTTCTGCATCTTTGGGTGCCTATTTTTCTCAGTAATGCCATTATTATGCTAAGTGGTTTGTTCGACGTGATTTTTCTATCACATTTTTCACCTCAGCATGTGGCTGCATTGGCAGTCTGTTTGTCTGTTTATTCTTTGTGCTTTGTGACGGGTATTGGGGTGTTACAGGGCATGATGCAAGAGTTGGCAGAAGCCAATGGGCGTCAGGATTATGCGGACATCCAACGTATTGTGAAGCAAAGTATTTTGATTGTACTGGTGATTTCTGCTGTTGCGATGTACTTGTTTAATCATGCGACTCCTTTGCTTGATTTTTTAAAGGCAGATGCGGCCTTACAGACATTGATTGTGCCATGTCTGTGGCTGTTGGCTTGGACGATTCCAGCGCATTTATTGTTGCGTATTTTATATATTTTAACCCAAGCCTGTGGGCATGCTAAGCGCGTGTTCTACGCCAATATGATCTATTTACTGCTCAAAGTGGCTTTGGCTTATGTCTTGATTTATGGCATTGAGGGTTATGTTACAAGCTATGGCGTTGAAGGTGCATTCATGGCACATTTGATTGTGCAGTGGGTACTGCTGTTTGTTTACTATTTTTTCTTCCTTGAGCATAAGTTAAAGATCCAGTGGTCTGGTGTTTTCTTTCACTGGCAGACTTTGTTGAAAATTTTAAAAATTGGATTGCCCAATGCGGTGGTGACTTTTGTGGATGTATTTGCCATCAGCGCGATTGCCTTGCTGATCTTGCCTTTGGGTGACATTGTAGTGAATGCACATTAGGTGATGCTTGGTTTATTGGGCCTGATGTTTATGTTGCCGATGTCGATGGCATCCGCCTTCGGTATTTTGGTGTCGACTAAAATCGGTGCGGAGCAGATTGATGCTGCATGGCAACTCAGTAAGCGGGCACTGATGGCTGTGATGCTAATAGCTATCGTTGTCGTGTTGACTATTTGGGGCTTAGATAGTTGGATTGTGGGGTTATTTAGCAATGATGCGCAGGTGATTGCATTAGCCTTGGCATTGATCTTGTTAATGTGTTGGATGCATATCTTTGATGCGCTACTGGTGATTAGTTTGGCAATGCTACGTTGCTGGCGTGAAATTGTCAGACCAATGTTTATTTTTATCAGTACGGTGTTGGTCGTGGGCTTAGGGGGTAGTTGGTATGTGGCGTATCATCCAATGACACTGTTCAATTGGCAAAGCAATGCATTGGGGATTCATGGTTTTTGGTGGATGTTGAGTATTGCGTACACGATTGCAGCAAGTCTATGTTTTGTTTGTTTACTCATTAAATACTTGAGCTATAAGCGAATACGGCTCACTGTTTAATACATGTTGAAGAACATAAAAAAACCCGCGAAATTCGCGGGTTTTTTTATTTAGCAAGCTAGATTATTTTGCAGCTTTTTCAGCTTCGATTGAAGCAATCGCAGCATCAACGCCTTCGATTGAATCAGCCGCTTTCTTGATGCGTGCAAGTGCATCCACCAGTACTTCGTCAGCAGTAGCGTAAGAGATGCGCATGAAACCGCCAAGACCGAATGCATCGCCAGGAACCACTGCAACGCCAGTCTCTTCCAGTAACCATGCAGAGAATTCTGTGCAAGATTTAAGACCTTTGGCACGAATCAACGGTTTGATGTTGGCATATGCATAGAATGCGCCATCAGCAGGCAAGCAAGAAATACCGTGAATGTCATTCAAGCCTTTCACAACTAGGTCATGGCGACGTTTGAATGCTTCAATCATTGGCTCAAGTACATCTTGAGGACCATTCAAGGCAGCTTCAGCAGCAACTTGCGAAATTGAAGTTGGGTTTGAAGTTGACTGAGATTGGATCTTTTTCATTGCACCAATCAGTTTAGCAGGGCCCGCTGCGTAGCCGATACGCCAGCCAGTCATTGCATAGGCTTTAGATACACCGTTTAACACAATCGTGCGGTCATAAAGGTCTGGTGCAACTGTTGCGATGTTGTAGAACTCGTCATCCCAACGGATTGGTTCGTACATATCATCAGATGCGATAAATACTTCTGGGTATTTACGCAGTACGTCAGCCAGCGCTTCAAGCTCAGCTTTAGTGTAGATCATACCTGTAGGGTTAGACGGGCTGTTCAATACTACTAGACGTGTTTTGTCAGTGATTGCAGCTTCTAATTGTTCAGGGGTGATTTTGAAACGTTGTTCTTCACCACATTTCACAATAACAGGAATACCTTCAGCGATGATCACCATGTCCGGGTAGCTTACCCAGAATGGTGCAGGGATGATGACTTCATCACCTTTGTTTAACAAAGCAAGGGCCAAGTTAAAGAATGATTGCTTACCACCACAAGAAACCAGAATCTGGTTTGCTGCATAGTCTAGGTTATTGTCGCGTTTGAATTTAGCAATAATGGCTTTTTTAAGACCTGGCGTACCGTCAACAGCGGTGTATTTGGTGAAACCGTTGTTAATCGCTGCAATTGCTGCATCTTTGATGTGTTGAGGGGTATCAAAATCTGGTTCACCTGCGCCCAAACCAATCACGTTGTGACCTGCAGCTTTTAATTCAGCAGCTTTGTTGGTCACAGCAAGCGTAGGGGACGGTTTGATGGCATTCACACGATCAGAGAGACGTACGTCCACGGCAGTATTCCTTCTTATAGGGATTAAAAAATAAAAAGCACATTATCTTAGCCTAAAATGGTGCAGATAGGGCAAAAGAATTTGGAAAACTTTAAGGAAAAAATGGTGTATTGGCCGAACTTTATCTTGAATTTCGATGTGCTGGAAGCAGGCAAGGGGAGACTTTTTACATCTCGGTCATGCATATTGATGCATGAAATATAAAATAAAAATGGCCACTTTAAAGTGACCATTTTGTGTTGTTGATGTTGTGGTTACGCACTAAAGCGTGACAAATCTTCGTCCGGGCGTGCTGTTAAAATTTCCGCGCCGGTTTTAGTCACCAGAATTGTATGTTCATATTGTGCCGACAATGAGTGATCTTTGGTGACCACTGTCCATTTATCACCGAGTAATTTGGTTTTCCAGTCGCCGCCATTGACCATTGGCTCAATGGTAAAGGTCATGCCTTCTTCAAGCACCATGCCAGTATCTGGTTGACCATAATGCAGCACTTGCGGTTCGTCATGGAAAGTCGTACCAATACCGTGACCACAATATTCACGTACCACGCCAAAACGCTCAGATTCAACATACTGCTGAATGGCATGACCAATATCGCCAATAGTTGAACCCGGTTTTACAGTTTCAATACCCCGGTACATGGCTTCTTGCGCTACCTTACATAGACGGTTGGCAAGGATCGTGGTTTCACCACCCACGATGTACATCATGTTGGTGTCACCATGATAGCCATCTTTAATCACGGTCACATCAATGTTCAGGATGTCGCCTTTTTTCAATTTTTTACTGTCTGATGGAATGCCGTGACACACCACATGGTTCACAGAAGTACAAATGGTATGTTGGAAGGCAGGTCGACCCGGTGCAGCGCCATAGCCTAAGCATGCAGGAATCGCCTGTTGTTGATTGACAATATAGTCATGACAAATCGTATCAAGTTCCAGAGTGGTGACACCCGGAACAATATGCGGTTTGATCATATCCAAAACTTCTGCCGCCAGTCGCCCTGCCACACGCATTTTTTCAATTTCGTCAGAGGTTTTGATGAGTCGACGTGGAGCTTGGTAAGTGTTGTTCATGATCTCTAAAAACTTTTGGAAATTTGTGTGTGACTATGGTATAAATAGCCGCCCATTTTATCAAATGCTTTTTCGTGAATAAATTTCACGGGCTTTGTGCGATGAGGCAAAAAATCCGCACATATATCGACACATTACTCTGGGTGCCCTTTAGGGTGGAGAATGCGGGTATATGGAGGCCTAACCCAAACTTTAAGGTAAAGAAAATGGCAGATTACAACGTAAGCATGCGCGACCTTCTTCAAGCTGGCGCGCACTTTGGTCACCAAACTCGTTTCTGGAATCCAAAGATGCGTGATTACATCTTTGGTGCGCGTAACAAAATTCACATCATCAACCTTGAGCACACTGTTCCTGCGTTAAATGATGCTTTGAACTTTGCTAACAACTTGGCTAGCAAAAAGAACAAAGTTTTGTTCGTTGGTACTAAACGTGCAGCTTCTGCGATCATCCGTGAACAAGCTCAACGCGCTGGTCAACCATATGTAGATCACCGCTGGTTAGGTGGTATGTTGACGAACTGGAAAACACTTCGCCAATCTATCAACCGTTTAAAAGACCTTCAAACTCAATCTCAAGACGGTACTTTCGCTAAGCTGACTAAACGTGAAGCTCTAGAGCGTACTCGTGAGATGGAAAAACTTGAGCGTGGCTTAGGCGGCGTTAAAAACATGGGTGGTTTACCTGACGCATTATTCGTAATCGATGTTGATCACGAAGCGATTGCAATCAAAGAAGCTAAGAACCTTGGTATTCCTGTAATCGGTATCGTTGATACAAACTCTAACCCAGACAACGTAGACTACGTTATCCCGGGTAACGATGATGCGATCCGTGCAGTAACACTTTATGCTTCTGCTATGGCTGATGCGATTCTTGCTGGTAAAGAATATGCTCAATCACAAGCAAATGCACAAGCTAAAGCAGAAGAAGCTCCAGCTTCTGAGGCTTAATGCGTTTGACGCTAGCTTGTCATTTTTGCGACATGTGATGGTGGCAAAGTAAGCGTTATGTATGCAGGCGGCCCATGAGAACTCCTCTGGGCCGTTTCTGTTCTAAAAAGAATTCATTTTCTACCGAATTTAGGAGATAAACATGACTGCAGTTACAGCAAGCATGGTTAAAGAATTGCGCGATCGTACTGGTCTTGCAATGATGGAATGTAAAAAAGCTTTGACAGAAGCGGGCGGCGACGTTGAATTAGCGATCGATAACCTACGTAAATCTGGTCAAGCTAAAGCTGCTAAAAAAGCAGGTAACATTGCTGCTGACGGCGCGATCACAATTGCTCAAGACGGCAACAAAGCACTTCTTCTAGAAGTTAACTGTCAAACTGACTTCGTTGCAAAAGACGAAAACTTTGCTGGTTTCTCTGCGAAAGTTGCTGCTGCTGCACTTGCTGCAAACGTAACTGATCCTGCTCAAATCGCTGAATTGAAACTAGAAGATGGTACGACTGTTGAAGAAGCGCGTATCGCTCTTGTTCAAAAAATCGGTGAAAACATCCAAGTACGTCGTGCGAAAATTGTTGAAGGCGAAAACCTTGCAGTTTACAAACACGGTCTTAAAATCGGTGTTGTTGTTTCTTACACTGGTGATGAAGCTACAGGTAAAGGCTTGGCAATGCACGTTGCTGCGTTCAATCCAGTTGCTGTAAATGCTGAAGGCGTTTCTGCTGAGCTTATCGCGAAAGAGAAAGAAATTGCTGAAGCGAAAGCACTTGAATCTGGCAAGCCAGCAAATATCGTTGAGAAGATGGTTGTAGGTTCTGTTGAGAAATACTTGAATGAAGTTGTGCTTGAGCGTCAAATGTACGTAATCGACAACGACAAGAAAGTTGCAGACGTTCTTAAAGCAACTGGTACTACAGTTGCAAACTTCGTTCGTTTCGAAGTTGGTGAAGGCATTGAGAAAAAAGCAGAAATGAGCTTCGCTGAAGAAGTTGCTGCTGCTCAAGCTGCTGCAAAATAATTCCTTAGGAATTAGAAAAAGCCCTATCTGATTGATGGGGCTTTTTTATGTTGATTTATTCTTCATCAGCAATTCAAGAATAGGATTTGGGTTTGGTGATAGAGCTCAGATCATGTATTCATCATTTAATAAAAAAGTTATAAAAATGCCAAATAAAACCAATCTGAGCATCGGTGCAGTCATTGCACTGTTGATTGCTGCTTATCTGGGCCTGGATCTACAACAATCCCAACCACTTATTCCATCCGCATCTGATACTACAACTGAAACGCTTGATTCAGAGCCTAATTTAGTACCCTCTCAAACGACTGATGATCTGGACCGAATTGCACGGGCGTTTCAACAGCGCCAGAGTGATCTACAAGTGCGTTCAAGCGGGCAGGTGATTGCCGTTTTGCCAGATGATCATGAAGGATCGCGCCATCAAAAGTTTATCCTCGAATTACCAAATGGCCAAACTGTACTGGTTGCACATAATATCGATCTGGCACCGCGTATTCAGAGTATTCAAAAACAGGATCAGGTCGAGTTTTATGGAGAATATGAATACAGTGACAAGGGCGGGGTGATTCACTGGACGCATCATGACCCTGCGCGAAAACATGTCGATGGCTGGTTAAAACATCAAGGAAGAACCTATCAATAAGGTTCTTCTAATTGGATAAATCGAATATGGCGTTTAAACGCTCATAATTGCGCTGTTATGGCGCGATTTCCAGTTCGGTAGGATTTTACCTAAATAGGCATCCATGCACCAAATTGGGCCAATGAGGAGGAATTGGAGGTCTTTGAAGAACGAAGGCTTTTTACCTTCCACTTTGTGCCCATAAAATTGGCCAATCCAGGCTAAGACAAACAGGGCAATAAAGAAACCGGTACCGACTGGCAGAATCCAGATGAGCCAGGCCATGACCAAAGTCAACGTAGCCATCGCTACTGTCAAAACAAGATCTAGGCGTGCATAGAAGATAAAAGCCAAAACCAGTAGCAGGGTAGTCAGCAAAGCGCTGAAATGCGCCAGAATGCCAATAATCGAAAAATAGATGGTCGGTACGCAAACCCAGTGAATTAGCTTGTTGGTTTTATTTTGATGGCTGTCGCTATATTCATCAAACCATTCAGATATTGTTTTCATTCTTCGCTCCATTCCATGAACATGTTTTTGCTTATCTGGAAATATAAAGCAGAATCCGGATATGGTCAAAAGTTAATCATGCAAGCGAGCGAATTTTATCAGGCAGGATGAGCCTACCAAAATTTTCTTGAAAGAACTTTAAGATAGGGCTGAGCATGAGCGTTTATATTCTTCTAGAAAATGAGCACAATAAAAAAGCCACATTGCTGTGGCTTTTGTTAAATGTGTTGCAGGTCAAATCTTAAGAATTTGGACCAGCGACACGTTCAATACTGACTTTTGCAGTACCTGCACTGGTAATACCCAACTGTTTCGCAGCACCGTAAGATAAATCAACAACACGGTTGCCATGGAAAGGACCACGGTCATTTACTTTAACCACAACGCTCTTGCCGTTATTGCGGTTAGTTACGCGAATATAGCAGTTCAATGGCAGGCTACGATGAGCAGCCGTCATTGCGTTCATGTCAAAGGTTTCACCGCTTGCAGTTTTACGGCCGTGGAATTGACGACCATACCAAGACGCTGTACCTGTCTGACTGAATTTACGTACAGTATTAGAAGCCACTGTATTCAGTTTTTCAATCACTGAAGGCTCTTCTGCAGGAAGTTCAATTTTCGCTGCAATGGTTTCACGGCGAACTTTATCGCCAGAACGCTCAGTGATTGAAAGGCTGTTCAAATTTGTGAAATTTGAATTGAAGCTTTGAGCTTCTTTATTGAGTACTCGCGTTGCAAGACGCGAATTGTCATTTTCATTGGTGAATGAAGATGACGGAACCATATCTGCCTGCGATTGCGTCAGCGTGACGATCGTGGCAATGGCCATAAAAGACTTCAAAATTGAAGAATGCATCGAATCAACTCCTAACAGCATATCTATTGGTTGTTCATAAATGGCTGAAAAACCATGTAAACATGCCTGATATTTAACTTATGCAACTACATTTAACGAAATGGATAATATTCATGCCAGCAATACCCTGTCTAGTGTTTAATTAAAATAGTTAAAAAAAGAACGCAAAATAAACAATGATTGATCAAAAAATAATCAATATTGTAACATAATATTAAAATTGCTTAAAATATGCACAAATTAACCCATAAAAATGTTGACTTTCATAATTTGTATTAATTTTTAGTGTTAACGGCTGGTAATTTCGGTACCTAATAACCACAAAGCAGTAGCATACATACGGCTGCGATTATAAGTGGTAATCACTTGAAAATTTGGATAAGTGATATAGTAAATCGAGCCATAATTCTCTTGTAATTGAATTACATTAACCAGATCCAGATCGTCAATTTTTACGATTGGATTCATTGGGCTGATGCCTTGAGTTTTTAACACACCATAGGGGGTAGGTTGAGTCAGATCCTTGGCAATCACGGCATCTGGATTTGAACCGGTATAACGTGCCGGAAAGGCAATTGGCTGATTACGCTGCCAGCCATGCTGTGCCAGATAGTTGGCAATCGAACCAATCGCATCTACCGCTGAGTTACGCAGGTCAATATGACCATTGCCATCGTAGTCCACGCCGAATTTTGGAATGTTGCTCGGCATAAACTGCGGATAGCCAACAGCGCCGGCATACGAACCCACCACAGAAGAGGTGGCAACACCATCTCTATACGACCAGGCAATTAAAGCAGCCAGTTCATCCTGAAAATATTGGGCACGACGTTCATAGCCAAACCCTAAGGTTGCTAGGGCATCACGAGTGACAAAAGAGCCCTTGTTGCTACCAAAACCGGTTTCTACACCTAAAATGCCCAGAATGATCGCCTGTGGTACACCAAACTGTTGTTCAGCACGGTTAAGCGTTTCTGCATATTGCTGTTTAAAACGTACGCCGCGCTGAATGGTAGATTCAGCCAGGAAGTTAGTTTTATACGAATACCAAGGCTTACTTTCACCTGGGCGATTCATGATATTGATAATATTAGGCAAATTACGCGTCCCGCTCATGGCGGAATTTACTTGCTGGGCACTTAGCCCATAGCTCTGCATGGCGTTCTGCTTAAAAGCGGCATAAGAAGGGTGATATTGGAAATCGTTGGCCAGACTCAAACTGCTGAGACCAAATGCGGTAAGTGCGATTGAAAGCTGCTTAAACTTTTTATAAAAATCCGATTTCAACATCTTGCTACGATTTCCAGTTTTTTTGATGAGTTGCTGGCGATGTCATTTGAATCATGCCATGAAAAAGATTGATAAATTTTTTCAATCGTGGGGCTTAAAGTGCCAGATTAAAGATAACATTCGGATGAATAAGAGACCTAGCCGCTTATACAAAAATAGCGATGGATTGGCTATTTTTACGGCAGTCTGTCTTATAGAGCCGCTTATCTGTAACAAGCTATTTCACTGATCATAAAAAAGCCTGACCGAAGTCAGGCTAATTCCTCAAGATTTGTAGAAAATCTTGAAACCATGCTATCCAAAACTATTCTGTATAGAACAAAGTATCGTGATATTCAGCCATGGCACGCAGCTCATCTTTATTCAAATTCAGAATAATTTTATCTGCTGCCATATTGATGGCCTTGATCACTGCAGATGCACCAATATCTGCTGCCTTGCGTTTGATCATGCCAAGATCCAGGGTTTTATTAAAGTCGACCATAAAATGTCGGACTGTCGCTTCACCAAATTGCTTGTACAGGTTACTGAACGCTTGTTTATCGATACTCTGACCGGCTTTAAGTTCCGCATAATGATGTTTTAAATTAGTTACCAGATTGGCATCTAGTGACTCACCAATGCGGAAATGCCCTTCAGGATCTTTAAACAGACTGCGCTCAGAGAATGCAATCGACTCTCTGACTACGTCATTTGGTGCTTTACTCAATAACTGTTTCAGCAAAACTGCAACAGTCGACTTGATATAGCCAGCCAGTTTTTCCGCAGTATCGCGTTTATCACTGGCAGGGAAGCGACGCACCAGCTCGGTGAGAATCGCATCAATAATTTCATCATTAATCATCAATGCGGTTTTATCACGCAATGGGTAAAGCGGCTCACTTGAATTTTTGTTTTTTTGTGCAGTCTGAATTGTATTTAAAAGCTCTGCAGAAGGAATAAACCCAAAAAATGGCATTGTTCAACCTCAATGTTTTTTATTGTCGCGCTAAACGAATAGGGCGAGGCATCCATGTTAAATCCGATACACGGCAAGGGTTGATATCCAATCCACCACGGCGTGTATAGGTTGCGTAGACCATCAGCTTTTCCGGTTTCAGTTGCTGCCAGATATCGGCAAACATCTGCTCCACACATTGTTCGTGGAACCCATTGTGCTGACGGTAGGAAATAATATAAGCTAAAATACTCTTATAACAAGGTTTTTTACCTTGATAACGTATAAAAACTGTTCCCCAGTCCGGCTGGCCAGTGACTGGACAGTTACTTCTGAGTAAATGTGAATACAGTTGGATTTCACCTTCTGCTGCATCATCCGAATCCAAAGCCAATAAACTGGCATCTGGATGATTTTCTAGGCGCTCAGGTGTCAGCTCGTCAATGCAGATGCCTTCCGGCTTGCT
This sequence comes from Acinetobacter sp. CIP A162, assembly GCF_000367905.1. Classification (GTDB taxonomy): domain Bacteria; phylum Pseudomonadota; class Gammaproteobacteria; order Pseudomonadales; family Moraxellaceae; genus Acinetobacter; species Acinetobacter lwoffii. The sequence goes on along the minus strand of NZ_KB849158.1, from coordinate 355,826 downwards.
GATCTCTAATTCATCGACCTGAAACAATTGCAGTTTAACTTCAGCTTCAGCCGCAGCAGATAAATCTTTTTGGACCGTCGTGATAAAGGCATCTTGAGATTCAAACTTGGCAAAATTCAGGCTATTGAAATACAGTTTTAAGGATTTGGATTCAATCAGATTCGGCGAAGACGCTGGCAAGCTAATGCGGCCAATAGCCACTTGCGGCACACCGGTTGAATTTAACCAGGAAATTTCAAAAACATGCCACCAGTCTGCACCTTGCTGAATCGCTTCGACATGTGCGTATTGTTCACGGGCAGGCGCGCGCGAAATCGGAAACAGAACATCGGGCTGATATTCTGTCGGGTAATTGGTGTCTTTACCAAGGAGAGATTGTTCTACACTCATTATTCACGCATTCCTGAACCACGGGAGAGTAAATGATAGGCCACTGCATACAGCACGGCACAACATAAGGTAATCACTGTCAGTGAAATGGCGACATTGACATCGCTATGTCCTAAAATGCCATAGCGGAAGGCATTGACCATATACACGACAGGATTAATTAAAGATAAATTTTGCCAGAATGGGCTTAAGCTCGAAATAGCATAAAACACACCACCTAAATAGGTCAGTGGTGTTAACACAAAAGTCGGGATGATCGAGATGTCATCGAAAGATTTGGCATAGACGGCATTAATAAAACCACCCAAAGAAAACAGCAAGGAAGTGATCAAGACTGTATATATAGTCACAAACCAGTTAGTAATATATAAGTCAGCAAAAAATAAGCTCACTGCACTGACAATGATTGCAACCAGTATCCCACGAATCACACCACCCAACACATGACCCCATAAAATGGCATGCATCGGTACCGGACTCATGATCAGTTCTTCAATGCTTTTCTGGAATTTTGAGCTGAAGAAACTGGAAGAGACGTTGGCATAGCTATTGGTGATCACGGCCATCATAATCAGACCGGGCACAATGAACTCCATATAACTATAGCCGCCCATTTCTCCAATGCGTGAGCCGACCAGATTACCGAAGATCACGAAGTACAAGCTCATGGTGATTGCAGGTGGCAACAAGGTTTGTGGCCAGATGCGCATAAAGCGACGCACTTCTTTATAGATAATGGTATATAAAGCTACACTGAGTTGATTAATGTTCATTGCGCAGCTCCATCCAGATTTTTCTCGACCATTTTCACAAAAAGTTCTTCCAGACGATTGGATTTATTGCGCATACTGCGTACCTGAATATTCTGTGATTCCAGCAACTGGAACAGATCATTCATGGTATGTGCCTTATCCATGGTAATTTCTAAGGTCATCGGATCGATCAGGTTAAAACGCACGCCGATGATATCCAGATGCAAAGGTTCAATCGGTTCGGCCAGATCAAAAATAAACGATTCTTCATTGAGCTGACTCAGGAAGCTTTTCATGGTGGTGTCTTCTTTAATCACACCGCGATCAATAATCGCAATACGGCGACACAGCATTTCTGCTTCTTCTAGATAATGCGTGGTCAGAATGATAGAGGTGCCTTTTTCATTCATCTCGTTTAAAAATTCCCACATCGAACGACGCAACTCGATATCAACGCCTGCCGTCGGTTCATCCAGAATTAGCAGTTTCGGTTCGTGCATCATGGCGCGCGCAATCATCAGGCGACGTTTCATCCCGCCGGATAACATGCGGGCCTGAGTGGCACGCTTTTCCCATAAACCCAGTTTGGTCAGATAAAGCTCCGCCCGTTCCTGTGCAATTTTTTTAGGAATGCCGTAATAGCCTGCCTGAGTCACCAAAATATCAAAGGTTTTTTCAAACTGGGCAAAGTTGAATTCCTGAGGTACTACACCTAGGCACTGTTTGGCCTGGGAAGGGTGGGTATCCAGATTATGACCAAAAATTTCGACTGTACCGGAGGTTTTTTTTGTTAATGAGCTGATAATACCGATGGTAGTAGATTTTCCTGCGCCATTAGGCCCCAATAGCGCATAAAATTCACCTTCTGGTACATTTAAGTTAATCCCTTTCAATGCCTGAAAGCCATTGCGATAGGTCTTTGACACATCCCTTAAGATCAGTGCATCAGTCATGAATATCTCAAATGGTGAAAAGTTGAGATATTGTGAGTGATCTCGCAAAATAAGCCAAGTGATTCACATGCAATTCTGTGTTGCTGTTTTGGAACATTGTATAAAGCTTAAGCATAAAAATGATGAAGTTAGAGATAGTTGCTTTACCTTATGCTTTTTTTTGTTATGATGTGCGCGATCCAAAAAAGATGCGCTCATAGCTCAACTGGATAGAGTACAGGTCTCCGAAGCCTGTGGCGTGGGTTCGAGTCCCGCTGAGCGCACCATTTATTTAATCTATAAATCTGAAAAATAAATCAAATTAGTAACGCACACAGTTACGGCCATCATCTTTCGCCCGATAAAGATTGTTATCGGCAATTTTCAAAACGTCTAGAATATTTTTAGAACTGTCTGGCCAAGAAGCAATACCAATCGAAATGCTAATGTGACCTATGTCCTGAATCTCTTTACCTGCAATTTCTTTTCTGAACCTTTCTGCGCTTTCATAAACTTCAGTGAGATTGCTGTTCGGTATAATAATGATAAATTCTTCACCACCGTAGCGGCAGCAAATATCATCTTTACGAAATTTTTGCTGCATCGTCTTGGCAATATGCTTTAAGACAACATCACCTTGATCATGACCGTAATTGTCATTAATGTTTTTAAAATGATCAACATCCATCAGAAGCACTGAAAAAGGGATGTTCATTTTCATGTTTTGAGTCATGACATAATTCAAACCACGACGATTCATCAAGCCGGTTAAAGGATCTGTATTAATATGATGATCCATCTTGCTCATTTGTTGTGAAAATTTTCGAACACTCAGCAGTAGGGCTAACTTGAATTTTGTGACCTCATAGTACCAAGGCTGGATATCCTTAATTTTTGAGCCGATTTCTGCCTGATTCAGTAAACTCGCCATATCTGCCAGTTGGTTCAACGGGGCCGAGATAGAATCAGACAGCCGCCATACAATATAAAAAACCAGCAAATAAAATAAAAAGAATCCTGCGGCCAATTTATAAAGGATAGAATTTGCCTGTTTAAGTAAGTCATGGGTAGGTTGCTGGGAAACCACGATCCAGTTTGAAGTCGGAATATGAGAAAAACCTGCCAGATTATCAACGCCCTGGCTGTTGATTAAACGAATTTGACCATTTTTATGCGCATGCATATATTGCAGACCAGTATTATTGCTGGCCCATTGCCCAATTCTTTCACGATCCGGATGAAAAATAATTTTATTTTCATTGTTAATCACATACATATAACTATTCTTATAATTTTTATAAGTGGTTAGAAGCTGATTAATTACATTTTTTTCTTTTAAATAAATCGCTGCACCGATGAAGCCCTGATAGTGATTTGACTTGTCAAAAATAGGTTGAGAAATAAACACGATCATATTTTTTTGTACAGAAAAATAGGGTGAAGATATATAAGTCGATTTTTTATGGAGAGAGTCAATAATCCCTTGAGTATGTTGTATTTTGCTTTTATCAATATGCAAAATATTAGGCGAAAAGTTTATTAGTCTGCCTTGGGTATCACTGATCACGACACTGTTATAGTGTTCAGACTGATATTTTAATTTATTGACCTCGGCTTCTCTAAGTTCATTGTTGTTAAAGTCTTGACCTAATATTTTGGCACTATAGTCCAGTTCAAGAAGCATATTTCTAAAATGGTTGTCTGTACTTAATGCAATTTTATGGGCATGGTCAGCATTTAAGGCAAGAGAATTGTCGATTAACTGATTTTTTACGATCTGATAGCTAATAATGAGAGAAATAATAAAAAGGCTAGACACACTGAAAATAGCTAATAAAAGTATTAACTGCCTTAAATTGAGATCAAGGTGTTTCCTAAAATTATTAGCTGACATAAAAAGTTATATATATCTCGATGTATTTATGAGCATTGTATTGCATTTATATTCAATGTTTAAGGTTGATATAAAATTAAATTTCTATTAAGTAGGAGTTTTTATTTTGATCAAATTTAGAGTTTACAGATCGATTGCATGTAAATAGGGTAGCTTTGAAAAGCTGAGTAAGGTTCTGAATATTTAACTATGCTACAAATAAAAATATGACATTTAACGTTCAGAAAATCTATTCAATAATTTTGATCCGTCCCTCTAAATGATGAAGTACTCAGACAAAAATATGGTTAATTGACCTTAATGAGGAGATTGAATTATCGCCAATTTTTGAAAATAACCTTTTAAAATTAGTCGTATAGATTCTATGACAGCAGTTTCTTTGAATATTGCGTCCTTTTCCGGAAGTATTTTTTCATAAAAAATCATATTCGAGTTTAAATTTTGAAGCGCTTATTAGAGGTTAGGAAAGAAAGTATTGAGCGGGCTATTCAATCGGAAATCGTATACTTAATAAGATATTTGGTGGTGTTTCAAAAAGTATGCTGAAAAAAAGCAGGTTGGATTTTGATAAAATAGAGAAATGCGAATAACTCTAGAAATCAAGTGTCCAGCCTGCCTAAGTGACAGTATAAAGAAAAATGGCACAAAAGTAGATGGTAAGCAAAATTACCAATGTAAAATATGCAGACGTCAATTTATTGGTGATCATGCTCTCAGTTATCAAGGCTGTCACTCAGGTATCAAAACCAAAATATTACACCTCATGGTGCGAGGCAGTGGTGTCAGGGATATAGCAGAAATTGAAAGAGTAAGTATCGGTAAAGTTCTACGGACACTTAGCCAATCAAAATATCAACTTCGAGCACAGCAAAGTCATTATGAAACCCTTGAAGTAGATGAGTTTTGGACTTTTGTTGGTCATAAGCAAAATAAACAATGGCTAATTTATGCCTATCATCGAGAAACAGGTGAAATTGTTGCTTATGTATGGGGTAACCGAGATTTAGCCACTGCAAAACGACTTAAATTAAAATTGAAGCAGTTAGGTGTAAGCTATACATGTATATCAAGTGACCATTGGGATAGCTTTGTTACGACCTTTAAAGAATGCAAACAGTTGATTGGTAAATTTTTCACTGTGGGTATAGAAGGCAATAATTGTCGATTACGGCATCGAATCAGGCGAGGCTTTAGGAGAAGCTGCAACTTCTCCAAAAAGCTTGAAAATCATTTCAAAGCCTTTGATTTAGTGTTCTTTTATATCAATAATGGATTCGTTTAATGCCAGCATACTTTTTGAAACACCACCAGATATTTTTCTAGAAATCAATGAATTAAATAAAGATGATATAAATACAAAATTCTTCGGATGGCAAGCCATAAATATTCTAATCTGCTTTAAAAAAATGACAATTGAAATCTTGTATAAGTCTTCTTTTAGAAGTGTAAAAGGGTATTGTCGGCTAAAAAAATACTGTTATATTCAACTCATGGTAGGTCGTAAAATCAATAAGACGCTACCGATAAGTTGGACGGATCAATGACAGTTAGTTGAGTTTGATGTTTATCACCAGACAATAAATCTAGCACTAGCCATCCAACACAGAGCTCGCAGAAATGCGAGCTTTTTTAATGTCTGCACAATTCATTAAGTTTAATATTCTTTTTCTTATAATCCATTCAGATAAAAAAGTTTACATTGCCAAATTCGCTAACATCTTGAAGATTAATCGCTTGGCTAATTATGGTATAAAAAACTGCAAATTGGATAATGAGAGAGGAAGGAAAAATGTCAAAGATGATTGATATCAAAGTGAAAGATCAATTTAGCCAAGTGACTGAAGCGAAAGCGATGCTGCGTTCCTTTGCAGAGCACAACATTCATCATGCAGCTGAGTTGGTCAAAAAAATTGAACACATCGTGGTGGATGGTGAAACCATTCTGCCGAGTATTGAGTTGTTGTTTGAAAGCCAACAATCTTCAAATATTTATCGCGTTATCGAATAATTTAATCAGTGAACTTCAGATAGGTAGAAAAAAATTGAACTTATTTATCCGAAATCACCGATTCAGCAGTTAAAAAACTCACCATTTAGGTGAGTTTTTTTATACTTTGGTATTTGCTAGCTTGGATGCTAATGTGTGCAGCTATAATCATAAGTTGATTCAATCTCTAAGAGAAGACAACGTGATAATGGGCTTTAATTGGCCGAAGAAATATCCCATAACAATAAAAAAGCTCGCTGGAGTGAGCAAATATTTAAATCTGTTTAAGCTGCACATTCACATCATATTTTTCAAAATCTTTTAGAATCTGCACTAAAGTTTGCTGTGCGATTGTATGCTCAGGGCTTAAAGAAATTTCCTGACGAGTCGTGCTGTCAAAACATTCAATGGCCTGGATCAGCCAATGATGCTCAATGGGACTTTTTTGAATCAATATACGGCGCGGTTGCAAGCTGTCACTGATCTGGCGGGGAAGCACATAGGTAATCGCCAGTTGCACAAATTGCAGTTCTTCAACCGGACTTAAAAAGGTGATCACCCAGTTGCCAACTTTACTCAGTTGCATGGGATTATCGAACGCATCGAATTCTAAATAATGTGACATATACATGATCCAATCGGATGTCTATGCTCACTATATGGCGGGATTATAATTCTTTTTCTATCACGCTTAAGTCGGATATTTCGAGCTTTAAATTTTGCTTAAATATAAATATATCAAATAACCAATTAGTTATCTTGAATAATTAAAGCTGCCTCATTGTTAAACTCACTTATTTAAGAGTTTAAAAGACTAAGATGTTCTTATTCAGGCGCTTCATTTTACTGCAATTGATCTAAAGCAAAATTGATCTGCTTCAGAATGTGATTCAATTCTTGGGGAGCAATACGGCTTTCCTGAAGGGACGTGATCCATTGCATTTGGCACAGTTTTAAACTGCGCGTATCCGGCGCCTGTAAAATCTGATGAATTTGCTGCTTGGCCATCAAGCCACAATATTTTTGTAAGCTTTCCATCATCATATATTTAAGGTCTTCAAAAGACATAGGTTGCAGTTCAGGCAGCTTTTTTGCATGGCTTGAATCCGTTTCAGCAGATGGAATGTCCTGCGCTACTTTAATGGATTCCATCTCAGGATGGAGTTCTTTTGTCGCAGAAGCTGCTGCTATCGATGAGTCCAACGATCGGTTAATCTCGGAGTGTGCCAGGTCAACTTTTGTATCTGTTCTTGCATCAGCCTGCTTTTGACTGATGGCTACCTCGCCAGTTTCAGCCGGAACGATTAAATCCATGGCATAAAGTTGATCTAAGAGTTCGGTAGGAGCAAGCTGTTGTTTTAAGCCATCATTTAATAAGTTGAAATCCTGGCTGCCGATCAGAACCAGTAAGCGGCGTTGGCGTGCGGTCAGTGGGATGGAGCGATCCTGTAGCACCTCGATCCCACGTTGAGTTTTATAAAAATGCATCATAACTGAATAGATGGTTGCTTAAATTCAGCTAGAGCATAGTCTGTGAAAATTACATTAATATGAAGTATTTATTAAAATACAGAGGTTTATTTTGATAAGACCTATAATGTCGTGATCGCCGTATTTTCAAGTGCCTTGCGTAAATAAGGATCGAGTTCATCCTGACGCAGCAACCATTGCACATAGTCAGCAGGTAGTTCTGCAATAGCAGTGCCGCGATGTTTACCAAAATTAATCGTACGTGGAATTCGGGCATCTTCAGAAGCGTCGAATAATTCCTGCATGCTGTTGATTTTTAAATGATGCACAATATGCATCAAAATATTGGCAGTTAAAATAATATCCATATCGGCACGATGCGCTTTACGGATCATTTCACGCGCTCTTTCGCTGCCTTTGGTGATCATATAAATCAGGGCAGAAATATTGTGTGCTTCCGCATCTGGCCAGACCCGACGTGCTAAAGCCAGTGTACAAATCGCCTTGATTTTTGAAGTATCTACACCACATTTTTCGATGGCACGGACGTCATAATCAATATTATGGCCGATCATGTAGACGGTTTCATCAGGCAGGCGAAAGGTACTGTAATGCGGCTGACCTTCCAGATCCGATTCCAGAATATGATGCACGGCCATGGCAGCAAAAGAAATAGCTTCGTCACATGAGTAGAGCTGATCAAACAGGCGGCTTTTATCCAGACTGATTTTATGCTCTACAATTTCGACAGGCGCATAAGCAATTTCGATGGGTTGACCATTTAAAGTATGCGTTTCGGTATCAAGAATAATGGCCTGCATGTCGGAAATGTGCCTGAAAAAGAGAGGAGAGTAAAATCTAACATTATTATTTTGCAACTGACAATTGAATTGCTTTATTTCTGTATTAATTGCAGGCTTTTTAACGTATGACGACTATTTGTATAGTTCTGGAGAGGAGAAATTCTCTATTTTAAAGTTTGTTGATTTCATAATAAATCTAAACCGGTGCGAATTTAATAGAAAAAATAACGCATTCTTTTCTTGATATTGTTTAGATAAATTGGGAAATTACATGTGGTTTTATCGTTTGTTAAAGATAAAACCAGAAAAACTCATTAGAGATGATAATAAATAAGATAAGGATAAGATCGATGAAACGTCAAGTATTGACCTGTACTCTTCTCACATTAAGTGTGGCCTTAACTGCTTGTAACGATGATAGTGATAATGATCGTTTTTACGAGTCCAAACCTGCTCTTCCTGTAAATGATATAGACAATCCGGTGGTGGCAACCCCGGTGGCCTATACTGAAACGGATTTCGCCGGGATCGCTGACGAAAGTGTGATCATGACTTATAAGATGTTAGGGATTAATGGTAAAGAAACACAAGCGACTGCATTGGTGTTCACCCCTGAGGGAACACCACCAGCAAAGGGATGGCCGATCGTCGCATGGGCTCATGGCACGACTGGCGTTGCTGACCAATGTGCACCAAGTCGAAATGCACTGAATCCTTTTATCAGGAATATGATTGCTGGATTTCTTCAAGCGGGATATGTGGTCGTTGCACCCGATTATGAAGGTTTAGGAGAGCCAAGTGGAAAAGAACTTCATCCTTTCTTGAATCTGAAAAGTGAAGCTTATTCTATTACTGATGCAGTTGTGGCTGCACGAAATTATTTAGGTTCACAAGCGTCCAATCAATGGGTTGCAGTAGGGCATTCTCAAGGTGGCCAGGCAGCTTTAGGTGCTGCGCAATATGCAGCACGTGCTTCTAAGATGACCTATAAAGGTACGGTAGCTTTAGCACCGGCTTCAAATTTCAATCTGATTTTGACAGGAGGTGAACAACAGGCGGGACAAGAAACAAATCTGGATAAAAAAATTGGAACTTTAGCATCTTTAGATACCTTTACTGCATTGATTGTTGCCGGTTTGCGTAACCCGAACCCAAATTTGCAATATAGTCAGATTTTTAAAACACCAACCGACGAAATCGCGAAAAATACAGAAACTGATTGCTATGATGTATTAGGCCAGAAATTTGGTACTGCAATGTATGCTTATGCACAATCAAATAATAACTCAGTAAATAATTATCCTCGTACTCAAACTAACTTTATGAGTATTCCAGTCGTAAAGAGCTTCTTAGAAAAAGATTCTCAGCCTTTACTTGTTAAAGTTTCTACGCCAGTGATTATTTATCAGGGTTCAGCAGATAGTACCGTTCCGAAAGCAGCAACAGATGTTTTGGTTGCACTCGCCAATCAGAAACAAACTTCAGTACGTTATATTACGGATGAGTCAAATGCGACTAAATGGGATCATGGTAGCGTCTATGCACTGAATATTCCTAATATTATTTCAGATGTAAAATCTCTAATGCCAATTCAATAACTTATTTTTATCTGAATGGCTCATGTTTTTTTAGATATGAGCCATTTTTATTGCAAACTGAATAAAGTTCATGATCGAAAATTTAAAACTTCATGCTACAATACGCGCCAATCTTAGCACGGCTTAAAAGCCCTAAATCAATAGGACCTCGCTAATGTTTGCCAATATCTCTATCGCTGAATTTGATCCAGAATTAGCTCAAGCAATCTCGAATGAAGATGCTCGTCAAGAAGCTCATATTGAGCTAATCGCTTCTGAAAACTACTGCTCACCAGCAGTTATGGAAGCTCAAGGTTCAAAACTTACTAACAAATATGCGGAAGGCTACCCAGGTAAACGCTACTATGGCGGTTGCGAGTATGTAGACGTTATCGAACAATTGGCGATTGACCGTGCTAAAGAACTCTTTGGTGCTGATTATGCTAACGTTCAGCCACATGCTGGTTCACAAGCAAACTCAGCAGTTTACTTAGCGCTTCTGAACCCGGGCGATACAGTTCTGGGTATGAGCCTTGCTCACGGTGGTCACTTGACTCACGGTGCAAAAGTAAGCTTCTCTGGTAAAACATATAATGCGATTCAGTACGGTTTAAACCCTGAAACTGGCGAGATCGATTACGAAGAAGTTGAGCGTTTAGCGCTTGAGCATAAGCCACGCATGATCGTTGCTGGTTTCTCTGCATACAGCCAGATCGTTGACTGGCAGCGTTTCCGTGAAATCGCGGACAAAGTTGGCGCTTATCTGTTTGTTGATATGGCTCACGTTGCAGGTTTAGTTGCTGCTGGCGTTTACCCAAGCCCGGTGCAAATTGCTGACGTTACGACGACGACGACTCACAAAACACTTCGTGGTCCACGTTCTGGTTTAATCCTTGCGAAAGCAAACGAAGAAATCGAGAAAAAATTACAGTCAGCTGTATTCCCAGGCAACCAGGGTGGTCCTTTGGTTCACGCAATTGCTGCAAAAGCAATCTGCTTTAAAGAAGCAATGGCACCTGAATACAAAGCTTACCAACAACAAGTTGTGGTAAATGCGAAAGCAATGGCTGAAGTATTGATCGCTCGTGGTTATGATGTAGTTTCTGGTGGTACTGAAAACCACTTGTTCTTGCTGTCTTTAATCAAGCAAGACATTACAGGTAAAGAAGCTGATGCTTGGTTGGGTGCTGCTCACATCACTGTGAACAAAAACTCTGTACCAAACGATCCACGTTCTCCGTTCGTCACTTCAGGTATCCGTATCGGTACACCTGCAGTAACCACTCGTGGTTTCGGCGAAGCTGAAGTACGTGAACTTGCAGGCTGGATCGCTGACATCCTGGATGCGAAAGGCGATGAAGCTGTTATCAACGCGGTGAAAGAAAAAGTTGCAGCGGTATGTGCTAAATTCCCAGTTTATGCATAATTGCTTATAAACGGAAAGGAGCTCCCAACCGGGAGCTTTTTTTATAGCTGTAAAAATAACGATATAAAAGATGTTTGGACTTGATCGGACTTACATAGATCAATTTCCTTGCCGCAAGAGATTGAGTCATCAATAAAATCATATTGAGTTTTTCTCAATCTGGCTTAAAGTCTTTTATCAACTATTTGTATTTTTAAATGCTTTAAAAGAATGGATGCATTCGTTGCACGCTTTGCTTGAAATTATTTACAGGAATTATTTTCAGAACCTGACACTTTAAAAACTAATAGGTTATTGAGCTGAAGATCATAGTAGATGGAGCGCTTGAGTGAATCCCATGTTACTGTAAGGTGGTGCTGATATAAGCGCTGTGAATGACATCATTCTTTTTATTTAAATGTTATATGGATCGGTAGCATTTTTGAATATGGGTAAATCCTGTATTTAAAAATGCTGCTGGCGGTTGATTGATTAATTTTTGATTTATGCATTAAACAAGGTAATAAGGATGACTAAACCCAACATTATTTTATCTGAGCAAGATTTACATCGTCTGGAAACGATGCTGGAGAATCAGAGCAAGCTGAGTGAAACCATGATCCGCTTAGAGGATGAATTGGCACGTGCCGAAGTGGTCGAGCCGCAAGCGATCGCAAGCAATATCGTGACCATGCATTCCCGTGTGTTATTGACCATTGCACCTTCTACGGAAGCTGTTGAGGTGACACTGGTTTACCCACACGAATTTAAAGGTGAAAAGGGGCAGGTCAATGTCATCGCACCGATAGGTGCAGCCATTTTGGGCTTAGCAGAAGGTCAAACCATTGAATGGCCACAACCGGATGGTAATACCATGAAAGTGACCATTGAAAAAGTGCTGTTTCAGCCGGAGAGCGAAGGGGATTATCTTTAAGCCAGCGTTGGATCATCCTTGAAAGCCATAGCAATATGGCTTTTTTTGTATATGGATTTTAAGTAAAACCTGATGTTGTAAGCATTTAGATCAGATTGAATACATTTTAAAGTTCTAAATGCTTAAAGTTAAATAATTCTCAAAATGCAATGTAGTCATTTATCTCTGCAATTGAATCGTATTGCCAAAACCATAATTAAAATAAAGATAAAACATGGATTTAGTTAAAGTGATGTAACGAATTTCTGGATAAATATACACAACGCGGTCTGTTTTTTTGCTACATTCGAAGATGTTCTAGACTTCTTTGTTTCACTTTTTTAAAGGATATCGCCTCAACCATGTCGCGCTTTGAAGCTCTACCTGCCTTGACTGACATGATGCTTGATCGTGAGGAAATTCTGGCGATTAAGCGTAATGAGCTTGTGCCTGTACTGGATAATCAATATGGGCTGAATCATTATGCAGATGCTCTGATTCAGGCACAGTCCGTTCTACTGAATGGTGTAGATCCGCACTTGACCCAACAGTTAAGCCAGACCATTGAGCAATTGATTCATGCCTTGGCAGAATCTAAAAAATATCTGAAAAAACGTAAATTTAATGCTCTACAGAAATGGCTGGGCATCGATCTGGATTATGGCTCAAGTCAGGTGGAATATTATCAACGGCTGGACCGTTTGCTGGATCAGGCCGATCACTTAAGCCGTAAATTGCAGATTGAAATTCAGAAATCGCAGTCACGTTTTCAGCAGCTTTTGGGGTTGCGCGAACAGATGGCCAAGCACATTGTCGCAGCAGACGAGTTTCTGTCTGAATATCCGCTATTCGTCAAAAACCAGCATCCCTTGGATAATTTTTCAGAACGCCTCTCCAAGAAAATTAATACCTTACGTACCTTGCAAAGCAGTAATGACATCGCCATTACCCAGATGCAGCTTTCGCAGCAGCTTTCCTTTAGCCTGCTGGATCGCTTTAAGGAAGCACAGCAGGTCTTGATTCCGGCCTGGCAATATCATGTCAAACAAAGCCAGACGAAACACTCGACAAGTGATCTGGAAAAACTTGATAATAGCCGTGAGAGTCTGATTAAAACGTTAAAAAAATCCCTCGAGAAACCCTCGAAAACATAACAATATAAGGTGAACTATGACCAAGTCTGATTTAGTAAATTTACCTGTTGAAAGCTCGAATGAACTGGTCGAACAAAAATTCCAGCAAATGGACCTGAAAGAACTGGGCTTACAGCCTGCTGACTTTCAGGAGGTGCTGGCTGCACGTAAAGAGTTGCAGAACATGAGTCATAACAGCGTGGCTGAATATGGCAAAAATATTGCGACCAAAACTTCGACCTATACCGATGAATTACTGAATCTGGTGCAAAATAGAGATCTGGATGCGACAGGACAGAAGCTGAATCAGGTGGTACAGGTGGCTCAGCAGCTGAATACCAGCAGTATTCTCAATAAAAAGAAAAGTTCGGGTTTTTTTGGCAATATCATTAGCAAATTCAAAGGTGCGAAAGATAACTTTGATGCGCATTTCAATACCACTAAAGAGCAGCTAGATGTACTGGTGAAAGAGATTGAAACCTCGCAATCCGGTTTGAAAGCACGTGTTGATACCCTGGATAAAATGTTTGACGGGGTACAGGATGAATATAAACAGCTCGGGGTACATATCGCCGCAGGACGTTTACGCGAACAGGAGCTGCAACAGGAAATTTCCGCTTTAGCCGCCTTGCCGCAAGATCAGAGCACCACCCAGAAAATTTATGACCTGAACCATCTGGCCAATAATCTGGAAAAACGTGTCAGTGATTTACAGGTACTGCAGCAATCTGCGATGCAGACCTTGCCAATGATCCGGATTATCCAGTCGAATAACCTGATGCTGGTTGACAAGTTCTATGCGATCAAAAACATTACTTTACCGGCGTGGAAAAATCAGATCAGTCTCGCAATTTCATTGAGCGAACAGAAGAACAGTGTACAGCTGGCCAATACCATTGATGATGCCACCAATGAGCTGCTGCGCCGTAATGCTGAACTGTTACATCAGAACTCGGTCGATACTGCTAAAGCCAACCAGCGCTCGGTGATTGACATCGAAACGCTTGAACATGTGCAAAATACCCTCATTAAAACTGTAAATGATGTGATTCAGATCCAGAAAGAAGGTGTACAAAAACGCACAGAAGCAACCGTGCGTTTGAAAGCTCTGCAAGATAATCTGAATCATTTGGTGATTGAATCAAGTACCAGTGGATCCACGCCCAACTAAATCAGGTAGGGCCAAAATCTGAAAGAAGGAGTAGAGATTGCCGCCCTTAGATGAATACGCCGTTAAGCCTCAGGACATCAAGCAGGGGGTAGTTGCACTCAAGAAACGTCAACGCAATTTGATGCTATTGGGTTTGACTACTTCTACCATATTTATAGCCTCATTGATCAGCCTATTTTTCCAGCAGGAACTGGTCTATGGCTTTTTTGGCCTGAGTACCCAAGTACAGCAATTGCATTTACCGGTCAGTGTAGATGCCACACTGGCCAGCATTGGTGATAGTCCGGATTATTTTTTTAGTTTGCTGAGCTGGTTTGGCTGGCTGATTATTAAAATTTTTGCCTCTTTTATCGGCGCATTTTTTGTGATTGGCTTACTGAAAAAGTTGCGTTTCTTTTATGTACGCTTTCAGTCTTTTGTGCTGAAATTTGTCGCTTGGCTGATTGCTTTTATCGTGATCTGGTCAGGATTGACTTACTGGCAGCATGATCTACGTAATGATCGGGATGATGCTTATCAGCAAGTAGTGTATTACGACAGCAATATCAATGACAGTGAAATCGCCCGTTATCTGGCTGATTCAGAGATTGCAGCACCGGTGAAATCTTATTTACTGGCGCAAACGGCATTGCTGCATAAGCCTCAAGATTTATCTGCCGCAAAACCTTATGTTTTAAATTTGGTTGAAGCAGAAAAACAGGATCCTAAATTTGAACAATATGGTTTCAAGCCTGAACAAATTTGGACCATGCAGCAACAGGTCTATGGTCAAGCCATGACACCAGTCGCCAAGAGTGTAAATACGCAGGTACAACAGGCGGATCAGTTAAGTCAGATCACGAATCTGGTTATTATTGGTGTTGCTATTTTATCGGCACTACTTAGCCTAATCTTGTTTTTCTTGGCCAACTCAATCAAGGGTCGTTCTCTGCGTATCGAACAGCGGATTCATTAATTTCCCAAAATGCTCCTGAATAGGGTAATGCTGATCAGTTAAGGAATTTAGAAATAGACTCTTTAGCTTTTCAGTCGTTTATGAAAGAGTCTTAACTTTTTAAATCAAATACTTGCAATATCACTTGTTACTTTGGTTTCGCCCAAAGTAACCAAAAGCATTTGTCATCCGCAAAACTCGTCAGCCACTATCCCTTAGTAAATTTGTCGCAAAAACAATCATTTTTTAATGTAGTCCTGCCTCAAACAGTTGCGGATGACTTTGCTACCTATCAAATATAATCTTGAATTTAAAAAAAATGCCAGTCAATTGCTTAACTGACTGGCCTGGCATTACCTGAACAGGGAGCATTTTTTGATGGAATTTCAACGCTATTTTTAAGACAACCTATTCAACTTGCTCTATATAGCCCAAAAATAAAAACAAGGCAGCATAAAGTCTATAACTGGATTAATAATCTAAAATACCGATCAATAAAATAAAAACAAACTGTTTTACCTATTTATTCAATTCATTTAATATCCTGTTATCAAATAAACATTTACTCCTTTGGAGACGTTAGCAATGTTAGACCAAAATACTTCAGCTCAACTTAAAACCTTATTAGAACGCCTGGAAGGCCCAATTGAACTGGTCGCCACTCTGGATAGTTCTGACAAATCAGCCAAAATCCAAGAACTGGTGTCCGAGGTTGCTGCACTGTCTGATCTGGTGACTGCACGCTTTGACGGGACCAATGCACGTGCGCCAAGTTTCGGGATTGCCAAGGCCGGTGAAGAGCCACGGGTGTTCTTTGCAGGCTTGCCAATGGGCCATGAGTTCACTTCGCTGATTCTGGCATTGCTGCAAACCTCAGGTTATGCACCAAAAGTCTCGGATGAAGTACTGGCAAATATCAAGAGCCTGGGGGTTCAATCTAATTTCGATGTATTTGTATCGTTAAGCTGCCATAACTGTCCGGATGTGGTTCAGGCACTCAACCTGATTGCCATCTATAACCCGGGCACTACAGCGACCATGATTGATGGGGCTTTCTTCCAGGAAGAAGTAGAAGAACGCAAAATCATGGCGGTTCCGATGGTGTTCCAGGATAACCAGCATATAGGTCAGGGTCGTATGACGCTGGAAGAAATCATTGCCAAGTTGGATAGCAATGCCGCTACCAAAGATGCTAAAAAGCTGAATGCCAAAGACGCCTTTGATGTCCTGGTGATTGGTGGTGGACCTGCTGGGAATACCTCTGCAATCTATGCAGCACGTAAAGGCATTAAAACCGGGATCGTGGCTGAACGTATGGGCGGTCAGGTCATGGATACCATGGACATCGAAAACTTTACGTCTGTACAAAAAACTCAAGGTCCGAAGTTTGCAGCGGAAATGGAAGCCCACGTGCGTGAATATGGTGTCGACATCATGAACCTGCAACGTGTGTCTGATATCAAAGGGGCAGACGAAACGGCCAATGGTCTGGTGGAAGTGACTTTAGCGAATGGTGCCAAACTGGAATCGAAAACTGTAATTCTGTCGACCGGTGCACGCTGGAGAGAGATGAATGTTCCAGGTGAGCAGGAATACAAAACCCGTGGTGTAGCCTACTGTCCGCACTGTGATGGCCCACTGTTCAAAGGCAAACGTGTCGCGGTGATTGGCGGTGGTAACTCGGGTGTTGAAGCCGCGATTGATCTGGCAGGGATTGTAGAGCATGTCACCCTGGTGGAGTTTGATACCAAATTGCGTGCGGATCAGGTGTTGCAAGACAAGCTGAACAGCTTGCCGAATACCACCGTGATCAAGAATGCCTTGTCGACTGAAGTGCTGGGTGATGGTTCACAGGTGACCGGTCTGAAATATAAAGACCGTGCGACTGATGAAGAGCATACGGTAGAACTTGCGGGGATCTTCGTGCAGATCGGTTTGTTGCCAAACACGGATTTCCTGAAAGAAACAGCTGTTGAGCTAACCAACCGTGGCGAGATTGTGATTAACGACCGCAACGAAACCAATGTCAAAGGTGTATTTGCAGCGGGTGACTGTACCACAGTGCCGTACAAGCAGATCATCATTGCCACCGGTGAAGGTGCCAAGGCGTCACTGTCTGCTTTTGATTACATCATCCGTTCAGGACAATAAAAAAATAGCACCTGGGTTCCCCAAAACCGAGGTGCTATATCTTATCAATACATTATTATCGCTTTATAGGAACTCAGGACGCTAACACCCGAGTTCCTTTTTTTATATTTATTATTGGAACAGCCAAAAGTGTCCCCACGCACTTTCAGCTGTTCCTTTCCTCTGCACAGTTTTTGTTTTCAACCCTTATTTTTATACTTTCCCCAAGGTTGTTTTTATATAAAGCAATGTTTATTCCATCGCTTCATTTTTAAGATTTAAATAAGTTCAAACCCTTAAATTTTTCCAGTAATTGTTCTTGTGTTTCCCGATACTCCGGATGTGGAACAATGCATTCAATCGGACAGACATCTACACAGGTCTGATGCTCATAAAAACCGACGCATTCTGTACAACGGTTCACATCAATTTCATAAACTTTCGCACCCTCATAAATCGCGTCATTTGGGCATTCCGGTAAACACATATCGCAATTGATGCATTTGTCGGTAATTAGTAGTGCCATATTTAACTCGCTTGATAAGCCAGTGAAGATGCCGAAATATCCATAGTCGAGCTTGGCAGATTACGAATCAGCAGGGCATATTGCATATCAACATCTGCCGGAACTGGAATCTCAACGATATGACCTGAACCTTTGGCGTCTTCGATCAGATTACCTTTTTTGTCTTTCATTTCGGTTAAATTGAAAGTGATATTGCCTTTAGTCGTCATCAGTTCGAGTGAGTCACCGACGATAAAACGGTTTTTCACATCGATCTTGATGTAATCTCCATTGCGCTCCAGTACTTCACCACAGAAAATTTGATGATCAAAACTGGAAGAACCATGTTCATAATTCTGATATTCACTATGCACATGGCGGCGTAGAAAACCTTCGGTATAACCACGATTCGCTAAGCCTTCCAATTGTGTCATCAGTGACGGATCAAAAGGTTTACCCGCAAGCGCATCATCAATCGCTTTACGGTAAATTTGAGCAGTACGGGCGCAATAGAAATAAGACTTGGTACGGCCTTCGATTTTCAGTGAATGCACACCCACTTTAGTTAAGCGCTCTACATGCTGGACTGCACGCAGATCTTTCGAGTTCATAAAATAAGTGCCGTGTTCATCTTCTTCTGCGGCAAACATATCTTCATCATTCCGCTGCAATAACACAGGCTCATCAA
Source organism: Acinetobacter sp. CIP A162 (assembly GCF_000367905.1). GTDB lineage: Bacteria > Pseudomonadota > Gammaproteobacteria > Pseudomonadales > Moraxellaceae > Acinetobacter > Acinetobacter lwoffii. The sequence continues at coordinate 337,142 of NZ_KB849158.1, read as the reverse complement.
ACTGATGTTGTTCTTGCATGTGTTGTTCGTCGGCATCTTTGGAGCAGCAGCCTGAATCCAGATTTTTCACTGGAATCACATCACCGGTTTCATCTTCCTTAGCATCCAGCACTTTATATTCCCAGCGGCAGGCATTGGTGCAGGCACCCTGATTGGCATCACGTTTGTTCATATAGCCTGACAGCATGCAACGGCCAGAATAGGCCATGCACAGTGCACCATGAACAAAGACTTCAATCTCCATATCGGGCACTTGCTGTTTGATTTCTGCAATTTCTTCAATCGACAATTCACGTGACAGAATCACGCGGGTCAGGCCCATATTTTTCCAGAATTTCACGGTTGCCCAGTTCACGGCATTGGCCTGAACAGACAAGTGAATATCCATCTCTGGAAAATGTTCACGCACCAGCATGATCAGACCTGGATCGGACATGATCAACGCATCTGGCTGCATCGCCACTACAGGCGCTAAATCACGAATAAAATTTTTCAGCTTGGAGTTATGTGGCTGGATATTGACCACCACATAGAACTTTTTGCCGAGTTCATGTGCTTCTTTAATGCCAATGGCGAGATTGTCATGGTCAAATTCATTATTCCGAACCCGCAAGCTATAACGCGGCTGACCGGCATAGACTGCATCTGCACCATAAGCAAAGGCATAGCGCATATTTTTCAGTGAGCCAGCAGGTGAGAGAAGTTCGGTAACAGTGGTAATGCTCATGATCAAATCGAAAGACATATAAAAAGTACGGTTTTATTCTAATCATCTGGAATTTGGATTCAACCTAGTAAATCACTCGGAAATACGCCATTTTGAGGTAAAACAAAGTTTTATTTTAAGTAGAGAATCCTCCATAAAATGTCTTCAACATTCAATCATTTTCAGGGTTTTCAAGCGTTTTTAAAATCTGGCAATGATCAATGGTGGTCGGGGTATTGCAACTTTCTCTCAGTGTGATCAGTTGCTGTTCAAATATCTGTAATTCTTTAATTTTATTTGAAATATCCGAAAGATGTTGATCAATCAGCTGGTTGACGGCATAGCACTCCTGCTCAGGATTTTGTTCAAGTTGAATCAGGGTTTCAATCTCTTTTAACGACATGTCCAAGGCCCGACAACGCTTGATAAAAAGCAGTCTTTTTAATGCGTCTTCACCATAATAACGATACTGATTACTTGCTCGAAAATTCGGCTGAATAAAGCCTTTTTTCTCATAAAAACGTAAGGTATCGGTGCTTAGACCAGTCTTTTTGGCCATTTCTGAAATCAAATAAACTGACATATCGTCCTCATGCTTGACCTTGGAGTTAGTCCATAGTTTCTAATCAATTTATCGTATTTTAGATAAAAAATCATCGGGGGAGTTATATGGCCTGTAGTTGTAGTCCTGAACCGGCACCCATCAAGCCCAACAGCAAATTTAGAGCAGCGCTATGGATTGCCTTGCTGGTAAACTTCACTTTATTTGTAGTGGAGCTGATCGGTGGTGCATATGCACATTCATCAGCCTTGTGGGCAGACGCGCTAGATTTCTTTGGTGATGCCGTCAATTACGGGATTTCTTTGGCTGTACTTGGTGCGAGTCTGTATTGGCGGGCAACAGTCGCTTTGGTAAAGGGAATGACCATGGCATTGTTTGGTCTGGTAGTGATTGGCAAAGTGATTTACGCCTATCTGCAAGGCATTCCACCTGAAGCACTGACAATGGGCCTGATTGGTGTACTGGCCTTAGTAGCGAATGTATTTACAGCAGCAATTCTTTATGCTTTTCGTGAAGGTGATTCCAATATGCGGTCGGTCTGGCTCTGTAGTCGCAATGATGCAATTGGCAACTTTGCGGTCATTTTGGCAGCCGTAGGCGTATTTGGTACAGGCAGTCTTTGGCCGGATGTTATTGTGGCTGTAATTATCGCTACACTCGGCATCACATCAGGTTATCAAGTGATTAAGCAGTCTCTGGAAGAAAGATCACTTAAACATAAATCCAGCTAATTTTTATATTTAAAGCTGTCCTGCAGGGCAGCTTTTTATTTATTTCCATTTTTATAATATTTGAAAAATAAAGCTTTACAAATAAACAAATTAAATTAGAATCTCTGGCGAAATTCAGAAAATATACATAAATTTTAATAATTTAGTTTTTTGCATCGTGCGAGGGTTAATGTGAATTTAATTAAAATTTTTTCAATATTGGCAATATCGGGGCTAGCCGCTTGTAGTTCCAAAGTCGTGACTTATGATGCAACAGGAAAAATCATCGGTTCATGTATGGCGACGCGTGGCCTACTTTCGACCGCAAGTGCACATTGTAGTGGTTCAGGCGATGCCTTAGGTGTGAATTACAATACGCCAGATGCGAATACAGGCCTGTTACCAACGCCACCAAGTCAAAATCAGATTAATTTAAAACCGTAAATAATAAAGGGGAATATCATGAAATTATCAGCACTTATTGCACTTGTAGCGACTGTTGTATTGACGGGCTGTGCATCGTCAGTAACTACATTTGACTCTCATGGCCGTATGATTGGTTCATGTAAAGCGCAAACGGGTTTCATCATTGCAGGTGGCGCAGGCTGTTCAGGTTCTGCAAACCAGGAAGGTCGCGATCGTTAATTATTTAGTGATGGTTCCAATAAAAAACCGGACTTAAAAGTCCGGTTTTTTAGTTTAGCAAATCTTATTTTTCTACGAATGCACGTTCAATCACGTAGTCACCTAGAACGCCCATTTTTGGAGATTCTTTCAGACCGTGTTGGTCAAGAAGCGCAGCAACGTCATCTAGGAATGCCGGGCTACCACATAACATGGCACGGTCAGTTTCCGGGTTGAAACGTGGCAGACCGATTTTTTCAAACAGTTCGCCGGTTTCAATCGCAGTGGTTACACGACCTTGATTTGGATATTCTTCACGGGTTACGGTTGGGTAATATACCAATTTTTCTTTCGCGCCGAGTTCAGAGAAGAATTCATGATTCGGCACTTCATTCAGGATCAAATCTTGATAAGCCAGTTCTGAAATGAAACGGGTACCGTGAACCACGATGATTTTTTCAAAACGCTCGTAAGTTTCTGGATCGCGAATAGTCGACAGGAACGGTGCAAGACCAGTACCAGAAGAAAGCAGATACAAATTCTTACCTGGGTTTAAGTCATCAAGTACCAGTGTACCTGTTGGCTTTTTAGACACCAAAATGTCATCGCCGACTTTGACTTTCTGTAAAATCGAAGTCAGTGGACCATCCGGCACTTTAATTGAGAAAAACTCTAACTCTTCTTCGTAGTTGGCGCTTGCAATTGAATATGCGCGCATTAACGGCTTGCCATTGACTTCAAGGCCGATCATTACAAACTGACCGTTTTTAAAACGCAAAGCAGTGTCACGAGTCGTTTTAAAAGAGAATAAAGTATCATTCCAGTGGTGGACGTGAGTAATCTTTTCGACGTTAAAAGCAGCCATTAAAGGTCTCAATAAATTATCAAATTAGAACAGCTTGCTATTCTAATCTAAATTCATTCTCGATAAACTGAATATATTTAATTGAGCTTATCAAAAAAAGTGATGATGACTGAACTTGCGCTGCCGATTATTGGTTATATGCGTTCTCCCTATAAAGAAAAATTTGGTATTCCTCGTCAGCCGAATCTGGTTCAGGTCGAAAGCTATATCGAAATGGTCGGACCTTATAATGACCTGCTCGCCTTTGAGGGAATTGAAGAATTCAGTCATCTTTGGCTGGTCTGGCAATTTCATGACAATAAAAACCAGCACAACAGCCAGTTTCGTCCACAAGTGCGTCCACCGCGTTTGGGCGGTAACAAGAAAATAGGCGTGTTTGCTACGCGCAGCATGTATCGTCCATCACCGATAGGTTTATCTGTGGTCAAACTCCAAGAAGTGAAAAAGGTGGGCAAGCATGTTCGGGTGTATGTGACAGGGAGTGATTTGCTGGATGGCACGCCGATTTTCGATATCAAACCTTATATTCAATATTCGGATGCCATCATTGAAGCACAAAGCGGTTATGCACAGGATGAACCACCACGTAAAACCGTCATTTGGAGCGATGAAGCGGAGCAGCAAAAGCAACAATTACTAGGAAATGGAAAAATTTCTGTGCAGACTATTCAGGAACTGGAAGCTGTCTTATCTTTAGATCCAAGACCTGCATATCAGGAAGATGAAGAACGGGTATATGGGATGAAGTTTGCAAATGTTGATATCCATTTCAAAATTCATGCTCAGCAAGTGCTAATTGTTGCTATCCAGCATATTCCTTCCTAGATTATAGGTTCCACCACAAAACCCCAATCAACACTGCCATATGCAAAATCTGCACAGGCGCAAAATAAAGGACAAACTTCCAGCCACCGGTCAAAGCTGCATTGGCTGACTTGGCCAGGGCATGAGCACCCAGACCTAAAAGCAGGGCATAAATCAGACGCATATTTGAAGGATCGCCTTGAACGACGACACTGGCCATCGCGGCATGAATCTCGAATAAAGAGGCGAGCAAGGTCCCGGCCAGTAAGCCGGCATCCCCGAGCCAGACCTCCAGTCCGTAAACTCCAGCCTGAATCAATGTTAATGTGACTGCAATAATCACAGCTTCTTTTAAGCTGAACATCTGGCTGTCTGACGATTCCATGCTCGGCGCAGGTTTTGCCTTGCGCAATAATAAAAATGCACAGGCTGCCAGAAGGATTACGGCAACTAAAGAGGGCAAGAGCAGGATTTTAAGCCAGCTCCAGGATACGCCCCCGATCACAATCAATAGCAACACAATAGTCGAGATACAGGACATCAGCGCGGCACCGGCATTCGATCGTGCATCCATTTCACCTTTACGGACCTGTAAGCCCAACTGAGCGATGGTCGCCGTACTGGAAACAAAACCGGAAGCGATGGAGGACAGCATCAGGGCATTTTTAGTCGAGAAAAAGCGTTTCGCAATATGAGCCAGAGCTTGTACCACTAAAATTAAGGTCAGTAATTTGAGAATAAGATAAGGATTAAGCACTTCGCCCCAAAAAGGCCGGTCAGGGGTAAGCGGCAGACCAATCAAAATCAAGGCCAGTAATAATAGTCCATCCCTGAATTCGGCTTCTTTAATCCATTTTCCGGCAATATTGTGCATGGTATGTTTGGCCATCAAAATACCGGTTAAGAGCACAGAAAGACCGGCTGCCAGAGGAATATTCCATAAACACATGGCGCCAATAAAATAGGTCATCACAAATGCAAGCTCTGTGGTAATGCCCGGGTCATCTGGCTGATTTTTTATGGATAAAATGACCATGCCACCCACGATCAAAGCACCTATTACAGCAATCACGATTCCAAACAGGAAACACAGTGCGCCCAATAAAGCACAGATCGCAAAGGAACGTAAGCCGGCAAAACTCGGTTGCTGCTCACGTTGTTTATGCCGTTCCCGCTCCAGACCAATCAATAGGCCGCAGCCCAATGCCGAGGTGAGTATCGTGAGCAGTTCATGAAAAGAATGCGCATGCAGGGGAACCGCAGTCAAATCCATCTGTGACCTCAGCAAGCTAAGAGTTGATTATTTAAAAATATATGTGATGAGATCAGGTTTGCATAGATCAAAAATGTTGCAGTAGTGATCAAATCCATTCTTTACTTTCTTTTTGAGATTGAAATAGAAACGTACATTCGATAGGTCGGGAGCATGCGAAAAACTGTAAAAACTTGTTATAGTGGAGGCAAGTTTGGGGACTGATAATAATGAAATTTGACTTTGAAATGGATACGGCTTGGTGTCTAGACCAACTCTTTAAAGACGGTAAAATCAGTGAACGCGACCGAATGCTGGTACAAACCACTCATCGGCAACGTGAACAATTAAAATGGCACCCTTTACAGTGGATTGCTAATTTTAATCTGGTCGATCAGTCCCATCCTCAAACAACACTGACTCTGAACCGTTTATGTCAGTGGCTGGCAGAAAAAACCGGATTGATGTTCTATATCATTGATCCGCTTAAAGCTGATGTACAGGCATTGACCCATGTCATGTCGCAGGAATATGCACAGCGCAACCATATTTTGGCAGTGGAAATTCAGGCAGACAAAGTTCTGATTGCTACAGATCAGCCTTATAAAACTGAATGGATGTCGAATCTCGAGCAGAATATTGCACCAAAAAAAATACAACGGGTATTACTGAATCCAGAACAATTACAACGTTATATTACTGAATACTATCAAGTCAGTCGTGCAGTTAGTGGTTCACAAAAATCGTCTGCCTATGACCGGGAAAATAAGGGCGTCGAAGCCTTGCTGCAACTGGGCGATTCCCAGAATCCGGATGCCAATGACCAGCATATTGTCAAACTGGTGGACTGGGTGCTGCAATTTGCTTTTGAACAAGGTGCCAGTGATATTCATATGGAACCACGTAAAGACACCGGCAAGATCCGTTTCCGGATTGATGGGGTGCTGCATACGATTTACAACATGCCGGCCAATACATTGACCGCCGTCATTTCCCGAATCAAGATTCTGGGCCGGATGAATGTGGCGGAAAAACGTAAGCCACAGGATGGTCGCCTGAAAACCCGGACACCTAAAGGACAGGAAACTGAACTGCGTCTGTCGACCTTGCCGACCGCCTTTGGTGAAAAACTGGTGATGCGTATTTTCGATCCGGAAGTGCTGGTGAGAAGCTTCCAGCAACTTGGTTTTGAAGGCCATTTGCTCAATGACTGGAATAATCTCACCAGTCACAGTCATGGTATTATTCTGGTGACCGGCCCAACCGGTTCCGGTAAAACTACTACGCTTTATTCAACCTTGAAGCAGCTGGCGACTGAACAGGTCAACGTCTGTACCATTGAAGACCCGATCGAGATGCTGGAACCCAGCTTTAACCAAATGCAGGTCAATAATGGTATCGATCTTGGCTTCGCTGACGGCGTGCGCGCACTGATGCGTCAAGATCCGGACATTATCATGGTCGGGGAGATCCGTGATCAGGACACTGCCAATATGGCGATTCAGGCCGCATTGACCGGTCACCTGGTTCTCTCAACTTTACATACCAACGATGCGCCGTCGAGTCTGACCCGTCTGCATGATCTGGGCGTACAGCCATTTTTGACAGCAGCAACCATCTTGGGTGTTCTGGCTCAACGTCTGGTACGTAAGCTGTGTCCGCACTGCAAACAGGAAAGCTTCCTGAATGAACAGGAATGGCAGCATCTAGCTACGGATTATCCTTTGCCGCGACCGGAATTTGTCTTTAAGGCGGTGGGCTGCGAAGAATGCCGGCATACCGGCTATAAAGGCCGTATCGGGATTTATGAGTTTATGCCATTGAGTCTGACCACCAAACAGCTGATTGGTGCCGATGCCAACCTGAACCAGCTGCGTCAGCAGGCTAAAAAAGAAGGGGTAGAGCCGCTCAGAATTGCCGGGGCACGCAAGATTCTGGAAGGTGTGACCACGCTTGAAGAAGTCCTGAGAGTTGTGCCCTTAAATTAATTTTGAAAATGAAGCAATCTTAAGATTCAATTCATCTTCGGCTGTTTTAATAGCATCATCGAAACAAGGCAAGACTTTAAAGAGGTAATTGCGATGAAAATGATGATAAATACGGTTTTGGCAGCTGCATTGATGGGTTCTATCGCGACGGCTACGATAGCAAGTAGCGACACTGCTGTGAATCAGGCTGCTTTTGCTAAATCGACCACAGTCAAACAGGCACTGGCCATGAAAGATGACAGTAAGGTTCAGCTTAAAGGTTATGTCGTGAAAGCGGTCGGTGATGAAAAATACCAGTTCCGAGACAGCACAGGAACTATTACTGTTGAGATTGATGATGAACTTTGGCAAGGCAAACCGATTTCAGCCAAAACACCGGTAATCATCACAGGTGAAATCGACATTGATTATAAACCGGCAAAACGTGTTGAAATTGAGGTTGATCAGGTTCGTTTCTAATATCGCCTGATTTGCTGAAATCAATTTGAACACAGCGACAAAAAACCACATGCAAGTTACCAAAAAGCATGTGGTTTTTTTGAGTCTGGAACTTTTTCAAGGCAAGATAGAACAAGGAAGCAAACGGAGCAGAATATGCGTATTCTTTTGGCGGAAGATGATCAGTCTCAGGCAGACAGTATCCAGACTTGGCTGGAAATGGACGGTTATGTGATTGATCGGGTAGAGCGTGGTGATCATGCGATCCTAGCGATTGAGCAGCATAAATATGACTGTATTCTGCTGGATCGTGGCCTGCCGAATGCCACTGGAGATGACATTCTGAAAATTTTGCGCAGCCAACATCAAGATACGCCGGTGATTTTTATTACGGCCAAAGACAGTATTGATGACCGGGTTGAAGGTCTGGATTTAGGCGCGAATGATTATCTGGTCAAACCTTTTAGTCTGGAAGAACTTTCGGCCCGAGTTCGTGCCCAACTCAGACAGAAACAGCAAACACCGAATCATATCCTGCAATGGCAGGATCTCAGTCTGGACACTCAAGCCAAGACCCTAACTAAAGAAGGTCAAGCTGTGAATCTGACTGCGAAGGAATTTCAAATTCTATACAAGCTGATGCAGCAGCCTGAACATATTGTCACCCGTGAACAGCTAGAAGAATCGCTGTACGCTTGGGGTGATGAAATTGAAAGTAATGCCATTGAAGTATTTATCTATCAGCTGCGTAAAAAAATCGGCAGCCAGATGATCAAGACTATTCGCGGTCTGGGCTATCGCATGCATAAGGCTGAGGCTTAACCCCATGTCGGCTGCTATTTCCCTGCAAACCCGGCTAATTAAACATGCGCTGTTCAGTTCCATCTTGGCCGGAATATTGGCCTGGCTGCTGTTATTGGGAATTTCCAGTTATCAGGCCAGTCAGCTGCATGATGAATTAATGCAGCAGATTTCTGAGTTGCTGCTTGGCGATGTCACCCAGGCCAAAGGCACCCAGGTGGATGAGCTCAGTGAACAGTTTGATATCCAGTATGCCTTGTTGCTGGATCAGCAGGTACTGACAACTTCGATTGATGATGAATTAATTAATACCATTCCAAAAGCACGGAACAACGGCTTCCAGTTTGCTTATGAGAATGGTCGTTTTATCCGGATACTGACTGCGGAAGATGACGACCTTCAGGTCAAAATCGTACAGCCACTTTCAGTACGTTTCGATGAACTCTGGCAAACTACTTTGGGCTTTGCCGGGATCTTATTCACTTTATGGCTAGTGCAATGGCTGATTCTAAGGGTCTCGGTCAAACGCCAGTTACGGCCATTAAACAAGATTTCGCGTGCCATTGGTTCCAAGACTGCTCAGGATCTGAGTCCTATTAAAACACCTGACCCTGAAATCACTGAACTGCAACCGATCATTCGTCAGCTGAATGCCATGCTCGGCCGGCTGGAGAAATCACTGGCTGCTGAACAGCGTTTTACTGCAGATGCTTCACATGAGCTGCGTTCGCCACTGTCTGCGATTCAAATGCGTCTACAGGTTTTAAAACGCAAATATCAAGATGATGCACAGCTCCCTCAGGCATTACAGTTGATCCAAAATGATGTCAACCGCGGCACGCAGGTACTGGAAAATTTACTTTTACTGGCACGACTCGATCCGGAGCGAACAGGGCAATTAGCAACGCAAACGATTAATCTTAAGAATCTGGTTCAGGAGGCTTTGCAGGCCTTGCAGCCTTTTGCAGAAGAAAAAGACATTCATTGGAATCTAAAACTTGAGGATGCTGTGATCGAAGCGAATCCAGAACTGATTTTTAGTTGTATTCGCAATCTGGTCGACAATGCGATCCGTTATACGCCGCAACAGGGACAGGTCGAGATCCGAACAGTTATTGAGCAGCATCAGATACAGTTACTGATTGAAAACTCAGGAGAGGGGATTGCTGATGAGGTACTGGAACGTTTAGGTGAACGTTTTTATCGGGCTTTGGGTACGCGAACTCAGGGTTCAGGTCTAGGTCTGTCCATTTGCCAGAAAATTATGGCACTGCATGCAGCTAAAATTGACTATGCGCCGTCGGACTTGGGTGGACTTAAAGTGTCATTGAGTTTTGAGCCTGATGGCAAAATCTCATGATTAGAAGATTAAAAAGCAGTATGCGCTGATTCATACTGCTGCTTCCCACGTTTGTTATTATTAGAACTGATTTAATTATTTGGTCAGAATAAGACGGTTATTGCGGGTCAGACGCAAGCGGTATTCTTCGCCGGCATGCATGATCCGGATTTCACGACCCAGTGCAAACAGATTGTTGGAGTGCAGCATTGGCAAGGCATGGTGAGTATCATTGTTACGGGTGAATAGGCTAAATGGGGCGTTCATTCCGTCGACTCCGTGGTGTGTTTTGGATTGATTTAAATGATAATCATTATCGAATAGATCTGTCAACGAAATATTGAGCAATTTATAAAAAACTCTAATTTGCTTACAATCTGTAAAACTTTAACGGTTCTGTACATCATGACTAAAGCTACGATTCATGTCGCAATTGCGCTTTTATTTTATCAAAATCAGGTTCTCGTCGGCTGGCGTGAGGCCAAGCAGCATCAGGGTAATAAATATGAATTTCCAGGCGGAAAAGTTGAACAGGGCGAATTACCAGTCGAGGCATGTCGCCGCGAAGTGATGGAAGAGGTCGGCGTTGATATCGAATGCTGGCATGCCTCTGATTTTATCTCCCATGAATATGAAGATCTCATTGTCAATTTGCATATTTTCCATGCTTCAGTACAGCCTGCTCAACTGGCTGAAATCAAACAGCCCTGGCGCTGGTACAGTCGGGAAGAACTTGGACAGCTGAATTTTCCGAAAGCCAATCAGTCCATGATCCAAAAGCTGCAATGGCCGCAGCGCATCAAGATAGCTGAAGATCTGGATATTTTATCAAGTCTGGATACAGATCAAATGTTGTATTGGCGCGTGGAAGCAACGCCTGAATGGATCATGCAATTACAGCAATATCCGGTAGATCAACTCTCCAAGTTAATCATTAATCAGCAGCTTTGGTCACAACTGAATGAATTGCAGCAGCAGACGATTTGCACGATTCATCTAAAACAGAATCAACTGATGAACTTGAAACAAAGTGAATTGAAATCTGGCTATCGTTATCTAGCGGCTTGTCATGACCTGACCGCTTTAATGCATGCAGAACAGATCGGCTGTGAAGCGGCTTTACTGAGTCCGGTACTAGCGACCGCAACGCATCCGGACACACCTGCGCTAGGCTGGGAGCAATTCAAGCAAATGGCAGAGCAGGTACAGATTCCGGTTTTTGCTTTGGGCGGAATGAAAGCTGAAGAACTCGATTATGCAAAAAGCCAGCATGCTTATGGCATTGCCGGCATTCGCTATATTTAAACACTTTATTTAGAAAATAAACTTTCTATTGGTAAGTCAGTTTCTATAGAAAATTATCTTAAAGCTTTTTCAGTGCCTGTTGAGCTTGCTGAATCGCTTTGGCATTTTTCCGCAACTGAGCAGATTTAAGGCGCACTTGCCAAAGCTGCTTTTTCATGACACTAGATTGTGCATAACTCAGGCCACGTAAGGCAAAAGCATCGGCGCTTGCTGGCTGATTTTTACGGTTGGCGATCATGCCCAAGTATAAATAGGTTTCTGGTGCCTGAGGGGCCAGTCGCTGTGCCTGAGTTGCAGCAGCTTCAGCTTGAGCAAATTGCTGCTTGGTATAGGCCTGCTGGGTTTGCTGCATCAGACTCTTGAAGGCCGGCAGATTACGTCCATCATCAAACTTTTGGCTTTTCGGCTTCTGTTCAGGAATGACAATTTTCTGACGTTTGATGTCAGGACGGTCATAAGGCGTAATCACAACGCCGTCTGGTGTTTTTGCCTTAGGTTTTTCCGTCGCAGGCTTGGCAGGGCTAACTGGCTTTTCTGGCTCAGAGATACTTTGGCAGCCCACCAGACTGAGGATGAGCAAACCAGGGAGGATTTTTCTTAACATAAACATAAACATAAACTCAATTAATGGCTATAACTTCCACTGGCGATAATACGGGTTTCGCTCTCAAGATCGCGTTCTATTTCTGTTTCACTTTCTTGTATGTAGCGACTCATATCATCCTGTTCAGCATCAGATGGCGCAGGTTCTGAATCAATATCATAAGGTTCCGTCACATAGTGCGAGATGCCGCAGGCAGTCGCCTGATTTGGCAGGGCATGACGCGAAATCGGGATATACATGGCGCCTTCACAGCCTTGTGCAGACAATAAACCAGTATAACGATCCAGCCAATGCCATTCGATTTCATTCGGCTGTGGCAGATTCACCGGTTTCTGGCGCAACTGTTTCATGACATTGGTCCAAACGGGCAGGGCACCTGAAGAACCGGTTAAGCCAGTGACTTTGTTGTCATCCAGACCGAGCCAAACCACGGTCATATAATTACCTGAGTATCCGGCAAACCATGAGTCACGGCTGTCATTCGTAGTACCGGACTTACCAGCAAGATTCAGACTGCGTGGTAAGCTGTTATAGGCTGCACGACCTGTACCATTCGACATGACCTGTTGTAAGCCATAATTCAGGGCATAAGCAGAAGCTGGATCAATGGTCGGTTGTACACTCAGGCTATAACGATCCAGAGAGCGGCCGTTGGCATCCACCACAGAGCGGATGGCTTTGGTTGGGTATTTAAAGCCGCCTGTAGCAAAGTTGCCGTAAATATTCATCACTTCCATCGGGGACATATCTACCGCACCCAAGTAAATCGATGGATAAGATGGAATATCTGAGGTCACACCAAATTTTTTCAGATGATTAATAAAGGTGGACAGACCAAATTCTTGTGCTAAACGCACAGTGGACAGGTTATAAGATTGCGATAAGGCTTGTGACATTGGAATGACACCATGTCCGCGACCACTATAGTTTTTCGGCGTCCAGGTTTTGCCATCACTCTTGATGCTGATTTCACTGTCTTCAATTGGGCTTGCCCAGTGATAACGGTTCGATTCCAGGGCACTCAGGTAGATCACCGGTTTTAGCAGGGAACCGACTTGACGCTTGGCATCGACTGCACGGTTAAAGCCGGTAAAATCTTGAGTCGAACCCACCGCGGCCACCAGCTCACCATTTTCCGGATGCGATACCAATACTGCGCCCTGTAAATCTTTCAGGCGACCTGGATTGGATTTACTTAAACGCGCCACCGTCTCTTTAAAGCTGTCCTGAATTCTGGTTTGGGCTAAAGGATCTAAAGTGGTGAAAATTCGCAGACCCTGATTGGTCAGATCGGTTTCCTGATAATCTGTGCGTAATTGACGACGTACGATATCCAGAAAATCCGGGAAGCGGGCAGGGCCTAAAGTCGGTTTGGAAATGACATTTAACGGACGTGCGGTTTCTTTTTCATATTGTTCCTGAGTCAGATAGCCCATCACCAGCATATTATTCAGAACGATATCACGACGTTTTTTCGCACTTTCAGGATTGCGCCATGGATTATATAGGCTTGGACCTTGGACTAAACCCACCAGAAATGCTTGCTGGGAAATATTCAGTTCACGCAGTGGCAGGCCAAAATAAAACTGCGATGCCAGACCATAACCATTAATGGAGTAGTTACCATTCTGGCCCAGATTTACCTCATTCAGATAAGCTTCCAGAATTTCATTTTTGTCATAATGCAATTCAATCAGCATCGCCATAAAGGCTTCATTCACTTTACGTTTTAAAGTGCGCTCAGGGGTCAAATAGAAATTTTTAACCAATTGCTGGGTCAAGGTTGAACCACCCTGACGTTTACCACCGGTAATATTGCTGACCACGGCACGTGCAATACCACGCGGTGAAACCCCATGATGCTCATAGAACTTACGATCTTCGGTCGCGATCAGCGCTTCGATCAAGGGCTTAGGCACTTTATTTAGCTTAATCAGCACACGGTCTTCGTTATGTTGCGGATAAATCCCGCCTATTAATAAAGGTTCTAAACGCGCAATCCCGCTTGAAGAGGGTTTGGTCGCGCTGACTTCTGCAATCTGTTCACCGCTGAAACTGACTTTCAATATTTGTTCCGGTTCAACCCGGTCACCAAAATCAAAGCCGCGTGTATGCACATACAGGGTATTGCCAGTGCTGACAAAGTTGCCTGATTTAGTATAACTATCCGAATTTTTATAACCGAGTAATTTTAATTCTTGTTGGAAATCCTGCAGGCTGACTGGGGCATTCACGTACACTTCCATCGGACGTGCGAAGACCTTGGCCGGAATATCCCAGCGCTGACCTTCAAACTTGTCGCGTACAATATTGTCTAATCTAATCAAATAGATACTAAATGCTACAAAGATAGAAATGACAATAATAGAAAAAATTAAGGCAAGAAACCCCATGCCACGTTCAGATTTCATAAATACTTATAAGATCCTGTGAAATTGTGCTAATCATGCGAAGCTTTTCATTATTTTGCAATATTTAATCAAGAAATGCGCTTAAAATTAAAATGAAACCCCACAATTTCTCCTTAATTCGAATATATTTCAAATAATTTCCTACCTATGAAGCACTGTTATAAATTGTCATCCAGGTATAGCTTAATGTTATGATAAGCAGGATTCGTAGCGGAGCGACGACACTGGTGCAAATTTCCCATAAGACCTTTCGAAATATCGGGTTAATAGGACGTCCTGATAAATCGTCGGTGGTTGAAACCTTATGCCTTATTCACGATCATCTTCTCAATTTAGGCCTACACCCAGTTTTTGATGCAGCGACAGCTGAACTTGTTCCCTATCAAAATACCCAAACCGTCAGTCGTGCCTTATTGGGTGAGGTGGTGGATCTGGTGATTGTCGTGGGCGGTGACGGCTCGCTATTACATGCAGCACGCGCCTTGGTCAAGTACAATACCCCGGTGATCGGGGTTAACCGTGGTCGTCTGGGTTTTTTAACGGATATCAAGCCGACTGAAGTGATATTCAAGCTGGATCAGGTATTAAAGGGTGACTTTCAGACTGAGCGACGCTTTTTACTCGAAGTCGAAATTCGCTCCAAAGGTGAAGTGATTTACGATGCCATTGCTCTAAATGATGTGGTGCTACATTCAGGGAAATCGGTACATATGATCGATTTTGAACTGAATATTGATGGACAATATGTCTATCGTCAGCACAGCGATGGCCTGATAGTCTCTACGCCGACTGGTTCTACGGCTTATGCGCTTTCTGGTGGTGGCCCGATTGTACATCCAAGTATGGATGCGATTGCCTTGGTACCGATGCATCCGCATACCTTGTCTTCACGCCCGATTGTGGTCGGTGGACATAGTGAAATTAAATTACTGATTCGTGAAAATCGCGTACTGCCGATGGTTAGTGCGGATGGACAACACAGTGTGTCTTTGAATGTGGGTGATAGCGTCCATATTCGCAAGCATCCCTTTAAACTGAATCTTCTGCATCCACCGGGTTATGACTTTTATAATGCCTGTCGAACCAAACTGGGGTGGAATCAGGACTTTGATTATTTTAAGCAGGATTAAATCATGAATATTGAACAAATGCTTGCCGTACTCAATCCTGAGATTGTTGAACGCCTAAGAACAGCAGTCGAAATTGGAAAGTGGCCAAACGGTGTAGCCTTGACACCAGAACAACGTCAGACCTGTATGCAGGCAGTGTATGCCTGGGAAATGAAAAACCTGCCTGAAAATGAGCGCAGCGGTTATATCGATCGCGGTACTAAAGAAGAGGGTGAAGAGTGTGATGATGATCATCACAAGAATGAACCTGAATTCAAGCCGATTCGTTTTGTTTAAGGCTTAATTCCCAGCCAATAGCAATACAATTAAAAAAAGCATTGTTCATTCACTGAACAATGCTTTTTTCTTTTGCACAAGATTAAACCGTGTGGCGATTCGCCCATAAGATTTTGGCTTTTTGCATCGCAGCTTCAAAGCTGTCACACACGCCCATGGTATATAGCGCAATGCCCATAGTTTCTATCACTGCAATCTCGCCATAATCATGGCTTTGCTGACCGTCCCAGACAGCCTTAAATAGCGCCAGATCCAGTTCTTCTTCAATTGGACTGCGGTTGTCAGTGAGCTTTGGCAATTCATGCTCATAGAGCAGGCCATCTTTAATGCCACAGATGAGCGTTTTGGCATCCGGATTACGCTCGAATTCGCCCCCTTCACCTTTAATCACGGCACTATTTTTATAGCCTAAGCGGAAAGCCGCTTGCTGATGCGAACCACGATACGCTGGATGGAAAATTGCTTGCAGGGTCGCTTTGGCATTAAACGGATTGATCAGACGCGCCAGCGTATGAATCGGGGAGCGTAACCCCATGACATTACGCAGCGCAATCAAGTCTGCAAGAATCGGAGAAATCACTTCTAGCGGAATATAGGCAAAATGCTGTTGTTGCAGTTGCTGTTCAACCTCGGCATCATTTTGACAGATTGGATAGCCTAAGTAAGTCAGCACCTGTTCGGTGTAAACACGGTTCATGGTATGGCCTGAGGCACCATGCATCACAATATTATAACCATGCTTGGCCAGCGTCAGCGCTGCCAGAATAAACCATGGATAATGTTTGCGCTTGCCCGCATAGGACGACCAATCCAGATCGACATCCAGTTTTTTGAAACTCAGCTGGTCACGTGTCGCCTGTACGAAACCGGCCAACTCATCTACAGATTCTTCCTTGACCCGCAATAACATCAAGAATGCACCTAACTGCACATCCAGCACTTCATTTTTCAAAATCATACTGAAGGCTTGATAGGCTTCATCATAGCTGAGGGAGCGGGCGCCATTTTTCCCTTTACCCACAATGCGTACATATTGGGCAAAGGGATGTTCGAAATCTTTATAGATATTTCTTTTGGTATTCATAACTTTTTACAGCTTGCAGAAAATATTAATGTCAAGGGAGAGGGTGAAAATCCATAAACCTTTCAGTATACGTAAAACAATCAGTTAAATCTGATTATCGACTAATGTCTAATCCAATATTGATTAAAAAGCAAACAAGCGCATAATAAGTTATGCACATTTAGTATGAATATTCGGTAAAATTTAGGCAATTTTTAGAGTCTGTTTAATTTTTCTTAATCTCTTTCTCCCATTTAATACTTTGGTCTGATACTGAGTGTCAGATTCAATGCATGGCTGATTATCATTTTGAACATTCTCTTGAGCCTTTTGATATTTGATCCGGTTCACCCTGAGAAGGGATGAAGAGGTCAGTATATTTCTCAAAATGGTCTTTCTTATTTTTGATATCGTTCAAGTAGATTTATTATGGCGAAACAACCAATTTATAAGTCACTGTATTTTCAAGTGATTGTGGCCATTATCGCAGGTATTCTGGTCGGGCATTTTTCGCCTAGTGGTACGCAAATTGTCAATGGCGTAGAACAACATGTCCCTGGCTTGGGCGAACAGCTTAAACCGCTTGGTGATGCATTTATCCGTCTGATTAAAATGATCATCGCACCTGTGATTTTCTGTACCGTAGTGAGCGGTATTGCGGGTATGGAAAGCATGAAATCAGTGGGTAAAACTGGTGGTGTTGCTTTACTTTACTTCGAGATCGTATCTACGATTGCTTTGGTCATCGGTCTGGTCGTGATTAACATCGTGAAGCCTGGTGTGGGCATGAACGTTGATCCTGCTTCACTGGATACCAGTGGCATCAGTAAATATGTTGCTTCAGGTGAGTCACAATCGACTATCGACTTCCTGATGAACATTATTCCAAATACGGTTGTGGGCGCATTTGCAGAAGGCGAAATCCTGCAAGTTCTATTGTTCGCGATTATCTTTGGTTTTGCGCTGCATAAGCTAGGTGATCAAGGCAAGCCAGTCCTGAAACTCATTGACCAGATTTCACATGTATTCTTCAACATCGTGAATATGGTGATGAAACTTGCTCCAATTGGTGCATTTGGTGCAATGGCGTTTACAATTGGTAAATATGGTATTGGTTCTCTTGCTCAGCTGGCACAGTTGATCATTTGTTTCTATGTTACCTGCGTACTGTTTATTTTCATCGTATTGGGCTCAATTGCGCGTTTCGCAGGGTTCAGCATCATGAAGATGATCCGCCTGATTCGCGAAGAACTTCTGATTGTACTGGGGACGTCATCTTCAGAATCAGTACTGCCACGTATGTTGAAGAAACTGGAACTTGCCGGTGCTGAAAAATCAGTGGTAGGCCTGGTAATTCCAACTGGTTATTCATTTAACCTGGATGGTACGTCGATTTACTTGACGATGGCTGCGATCTTCATTGCACAAGCGACCAATACACAACTTGATTTGTCTCATCAAATTACGCTGCTTCTGGTACTGAACAGATAAGGTTTATGAAGGGCGACAGAACAATGATCAACGACGATCAAAACACCACGACTTCTCTTGATTTGGCAAAAATTCGTGAAGATATCGATTCTGTTGATCAGCAAATTCAGCAATTGATTAACCGTCGGGCACGTTTGGCTGAAGCTGTGGCAAAAGCAAAGTTTGCTTCAGAAGAGAATCCGCTGTTTTACCGTCCAGAACGTGAAGCTCAGGTTTTGCGTAATGTCATGGAACGTAATGAAGGGCCATTGTCTGATACCACCATGGCACGTCTGTTCCGTGAAATCATGTCGGCCTGTCTGGCACTTGAAGCTCCGCAAAGCATTGCTTTCTTGGGACCAGTCGGGACCTATACTCATTCTGCGGTACTCAAGCACTTTGGCCATGATGCTGTGGTTCGTCCTTTACCGACCATTGATGAAGTTTTCCGTGACGTGGAAGCGGGTAGTGCCCATTATGGTCTGGTGCCGGTAGAAAATTCCTCTGAAGGCGTGGTTAACCATACTTTAGACTGTTTCAAAACCTCGAACCTGAATGTGATTGGCGAAGTTGAATTACCGATTCACCATCAGTTCCTGATTTCTGAAAATACCCGTAAAGACAGCATCAAACAGATTTATGCGCATCAGCAGACTTTGGCACAGTGCCGTAAGTGGCTGGATGCGCATTATCCAGGCGTGGAACGTGTCGCTTTAAGCTCCAACGCAGAAGCAGCGCGCCGTATTCGTAATGAATGGCATTCTGCCGCGATTGCCTCTGAAATTGCTGCGAGTATCTATGATCTCGAAATCATGCATAGCAATATCGAGGACAATCCGGAAAATACCACACGCTTCCTGGTGATTGGTCGTGAAAAAGTGCCTCAAAGTGGTAATGACAAGACTTCATTACTAATCTCAGCGCATGATCGTGCCGGAGCTTTGCTGGAAATTCTGGCGCCGTTTGCCAAGCACAATATCAGTCTGACCAGTATTGAAACCCGGCCTGCACTTCCTGAAAAATGGGCTTATGTGTTCTTCATTGATCTTGAAGGCCATATTGAGCAGGAACACGTGAAAGCAGCCATTGAAGAAATTCGTCCTTTGGTTAAAGAAGTTCGCGTGCTCGGTTCATATCCTGCAGCTGTACTTTAAGTCAGCTATATGTGGTCAGGGCGAGGGTACTGACCACTGTTTTATACCTAAAATTGGAAGTCTAAAATGTCGTTTGTTCCAGCCAATTCAGGCATCTCAAAATTAAAGCCATATCAACCGGGTAAACCGATCAGTGAACTTGAGCGCGAGTTGGGTCTTACCGATATCGTCAAACTGGCTTCAAATGAAAATCCGCTGGGTTGTTCAGATAAAGTCAAAGAAGCGGTCGCTGCGGAAATTGCTGAAATTGGCCGTTATCCAGATGGTGGTGGTTTTATCCTGAAAGATCAGATCAAAACCCAGTTTGGTTTTAATCATGATCAGATTACCTTGGGGAATGGTTCAAACGACTTACTGGAAATGTTTGCCCGTGCATTCGTTTCAGAAAATGATTCGGTGGTGTATAGCCAGCATGCTTTTGCGGTTTATGCATTGGTAACTCAAGCCATTAATGCGCAAGCGATTGAAGTACCAGCTAAAGGCTTCTCGCATGACTTGGAAGCAATGGCGGCTGCCATTCAGGACAACACCAAACTCGTTTTCATTGCAAACCCGAATAATCCAACCGGAACCTGGTTCGAAGAAGCTGAATTTGAAGCTTTCATGCAAAAAGTTCCTGCTAATGTCATCGTGGTTCTGGATGAAGCCTATGTGGAATATTTCCCGGAAAACTTCAACAGCTTGAAATTCCTTGCGCAATATCCAAACCTGATCGTTAGCCGTACTTTGTCGAAGTGTTATGGTTTGGCTGCACTACGTGTTGGTTTTGCTCTGGCTTCAGTTGAAGTGACAGATTACCTGAACCGTATTCGTCAACCATTTAATGTCAACCATTTAGCGATGGTCGCTGCGGTGGCTGCACTGAAAGATGAAGACTTTATCGCGCGTTCTCGTGAAGTGAATAAAGCCGGTATGGCGCAACTTGAAGCTGGCTTTAAGGCTTTGGGTCTTAACTATGTGCCTTCACGTGCCAACTTTATTCTGGTAGATGTACAGGCAGACCCATCAGCAACCTTCAATGGTTTGCTCAAACAAGGGGTGATTGTGCGTCCGGTTGGTATTTCAAATCACATTCGCGTATCGATTGGTACTGAAGCAGAAAATGCGAAATTCTTGAGCGCATTGGCTAAAGTACTCGGTTTAGAGGCAAAAGCTTAAACCATGTCGCAGCCACTGTTTGAAAAAGTTGCATTTATCGGGCTTGGACTGATTGGTTCAAGTCTGGCGCGTGTCATTCGAGCCGAGCATTTGGCCAATGACATCGTTGCATCGACACGTTCACAAAAGACTTTGGACGATGCTAAATCTCTTGGCCTGATTTCCGAAGGCTATGCCGATCCTGTAGAGGCGGTCAAAGGTGCTGATCTGGTAGTGCTTGCATTGCCGGTACGTGCCACGCAAAAGGTGTTGGAAGCCATTCAGCCTTATTTATCTCCCAATACCATTATTACTGATGTTGGTAGTACCAAAGGTAATGTGGTCGATGCAGCGAAAGCGGTTTTTGGCGATGAACTGCCTGAAGGTTTTGTACCGGGCCATCCGATTGCAGGTGCCGAGCATACCGGGGTGCATGCAGGTAAAGTTGATTTATTTGCCAATCACAAGGTGATCTTGACGCCACTGCCAAGCAGTGCAGACTGGGCCGTCGATAAACTGATTCAGCTGTGGCAAGCGGCGAAAGCCGAAGTGATTTGTATGGATGTCGACAAGCACGATGAAGTGCTGGCGCATACCAGTCATCTTCCGCATCTCATGGCATTCAACTTGGTTGAGCAATTGGCCAAGCGTGAAGACAATTTAGATATATTTCGTTATGCTGCCGGTGGCTTCCGGGATTTCTCGCGAATTGCCGCTAGCGATCCACAAATGTGGCATGACATCTTTTTTGCCAACAAAAAAGCAGTTCTGAATGCTGTTGATGGCTTTGAACAGCAGCTCGCGATTATTCGCAAATTGATTGAAGATGAAGATTCCCACGCATTGATGGGCTTATTGGGTCATGCGCAGGCAGCTCGCCAGCATTTCAACCATATGCTCGCCAAGAAACCTTTCATGGAGAAAAATAAAGTGACACAACAATTTACCATTCAGCCGGGTGCCAAGAAATTTCAGGGTAAATTTACCGTGCCAGGTGACAAATCTGTGTCACATCGCTCGATCATGTTTGGTGCGATTGCAGAAGGTACCACACATGTGACCGGCTTTTTGGAAGGTGAGGATGCTCTAGCGACACTGCAAGCTTTCCGTGATATGGGAGTCAGCATTGAAGGCCCTAAAAATGGTGAAGTCACCATTCATGGTGTTGGCATGCAAGGCTTAAAAGCGCCGCAGTCTGCCATTTATATGGGCAACTCAGGCACTTCAATGCGTTTGCTGTCGGGTATGCTAGCAGCACAGAAATTTGATTCAGTGATGACAGGGGATGCGTCATTGTCTAAACGTCCAATGGAGCGTATTGCCAAGCCTTTACGTGAAATGGGCGCGCAAATTCAGACCACTGGTGAGCGAGGTACGCCACCTGTATCCATCACCGGCAACCAAAACCTGAAAGGGATTCAGTACGATTTGCCAATGGCCTCTGCTCAGGTGAAATCAGGGATTCTACTTGCAGGTCTATGGGCGGAAGGTGAAACTTCGGTGACTGAACCAGAACCAACACGCGACCATACTGAACGTATGCTGCGTGCATTTGGTTATGAAGTGAAAACCGAAGGCAACCGAATTTCCCTGCAAGGTGGCGGCAAGTTAGTGGGTACCAACATTCAAGTGCCTTCAGATATTTCTTCAGCAGCCTTCTTTATGGTGGGTGCGGCCATTACTGAAAATTCGGACGTCACCCTTGAAGCGGTAGGCATTAACCCGACCCGTACTGGTGTGATTGAAATCCTCAAGCAAATGGGTGCGGACATTACAGTTGAAAACGAGCGTATTGCAGGCGGTGAACCGATTGCTGATATCCGTATTCGTGGTACACGTACATTAAAAGGGATTCATATGCCGGAAGATCAGGTGCCATTAGCAAT
This sequence comes from Acinetobacter sp. CIP A162, assembly GCF_000367905.1. Taxonomy (GTDB): domain Bacteria; phylum Pseudomonadota; class Gammaproteobacteria; order Pseudomonadales; family Moraxellaceae; genus Acinetobacter; species Acinetobacter lwoffii. Next base: position 314,617 of record NZ_KB849158.1, on the reverse strand, counting down.
TGATGAATTCCCGGCGCTATTCATTGCCGCTGCATGTGCTGAAGGTCAAACCATCCTGACCGGTGCTGCCGAGCTTCGCGTGAAAGAATCGGATCGTATTCAGGTCATGGCAGATGGTCTTCAAACCATGGGCATCGACTGTACCCCAACTGAAGATGGCATCATCATTGAAGGTAAGGGTAAGTCCGGTGACTGGTTGCCAATCTTTACGGGTGGTGAAATTGAATCGCATCACGATCACCGTATCGCGATGAGTTTTTCGATTGCCGGTTTGCGTAATTCGGAGCAGATCAAGATTGTCGGAACCGAAACGGTCGCAACCAGTTTCCCGACCTTCACAGAATTGACCTCAATCGCAGGACTGCCAATTCAAGTATCAGAATAATTTTTAAAATTATGTGAAACAGCCAAGCTTTTGCTTGGCTGTTTTGTTTATATTGCTTATGCTAAACCCATATAAGAAAAAAGCCATTTGGAAGTAGCGATGCGAAAATTAAAATTCATGGCCAATACCCAGAGCCAAACACCACGGGATGGTCAAGAAACCCAGGAATATGTAGCACATTTACTTGCCGAAAAATTAGGTAAATACGGTTTTCAGACCTTAAGCCAAAGTGGTGCTCAGGTTGCCGTCAGCGTAGAAGACCATGCGCTGCCTTTATCTGTGAGTTGCGAAACCAGAGATGAACAAGGGCATCTGGTCTGTGAGATTGCCTCATATCCTGAAGAAGAACAGGACTGGCTGGATCGTATCACCGAAAGAAGTTTGCTTAATCAGCTTGCACAGGCAGTGGAAACCTCTCTAAAAGAGCAGGAACGCTTTAGCGAGTTTGAATGGAAGAGCTAATTCAACAGACTCAATCAGCTTTGCCTACACTGCAAAGTAAACGCTTGATCCTGAATTGTTTTAAATCAGCCGATGCCAAAGAGACTTATGCTTCAATTACCCCGAGTTTGACACGTTTTATGGCGTGGGATGCACCAGATTCTGAACAGGGATTTGCAACAGTCTGGCAAAATTGGCTGGAAAATATGAACGATCATAAAGAATATGTATTTGTGATCCGTTATATTGAAACACAAGAATTTATTGGACTATGTGGTTTACATCGACTTCATGAGGAAATACCTGAAGTCGGTATTTGGATTCGTGAAACTGCACATGGTCATCATTATGGACATGAGGTAGTGCATTGTGTTGTGGCTTATGCTTTCAATACATTAGGGATTCAAGTTTTAAGCTACCCGGTAGCAGAAGAAAACTGGGCTAGCCGTAAAATTGCAGACCGCTTGGGTGGAAAAATTATCCGCTACATCGATAAGCCTAAATATCGGGCTGTGATGTATGAAATTTTTGCAGAAGATTTTGTCTTTTAATAAAAAAACCCATCATCTGATGGGTTTTTTTATTTAGCCAAGCGCTAAGTACCGGGTCATTGCGATCCGCAATTGCTTTAAATAGCCGGTAAAGAAGTGGTTGGCACCAGGTAATACGGTCACTAAATGGCGTTGTGGCTTTGCCCATTCAATCATATCTGAGAGCAAAGTTACTTCATCGGCTTCACCATGAATGAACAAAATGTCACCTTTAATGGCGGGTGTCACATAATGACGAATACCAGCCACTGTTGCAGTCGGCAGACCACATAAAATGGTTTGCTTTGGTTGCAGTTCTACGGGTAAGGCTGCATAGCTTTTTGCCATGACATGCGCACCAAAACTAAAACCGCCTGCATAAAAAGGCAGGGCAATATGCTGGTTGCGAGCGAACCGAATGACTTCTAATACATCATCCGTTTCACCGAAGCCCTCGTCGTGTATACCTTCACTTTGACCAGAACCACGGAAACTTGGACGATACACAATACAGCCACGTTCCAGATACATTTGTGCCAGTAAAACCGGAACCTTATGTTGTGGTGTACCGCCTTGCAATGGATGGGGGTGACAAACTACCGCGAATCCTTTCACTTCACCCTGAGGATAATCCACAAAAACTTCAATCTGACCCGCAGGCCCTTGAAGAAAAATTTGCTCGGGCATATAAAAACCGATGATTAACAGGAGAATCGTGCATTTTAACGATTATGGTGAATAAAAACATGAATTGGAATTAAAATAAGCAGACTGATATAGTTTGATTAATCATTTTTTGACCAGGTTGCCATGCTCGCTTTAATTTCTCCAGCCAAAACTCTCGATTACGATACTCCATTACCGACTGACCAATTTACTCAAGCGAGATTATTAGAACATTCACAGGACTTGATCAACGTTTGTCGCACACTTTCTGCAACAGAAATTTCCAGCTTAATGAGTGTTAGTGAAAAAATTGCCACTTTAAATACCGCACGTTTTAATGACTGGCAACCGGATTTTAATTTAGCCAATGCCCGTCAGGCGATTTTTGCATTTAAAGGCGATGTCTATACAGGTCTGGATGCCTATAGTTTAAAACATGAAGATCTGCACTATGCACAAGACCGTTTACGCATGTTGTCTGGATTATATGGACTCTTACGTCCCTTGGATTTGATGATGCCGTACCGTCTGGAAATGGGAACCAAATTGGCCAATTCCCGCGGGCATAACCTATATGACTTCTGGGCACATCACATTACTGATCTGATTAATCAGGATCTAGCAGCAGCAAATTCTGAAATCCTGGTGAATATCGCCTCTGATGAATATTATAAATCAGTCAACGAGCGCAAAATTCAGGCGGACATTATCAAGCCGGTATTTCTGGATCAGAAAAATGGCAAATATAAAGTGATTAGTTTCTATGCCAAAAAAGCACGGGGTCTTATGGCGCGTTTTATGATTGAAAATAAAATTGATCGTGTCGAAGAGCTAAAAGCTTTTAATACTGATGGCTATTATTTTGATGCAGACAGTTCACTCAAGGGAGAACTGGTATTCAAGCGTGATGAACAACTGAGTGCATAAATGAGATGATTCCCGGTATCCAGCATGAGGATATGTATGCCGGATATTGGGATGTCTTTATTATGGTTAGGTTCTTAACTAGTGTTCAACGTTTTGACTCTATGATGAGTGAAGTGTGGATGAACTGCATAATGAAAACTTCAAGATAGTTAAAAATAAAAAATATCGTTAAACACTTTGAAATCCCTCGCAAAATCTCCCTTATTTAGATCATTTTATTTTAAAAATTAAAGTTGAGCATTCTTGGAAAAGGCCGATAAAATAAACCGAAATAAGTTCTATTGAATAGGTTAGATTTCATTTATCTACATATTTTAATTTTGAATAAACTTCTTTTAGGTGGTTTAAAAAATATATTAAATTCAATTATTTAGTTTTTTTAAAAGGATTTTTAATAGGATCGATTTTTTGAAAAAAGAATTATAAATTAATTAAGTATTAATAAATAAAACGACATAAAATTAATATTTAGAGGATAAATAAATGCCTTCTATCGGGTTAAATGTAAACTATGTCACAAGTTTGTTAGGTTTTTTGTTAGCATAATTGCATAGTGTTACAAAGCAGCATAATAAAAATGAAAATATATGCTATCCCTGTTTTTGCCTTAATGATCAGTTTATTAGGATTTTGTGTCCATAAACAGTCCGAAATCAGAAAATATGAAAAGATCCGTCATGTCTTGAACGATGGACGTGATTCAAGCAAATTGCTGGAATCCAATCGGCATCGACATTAAGCAGGCTAGACAACCTTCTTTCGTTGATTGGGCTAAAATGATAAAATTAAATCAATAATAAATATAATAAATTTTTTTCAATATTCATCTGGAATATATTAATTTCTAATAAAGTGTAAAATCAAATAAGCAATAATAAATCAATGTGTTATAATTTGCCAACGATCAGGATGAAGCAGAATCCATCTTGTTAAGCATTTGATTTAAATCGTAAAATAAAGCTGCATAAAGGTTATGCAGCTTTTTTGTTTAGATTTTTTTTTGGGTTTTTATAGCATAGCCCTGGGGCTGTAAGCTGTTCCAACATTTTAACCCGTCAAATGGCTATGCTGGCATATTCGTTGCTAACACATCCTTAAAATTGATGAATTTTTTTTATAAAATTTCATTTATTTGACGGCTTGCTTAAAGCATTAAGTTTACTCAATAGGGGCTAGGTCATGACGACTCCTAATCCATCTTCAGAAAGTATGCTTGAACGTCTGTTTAAACTGAGTGAAAACAAAACCAGTTTCCGTACAGAAGTTCTTGCCGGTGTAACTACATTCTTAACGATGTGTTACATCATTATTGTCAATCCGATGATTTTGTCCGAAACGGGGATGGATCATGGGGCTGTCTTTGTAGCAACCTGTCTTGCAGCCGCGATTGGCTGTTTAGTCATGGGCTTGATTGCAAATTATCCAATTGCACTTGCACCAGGCATGGGCTTGAATGCCTTTTTTACCTATTCCGTATGTTTGGGAATGGGTGTGCCTTGGCAAACAGCACTTGGGGCTGTGTTTATCTCGGGTCTTGTGTTTATTGCGATCAGCATGTTCAAAATCCGTGAAGCCATTGTAAATGCGATTCCAATGTCGCTGAAACTGGCCATCGGTGGTGGTATTGGCTTATTCCTTGCGCTGATTGCTTTGAAAAATGCCGGCCTGATTGTGGATAATCCCGCTACATTGGTAGGTTTGGGTGATTTAAAACAACCATCGGTTTTACTTGCATTATTTGGTTTCCTTCTGGTTGTTGTGATGCATCACTTTAAAGTGCGTGGTGCGATCATCATCAGTATTTTGGTGTTAACCGGTATTTCAGCAGCATTGGGTCTGAGTGAATTTAAAGGTGTGGTTGGCGCAGTGCCATCGATTGCACCTACATTTATGCAAATGAGCTTTGAAGGTCTGTTCACTGCCAGTTTAATTGGCGTGATTTTTGTCTTCTTTCTGGTTGATCTGTTTGACTCAACCGGTACGCTCGTAGGTGTTTCACACCGTGCAGGCTTGTTGAAAGATGGCAAACTGCCGCGTTTGAAAAAAGCACTTTTTGCTGACTCTTCTGCAATTGTTGCAGGTGCAGCTTTAGGTACCTCATCGACTACACCATACATTGAATCTTCTGCAGGCGTAGCAGCCGGTGGCCGTACAGGTCTAACTGCTGTCGTAGTCGGTATCCTGTTTGTTGCCTGTTTGTTCCTGGCACCATTGGCACAGTCTGTACCAAGCTTTGCAACAGCGCCAGCGCTGTTATTTGTCGGTGTCTTAATGATTCAAGGTATCGTGCATATTGACTGGGAAGATATTACAGAAGCAGTCCCTGCATTTTTAACCATTGTATTTATGCCATTTACCTATTCGATTGCGGATGGTATTGCGATGGGCTTCATTAGCTATGCACTGATCAAATTGTTAACCGGTAAGGCATCAACTGTACCGTATATGGTCTGGATTATTGCAGTACTATGGACGCTTAAATTCGCACTATTTGGCGGCTAATTTTTCTAGATTTGGAAAGGGTGTAAACTCAGTTTGCACCCTTTTTTTATTATTTTAGGTTTCATGAGGAGAAGCGATGAACCGTCTTGAGTTGATTCGAGCTTTGCCAAAAGCTGAGCTTCATGTTCATATTGAGGGCACTTTTGAGCCTGAGCTAATGTTTGCGATCGCTCAGCGTAATAAAATTGCCATCCCGTATAAATCTGTTGAAGAAGTTAAACAGGCGTATAACTTTCATAATCTTCAGTCGTTCCTGGATATTTATTATGCTGGTGCAGCTGTATTGATTCATGAACAGGATTTTTATGATCTGGCTTGGGCGTATTTTGAAAAATGTGCTGAAGACCGGGTCGTGCATACTGAAATGTTCTTTGATCCACAAACCCATACCGACCGTGGCGTTGCTTTTTCAACCGTGATCAACGGCTTGCAAAAAGCCTGTGATGATGCCAAAGCTAAACTTGGCATCAGTTCACATCTGATTATGTGTTTCTTGCGTCATTTAAGTGAAGAGGCTGCTTTTGCAACACTGGAACAGGCCTTACCTTATAAAGACCAGATTATTGCGGTCGGTCTGGACTCAAGTGAAGTAGGGCATCCACCTTCAAAGTTTGAGCGTGTCTTTGCTAAAGCACGTGAAGCAGGTTTCTTGGTTGTAGCGCATGCAGGTGAAGAAGGCCCGGCAGCTTATGTCTGGGAAGCTTTAGATTTGCTGAAAGTGAATCGTATCGATCATGGTGTACGCTCTGAAGAAGATCTGGCGTTAATGCAGCGCCTGATTGCAGAGAAGATGCCACTGACGGTTTGTCCATTGTCAAACCTGAAACTCTGCGTCGTGGATGATATGCAGCAGCATAATATCCGTCGCCTCTTGCAACAAGGCGTGCACGTTACAGTCAATTCAGATGATCCATCTTATTTTGGTGGTTATATGAATGACAATTTTATTGCCATTGCTGAAGCACTGGATTTAAGCAATGAGGAACTCAAGCAGTTGGCCATTAACTCATTTGAAGCCTCTTTTATTACCGATACTGAAAAAGAGCAATGGATCAACCAGATCCGTGCCCTGGTTTAAGTTTTTAAATAAAAGGCAGGGTTCGCTCTGCCTTTGTTTTTATAGATGGATATGAAATTGAAAAATATAATTCTGCTCATCAGTAGCGTGTTGATATCTGCTTGCTCAAATGCGGATATGACTTTGACACAGCGTACTTTAAAACCCGTGATTGAATACCAATGTGCAAAAGAATTGAAAGCATCTAAATTCTGGACTGCCTCGACCTATTTTATGCAGGACAAAAATAAAGCTGAACTTGAACAGAATGTCTGTTCATGTGTAGGTGAGCATGCACTCAAGGATATTCCGGCAAGCACTTTACTGAAAGCGACTCTGGATGAAGAAGTAAAGTCAAAACTCACGCAACAGGCTATTGCAAACAGTCTGAAAGGCTGCATGACCGAGTTCTTAAAATAAAATCAGTTTTGCAATGAAAGCTGATTGAGTGTGGTTTTGCAGATTATTTTTTAGAAGATTTGGATTGTCGGGTCATGCTGTTGAGTACATGATCTTTATCGATAAAATGATGTTTCAGTGCTGCGAAAATATGTCCAACTAAAAGTAAGCCAACTGCCCAGGAAAGCCAGATATGTAGGGGTTTTACGATCGCGGTTACAGCCGGATTTTCTGCAATCAGTGCCGGCAGGTTAAATAAATATAGCACTGGTGCTGGATAGCCCAGACTCCAGCTATATAAACAGCCGGTGACAGGTAGAGCAATCAGCATAAAATACAAAGCCAGATGACCTGCATGTGCCAAAGTTTTCATCCGGGGTGACATAGTGTCCGGTAGTTCAGGGGCAGGATGGGTATAACGCCAGAAAATTCGCACAACCAACAGGAAAATAATGGTGGTGGCGATATTTTTATGCAGGGTGATGACATCGCCTTTAAAGCTGCCATCGACCTCATAACTTAAAAAATTCCCACTATAAAAACCAATCAGCCAGGCCGCAATAAAGATAACTGCCATGATCCAGTGCAACCATTGTGCCGTGCGCGTGTAATATTGTACTTTTTCCATGTGATTTTCGATTGCCCTCAAAGATGGATGCACCTTAGCAAAGGGCGAATCAGCCCAGCAATTCCAAATCTGCAACGCTATGGTGGCTTTCATGCAACATCCATTGAAATGGCTGGGTGCAGATTAAACATTCAGGATGATTTATAGATTTCTTATTCAGGTGAATTTCGGCACAATAGCGTCACGCTTCATATATGAATAAACAAGGAACAGATCTGTGAAAAAATTATTGGCTGCACTTGCTCCGCTTACTTTGGTTTTATCTGCTTGTGCAACAACAGGCAGCCCTGAAACGCAAACCACGACTCAACAGCTGGGTGGGGCTGCGCTTAAAATCGCGATCAATGCAAAATGTACGACTGAGCTGAATAATATTCCAGCATGGCAAACAGCTACACGTCTAATGACTACGACCCAAAAGCAGAATATCCAGACTGAAATTTGTGGCTGTGTCAGTGAAAAAGCACCCCAAAGCGTAACAGCGGTAGATTTGGCGACTGCAGCGATTGACCCGGCAGCACGTGCGACGATTGTCGGCAATGTGGTTGCAAAAACCATTAACGCTTGTGTAGCTGAAGCTGTAAACTAAGCCAAGATTAAATTGAAATAGGCTGACTGGTTCAGCCTATTTTTTATGGAAAAATAGACATGAAGATTGCGGGTGTAGATGAAGCAGGGCGTGGGCCATTAGTGGGTTCGGTGGTCGCTGCGGCAGTTATTTTGGATCCGAACAACCCGATTGAGGGTTTAAATGATTCTAAAAAACTCACTGAAAAGAAGCGTGAAAAACTTTTTATCGAGATTCAGGAAAAAGCGCTGGCATGGGCCATTGCTGAGGCTTCTGCGGCAGAGATTGATGAACATAATATTTTGCAAGCTTCTTTGCTGGCCATGCGCCGTGCTGTAGAAGCTTTGCCAGTTCAGCCTGAGCATGTATTGGTCGATGGCAACAAGATTCCACAGGGCCTTGCTATGAGCTGTGATGCCGTGGTGGGTGGTGATGCACTGCATGCTGAAATTTCAGCAGCCAGTATTCTGGCGAAAGTAACCCGTGATCATCAGATGATCGAGATGGACCAGAAGCATCCGCAATTTGGCTTTGCCAAGCACAAGGGTTATCCGACCAAGGCACATTTTGAAGCGATTGCCTTACATGGCGTGATTGATGAGCATCGTCGCAGTTTTGGGCCGGTAAAAAAGGTGATTGCAGCATTACAGCAGGGTGCAGAACTTTAAGTTTTATTTTAAATTATCTAAGTATTTAATATTTTTGTATAAAATTTAGACAAATTTAAAGCGGCTCAAAAGCCGCTTTATTCTTCGCACAAACATTAACGGTTAAAGTTATTTTGTGTCTGGCTATCGTCTTCATAAGAAGGTTGGTAATCTTGATCGATATGTTGAAGATGTTCATGCATTGCACGTTCATGCTGGATACGCTGGTAAATCTCTTCACGGTGCACAGAGACTTCTTTCGGAGCATTTACCCCGATACGAACCTGGTTACCTTTTACACCAAGCACAGTCACACTGACTTGATCACCAATCATTAAAGTTTCCCCGACGCGTCGAGTCAGAATCAGCATGTTTTTCTCCTTGCAAAATGCAAAACCTGCAATCTATTGAATATAAAACAAAAAGCACAACCAAAAATTACAAAATAAGATCTGGATAGAAATTCTGTCATCTGGGTGAAAGATTTTAATCTATCTCAGCTGGTTAAAAATCCTCAGGCTTAATATAACAGAGCCACTATAAAAAAAACTATAGTGGCTCTGCATTTTTGTAGACTTTTATAAAATACTGTCAAACAATGACAATATTCTGTCTTAACGCTTAAGCACGTGCGCTAGATTCGCCTTGTTCACGGTCTAAACCGAATGCGGTATGCAATGAACGAACCGCAAGTTCAAGATAATTTTCTTCAATGATCACAGAAATCTTGATTTCAGACGTCGAGATCATCAGGATGTTGATGCCTTCGTCTGCCAAAGCTGTGAACATTTTGCTTGCCACGCCGGCATGTGAACGCATGCCTACACCTACAATTGATACTTTTACGATATCTGAACGGGTCGCAACTTCACGCGCACCAATTTCTTGAGCAGTTGCTTCAAGAATGGCTTTGGCTTTATTTAATTCGCCACGGTTCACAGTAAAAGTGAAATCAGTTGTACCATCTTCTTCAACGTTCTGGATAATCATATCCACTTCAACATTGGCATCACCAATCGGGCACAAAATTTTAGAAGCAATACCCGGTTCGTCAGGCACACCTAAAATAGTTAATTTTGCTTCGTCACGGTTAAATGCGATACCGGAGATAATTGGCTGTTCCATGTTGTCTTCCAATTCAGTCGTAATAAGTGTACCAACGTTTTGCTTAAACTCTTCGTCGAATGCGCCATCGTTGTCATTGTCGAAGCTTGATAATACGCGTAAAGGCACCTGGTATTTACCAGCAAATTCAACTGAACGAATTTGCAGGACTTTAGAACCGAGTGACGCCATCTCAAGCATTTCTTCAAATGAAATACGATCAACTTTTTTTGCTTTTGGTGCAACACGTGGATCGGTGGTATATACACCGTCAACGTCGGTATAAATCTGGCATTCATCTGCTTTGAGTGCGGCAGCAATTGCAACACCTGAAGTATCAGAACCGCCACGCCCTAAAGTGGTGGTATTGCCATGTTCATCAAAACCCTGGAAACCGGCAACGACAAGTACGCGGCCTGCATCCAGATTTGAGTTCAGGACTTCAGTATCAATGGATTCGATACGTGCCTTATTGAATGAGCTGTCGGTTTTCATGCCAACCTGGCGACCTGTTAGTGATTTTGCTTCAACTCCAATTGAGTTCAGCGCCATTGCTAACATAGAAATCGTAACCTGTTCACCCGTAGATACCATTTGGTCTAGTTCACGTGGGTCAGGGGTTTCGGTAATGGCCTTCGCTAAAGCAAGCAGACGATTGGTTTCGCCACTCATTGCTGATACCACTACCACTACCTTGTGGCCGTGGTCATGCCAGCGCTTTACACGACGAGCAACATTTAAAATGCGCTCGGGAGTACCCATAGAGGTACCGCCATATTTTTGAACGATTAATGCCATAGTTGTTCCATATAAGCCATGACCCTGATGTACCTATCAGGGTCAGTTACACAAAATTGAAGTTTTATTTTGCTGCAAGCCAGGCAGTTAAATCTGCCATCACTGGAGCAAACTTCTCGTTAAGTGGCGCGCCACCTTGTGCCAAGTCAGGTTTACCACCACCTTTACCACCTAGCTCATTCGCTAAATGTTTGATGATGTCACCTGCTTTAATAGAAGCAGTAAAGTCTTTTGCCACAGATGCGATCAAGCTCACCTTGTCACCCTCTACACCTGCCAGAACAATCACTGCATTTTCTAATTTTGATTTCACACCGTCGTGCAGGTTGCGAAGTGCTTTCGCATCCATGTTTTCAACAGTTGTAATCAAGGTTGCACGACCTGCAATGCTTTGAACTTGGCTTAGAAGTTCACCGGCTTGCAGGCTAGCAAGTTTTTGATTGAGTTGTTCGATCTGTTTCTGCAAGCTCGATGCAGTATCAACCAACGCTTCAACTTTTTCTAAAGTCTGGTCTTTTTGTGCTTTGAGCAAACCGTTAATCGTATTGATATCGCGATCGGCTTTTTGCGCAACTTCAACTGCTTTAGTGCCTGTTACTGCTTCAATACGACGTACACCGGCTGCCACACCACCTTCAGAGGTGATTTTGAACAGACCGATATCACCGGTACGTTTTACGTGAATACCACCGCAAAGTTCGATTGAGAAGTTTTTCTCTTCAATCACTGAACCCATAGACAGTACACGTACTTCGTCACCGTATTTCTCGCCAAACAGCATCATCGCGCCTTTAGCTTTCGCAGACTCGATATCCAGAAGTTCAGTAGACACCGCAGTATTGGCAATCACTTCAGCATTGACCAAACGTTCAATTTCTTGCAGCTGTTCAAAGCTTACAGGCTGGTCGTTGGCAAAGTCAAAACGTAACACGTCAGATGCAACCAATGAACCTTTTTGCTGTACATGTGAACCTAAAATTTGACGTAATGCAGCATGTAGCAGGTGAGTCGCAGAGTGGTTACGTGCCGTTGCTGCACGAATGTCTGCTTTAACCGTTGCTTCTACATTTTGAGTAACTTTCAAGTTACCCATAGTCACGATACCTTGGTGTACAAATGCACCACCAGATTTCTTGGTATCTTGAACTTCGAAAATACCAGTATCGTTTTTGAAGAGTCCTGTATCACCGATTTGACCACCGCTTTCTGCGTAGAAAGGTGTTTGGTTAAGTACGATCAGTGCTTCGTCGCCTTCAACCACTTCGTCAACTTGCTCGCCATCTTTGTAGATTGCGATGATTTGACCTTGACCCGCAGTTGCATCGTAACCTTCAAACTGAGTTTCACCTTCGACTTTCACAACAGAATTATAGTCGATTGCGAATTTGCCTGCATCACGTGCGCGTTGACGCTGTGCAGCCATTTCAGTTTCGAAACCAGCTTCATCAATGGTTAAGTCACGTTCACGTGCGATGTCAGCAGTCAAGTCAGTCGGGAAACCGTAAGTATCGTAAAGTTTAAATACTACTTCGCCCGGAATTACAGAACCTTTTAACTGCGCCAATTCGCCTTCAAGCAATTTCAGACCTTGCTCAAGTGTTTTAGCAAATTGCTCTTCTTCTTTCAGAAGTTGCGCTTCGATACGTGCCTGGTTGGCTGCAAGTTCAGGATATGCTGCACCCATCACTTCAATCAGTGGCTTCAACATTTTGTGGAAGAACGAACCAGTCGCACCTAGTTTGTTACCGTGACGTACTGCACGACGAATGATACGACGCAATACATAGCCACGACCTTCGTTCGATGGGTTTACGCCATCAGCAATCAGGAAGCAGCATGAACGTGCATGGTCAGCAACAACTTTAAGTGAAGCAGGGTATTCAACTGGTTTGTTTTCTGCTTGTGCTTTTGCTTCAAGTTCAGACGTATCTAAACCAATAATTTCAGCAGCAGCTTTTAGCAAGTGCTGGAACAGGTCGATTTCGTAGTTTGAGTTAACGTGCTGAAGAACAGCTGAAATACGCTCCAAGCCCATACCTGTATCCACAGAAGGTGCTGGAAGAGGGTGTAATACGCCATCCGCAGTACGGTTGAACTGCATGAAAACGTTGTTCCAGATTTCAATGAAACGGTCGCCATCTTCTTCAGGAGAACCCGGTAAGCCACCCCAGATATGATCGCCATGGTCAAAGAAGATTTCAGAACATGGACCACAAGGACCGGTGTCACCCATTGCCCAGAAGTTATCTGATGCGTATTGACCGCCTTTGTTGTCACCAATACGAATAATGCGCGAAGCGTCTAGACCGATTTCTTTGTTCCAGATGTCAAAGGCTTCATCATCGGTGTGGTAAACGGTTGCATAGAGTTTATCTTTAGGAAGACCAAGCCATTCTTCGTTAGTCAAAAAGTCCCAGGCAAATTTGATCGCATCACGTTTGAAGTAATCACCAAAGGAGAAGTTACCCAACATTTCAAAGAAAGTGTGGTGACGTGCTGTATAACCTACATTGTCCAAGTCGTTGTGCTTACCACCTGCGCGCACGCATTTTTGTGATGACACTGCACGTACATAATCGCGTTTTTCTAGACCTAAGAAGCAATCTTTAAACTGGTTCATACCAGCATTGGTGAACAGCAAAGTTGGGTCATTGGCAGGTACTAGAGAACTCGACGCGACACGTGTATGCCCTTGCGATTCAAAGTAACGCAAAAATGCTTCACGAATTTCAGCTGATGTCATAAAACGAGTACTCACAACCAAGTCACTCCATAATTTCCGATTTGGCTAAAACACCACAGTCTGACAAGCATACAAGAGCTCTGCTGCAATGCGGGGCTTAAAAATTTAAAACGCCAAATTATAACGGAAAAAGCAGTAGGCACCAATCATTTTAAAACCAATTGCGAAGGATTTATTTACTCAGGTTTTTCGCTGAATAATTAAATTGAATTTTCCCACAGTAGAATTCGTGGATATCCATCACATTAAAAATAACTGGAATTTTAAATGACCCAGATACAGACGGATGGATCAGAAATAAAATAATCGAAAATCAGTATTTTCTCTGAAGTTTTTTAATGTACGGCGCCAGAAATCCTTTAACATAGAAGAGTTTTAAAATAGGCATATAAAAGGTCGAGTCATGCAACGAGTGGCAATCAATGGATTTGGGCGTATTGGACGGAATGTACTGCGCGCATGGTTTGAAAATCCGAAAGATTTTAATTTTGAAATCGTTGCCATTAACGATATTGCCGATGTTGAAACCCTGATCCATCTATTTAAATATGACTCGACCCATGGCCGTTTTCCGGGGCAGGTGGATCTCAGCTATGATGCTGAACATATCTATATGCATATCAGCTATCAAGATACTGCATTAAAAGTACAGGTTTTGTGTGAGTCGCATCCGGCTAAGTTGCCTTGGCAAAACTTGACGGTAGATGTAGTGCTTGAATGTACTGGGCTATTCCGTTCTCGTGAAGCCGCGACCCAGCATATTGGCGCAGGGGCGAAACGTGTGATTATCGGCGCAGCACCTTTTGATACGGTCGATGCCGCAATTGTCTATGGTGTCAATCATCATGAAGTCAAAGCATCGGACCAGATCATTTCCAGTGTTTCTTGTACTACGCAGGCTTTGGTGCCACTGGTCAAAATTATTGATGATGCATTTGGCATCAGTAGCGCCCTGATGACCGAAATCCATGCTGTTACGGCGGATCAGTCGGTACTGGATCATGCACATCGTGATTTGCGACGTGCACGTGCCTCGGGCCATAACATCATTCCGACCACTTCGAGCGCACTCGGTGCCTTAAAGCGTGTCATGCCAAAAATGGAAGATCGTATTGATGGTTATTCAATTCGGGTGCCAACCATTAATGTGGCCGCGATTGATTTGACGTTTGTCTCCCAGTCACCGATCACCGATCACAAGCTGAATGAAGTGCTGATCAAGGCTGCCCAGCAGGATTTTGCGGAAATCATGGCCGTGACGGATGAGCCTTTGGTATCGAGCGATTTTAATCATTCCCCATATTCATTGATTGTGGATTTGACCCAGACTCTGGTGGTCGGGCATCAAGCTAAAGTCTTTGCCTGGTACGATAACGAGTGGGGCTATGCCAACCGTCTGCTGGATTTATGTGAATCATTTCATTAAGTTCGGGTCATCTAAACCTCAAAAGCACCAAGATACGATGCTTTTTTCTTGCCTGTAAATATTCTACAAGCCATGTTTTAAGAGAATTTGCTGGTAATTGATCGAAAATCAGGAATTGAGGCTGAATTATTTACGTTATCCGCAGCATTTTTCGTTAAGATAAAGACAATAAAATGAAATAAGAGCAAGCACATGATGGTGGTTTGGGGATTTATTATACTGCTGACTTTGGCGGTGATTTTTCTGATCTGGCTGCAGTTTAATCAGAATGATGAACCACGTAGCGTGGAAGGCGTGCCAGTCGAAGAAAAAATTGTGCATCTGGAAGAGAATTTAAAAAAGACCCTGGAAATCATGCAGGATCTAGCCAAAAAAATGCATGTGCAGCAGGAAGTACTGGATCAGACCACAGCCAAACTTCAGCAGGTTGAATTACAAAATGCCGAGCTGGTCAGTTTACTCACCAAAGTGGTTGATCCACAAAAATAGACAAAACCCCTTTAGAGATACATTTAAAGGGGTTTTGTTTAAGTATTAGACGCTTAAAATTCTTAAAACTGCGGCAGAAACCATACTGATGGCGACGGTCGGTAATAATCCAAAACGTGTAGCAGCGAACAGCGTTAAAGCCAAGGCGATCAGGTCTGCAGGATGGTCGCGTACAAAATAGGGTGCAATCACTGAAATCAGCACGCAGCCGGGGACTACTTCCAGAATTTTTCGCTGGCGCTGTGTTAGTGTTTTATTTTTTAACAAGACATAGCCCAAGATCCGGGTTAAATAAGTGGTCGCAGCAATCAGAATAATGGCCACCAAGGTGCTCATCTGGATCATGTTTGATCCTCTTGAATCAGGAAAAATGCCGAAGCGATTCCAGACAAGGCGCCAATCGGCACATACCAGCCCGCAGGTAAATATAAATAAGCCAAAGCCGCACAGACTAAACTGACCAGCCATGGCCGGGCAGCCTCAAAACCTTTCCACATACTTCTTAGTAACACCAGAAATACAGCAGGAAAGGCCATATCAAAACCAAAACGGTTGATGTCGCCTAATACAGGTCCAAGCATGGCCCCGAGTGTGGTAAATCCGACCCACATCAAGTACAGGCAAAAACACAGGCCGGCATAATAAGGCATGCTAAACGCAGCACGATAACCCAGTTGCGCCTGTTTCCTTTGTGCATCAGCCAGACCGAGTGCCCAGCTTTCATCGACCATAAAAAACAGCGCCGGAAAAACTTTACGATTCGGAAGATGCTTTAAATACGGCACCAAACTGGCGCCCATCAACAGATGCCGGCTATTTACCAGAAAGGTAATGAACATCAGCATGAGTAAATTTGGTGGACTGCTCCAGACTTCCAGAATGGCAAATTCAGAACCGCCGGCAAAGTTTAATCCTGTCAGTAAAGGCACTTCGAGCAAGCTGAAATTCTTCTGTACTGCCGTCGCACCCAACACCAGCGCAAAGGGGATAATCCCTAAAAGCATGGGAATAGAATCTTTCATGCCACGTTGAAATTCACTGAAATCGGTAGGGGCAACTATTGCTGCGGTGCTTTGTCTGAACAAAAGCATGGAAATGACCTGGGTACTGCAAAACTAAACCATATTTTATGGCGATATTCAGGCTATTTGCTGTTGTAGTGAAAGAGGTTTGAGTTTTATTTGAAATTAAATTGCGCTAAATTAAGTTTAAGAGGTTTTAAATGCCAAAGCATAGATATGGATCAAATAGATAAACGCATTCTGCATGAGCTGCAAAAGAATGGAAAACTGCAAAATAATGAACTGGCTCAACTGATTGGCTTGTCGCCATCACCCTGTTTAAGACGGGTAAAACAGCTGGAAGATGATGGTGTGATTGAGCAATATGTCGCGCTGCTGAATCCGCAAAAGGTCAATTTGGCGATGAGTGTCTTTGCACGCGTCTGGCTCAAGTCTCAAGAAGCTGCCGTGGTCGACCAATTTGTCGAAGCGATCAAGGAAATGCCAGAAGTCGTCGAGTGCCAGCTAATGGCGGGCGATTGTGATTTCTTTTTAAGAATTGTAGTGGCTGATCTGGATGCCTATCGTAAATTTCAGATTCATCATTTAACCCAAATTCCCTGCATTCAAAGTGTAAAAACTGAAATTCCATTGCAAACGGTCAAAAGTACCACTGCATTGCCTTTGGTTTAATGCCGGATTTTTTCATGCTATTTGTTTTAAATGTGCATTAAAATGCTGATAGTTGACACAATTGTTGTTGATTTCATCAGGTAGCGAAAATTATAAAATTTGCGATGCACAGCCAAAACTATCGTGCTAGACTAGGAGAAATCGGGTGTGCTCCCGATTTTTTTATGCGGATTCGTTCCGCGCTGACAAGAATTTAGGTTTACAACATGCCCATTTCAGAGACATGGTTATTACCTGATGGTGTAGCTGATGTATTACCAGAACAAGCGCAAGTTATTGAAAGTCTGCGCCGTAAATCACTGGATTTCCTTGCATCTCGAGGTTATCAGCTGGTGTACACGCCATTCATTGAATACATCGAATCTCTATCTTCTCTCTCAGAATCGAATCAAGATTTAGACTTAGCCACTTTTAAAGTAATCGATCAGCTTTCTGGTCGTTTGCTTGGTGTGCGTGCCGATATGACACCACAAGTGGCTCGTATTGATGCGCATGTACATCCAGTGGAAGGTGTAGCACGTTACTGCTATGCAGGAACCGTTCTGCATACCAAGCCTCGCGGTTTTAACACTTCGCGTGCGCCACTACAGTTAGGTGCGGAGCTATTTGGTTCAGACAGCATCGATGCCGATGTAGAAATGGTCGACTTGATGATCAGTCTGATTCAGGAAACAGGTCTGGCAGATGGTATTCATCTGGACTTAGGTCATGTCGGTTTATTCCGCAGTCTGGTGGCTCAAGCAGGCTTGAACAAAGTCGCTGAACAGCAATTATCTGATTTATACCAACGCAAGGCTTTGCCAGAATTAGAAGAATTCACGGCAGACCTGAAATTTGGTCAGGATTTTTATGCCCTTGGACGCTATGCCAGCGACCTGGATGCATTGCAAGCGCATTTAAGTGCTGAAGTGTTGGCGAATCCAGCATTTACGCAGGCTTTTAATGTTTTGCAAACCACCAAAGATGAAGTTCAAACCCGTTGGCCAAACTTGAGTATTGGTATTGATGTGGTTGAATTACGTTCATACCATTATCATACTGGCCTGATGTATGCAGTCTATGCACCGAACCGTGCAGCTGCACTGGCACAAGGTGGCCGTTATGATGGCATTGGTGAGCATTTTGGCCGCGCGCGTCCGGCAACCGGTTTCTCTTGTGACTTATATGCTTTAAGCGCAGGTCAGTTTGATGCGGTACAGGTCGTGGTTGCACCTAAAGGCACTGATGCAGAACTTCTGAATGCAATTCAGAACATTCGCGCACAAGGCTTAAGTGTAATTCAGTTACTGGGTAATGATGATTTAAACTCGATTCCATATGCAACGCACCTGCTGGTGAATGCGAATGGTGAGTGGACAGTCAAAACGATTTAACTGCTTGGCTCAGTGTTCATGTCGCTGAGCGGGGCTTTCAACTTTAACAGCATGATGTAATGAGGCTATTATGGGCAAGAATGTTGTGGTACTTGGTACCCAATGGGGCGACGAAGGTAAAGGTAAAATCGTCGACCTGCTCACAGATCAAGCGGCAGCGGTAGTTCGTTATCAAGGCGGACATAACGCAGGTCACACTCTTGTGGTTGGTGGTAAGAAAACTGTCTTACACCTCATTCCATCAGGTATTTTACGTGAAAACGTATTGTGCTTAATTGGTAACGGTGTTGTTCTTTCTCCTGAAGCGCTCATCAAAGAGATGGACATTCTTGAAAAAGAAGGCGTTCCTGTTAAAGAACGTTTACGCATTTCTCCAAACTGTCCATTGATTCTTCCGAACCACATCGCACTTGATCAGGCGCGTGAGAAAAAACGTGGTAATGCGAAGATTGGTACGACAGGTCGTGGTATCGGTCCTGCATACGAAGACAAAGTAGCACGTCGCGCAGTACGTGTTGCTGACCTAGTACGTGGTGGTGAACATCTTACTGCTCAGTTAACTGAACTTCTGGACTACCATAACTTCCAGCTGACTGAATACTACGGTGTTGAAGCAGTTAAACTGGAAGATGTGCTGGCACTTTGCGACGAATGGCGTAAAGTTGTTGCGCCACTGGTTGTGGATGTGACCACTGAATTGCATAACTACCGTAAAAACGGTGACAATATCATGTTCGAAGGCGCGCAAGGTTCACTTCTTGACGTTGACCACGGTACATATCCGTATGTAACGTCTTCGAATACAACTGCTGGTGGCGTAAGCTCTGGTTCAGGTCTGGGTCCTTTGCACCTTGACTATGTACTGGGTATTACTAAAGCGTACACCACGCGTGTAGGTGCAGGTCCATTCCCAACTGAGTTGGTGTATGACGCTGCAAATGACACAGGTGATGCGATTGGTAAACACCTCGGTACGATTGGTAATGAATTTGGTGCCTCTACTGGCCGTCAACGTCGTTGTGGCTGGTTCGATGCTGAAATCCTACGCCGTTCAGTTGACGTAAACTCACTTTCTGGTATTTGCCTGACTAAACTTGACGTTCTTGACGGTTTAGAAGAAGTGAAAATCTGTGTGGGTTATGAAGCCGCAGATTCTGGTTGTGTTGGTTCTTCTGATGCGCTTGCATTCGAAACTTTAAAACCGATTTACGAAACTATGCCAGGCTGGTCTGAGTCAACTTTCGGTGCGAAATCACTGGATCAGTTGCCAGAAGCTGCATTGAACTATGTAAAACGTCTTGAGCAATTGATTGAATGTCCGATCGACATCATTTCAACAGGTCCAGACCGTGAAGAAACCATTGTTCTTCGCCACCCGTTTGATGCTTAATCTTCATTTGATTAAAGCTTGAATGATAAAAACCCATCTCCGGATGGGTTTTTTTATATCCTGAATTTATGCAGGTATTTCAAGACTAAAGTTGCATCGGTAATACCACGTGATGTGTTTTAACATAGCGGTATATAAAGAAAGAAAAATGAGCAGCAGGATGCAAAAAAATATATCGGCAACCATGTTTTATTCATTGTTATTTGCGATGGGCGGGGCACCAACAATGGCCATGATGATTATTCGTGCGCAAACTCAAAATCCCGAAGTGATTTATGCGGCGCTGATTGGTCTGAGTGTCATAATCGCCTGTATATTAGTGCCTATTATTTTATTGCAAAATGCTTTTTTATATTTCAAACGTAAAGACGAAATGCTTGAACAGAAAATCAAACCACTCAGCCAGGTTTACCTGGGCTTAAATCTCATCTGTTTGATTTATTGGTTGGCGATACAGTATTTGGCTTAAAAATTACATAATTTATAAGAAGATGAATGAATTAAGCGTTTAGCTGCTGGGCGCTTTCACTTATAATTTTTACAATGTAAATTGCCCTTGAGCCAAGGTGGAGTAAATTATAATGAAGAATAAACTTTTATTGAGTATGGCGGCTGCTACAGTCGTCACATTATCAGGTTGTACCACCATTGCCGATATGGCAGGGGCAGATACTGCGACCTTAAATGCATCTGCGAGCCAAAGCTATAATGCCATGGTCAATGATGCGAAAAACAAAGGTCAACTGGATACCAGTTCAGCGACCTATAAGCGGATTAATAATGTATTTAACCGTTTGAAACCGGTTGCTAACCAGATGAATCAAACTGGTACGGCATTCCAGTGGCAATTGGCTGTGCTCAAATCTGACCAGGTCAACGCCTTTGTTGCCCCGGGTGGTAAAGTCGTATTCTATACTGGTATCGTGAATAAACTGAATCTGACTGATGCTGAAATTGCAGCGATTATGGGTCATGAAATGGTGCATGCCTTAGAAGAGCATTCTAAGCAGAAAATCGGTGCTCAGGCCCTGACTGATCTGGCTTTAGGTATTGGCTTGAATGCAGCAGGTGTGGGTCAAGGTGGCGCTGCAGCCGCACAATTGGGTAGTCAGATCGGTATTGGCTTGCCATACTCGCGTAATTTGGAAAGCCGTGCTGACCAAGGCGGTTTAATGCTGATGGCGCGCGCAGGTTATAACCCGAATGCAGCCATTACCCTGTGGGAAAAAATGAACAAACTTGGTGGCGGCAGTGGTGCAACCTTCCTGTCTACGCATCCATCGAATAGTCAGCGTATTGGGCAAATGCGTCAACAATTGCCAGCAGCGATGCAGATTTATAACCAAAAAAAATAATCCACTGATCATCCTGTAAAAGGAGATCTTGATCGGATTGGAAAGGCAGGGCAATGGCTCTGCTTTTTTTATAGCTAATTGGGTGGTTAATATTCTACGGGCTATTTTCAGGCAATAAAAAAGGCAAAGTCAGACTTTGCCTTTTTTCACTCAAGATCAGAAGATCTTAGTGCTGGTGACCGCCTACACCGTGTACGTGACCGTGATCTAATTCTTCTTGAGAAGCTTCACGAACAGATACGATTTCAACTTCGAAAGTCAGGTCTTGACCAGCAAGTGGGAAGTTAGCATCCACCACAACATTGTCGCCTTCAACTGCTTTAACAGTTACGATTTGCACGCCGTCATCAGTTTGAGCTTGGAACTGCATGCCTGCCTGAATGTTGTCTACGCCTTGGAACATTTGCGCAGGAACTTCTTGAACTAGGTCAGGGTTGTATTCCCCATAACCTTCAGCAGCAGGAACGTTTACAGTGAATTTTTCACCTACAGTTTTGCCTTCTAACGCATTTTCTAAACCTGGGATGATGTTACCTGCACCGTGCAAATAGGCAAGTGGTTCACCTTGAGATTGGTCGAGAGTTTCACCCTCTGCGTTAGTCAATGTGTAGTGGAAAGAAACCACGAGGTTATTTGCAATAGCAGTCATGTTAATTGATCCATTCAATTTTTTAAGGGTACATCATAAAGTGAAATTGCATTTTTGTAGACTAAAATTAGCAAAAAAACGCAATTTGACAATTTTGTTGACGATTTTTTCATTGATTGGGCCAAATTCTGGAATTTCAATGCAATTTCAGCTTTGGAGAAATTTTTCGTGTAACAAAATCTTTTGCGGTGAGAATGCCAGCATGCGCATAACCATGAATGGTCGCCTGATGAATTCGATATAAAGAAACATACATCGATTTGGCAACAAAGCCTTGCACATTGACCTGACCGAGCAACTCGCCGACGGCTTTATTCTGGCTTAAGGAAATCAGTGAACCTTTGTCAGAAAATTTAAACATCGGTAAATAACTTTCTTCATTAACACGTGCTTTCAAGGCATTGGCCAGGAAATTGGCCTGTTGGCTAGCCACTTGTGCGCGTGGACCCAAGACCGGTTCATCTGCAGCAGGCTGGCAGTGAGCACAATCACCAAAAGCAAAAATGTCTGGATCAGATTTGGTTTGCAGGGTGGAGAAGACTTTCAAGCGGTGAATATTGTCCTTTTCCATATCTTGCAGTTGTGCCAAGACTTCAGGTGCTTTGATACCTGCGGCCCAGACTTTAATCTCGGCATCCAGACTTGAGCCATCTGCAAAATAAATTTTGTCTTCATCTACCTTGGCCACACGATGACTGGTAAGGACTTCAATACCGAATTTTTCCAGCTGTTGCATGGTATGTTCAGCAACTTTCGGCGAGAGCGCAGTCAAAATACGATCCGCCGCTTCAATTAAGGTAATTTTGACTTTATTTGGATCGACCTTGTTTAAGCCATATTTAAAGAAATTGTGTTTGGCCTCCACCAACTCGGCAGCCAATTCTACTCCAGTCGCACCGGCGCCAATAATCGCGATATTCAGTTCACGGCTCGAAGCTTCATGTTGAGCATTCAAATAGAGATGCAACAGATCCTGCTGAAAGATATCAGCTTGTGGACGGCTGTCGAGAAAATGACAGAACTGTTTGACGCCTTCGGTATTAAAGTCATTCGAGGTAGAACCCAAGGCCAGTACCAGGGTGTCATAGTCGATGCGCTGGTTCTTCTTGGCTTGGGCTTTTTTGGAGAAATATTCTGTTTCTACCACAATCTGTTTCGCTTCACGATCCAGACCGGTAAATGTCCCCAAGACAAATTCATAATGATGTGCGGCTGAATGGGCAAAATAATTAGTTTCTTCTTCATGTGGATTTAAGGTGCCTGCGGCAACTTCATGCAGCAGCGGTTTCCAGATATGCGTCAGTTTTTGATCGACTAAAACAATCTGCGCTTTGCCGCTTTTACCCAAGCTCTCACCCAGCTGAGTTGCCAGTTCCAGACCACCGGCACCACCACCCACAATCACGATTTTATGTGCTGTCATATATGATTAACCTGTTTATTTTTTTAATAAAAATAAGAGAAATAGAGAGAAAATATACTATGGCATGGGCCAGATCGCGTCTTGGTTAAAATTGTTATACACATTACAAAACGTAGCAATTCTGTGAGGGCAGGTAAGTTTCCCTGTCTTGGGGAGTGATGCAGGGAGAAAAGAAAATCTGCCAGAAGATCAGCGAGTAGATCTTCTAGCTTAAAGAAAAGTAACTTGAGATGTAGGGCTATTATCTATCTAAAGGATAAAGCTTTACGCTTGGCGTATTGTCTGAAAACAAACTAAATAAGCCTTGTAGCCAGCTAAAGAATTTCTGAAACAGATTGGCTTCTTCAATTTCGACATGATCTTCAATTTGAATGGTGCGAATCAACTGATTATTCTGATAAACCTGAATGGTGGCCAAAGGCATCATGGTCGCCAAAGGTGCAATGAGTTCAGATGCTTTCACTTCAACATTGATATGAGTTTGCGTTTCCTGTAAAGGCTCGATACTTTTTAAAACGCCATCACCTGTATTCAGCATGACACGCTGTTGGGTTTGATCAAACTGGTTCAGGTCAATACTGTAGCCCTGATCATATAAAGAAGTGGTAATGATCTGCGGTTGCTTGGTTTGCACCTTAAACATTTTTAAGGTGGATTTGATCACAGGCAATTCAGCCAGTAGCTGTTGATCTTTGATCGCTACTTCATTGCGGGTATAGGTATAGGCCAGATTCATCAGCTTATGTGATACTTCAGCGCGTTTTGCGGCACTTTTAGTACCCAGCACCACCACAATCAGACGGCGATTTGGCATTTCAAAATCTGCTGTGACACGATTGGCCGTCAGCGCCAGATTGTAGCCTGCCGCACGGGTAAAACCGGTTTTTAAACCATCTACGGTTGGATCGACCTGAAGCACACGGTTGGTCGCACGATGGAAATGCTGGTTATAGGTAAAGCTTGGCTGCTTGGAATAATACAGATAATCCGGGGTTTCATTCACCACTGCCATAGACAGTCTGGCCAAATCGGCGGCAGTCGAATAATGCTCAGGCATGGTAATACCGGCCGGATTCTGGAAGTTGGTATGCTGCATGCCCAGCGCTTTGGCTTCCTGATTCATGCGTTCAACAAACTGCGGAATACCACCCGAAATTTTCTCAGCCAGCGTGACTGCAGCATCATTGGCAGACATGATAATTAAGCCCGCCAGAAGCTGATCGACTGAAATCTGATCACCTTCTTTCAGGTACATCTGTGACTCATCCCACATCACAGTTTTAACCACAGAGGTCGCGGTTAAAACTTCATTTTTATCTAATTTTCCGGCCTCAATTTCCTTTAAGGCAATATAAGCCACCATCATTTTGGTCAGCGAAGCCGGAGCACGCTGAACATCGGCATTGTGCTCTGCAATGACTTGACCAGACTGTGAATCCAGAATGGTCCAGGCTTCAGCTTCAACGCTTTCAGGCACAATATTGAGTAGGGCAGCATGTGAAAATGCAGAAATAAATAAACTGAAAACCGCAATCAGTGAGATGATGTATTTCAATGGTGTTCCTTGATAACCCGGCGGGTGTTGAACGATTTAATTTTCACGCATGCTATGCCTTTTTTATACAGATAGCTAGTCGTAAATGTAGACAAATAAGACAGCTAAACCATACTGGCTTAAAAAATGCTAAGCTAAGCTATATCTCATTTATTTTAATTTTATATCGTTCATTATGTTGCATTATCAAATTGAATTTGACGATTATCGTCAGCATCTTATTCACGTGACTGTTCGTTTTCTTGCGGACCCGACCCAAGTCCTGTCATTACCGACCTGGATTCCGGGAAGCTATCTGATTCGAGAATTTTCCAAGCACATTGAAGCGGTCAAAGCTTATGATGAGGATGGGCGCCAGTTACAGATCCAGAAATTTGAAAAGAACAAATGGCGTTTGTTCAATACTGATCATGAACTGATTACAGTGGAATATGATGTCTATGCCTATGACCTGTCCGTTCGTGGTGCATATGTGGATCAAAATCGTCTCTACGTGAACCCAGCTTGTGCATGTTTAGGGCTAGAAGGTCAGGAAAATAAAGAAATTGAACTGGAAATCTTCCTGCCAGATGAATTAAAGCATTTTCAGCTGGCAAGCGGCATGAAAGCCAAAAGTCTGGTCAGAGGCCGTTTCACGCTGAAAGCTAAAAACTATGCCGAACTGATTGATGCGCCATTTGAGCTAGCAGAACAAACCCGTTTCAGTTTTGAAGCAAATGGTATTCCGCATGAGTTTGTGGTGTCAGGCAAACACGCGATGAATGCGGCGCGTATGCAGCAGGACATTGAAAAAATCTGTGCTACAGAAATTTCAATGTTTGGTTCGGCGCCGTTTACAGACTATACCTTTATGACCATGGCAACCGGCAATAGCTATGGCGGTCTGGAGCATCCAAATTCTACCAGCCTGATTTCACCACGTGATGACTTGCCGAAAGCTAATGAGCCAGAAGAGCCATCTAAAGATTATCAGCGTTTCTTGGGCTTATGTAGCCATGAATATTTCCATTCATGGTTGGTGAAATTCATTCGCCCTGAAAACTTCGTCAATTATGATTTAAACAGAGAAGGCTATACTTCTTTGTTGTGGATCTTTGAAGGTTTCACCTCGTATTATGACGATTTGATCTTGCTACGCAGCGGCGTGATTAATCAGGAATCATATATTACTTTGTTAAAAGCACAGATTGACCGCTATTTGCAAAATCCGGGACGTGCGATTCAGTCAGTCTCTGAATCCAGTTTTGATGCTTGGGTGAAATTCTATCGTCAGGATGAAAACTCGAATAATGCAGGTACCAGCTATTATAACAAAGGCTGTTTAGTTGCATTGTGCCTGGATTTGGGTCTGCGTTTACGTGGTTCAAGTCTGGATGCCCTGATGCGTCGTTTGTATGAAAACGCTCAGAAGGGTGTTCAGGTACATGAACGGACAATCTTTGAATTATGCAAAGAGCTGACAGGAGATGATTGGTCAGAACAGATTAATCACTTGATCAATACTACAGATGAATTGCCGCTGGATCAACTCTTCCCTGAATTTGGTATGGCTTATAGCCTGAGAAATGAAAAGTCTTTGCCATTCGGTTTAAAACTGGCAGATAAGCCGGAAGGTGTGCTGGTTCAATCTGCGCGTCGTGATGGGGTTGCTGTACTCGCTGGCCTTTCTGCCAATGATGTCATTATTGCAATTGATGGCTTAAAAGCAACGACCAAACTTGTTGAAAGCTATGCAAAACAGCAAGGTACTTTTACAGTGTATGCATTCCGTCGTGATGAGCTGATGACCTTCGAGGTTCAAGCTGCGGGTTCTGAACTGACCGAAGTTGAACTGAAAGTGGAAGATCCGGCTAAAGCCGAGAAATGGCTTAAAGCTTAAATCTACAAGTGTTTGTCATTCAATAAAAACCGGTGCTTCGTCACCGGTTTTTTATTGTATTAAACTTTGAGAAAACATTATTTAATAATCAGTCGTGATGTGCCACGGAATTCCGCTACGATTTGATTATGTTGATTCATTACCTGAATATCATAAATGCCACTACGGCCACTGCTGGCTTTGTGTTCTGCTACAGCAGTCAGTGTGTCGCCAAGCAAGCCCGGTTTTAAATAATGAATACCGCAATGTTGACCGACTGCCGGATGTTCACCGGTATTGCAGGCAATTGCAAAAGCTGCATCTGCCAGTGCGAAAATCACGGCACCGTTACAGGTCTGATGACCTTGTAAATGTTGTTCAGTCACCTTTAATTCGATCTTTGCATAATTGTGATTATAAGAAACCAGATGAGCACCAAGATGCTGAATTAACCGGTCCTGATTAAACATCTGGCTGACTTGCTGATCCATTGCAAAACTCCTTTTTAGATACGTTTTATTTTAAAATATAAATTATATGAATCATAAATAGCATTGGGTAGGCAGAATGACAAGAGGGCAGAGTCAGAAATCTTGTTTGCACACATAAGAAAAAGTAGGTAAAACCAATATTCAGGTATGGGTTTTTTATTGGATAAAATGAAATTATATAAATATAGATATGGTTCAAAACGTGATTTGGAAGCTTTACAGAACAATTATTTTTATGCTCCACATTCGACACAGCTGAATGATCCATCTGAGAATCTATTCAGTGAAAAAGACATTCATAAAGTATTTGAGCTGTTTCATAATATATTTAGTTTTTCGACTTCTGATATTAGGAAAGAATTTGATCAACTATGTCAAAAAGTTAGGAAGGAGGTCGGGATTTACTCTCTAAGTCGAATTCAAAAGGACGAATTGCTTTGGGCATATTATGCCGATTCACATACAGGATTCTGTATTGAATATGATTTTGAAAAGCTTGATGAACTGAGATCTATAAGTGCTGCGTTTGAGATTGATTATGCTGAACAAAGACCAGAATTGAAGTTTGATCATGTATTCAAAAATGGAGCGACAGCTGTGGAAAAATTATTGCGAGTTACAACAGGGACTAAATCTATAAAATGGCGACACGAAGAAGAGTACAGGATTTGTATCGAACCTTTTGGTAGATTTAACTATGATTATAGGGCAGTGAAAGCAATCTACTTCGGAATGAGGATGCCTAAATCAAAAATTGATCTCGTAAAAAACAATAACAAATTGCCTGATTCTTATGCAAAAGTATGCCAACAGCAAGTTATGGAAGTATTGAAAGGAAGAGGTATTAAGTATTATCAAATGAAATTAAAAGAGGATAGTTATGAGTTTGATTGTTATGAGATAGCAGATATTTATCAAAATTCTCAAAAATACAAAGACAAAGTTCATCTAATTCCAAAGAATTTGATTGACTATAATGACTATGGTCGAGGGGTTGAAAGAGGTTATTTTGATAAGGTTGCAGAAATCATTAGTAAAGAACCATATTTTTATGAGCTAAATAGGGTCTGTTGACATTTCAAGTATAGAATTTACCCGATAAAGGTAGCCAAATAAATATACAAGCTAATGCAACTGCCCCCTCATAGCTACACTTTAGCTTATCATATCGTGTTGCTATTCCTCTGAACTGCTTTAACCTACAAAATGCATTCTCAACTAAGTGTCTGATTTTATATAAATACCAATCCATATGATCATTATTTGACTGAGTATTTGATTTTCTTGGAATATTCGCTTTAGTTTTTTTCGCAGATATTTGTTCTCTTAATGATTCAGAGTCATATCCTTTGTCTGCACAACATACTTCCGTTTCACTCAAATCAAGTTTTTCAATCATTTTGGGAGCAATCTTGACATCATGTATCGTTCCATCGGAGATAATAATTTCGATTGGATTGCCATCCGCATCAACAGCTAAGTGTATTTTAGAACTATTTCCACCAATGCTTTTAGAAATATCCTGATCTTTTATTCCAGCAGAATGTTGGTGTGCCCGAACATGACTACCATCAATAAAAACCCATTCCATATCAGCACTTGAAGAAATTAATTTAAATATTTTCATTAACTTATCATTTTTACACCAACGATTATATTTTTTAAAGAT
The DNA here is from genome assembly GCF_000367905.1 of Acinetobacter sp. CIP A162. Taxonomy (GTDB): domain Bacteria; phylum Pseudomonadota; class Gammaproteobacteria; order Pseudomonadales; family Moraxellaceae; genus Acinetobacter; species Acinetobacter lwoffii. The sequence continues at coordinate 285,850 of NZ_KB849158.1, read as the reverse complement.
TGAGTTATACGAACCAAATTCTTTAGGCAAATCACGCCATGGGCAGCCTGTTCTTATTCTATAAAGTATTGCTTCGACAAAATTTCTCAAATTAGATTTGAAATAGATATCAAAATTTCGGAAAATAGAAAGTAACTTAGACCAGTGTTGATCATTCAGCATTGTACGAGGCATAGCGAGAAGTAAATTTAGTTTGGCGATTAAATTTTACTTTCTCGCTATTTTTTTGAACAGTAAATGTCAACAGACCCTAGTATCCATATCTCGAAGGAAGAATCGATTAAGAAAAATCAGCCTGTTATCTTCGCAGGATTTTTTTATGAAAAGAATAATTTACGCCAAATTAAAAGATATTTCACTTTGGATGAAGTCAATGAAAAATATAGCCTTTTGAATATGGGTTAAAAATTTGGTGACAACATGTCCTACATTTTAATTCCCCCGATACGTCGAATACCCATAAGAACTTAATAGCAGTGGAATATGGTAGTGCTCTAAAGCACCATCAATCACAAAAACCACCGGTACTTCAGGGAAGAACGTCCGTTGATTATTGGCCTTAAACCAATCACCCGTTTTAAACGTTACTTTATAAACGCCTTTTTGTAACGCGGTGTCTTTAGGATAAAATTCTTTAATACGACCATTACTGTCTGTCTTGGCTTCATTGAGCTTTACCCATTTCTCACCTTGCTGAGCTTCTAGGGTGACCGTGACATTAGCAGAGGGTAGGCCAGTTTCTTGATTAAGCACATGAACACTTAGTGGATTGGCACAGCTAAAAGTTGAAAGGGAAGTCGCAGCTAAAGCGAAAATTATTTTTTTCATGAGACTCACATTAAAATGAATACTTTAATTAATTCTAATAGATTGAAAAATAAAAAAATATTTAAGTTATGTAATAAAAAAAGCCCACCGAAGTGAGCTTGATTGAATCTATTCAAACTTAGCCACGACCGCGGCCGCGACCACGTGGTGCCTTGGTATTTGGACGAGTAGTACCATTGGTGCGACGTTTCGGCTTTTCACTTTCATCCATTTGCCAGATACGTTTGGTGCCAGACTTTTTCACAGAACCATCTTTGTTCTTACGAACCATTGGCTTACCGCCAGTACCACCCGGCTTTTTCACATAAGAGCGTGAACGGTATGGTTCTTCCGCAGGAACATTCTGGAAGTCTGGATATAATAATGGTTCAATTTCTCTAGTCTCGCCCGGTTGCAATCCCATACGAACCAAATCAATCTCACCAATTTTAGTACGGATCAAACGCAGTGTAGGGAAGCCCACAGCAGAGGTCATACGACGAACCTGACGGTTACGACCTTCACAGATCGAAATCTCAACCCAAGACGTCGGAACAGAGGCACGGAAACGTACAGGAGGATTACGCTCCCACAACCATTCCGGTTCAGACACTTTTTCAGCACGTGCAGGAAGCGTCATGCCATCTTTCAGTTCCACACCTTTACGAAGCTGCTCAAGTGCTTCTTCAGTGACATCACCTTCCACTTGCACCATATAAGTTTTAAACTTTTTATTGGCAGGATTGGTGATATATTGGTTGAGACCACCGTGATCGGTGAGGAAAACCAGACCTTCTGAGTCCATGTCCAAACGACCCGCAAGACGTAAATCTTTGTCGTTGACAAAATCAGCCATGGTTGGGTGCTTTTCATCCGCACGGAATTGGGAGAGGACGTCATAAGGTTTGTTTAGAATGACGATTTTCATAGGAAATAACTTCTATAATTACATTAATTTAAAAAATGTAGAGGTTTATTTAAAAGGGAAATTTAGTTATTTCCCGTATAAATCTCAAAAACAACAAATCTGGATTAGAATATTATGCGTTAAGAACAGTTGAAAGTATTGCCTAATCGGCAATTATTTTAGATTTGTCAGCGGCATCCGGGAGAATACTAATAATGGGATATCAAAAAATCGTAGTACCTGTGGATGGTACCAAAATTACCGTTAATGCAGACCTGTCACTCAACGTACCAAATAATCCAATTATCCCATTTATCGAAGGGGATGGAATCGGTGCAGATATTACACCAACAATGCGAACTGTGGTAGATGCTGCTGTGCAAAAAGCATACGCCGGGAAGCGTTCCATCGAATGGATGGAAGTCTACTGCGGTGAAAAAGCTGACAAAATTTACGGCACCTATATGCCTGAAGAAACTCTCGAAGCGCTGCGCGATTATGTGATATCGATCAAAGGTCCACTGACCACACCAGTTGGTGGCGGTATTCGTTCCCTGAATGTAGCCTTACGTCAGGAACTGGATTTATATGTCTGTGTACGTCCGGTACGCTGGTTTGAAGGGGTGCCTTCACCGGTGCATAATCCGGAACTAACCGATATGGTGATCTTCCGTGAGAATTCAGAAGATATTTATGCCGGTATTGAATGGAAAGCAGATTCTCAGGAAGCGAAAAAGGTTATCAAGTTTTTGAAAGAAGAAATGGGTGTAACCAACATCCGCTTTGAAGACAATTGTGGGATCGGGATCAAACCTGTCTCCAAAGAAGGTAGCCAGCGTCTGGTGCGTAAAGCGATTCAGTTCGCCATCGAAAATGACAAGCCTAGTGTGACTTTGGTACACAAAGGCAATATCATGAAATACACCGAAGGGGCATTTAAAGAGTGGGGCTATGAGGTCGCATTGGAACGTTTCGGCGGTGAGCTTTTAGATGGTGGTCCATGGGTTAAAATCAAAAATCCAAGAACAGGCAAAGACATTATTATTAAAGATGTCATTGCTGATGCCTTCTTGCAGCAAATCTTGATGCGTCCGGCGGATTATTCTGTAATTGCGACACTGAACTTAAATGGTGATTATATTTCTGATGCGCTAGCTGCGGAAGTCGGCGGGATCGGGATTGCACCGGGTGCCAATATCGGCGGTTCGATTGCAGTTTATGAAGCAACCCACGGTACAGCGCCTAAATATGCTGGACAAGATAAAGTAAATCCGGGTTCGATTATTCTGTCAGCAGAAATGATGCTGCGTGATATGGGCTGGATAGAAGCTGCCGACCTGATCATCAAGGGGATTTCGGGTGCGATTGCGGCAAAAACGGTGACCTACGATTTTGAGCGCTTAATGCCAGGGGCGACCTTGCTGCGTTGTTCCGAGTTTGGTGAAGCGATTATTGCCAATATGGATGCCTGAAATTGCGATGCAATTTATGAATAAAAAAACCCGCAATTACGGCGGGTTTTTTTATCACTTTATTGGGAAGCAAAGGCTGAACGGTTTAAGGTTAAACGTTAAAATAAGTATCAGGCTGCAAGATCATGTAAGAAGTGTAATGAGCCTAGAAATGATTCGTTCTAAGCTGAATAACTTAGTAAACACTGTATTACATTGACGTATTTGGATACAGCTCAGCGATTGGCTTATTTTGTATAAACGTTACAGTGATGAATGGAACTTCCAGTGATATAGAGATGTTTCTCCAAAGGAGTAAATCATGGCTAAAGCTAAAGCGAGACATAAGCAGGTCCAACAAAAAGACAAGCAGGACAATGCTCAGAATGAAGAGCAGCAACAGCAACAACAGCAACAACCATCGAAACCATCTCGTGCTAAAAAACGTAGATAATCTCCTATCCACCTAAAATAACAAAACCCTCATTTGAGGGTTTTGTTATTTGAACGCTTGTATAAAATCATCACTAAAAATAACAGGATTGTGACTTTAAATTAGGCGGTTGTGATTAAGATAAAAGTCATCTATTTAATTTAATGCGAATATTGGTGAAATTTCTTCGGATTATAAGCTTACTGTTATCTATAGGTTTTCTACTAACTGCCTGTCAGCCACCGCCTTCAGGTGAAGCAGCAGGTTGGAAAAGCCCTTATCTGTATTGGCAATTACAGAGAGCCCAGTTAGAAGCTCCGCTACAGATTCCGGTTGAAGGCGTCAGAGTTGGTCAGATTAATGATACTTGGGGAGCAGCGCGTAGTGACGGTCGTAAACACGAAGGTACGGATATTTTTGCCAAACGCGGTACGCCAGTATTTAGCGCGACCCCAGGTATTGTGCGTAGGATTGGCACCAACAAGCTGGGTGGAAAAATCATCTGGGTGACCGGTCCAAATATGAGCCAACATTATTATGCACATCTGGATGACTATGCAGAACATATTCAGGAAGGCGACTGGGTTGAGGCAGGTGAAGTCATCGCTTATGTGGGGAATACAGGTAATGCCAAAAATACCCCGCCGCACTTACATTATGGCATTTATTTAGGTGGGCAAGGAGCAACCAATCCTTATCCTTATTTAGTTCCTTCTCCATGAGCAGAAATTGGCGGAGTTTGTTGTTCAGACTTGAGTCTGACAGGACGTGTGTACCAGAACAGTTGCAATGTTCCTAATAAAAGAACCAATGTGGCCAGTATGAACTGTTGATGATAGCTCAATCCAAAATATTGCAGCGCACTAAAGCTGAGTCCACCGATCAGCTGAATCGAGGCAAAACACAAGGTAGCAATACTCCAGAGCTTTTTATAAGCCAGTCCATACAGTTGTAAAATGGTATAGGAGGTCAGGAAGACCACAGCCGGATTTAACATCCCGGTAAAAAAGGAAGAGCTAAAAGTGAGTAAGGGATAGGCATCTAGAGTCGCAATAAAAATAGCCACAATATAAAGACTATAAAGAATTTTCAGGGCAGCAAAATTACCCCATTTTCTGGCCAGCACATAAGCACTAAAGGCACCCAAGGCACTGCCTATTCCATACAGAATCCAGTTGAAATTAATCCAGAACAAGCTCAATCCCAACTGCTGGCTTAAATAATCAATCCAGAAGAGTGAATGCGGTATATAGGCGAATGCACTACACGCGTAGACCGTCAATAAACTATAAAAGACGCTATTCAAAGAGAGAGGAGAGGTAACTGCAAGAGCTTGTGTGGACAAATACGGCTTAAATTTCTGAATCAGTAAACTTAAAACGATACAGATAAGCAAAGCAAAACCGCATAAGATCAGCCATGCAGTCTGTATGGAAATTTGATCCAGATAAGGCAGAAACAGGGTCGCAATTAAAACGCCTAGTCCAATCCCGCTAAAACCAATAAAGTTGATTTTAAGACGATCCTGAAGTTCACAACACTGCGCGACCACACTCGGCGATAAGATCATCATCAGTCCACCGCTGATCCCGGAAATAACCCGCCAAGCGATATACCACGCTTCAGAGAAACCAGAAAATGCACAGCACATCAGGCTGAACATACCGGCAAAGGCTGAAATTTGAATATAGGTACTCATACTGCGGTCTTGAGGAAGACGCATCGCGGTAAAAGCACCGATTAAATAACCCAGCAAATTGGCACTGCCCAAGAGGCTAGCAAAATCTGCACTCCAGCCAAAGGCTTCTCGTGTACCAGGTAACAACGCGGTATAAGAAAAGCGAAGAATGCCTATGCCCAAGCACATACTAAGGCAGAGAAACAGGCTGAGCTTCATTGTGTTTGAGGACATCCGTGTACTCATAGAATTTTATATTTGGTCAAAAAATAACATGAATCTTCATAATTGAGGAGAAATTACCTGATAAAAAACTATTGAGTGCAGAAATTTGCTCAAAGAAACCGGTAAGATTTTTAAGATTTCATCAGTCAAAAGCCTGAATTTTTTCATAGAAATAAAAAACCGCGTCTCAACGCGGTTTTTTATATTGTCTATTTCAAGAATTAACGTATCTTGGCCAAGAAACGGCCAACACGGGTAATGGCTTCACGCAGTTCATTTTCAGCCGGCAGGAACACTACACGGAAATGATCCGGTGTTGGCCAGTTAAAGCCTGTCCCTTGAACCAGAAGTACTTTCTCTGCACGTAACAAATCCAGCATCAGTTTTTCATCATCCTGAATTGGATACACATTCGGATCCAGTTTCGGGAAGCAATACATTGCGCCTTCAGGTTTGACACAAGACACACCTGGAATCTCGTTCAGCATTTCCCAGGCAATATTGCGCTGTTCATATAAACGCCCACCCGGACGAATCAGGTCGTTAATTGACTGATAACCGCCCAGTGCAGTCTGAATTGCATATTGTGCCTGATGGTTGGCACACAGACGCATCGATGCAAGCATATCCAGACCTTCGATATAGTCTGCTGCACGTGCTTTATTGCCGGTAATGGCCATCCAGCCGGAACGGAAACCAGCAATACGATAGGCTTTAGATAAACCGTTAAACGAAACACAGAGCTGATCGCCAGCCAGAGCTGCTACAGCAACATGCTCGATTCCATCGTAAATAATTTTGTCGTAGATTTCATCAGCAAATAAAATCAGGTCATATTTCTTGGCCAAGTCGACGATTTGCTGCAACACATGACGTGGGTAAACCGAACCGGTCGGGTTATTCGGGTTAATAATCACAATACCACGGGTATTTGGCGTGATTTTGCTTTCCATATCAGCAATATCTGGATACCAGTGATTTTCTTCATCACATTTATAGTGAATCGCTGTACCGCCAGATAGATTCACTGCCGCCGTCCAGAGTGGATAATCTGGCATTGGAATCAGCATTTCATCGCCATCATCCAGCAGACCCTGCATGGCCATCACGATCAGTTCAGACACACCATTACCGATATAGACGTCATTGACGTGCATATCTAGAATGCCTTTTTGCTGATAATACTGACAGATCGCCTTACGCGCCGGGAAAATCCCTTTGGAATCCGTGTAGCCAATCGCATTCGGCAGGTTTAAAGCCACATCGTTGATAATTTCTTGTGGTGCTTCAAAACCGAATGGGGCAGGGTTACCAATATTTAATTTAATAATTTTGTGACCAGCTTCTTCCATCTCGATGGCCGCTCGTAACACAGGTCCGCGAATGTCGTAGCAAACATGATCAAGCTTGGATGATTTCTTGATTTCGCGAGGGGATTGGAAAGTGTTCGGCATTTTGATGTTCTCGGATGGAGTGGAGGTCACTTTTGCATAACGATATAAATAACTTTTAAATGTCTCAGTTGTGACTAGATCGAGATCATGTTCATCTCGAAGTAGTGCAACAATTTTTTCATGCGTAAATCCAAGCTGCTGATATTGTTTGATCACAGGCAGCAGATTTTTAAAAATTACGCTCTTTTTTTGCGACATTTTTTAATCCTGAGCAAATTTAGAGCTAAGAATACCATTAAATTTGCTCACTAAAAAACATTTAATGTAAAAATTGCTTACTTTTATTTTTATATTTGCTTTCTTTTTGCTTTTTTGGGCATTATATGTCTTTTGTAAAATGTTGAATAAAGACTAGAATTTTTAAAATGAATCACGTAAATATAGGATTATCCTATTTTAAATAGCAAGATAAAAAGGTATGTGATCATGGGAAAACTCAATAAATCAGACCGGGAATGGCAAAGAGAGTTATCACCTGAGGAGTTTCGCATTACGCGCGAGAAGGGAACCGAGCCGGCATTTACTGGAAAATACTGGAATACCAAGCAAGATGGCACTTATGTATGTCGTTGCTGCGGCACGCCATTGTTCTCGTCGGAGACCAAGTATGACAGCGGCTGTGGCTGGCCAAGTTTCTACCGTCCTGTCAGCAGTTCGGTGGTAGAAGAATTACCTGATACTTCACACGGAATGGTCAGAACTGAGATTGTTTGTCATCATTGTGACGCACATTTAGGGCATGTTTTCCCGGATGGCCCAGAACCGACCGGTTTGCGTTATTGTGTCAACTCGGCTTCTTTGGACTTAGAAACACAAGAAAAAAATGATGAGGAAACCTATCCATGACTAACATTTATCAGTTCGAAGCTGAATTGTTAGATGGCAAAAGCAAGCCACTTGCAGATTATGAAGGCAAGGTGCTTTTGATCGTCAATACAGCGAGTAAGTGTGGTTTTACCCCACAGTTTTCAGGATTAGAAAAACTTTACGAAAAATATAAAGATCAAGGTCTGGAAATTTTGGGATTTCCATGTAACCAGTTTGGCGGCCAGGATCCGGGTTCCAATGAACAGATTGGTGAATTTTGCCAGAAGAATTACGGGGTATCTTTCCCGATGTTTTCCAAGGTGGATGTCAAAGGCCCTGAGGCACATGCTATTTTTCGCTATTTAACCAATAATTCCAAAGGTATTTTAGGTAATGGAATTAAATGGAATTTTACCAAGTTTCTGATTGGCCGTGATGGCAAGGTATTGAACCGTTTTGCTCCGACCACCAAGCCTGAAGATCTTGAAGATGAAATTGCAAAAGTGTTGTAAGACTCTGTGTTGTTTTCTCAGTATGAGATGAAGATAGAACTCATCTGATTTCAATTAAAAAACCCACTGATCTACAGTGGGTTTTTTAGTCATGATAAAATTTAGAGAATGGCTTTCAGACGTTGAATGACTTCTTCACATTGCGCCAGATCGGCAACAAGGGCTAAACGTACATGATTTTCACCCGGATTACCCTGTTCAGTATCGCGGGATAAATAACGACCCGGAAGAACTTTAATATGTGCTTCCTCCATCAGGCGCTTGGCAAAGGCTTCATCATTATCGACTTTTAGCCAGTAGTAGAAACCTGCATCCGGTTTTTTCAGTGGCAGCAGGTGACCGAGTTCTTTCTGGAATAAATCAAACTTGGCACGGTATTGCACCCGGTTTTCTTCCACATGTGCTTCATCATCCCAGGCAGCAACTGACGCCAGTTGATGTTGCACCGGCATCGCTGCGCCGTGGTAAGTACGGTATTGCAAATAAGGTTTTAACAGGCTGGCATCACCGGCAACAAAACCTGAACGCATGCCTGGGAGGTTAGAGCGTTTAGACAGTGAATGGAACACCACACAGTTTTTATAGTCATCCCGGCCGATTTCAGCACAAACTTCCAGTAAACCTACGGGTGCCTGATCAAACCAGAGTTCTGAATAACATTCATCTGAAGCAATCACAAAGTTGTATTGATCCGACAGGGCAATCAGTTTTTTAAACTGTTCTTTCGACAGCACTGCACCGGTTGGATTGCCCGGGGTACAGACAAATAGCAGTGCAGTTTTTTCCCAGACTTCTGCCGGAACAGCATCAAAGTCACCAAGGTAGTTATTTTCCTCAGTACAGTTGATGAAATAAGGTTTGGCCCCTGCGAGCAGTGTTGCGCCTTCATAAATCTGATAAAACGGATTTGGCATCACCACATAAGGTGCATCTTCACGATTCACCAAAGCCTGTACAAACGAGAAAATCGCTTCACGCGTACCGGAAACAGGCAGGATATTGCTGTCTGTACTAATGCTATTGAGCTTAAAACGGCGTGTCAGCCATTGGGCAATACTTTCGCGTAGCTCAGGCAGGCCTTTACTGTTTGGATAGGTCGATAAATGTTTAAAGTTATCAATAATCGCTTGTTTCACAAACTCCGGTGCAGGATGCTTTGGTTCACCAATCGACAGGGAAATTAAGGGCATATTTGCAGGCTGGATATCCGCAAAAAGCTGATTTAACTTTTCAAACGGATAAGGGTGCAGTAGAGACAAGCTAGAGTTCATGAATAAGTAACCGCGTTTTAATGTGAGTGTTGACTACAAACCTGATGAGAGGCTTCATCCAGCGCAGTTTTAAGTGCAGCTGCAAATTCGGCAGATTCTCCAGGTGTCATAGGGTTGCCATCTTTTTTGGTGACAAAGAATATATCTTCGGCACGTTCGCCAAGTGTGGCAATTTTGGCAGAGTGTATATCCAGCCCTTGCATCATAAATAAACCACCGATTTTGGCAAGTAAACCGGGATGATCGAGAGTGGCAATTTCAACCATATTCTGATTCAAGGCAGGATTGATACTGATATCGACTGTATTTTCAATATCGAAATGACGTAATTGACGTGGAATCCGGCGCTGCATCAGGCCCGGATATTCATCTGAATGACTTAAGGCATCTTTTAGGGCTTCAATGACTGTGGCTTCGCGTTCCGGATCGGTCAATAAGGTACCAAAACGGTCGAGTACCACGTAGGTGTCCAGACTGAAGGCTTTGGTGGCAGTAATAATTCGAGCATCTTGTACATCCAGATTCATACGATCCAGAATAGCTACCGTGGTGGCAAACAGGTTGGGTTGATCCTGCGTATAAATAAAGATCTGTACCGCATCTTGAGCATATTTACGGTGTGCCCGCATCAGCACCAGTGGGGCAGGATTGTCGCCGTGCTGTAAAATGGCACGGGTATGCCAGGCGATTTCATCTGCTGTCTCTTTGAGGAAATAGTCATCACCAAGTTCCTGCCAGACTTTTTCTACTTCATCCAGTGAGAAGTCCTGAACCAGAAGTTCACTGGCTGCAAATTTGGTATCTTCAATCAGCATCTGATAATCAACCGGACGGCCCAGACCGGAACGGATCACGTCACGTGCTTGAGTATATAGTTGACGCATTAACGAGGCGCGCCAGGTATTCCATAACTTGGGATTGGTGGCATTAATATCTGCCACTGTCAGGGTGTATAAATAATCCAGATGTTCCATGTCACCCATTTTTTCGGCGAATTCTTTGACCACATCCGGATCGGAAATATCTTTTTTCTGGGCAGTGACAGACATCACCAGATGATTTTGGATCAGCCAGGCCACCAGGTTGCTTTCGCGTTCGGTAAAACCGTGACTACGGCAGAATTTAATCGCATCACTGGCGCCAAGTTCACTGTGATCGCCGCCACGGCCTTTGGCAATATCATGGAAAATTGCCGCCAGATAGACAATGTCACGACGGGTCAAACGCTGGAACACTGAACTGACCACCGGAAATTCTTTGGCAAATTCAGGTTCTTTAAAGCGGTTTAAATTACGCAGCAGCAATAAGGTATGTGCATCGACCGTATAGATATGGAACAGGTCATATTGCATCAGTCCCAGAATCTGTCCAAAGGCCGGGATGTAATTTCCAAGCACACCATAACGCTTCATCGCGACCATAGTATCGTAGAGTCGATGCGGTGAACGGATAATCGCCATAAATAGCGCCTGATGCACCGGATTATCACGAAAATCCTGATCAATGCGTTTTCCAGCCAGGGTCAGCAGGCGTAAAGTACGCGCACGAATACCTTCGATCTCAGGACGATTGGCTAGTAAATAGAAAATTTCCAGAATTGCGTTTGGATTTTCCGAGAAAATCTTGTGATGCTGCACAGCCAGTTTGCCATCGACCAGTTTAAAGTTCTGGTTGATTTCTTCGATCTGGCGTTCATATTGCGGTAAACGTGGCGTAATGACCGATTCATTAAAATAGGCCAGCAGCATTTCGTTCAGCGTAGACACTTGCTGTGCACTGCGATAATAGCGCTTCATGAACTGTTCAATTGGATAGTTCGGATGATGCGCCTCTTCACGTACATAGCCAAATTTGGCAGCAATATCACGCTGATAATCGAACAATAAGCGGTTTTCATCGCGCTTGGTCAGGCGGTGCAGGTGATGACGGATTTCCCAGAGGAAACTTTCGGCTTCCTCAAGCACACCGAGTTCAAATTCTGAAATAAAACCGAGATGTACCAGATCATAAATGCGATTGACGCGGAAATGCCGTTTGGCAATCCAGCCAATCTGGTTGATATCACGGATGCCACCCGGCGCATTTTTAATATCCGGTTCCAGATTGCTTTCGGTATTGTTGTGCTGAGCATAGCGTTTATGCTGCTCATCCATCTTGGCATCAAAAAAAGTTTTGTCAGTCCAGGTACGTGACACGATACGACGTGGCCATCTACACAGGTTTTCATTGCCAATAATCAGGCGGGCTTCGATCAGGGTGGTGGCGACGGTCAGATCACTGCTGGCCTGATTGACACATTCATTGATGGTGCGGACACTGATACCGGGTTTGAAATTCCCCACGTCCCAAAGCGATGAAATGAATGTAGAAATCAGTTGTTCCTGTTCCGGGTTAATCTCGTCTTCTGACAAGATCATGATGTCGACATCAGAATAAGGCAGCATTTCACGACGGCCATAGCCTCCGACTGCAAACAGGGCCAAATCAGTTTGATCCAGTTCGGCATGCTGCCAGAGAAACTGCAATGCTTCATCAATCAGGTTGGAACGCGCCAGAATAATATCCCGAATCGACTGGCCATTTTCAAAACTTTCCTGAAGCTGATTTTCGACATCACTGCGCCATTGATTGATGGCTTTAATGTCATGGTTGCTTTTAGCGTAATTCAGCAGTGGATGGGTGTTGATCATGTACAGTCGTCCGTTGGTATTTCAGCTTAGTTTTGGTTGACGCTAACTTGGTTAGCGACCTGTAGGGCCAGTTCACGTGCCTGTTCAATAGTTTCTGCACGTGCCGTGGCAACGCCCATACGGCGACGTTTAAAACCTTCTGGTTTGCCAAACAGGCGCAAATCGGTATTGCCGTCTGCTAAAGCAAGATTCAGGCCAGAAAATGAAAGATTACGGCCATCTACTCCAGCATAAATTACCGCACTGGCAGCCACACTATGTCGTGCAGTATTCACCGGCAAGCCTAAAATAGCACGTGCATGCAGCTCAAATTCACTTTGAAATTGGGAGGCTAAAGTCACCAGTCCAGTATCGTGTGGACGTGGGGAAACCTCACTAAACCATACTTTGTCGCCTTTTACAAAGAGTTCCACTCCAAAGATTCCGCAGCCACCAAGTGCTGTAGTGACCTTGTTGGCAATGCGCTTGGATTCTTCCAGCGCGGCTGGAGTCATCGGTTGAGGCTGCCAGCTTTCCACATAATCACCTGAGTCCTGACGATGTCCGATCGGGTCGCAATAAGACGTTTCGATTTCGCCGGTTTCTGGATTTTTTGCACGAACAGTCAATAAGGTAATTTCAAAATCAAAGTCAATTTGTGATTCTACAATCACAGTACCCTGATTGACCCGGCCACCGGTTTGCGCATATTCCCAGGCAGCATCGACTTCATCAAAACGGGTAACACGAGACTGACCTTTGCCTGAAGATGACATCACCGGTTTCACAAAGTTTGGATAGCCGACATCGTCACAGGCCGCGCGGAAGGATTCTAAACTGTCGGCAAAACGGTAAGCTGAAGTTGGCAGACCGAGTTCTTCCGCAGCCAGACGACGAATACCTTCACGGTTCATGGTCAGATTGACGGCTTTAGCAGAAGGAATGACTGTAGCAATGTTCTGGGCTTCTATTTCAAGCAGAACTTCGGTCGCAATCGCTTCAATTTCAGGAACAATTAAATGTGGCTGGATTTGATTGATGAGTTGTTTGAGTTCTACAGCATCTGCCATATTCAAGGTATAGGAATAATGCGCAACCTGCATGGCAGGGGCATGATCATAACGGTCAGCAGCATGAACTTCGACTCCAAGGCGTTGTAGTGAAATCACCACTTCCTTGCCCAGTTCACCAGAACCCAATAATAGAACTTTATAGGCAGAAGATTGAAGGGGAGTACCAATAGTCACGCTCATGTGGATCATCCATGCTTGATTTTATGGACTTTTAGCATAGCAGAACTGAGCCGACAGTTAAGCCAAGATTCATACAAAATTGTGATATTGACCAACAGTTTTATTTATAAAGTTTTTCTAGATTTTAATAAGGAGGCGCTGTCATTTTCACATCGCTGTCAGACTGCGTTTGCAGAAGATAAATCCCGCTTTGAGACTTGAGCTTTTCTATTTGTGCAACTTGTTCAGTATTGATATTTAGCATCTTTAACAGACGTAATGTACGAACATGCAGGAAATACGCATAGGGCAATACAAAAGGCAGTACAAAGCACAGCAAAAATAACAGTAGCCCAAAAACTGTGAATTGAATGCAGTCTCGCAAGATGGTGGTGAGCTGGAACTGATCTGCTGAAAAGGCGGTAGCTGAAAAAAGAATAAAAAGGAGCGCAAATAAACCAGCAAAAATTTTTAGAGTATTCGGCAGGACACGATGTCTGAAGCTCCATTTACCCAAAATCAATGTCAAAGGATGAAGATGCAGCACGTATTGGCTCTGATTAAGCATAGCAATAATTTGATGGGTGCTATTCTTTTTAATATAAACCACCCGAACTTGATCTGCTGGTTGAGCATGCATTTCGACAAAATGTCCGGTAAAATTTTGAGCATTGATAAAACATTCAAAATATTGTGCCGGCACTTCATGTCGATGGAATACGGTTAACATTTCATCGCGCCGATGATGAATAAAGATTTTGCCTTCAATCACCTGTTTGACCTCAAACATGCGCATCCTTCCTTGTTTTTATTGTTATATAAAAAAGACCTGTACTATGAGTTTAGCATAAGTCTTTGTTTCAATTGATCAACTATTTAAAGCTTAAAAGGGTACCGGAACATAAGTGTAAACCAACCCATAGGTGAGCGCTGCGGTCAGTGTCGCCATCACAATACGTTTAAACTTAAAGTACAAAACCGTGAGCACAATAAAGCCAACCAGCATCGCAAAACTTTTATTCGGCGTTTCTAATAAAGGTGGCAGGGTAGCAACTACCAACATGGAGCTGATCGCAGCGATGCCAATTGAACCCAAGGCAATTTTTAGCCACAACGCTCCGCGTTTTTGCGAACCTTGCTGAAATTTTTGAATGACAAAAAAAGGACCAAAGCGCGAGGCAAAATTGGCAATCCCGACTAAAATCCCGACCAGAATAATCTCTAGATTCATGCTTGATCTCCTGCGTGTTCAGGATCTGGCTGTTTCAAAATATAGTGCTTGAACAGGCCTGCGAAAATACCAGAACTTATACCGATAAAGATCGCGGCAGACAGGTCGATAAAATAACAGGCAATCGCAGACACCAGAATTGTGACAGCTACAACAAAAGTATGTTTTTTCTCAAAAGCGGCTAACAAGAAGCTCAGGAACAGCGCAGGTAACAAGAAATCCAGCGCAGCCTGTAAGAATTGCGGCAGGTTGCTGACCTGATCGGCAAACAATCCACCGAGGAAAGATCCGAGTGCCCAGGACATCCAGCTAAACAGGCTTAAACCGAGCATCCAGGATTCTGACCATTCCTGTCGCCGTTGCGAGAGCTTGATCATGCCGGAGGCAAAAACTTCATCGGTCAAACCCCAAGACCAGATTGCCGTTTTCTTTAAATTCAGCCGGTCTTGAATCAGATTTTGTAACGCAGGGCCATAAAGCAGATGACGAATGTCTAAGGCAATCACGGTTAATGCCGTCATCCAGATAGATGTTCCACTACCTAAGAGAGCGACCACCAGGAACTGGCTGGCACCTGCATACATCGAGCAGGACAGGAACAGTGCTTCCCAGGCGGTAAAGCCAAACTGAGTGGCTGAAACACCAAAAGCAAACGACACTGGTAAATAAGTGAAGATAATCGCTTGGCTATCTTTTGCACCTTGCCAGAAGCCAGCAGGTTGCGTAGCGAGTTGATTCGGTTCAGACACGACACACCTTGAAGGAGAGTTGAACGATGGGTCAAATGAAGATTGTGTATTCTACGTGAATTTAATAGCATAGTGCCGAAATGTTTAAATTGGCGAGCCTGATATGTGGATGTTCAAGACACGTGCGATGCTGATTGCTGCTTTAATAAGCACGGCAATATTGTTACAAGCGTGTGGGAATGACAGTCAATCGACTGATAAGCCAGAAATTAAACCGGCACCTAAACTGACTAATGATGCGACGACTTATGCCAATGCCGCATGGCAACTGATCAATGAAGTGGATCCTCTGGTCTATAATAAAGAAGTGGATCAGCTGGAAACACAGGTACGTCAACCAGCACGTAAATTGAGTACAGACTGGCGTATTAATGTCAAAATGACTGATTCGGTAACCGAAGGCAAATATGCCCTGTGTCGTAAAGCCTTGACCAGTCTGGAAATCTGGGCGCGGACGACCATGGAAAATGGTAATAGTCTGCAACAAAAACAGGCGGATTATGAGCGGGATAAACTGCAATGCCAGAATGCCATTGCCCATCCTGCACTCGGAAATACTGATCCTAAGCAAAAAGGTACTGCAATTGCCAATATGCAATAAACCTTTGCCCATTTAAATGTACCTATAAAAAGCCAGTCATTTAGACTGGCTTTTTTAGCAAAATAAACTTTAAAAATAGGGCATCCACACATGTTCTAATAAAAGCACCATGACACCGCAGATCAGCAGGGTGCTGCCAATCATGCGTTGAATCAGCATACGTGTAGACATGGCAGATCTCCTCAAAGATTTAAAGTGCGTTTAACGCTTCCAGATAACGACGATTTACTTCTTTCCAGTTCACGACATTGAAAAAAGCTGAGATATATTCCGGACGACGGTTTTGATACTGTAAATAATAGGCATGTTCCCAGACATCCAGACCTAAAAGGGGAATATTGCCATGCATCAGTGGAGAACCCTGATTAGCACTGCTTTCTACAATAAGTGTTTGATCTGGCGCCATACTTAACCAAGCCCACCCACTACCAAAACGGCTAAGCGCTGCTTGGGTAAACGCTTCTTTAAATGCCTCGAATCCTCCTAATTCATGTTCGATCGCCTTGGCAATTTCACCTTCAGGATGACCACCGCCGTCTGGACTCATCACTGTCCAGAACAGGGAATGATTGGCATGTCCACCAGCATTATTAATCACGTTCTGTCTGAGTTGCTCGGGCACTTCATTGAATTTGCTAATTAAGGCTTCGACTGATAAATCTTCCCATTCTGTACCCGCGATTCCTGCATTGATATTATTGATATAAGTTTGATGATGCTTGCTATGATGAATTTCCATAGTCTTGCTATCGATATGAGGCTCTAGCGCATCATAAGCATAAGGCAGTACAGGCAAGGTGTAGCTCATTGGCAGAATTCCTTGGGGAGAATGGAGTTAGGTTATTTTTCATTAGATTTAAGATACACTCTAATTTAATATTCATATATGAGAATAGTTATCATTATTGTTAATATATGTTGATCTTATGCGCTTCCAGAAAGCCTGTTATACGTATGAATCCTCTTTTTATAAGCAATAAAAAAGCCCCAAGAAGGGGCTTTTTTTAACAGCAATGACTTAAACGTTAAAACGGAAGTGTAAAACATCGCCATCCTGAACGATGTAAGTTTTACCTTCTAGACGCCATTTGCCTGCTTCTTTCGCACCGGCTTCGCCGTTGTACTGCACGAAATCATCATAAGCGATACATTCTGCACGGATAAAGCCTTTTTCAAAGTCGGTATGAATCACGCCTGCTGCCTGTGGTGCAGTTGCGCCAACTTTTACGGTCCAGGCACGAACTTCTTGTACACCCGCGGTGAAGTAAGTTTGTAGGCCAAGCAGTGAATAACCCGCACGAATCACCACGTTTAAGCCAGGTTCTTCCATGCCCATTGCTTCAAGGAATTCAGCACGGTCTTCATCTTCAAGCAATGAAATTTCAGCTTCAATCTGGTTGCACAGTGGAACTACAATCGCATTTTCTTCAGCAGCCAATTTTCTCACTGCATCTAAATGTGGGTTGTTCTCAAAACCGTCTTCAGCAACGTTGGCAATATACATGGTTGGTTTAAGGGTCATTAAGCCAAAACCACGAACCAGTTTACGTTCGTCATCATCTAGGTCTGCTGCGCGAGCCGGTTTACCTTCATCCAGTAAAGGCTGGATTTTTTCCAGAACAGCTTTAGTGGCTAGCGCTTCTTTGTCACCACCTTTAGCAGATTTAGTCAAACGCGTAATTGCTTTGGCTACAGCATCTAAGTCTGCGAGCGCAAGTTCGGTATTAATCGTAGCGATGTCATCTAGTGGATCAATACGACCATTCACATGAATGACGTTTTCATCTTCAAAACAACGCACAACGTGAGCAATTGCATCAGTTTCACGAATGTTGGCCAGAAACTGGTTACCCAAGCCTTCGCCCTTAGAAGCACCCGCTACCAGACCTGCGATGTCTACAAATTCCATAGAAGTCGGAATAACACGTTGCGGTTTAACAATTGCAGTCAATTTGTCTAAACGTGGATCAGGAACAGGTACAATCCCGGTGTTTGGTTCGATCGTACAGAAAGGGAAGTTTTCTGCAGCAATAGCAGCTTTGGTTAAGGCATTGAAAAGTGTAGATTTACCAACGTTCGGCAAGCCGACAATACCGCAATTAAAACCCATGAAATAACTCACAAAAGCGTTATATAAAAATTGCCCCCGATTTTACATGAAAGCATGACTAAAGTCAGGTCATGTGCTTGTGGTTTATTGCAATCAAATGCTTCTGGCGACCTAAAATGACTCGCTGAGCTTTCCGGGATGTGTAGTGAGTCCACCAACCATAGAGGAATAATCAGCCAGTATTTTACTTTTGAATAAAAATCACATTGTTTTTCTAAAAGTGAGTGACTAAAGTATCTGAATAAAACGGCGGCCTACACGCCCTGATCCAATAACGATAAACATGGAGCATACATGCGAACTTTATACCAGTTTCCTTTATCTCACTTTTGCGAAAAAGCACGTTGGATGCTGGACCATAAAGAGCTGTACTATGTTGCTCACAATCTGATACCCGGGGTACACCGCGCTTTTGCCCGCCTGAAAACAGGTCAGAATCGTCTGCCTATTTTGCGTGATCAGGATCGATGGATCGCAGATTCCACCCAGATTGCTCTGTATCTGGATGATACTTATCCAGAACATCGTTTACTGCACGCGGAAGGATATTTTCGAAATAAAGCTTTAGAAATTAATGAAATTACTTTGGAATTGGGTCGTCATGTCCGTCGCTGGATGCTCTCTCAAGCACTGACTTCTGATCATGAATCTCTGGATATTTTAATTGGTGAGCAGGGCTATCTGCGCCAGTTTGAAAAATTTTCTAAACCTTTATTGAAAGCGATGGTGGCCAAGGGGTATGCATTGAATGAGGAAACCGTGGCGGAATCTAAACAACACATCGATGTTGCTGTACAGCAGCTCAATCAGATGCTGGTCAGCCAAGGTGGGCATTATTTTGTCGGAAATCGTTTAGGTCTGGCGGATATTGCAGTCTGTTCCATGTTGGCACCGCTTCTGGCGATTCCAGGTACGCCGTGGGAAAAAGAAAATTTTGAAACCTTGTCCGAAGAATATCGCGACTATCAGCAGTATTTGAATGAGCTACCACTGGGTGAATATATTTGCCGTATTTACCGAACCGAACGCAATGCACGGGTAGACTGGCGTGGTGTATAAGTTTAAATGCTAATTCAAGAATTAAAAAAACGCGCATGAAGCGCGTTTTTTAATGAGATTATGATTAACCCCAAGGATTAGTCTGGTCGATATCAATATTTTTAGTAAAATTATTGAGGAGTGAACCAAAATCAAATCCGGATGAAGAACCGCCACTGCCGATATTCTGAATTGTATCTTTAATGCCCGGCAGGATAGCAGACAGATCAATATTGGAATCAGTCGTACCCACACTTGGACAAGATCACCGAGGTCAGGCAATTCAATCGAAGAGCCACTACCAACCAACTGACCAACACCTTCGGCAATACTGCCTAAGTCAAAGCCGTTTGAAGCAGAGGAAATACCTTCGATCATACCACCCAGATCCAGATCGCTACCGAGATTGAGATTGCCTAATAATCCACCTAAATCTATGCCATTTGAACCATTCGCAATCAGACCGCTCAGTAAGTCAGTGAAGCCACCGACATCAAAACCACCTGTTGCATTTCCGCCTACAAAGCCGCTAATTAAATCGGTAATAGCACCAAGATCAAAATCACCGCCTGCATTGCCACCGATTAAACCACCCACCAAGCCTGCAATTGCTCCAATATCTATATCACCTAAACTGCCAGAACCGCCGATCAGGCCACCGACCAGTTGAGAAATTTTACCAATATCAATATTGCCCGTACTGCCGCCCAATAAGCCGCCCACCAGTTTAGAAATAGCCTCAAGATCTAGGCTGCTGCTATTGCTCCCCATTAAGCTCTTTAATAAGTTGGTGACCTGGGTAATATTAAAGCTACCGCCATTGGATTGGGTTAAGCTACTGATCAGGCTTTGAATATTTAAACTTGAGGCATTCGAACCAGAAAATTGAGTTAATAAATTGCTGAGATTTGTCGTACTCAGGCTGCTTCCAGAAAGGAGATTATTTAATAATGAGCTGACTGAAGGTTGAGTATTGGATCCGGTGAGATTGCCAATAAGATTGGTGAGGGTACCTGATGTCGTTCCACCGAATAAGCCGCCCAATAAGCTCTTCGTTTTGGGTTTCGACGGTTAAAACAGGACTCACTTTTGTTTTTATCAAGCTTAAAAGTTTAGAAGCCATGACCGTTCCTTGTGTAATATTTTTGAAATGCGCTATTTTTGTTTTTAAAGCGCCTTTGTTTTAATCTATTTCTATACACTTGTAAAAGATGGACGGTTAAGTCGTGTAGGGGCTGACAGGAATAGCCTATCTGTTGCCATGTTTACCCAATTTAAATAATTTAAAAATGGCGGATTCAAGCGGCAAGTGCAACGGTATAAAAACCAGCCATAACTTCACTCGGTGTATACCAACCTAGTGTTTTTCTAGGACGATGGTTGAGTGCAAATTCTATCTGCTCTATTTGTTCGTTTGACACGCCATCAAACGATGATGATTTTGGCAGATATTGACGGATTAAACCATTCGTATTTTCATTTCTAGCTCGCTGAATAGACTTGTAAGGATCAGCAAAATACGTCTCTATGCCAGCATCAGTAATTCTTTTGTGTTCGGAAAATTCTTTGCCATTATCAAATGTCACACTATAAGCATGGCTCATTTGTAAACGATCTAATGCACAAGTAATCGTTTGAGAGGATGCTCTTGTTGGCCCTAAATGAACAATATGTACATACAGGCTCTTTCGATCAACGAGAGTCAATAAAGCACCTTTATGATGTTTACCAATCACCGTGTCACCTTCGAAATCTCCTAAACGTTGTCGTTGATCAATGACCTAGTGTCGGCAGTGAATACTTGTTTTATCAATGATTTGACCCCTACGATCCGTGTTTTTGTAACCGCGTTTTCGATATTTCTTCTGATGCCTTAAATGTAGATGAAGTTTACCGCCTTTTGATTTATCTTGATAAATGTACTGGTAAATCCACTCATGTGAAGGTACATCCAGCCAACCGCGTTGTGTTAAAGCACCTGAAATTTGTTCGGGTGACCAGTCCAAACCAATCAAATAATCAATATAAGCGAAGGCAAATGCTGTCATTGATGATGAAGGACGGTAGCGTCTTTGACTTGCAAATTTAGCTGCCTGTTGAGCTCTATATCCACGTTGCCCAGTATTTCTTTTTAATTCACGGTAGATGGTTGATCGTGAACGTCCTAATTCCCGAGCAAGGGTAGCGATTGAACTTTTACTTTTCAAAGTAGCATAAATTTCGTATCTTTCATCTTGAGAAAGTTGGGTGTATTTCTTCATTGTGTGCTTTCCAATTGCGAGTTGAAAAAGTCTAATGATTCTATGAATACACCTAACTTTTTCAACTAACTACAAATGTGTTGCACTTGGGATTTGAATCTGCGAATAAAGATTTAATCAAAAATACCATTGGTCATGTTTTTAATTTATGCGATTAACGGTCATTTAAACCCTCCTGAAAACCGTATTTATAAAATGAAATCCCATTTGGGAAAAAATTTCAGAATATGAAAATTTTGTGAAAAATAAATAAATATTGTATAACAGAGATGGCGCAAAATTTTCTGCATCTATTGATTATTGATATAAGAGTATAAAAATGGAACTGGATCGTTTCGATAAACATATTCTAGA
Source organism: Acinetobacter sp. CIP A162 (assembly GCF_000367905.1). Taxonomy (GTDB): domain Bacteria; phylum Pseudomonadota; class Gammaproteobacteria; order Pseudomonadales; family Moraxellaceae; genus Acinetobacter; species Acinetobacter lwoffii. Next base: position 264,060 of record NZ_KB849158.1, on the reverse strand, counting down.
AATATTGACCCATGAAGATGTCAATCTGAATGAACTGTCCGAGCGGGTGAATTTATCTGTCAGTTCGGTGCATCGTAGGATCAAACACTTAATCGATCATAATATTATCAGTGGCTTAAAACGTGAAATCAATTACCAGAAATTAGGTTTCAGCCTGCATGTGCTGTTACAGGTATCCTTAAGCAAACATGATAGCGATACTTTTGCTAAATTCCTGGAAGAACTGGAAAGTATTCCCGAAGTGATTAATGCCTTTTTGGTCACCGGTCAGTCTGCGGACTTTATTGTCGAAGTGGTGGCAAGGGATATGGAAAATTATAGTGAAATCCTGCTTAAGCGGATTGGAAAAATTGAGCATGTGGTGGCACTGCATTCCAGCTTTGTGATTAAAGAATATAATGTCTTTAACTGTAGCGGATTACTCAATAAAGTTTAATCAAAGCTAGGGTGGTGGACAGCCATAAAAAAACGCACCCTAAGGTCATTGCTGTCCCACAATTTTTCACAAGAGGAAGCTCATTTGAGCTTCCTCTTGTTTTATGGGTATTTTATCGGGTGAAAATAAAGCTTTTAAAGTTCTTCTTTCAAACAAATTCACTTGAATTATTCTGAGTAAACGTTGAACTGTCCAACCTGTTTTCCCTAAATGTTGAGCGAAACTCACCAATAAATAGGCGATCATCGCAATCCAGATTTGTGTCTGAATTGCGTTCCTGCTGCGGCCTAGAAACGCTTTTAATTTGAGATTCTGCTTAATCGCCTTAAAGAACAGCTCAACTTTCCAACGATCTTTATAAATCGCCGCAATGGTGGAGGCGGCTAAATGAAAGTTATTGCTGAGAAAGCTAAAGTGCTTGCCACTTTGCTGATCTCTATATTCAATTCTTCTTAACACTGGGGCTTTTCTTTTTAGGGCATGTGCGCTATTCAGCTGAATGGTTTCATCTTTTAGAATACCTTTGGATTCAAGCACTGGATGTTGCTGGATCACCTGATACACAGATTTAGGCCTAAAACGTGTGACAAATCCAATGTTTTGAGCAGTCAGATTTGCATACCATTGGTAATCGACATAGCCTTTATCAAAAACTACAATGCTGCCAGCAGGAAACTGGAATTTGCGGCCTTGTACCATGTCATTTTCTTTGCCATTTTCAACTGCAACAAACTCAGGAATATCATTGCTGTGATTCAATCCTATGCTGAGTTTCATGCTGGCTTTTGAGTCGTGAACTTTGGCCCATTCACATAAGGAAAGCGACAGGTCAATATGACTGGCATCCAAGGAATACAAGGGATTCTTAAAGCGAAATTTATGAGCTACTTTTGAGTGTTCATAGTATTTAAGCAACTTGTGAAATAGCTGTTGATACAAGGCAGCAGGCTGCTGCTCATTGATTCGTGCCAGCGTGCTTCGGGGAATAGACTTTGCTCCGAGATGACTTAGCTTTTCCTGTTGGCACTCCAAATTGGATTGAATATCTCTCAGACTTTGTCTACAAGAGAATTGAGACATCAATATGGCAATAAACTGATCCCACCGGGAAGCCGCTCTAAATTTCTGTCCAACATGGTGTACTTTAGCAAGTTGTTCAAAATCCTGTCGCACAACAGGTTTAATTAGCTCATGAAATACGGTATTCTGATGTGACAAAACCTGAATCCTGGTCGTTAAAGTGTTTGTTTGCACTCATATTTTAACTGTTAGGACTCAGGTTTTTTTATTTAAAGCAAACTATGGGACAGCAGTGACCCTAAGGTGCGTTTTTTGAATCAGACATATTTAAGCATCAAGTTCTGCTAAAACTGCGTCTGAGAATTCAACGTTGGTATAAACGTTTTGTACATCATCCAGATCTTCAAGCATATCAATCATTTTCATGATTTTTTTCGCTTGATCGATGTCTGTGATTTCTGCTTTGGTTGAAGGACTCATCACTACTTCAGCATTGTCAGATTTTAAACCTGCAGCAGTTAAAGCATCTTGAACTTCACCGAAGGCTTCAGGTGTGGTAATGACCAAGATATCATCTTCAGTGACTTCGATGTCTTCAGCACCTGCTTCTAATGCCACTTCCATGATTTGATCTTCCAAAGACACATCTTCAAAAGTGATCTCACCACGTTTCGTGAACAGGAATGCCACCGAACCATTGGTGCCTAAGTTACCATCAGTTTTAGAGAAGCAATGACGTACGTCAGGCACAGTACGGTTCAAGTTGTCAGTCATGGTTTCAACAATAACCGCAACACCACCTACACCATAACCTTCGTAGGTCACTTCTTTCAGGTCGTCGTTATCTTCGCCACCAGCACCACGTTGAATGGCACGGTTGATCACGTCACGTGTCATATTCACTGATAATGCTTTTTCAACCACAGCACGTAGACGAGGGTTGCTTGCAGTATCTGGACCACCAAGCTTTGCAGCAGTGGTTAATTCACGAATGTATTTGGTAAAAACTTTACCACGACTCGCATCTTGTTTTGCTTTGCGATGCTTAATATTGGCCCACTTGGAATGACCCGCCATGCGAACTATGCTCCTTGTAGATTGGCTGTATGCCTATCAGAATGCCGAAATTCTACCATAAGCGTTTTTTTAAAAAAAAGTGCCTGGATTTGAGATTTCAGGATAAAAACAAAAAAAGTGAAATATCGAGGAAAAATAGAAAGAGGATAGGGGGATTTATAATTCTATTTATACATTTATATGGACAGATGACTTGGACATAAACAGCAGAATCGCTGATTATGTCCGTGCTTTTATTTTTAAAAAGCTTATTCTGGAATAACGATATCCAGGCCAACCTTGTCTTTATATAGTTGCTTGATCAAAGCCAGGTCATGCGCAAGGTCTGTCGGATAGATCTTGCCAAGAATGCCACCTTGCTTAGTTTTGGAATTGGCGTATAACAACACGATTGGTACATTGGCAGCCTTGGCAATATGCCAGAAACCGGTACGGATTGGTTTGCGTGCTTCACCTTGTTTAGCCCGTGTTGCTTCGGGAGCAATCACCAGATTGAACTTTTCATTGTTCTGAAAATGTTCCACCATCTGGGTCACGATATCTTTACTGGCCTTGCGGTCAACCGGAATACCACCCACAGCGTTCAATAGCGGTTTAAACGGTCCTTTAAATAATTCTTTTTTAATCAAGGTATGAACCTTGAGGTCATAAATCTGGAACAGGGCAATTGACAGTACCGCATCCATCATTGAGGTATGTTCAAACCCAATAATGACCTGTTTATCTTCAAGCACATCGGGTTCGACATGATATTGCCAACCTGCAAGTTTAAATGCAGATTCGCCAAGGAATTTATTTAGCATAAGTACGGAGAAGTAAAAGCTGTATGTAGAGAACTGCATAATTTCATCTTGTTCGCCCATACAGTCAATAGGCTTTCCAATAAAATCAGCGAATAATGTAAAAATCTATGATTTATTCATCTTTTTAAGCTGCAAGATTAAGAGTTAATATATATAAATAAAACAATATTAAGATCTTAAAAATATCATTAGATACAAAAAAAGTCTTAAAATGATGAAAAAATGACTACCCAGAGCACACTTTAGTTATTAGACTTTTGTCGAAGAAGAAGACTGATACAGGTCTTTTCTATTTTCTTATTCTTTCTACTCTGAGATTGAAAAGTATGACGTACATGACAGCCTTCGTAGTCTCCCTATTGATTTTTGCGCTTATAATTGTATGGTCTTTGATCGAAATTAAGCAGGATTTACATAAAGACGAAGAAATGAAGTCTGAATTCTAGTCATTCTATCTTCTTGAGCTCAAGGCTATTCCTTTAACAGTGCTGCCTGAGCAATAAAGAATTTTAATACCTTATAGATATACTAAGACCTTAAATCTATCAGTTTTACCCTTAGTAGACCGGATTAAATTCAAGATGACAGGCTCATTTGTCTTAAATGATGCAGCATGTATCTCATTTTTCTATATGCCTCCTATACTGAAGTCTTAAGTAACTGAATTTTGACTAAGACAAGTCGCCCATGATTGCTGCCTAAATGTTCAAGCAGTTATAAAAGCACTTGTCTTTCCAAAAAATCTTAGCTAGTATTCATGACGCCTGAACTTATTGATAAATAAAGTTTTCAGCATATAGGGCCTATAGCTCAGTTGGTTAGAGCAGCGGACTCATAATCCGTTGGTCGACAGTTCAAGTCTGTCTGGGCCCACCATATAAAACAACCACTTAGGTGCATTAATCCTAGGTGGTTTTTTGTTTTTGGATATTATGAAATCTGAAGTAAGCAATTCACTTAGTTGATCGTCGCTCTTATCTCGAATGACTTAAAATGGGTTGCCTCCACTGATAATGAACTTTTCTAGTTTGCCTTTAAATAAAGATTCTTCGTTCCCAGCTTAATAAAAAAGCATCTCCCTCAGATATTACTTTTGTTATCTAGATTCCATAAACATCCTCTTTAATCAAAAAAAGCTCATATTTATGGAATAATTGTGATGTAGTTTAAAGAATATCTGCAAAAAAAGTGAAAAGTAGATGAAATGCATTTTACAACTGAAAAAATTATGCTAATTAATATGAGATGATTTTTTAGTCAAAAATCATGATGTTTCAGGACGGAATATCTTAAGAAGCGTATTAAAAAAAAATGATTAAACAGGAGTTTCAATGATGCTTCAGCTTTTAAGAAAATTGTTTTGTTTGCATATTTATGAATATGAGCAAATGCAAGAAATCGGGGAACACAGGGAGTGTCGTAAGTGCGGTACGAATAAGGACTAAAGTTTTTGCAAGAAAAGTGAGCAATGGCTCACTTTTTTTATGCTTGTTATGGGCTAATTTCCGTTAAAATTAAAGGGAAATTTCATCACGATGAACAGGCATATGAGTAAAGATTTTCATGCAGATACCTATATCGTAGACAGCAACCTGGCAGATACGCTGCACTGGCTCAGCCTGCATCAAGATAGTTATGACTCCTTTAGCTATGATGCAGTCACGCAAGCGCTGATGGTGCATCATGCCAATGGAGTAGATCAAATCCGAGTCGGAGATTATCTGAATGCCCGTTATGGCATTTTAATTACTGCACATAACTTTTCTGCGAGTTCATTAACTTAAACAGTGATTAGCTTGCCATTGCATCTGTAGCCAGACTGCGAACACTCGGTTTTGGCTGTTCTGCAACTAAACCTAATTTTGCAAAAAGTTGCTGATCCCGGCCTTGGGATGTATTAGGGGTCGTCAGCAGTTTTTCACCAGAAAAAATAGAATTGGCACCGGCCATAAACGCCAAAGCCTGATCCGAATCGCTTAAGGATTCGCGGCCGGCAGAAAGGCGAATATAACTTTTAGGCATTAGCAAGCGTGCCACGGCAATAGTACGAATCCATTCAATCACATCCAGTTTTTCTACATCTGCCATCGGTGTACCTTCAATCGGCACCAACATATTAATTGGCACAGATTCAGGATGAATTGCCAGAGTTGCAAGTTCATATAACAAACCAATTCGGTCATCACGACTTTCACCCAGACCCACAATACCGCCACTACAGACTTTCATACCAGCCTGACGTACATGATCCAGAGTATCCAGACGATCATCAAAGCTACGCGTGCTGATGATATGTGAATAGTATTCACGAGAAGTGTCCAGATTATGGTTGTAATAATCCAGTCCCGCATCTTTCAAGCGTTCAGCCTGAGATCCATTTAGCATCCCCAGTGTCATGCAGGTTTCCAGACCGAGTGCTTTAACTTCACGTACCATTTCCAGCACATAAGGCATATCGCGTTCATGCGGGTTGCGCCATGCAGCCCCCATACAAAAACGTGAACTGCCTGATGCCAGCGCCTGTTTGGCTTCCTGAATCACTTTATTGACTGCAATGCGTTTTTCAGCTTCCAGTTTGGAATCATAATGCGCTGATTGTGAGCAGTATTTACAGTCTTCAGGACATTTACCGGTTTTAATTGAGAGCAGGGTACTGACCTGAACGGTATTGGCGGTGAAATGTTCACGATGAACCTGTTGCGCCTGGAACACTAGGTCCATTAAAGGCTGCTGATAAAGTGCTTGTATTTCTTCACGTGACCAATCATTACGTACCGCATCACTACTGTTCATCTCTTTCCCTATCTATGCTTATTTATCATTCGGTTCATCTTAATAAAAATTCGACCTTGCTTCACTAGCAAAATATGACCTTATATAAATGACAAAGCCCACACGAGGTGAGCTTTGTTTTTCAGTTACCAGATTATTTATTACTGTGATTTCCATGAATATCCTGGCCATGCAGATCACTACGGTGCTGTTTGTTAAACACGCGCTGATCCTGTTCATGCTGATTGTTTTTTGGGGAATTAATCGGGCCATGTTGCGGCTGTTGCTGTTGTTGCTTCTGCTGGTCATGCTGAAGCTGCTCAAGCAGTTCTTGATTTGGATTTTTTGATGACATCATCTTTCCTCCACTTCATTTCTGACTCTTTTTATTTATGCCATAGTCTGAAACATGGGTGTGTAAGGCTTTTAAGTGAAACTGTGAATCTAGGTAAAGTTGAAATATATTTTAATGGTGAGGGAAAATTAGCTGGATTTTGCCAGTTGTTCTTGAATCGCCCAATCGATATGTACCTGTACAATTTCATCATGCTGATCACGCTGTTGCTGAAGGACCTGAATAATCTGCCCATCAAAAGGCGCATTGCCCAAACCAATGGCGATATTGCGCATAAAACTTTGATAACCCGTACGACGCATCGGGCTGCCTTCAGTCGTACTTAAAAAGGTGGCTTCATCCCATTGCCATAAGTCCAGTAAACTGACCTGATCCAAGCCATGCCGTGACTGAAAATCCTCTACTGAGGTGACTTGGGCAAAACTATTCCAGGGGCAAATCAGCTGGCAGTCATCACAACCAAAAACACGGTTGCCAATTCCGCGTCGCAAATCTTCTGGAATAATGCCTTTATATTCGATGGTCAGATAGGCGATACAGCGTCGTGCATCCAGCATATACGGTTCTACAATGGCTTGAGTCGGACAAATGTCGATACAGGCAGTACAGGAGCCACAATGTTTCGTTGCAGGTTCATCAAAAGGCAGTTCCAATGAAGTAAACAATTCACCCAAAACAAAGAATGAGCCGGATGTTTTATGAATCAGAAGGGTGTGTTTACCTGTCCAGCCCATACCTGCACTTTCAGCCAGCGATTTTTCAAAAATTGGCGCAGAATCGGCAAATGGGCGTGATTCAAAATCTCCGACTTTTTCCCGGATTCTTGTTGCCAGGGTTTTCAAGCGACCCCGCATGGTTTTGTGATAATCCCGGCCACGGGCATAACGCGCGATAATGGCAGAGTTAGGTGCATAAGGGATATAACGTGGTTCTGGTGCCTCGACCAGATAATCCATACGCACACAGATAATGCTGCGTGTGCTGGGAACCAGTAAGGCGGGATTGGCGCGTTTTTCCAGATTGTCTTCCAGAAACTTCATATCACCATGATAACCACGATCCAGATATTCCTGTAAGCGTACTAATTCTGCTTGAGCATCCGGTTTGGCAATGACACAATCAGAAAAACCCAATTCTAAAGCCTGCGCTTTAATCCATGCTTTTAGTTCGGCTGGATCTTGTTGATAAACTTGAATTTGCGCGTGAGAATCGGGAGTTGTCATAAACCAAAGACAGGGAATAAGAAATGCAGCAACAAGTTTACCATAGCCGCGATCTACAAGCATGGGAGCAGCGCTGGTTTCAGCAGCAAAATAGTTCCTATGGTTTAATGCAACAAGTCGCCTGGGGGATTAGTCAGCGGCTGATCACCTTATTTTCCGAGCAAAAAATTAAAAAGATCGCTGTCTGCTGTGGTCCGGGCAATAATGCCGGTGATGGTTATCTCGTAGCCAAATATCTCAAACAGGCCGGTTTCCAAGTTGATATTTATGCGGCAGAGCTTGGCCCATCTCCAGATCTGGTCAAAGCGATTCAAGATGCCAAACAGGCTGACTTGCAGCCTTATTCGCATTTTGACTTTCAAACCGAATATGAGGCCTATATCGATGCCTTATTCGGAATTGGTCTAAACCGTCAACTGGATTCTGACTGGCAAAATGTTATTCAAACGGTCAATCAGCAAACTGGACTCAAAATCTCGATCGATATTCCGAGTGGACTGGATGCCAATACCGGTCAGCCTTTGCCAGTAGCGATCAAGGCTGACTATACTTTCACGGGTTTAGGGCTTAAGGCAGGACTGTTTACCGGACAAGGCAAAGAATATGCGGGCAAGATCGAACTGATTTCTGCTATTCCAACAGACGCAGAACTTCAACCGATTGCCCAGCTTGCATCACATCAGATTCAATTGCCCAAGCGTGAAGCCTTTGGTCATAAAGGCAGTTATGGTCATGTCTTGGTGATTGGTGGTCATGCCGATATGGGCGGAGCAGTGATCATGGCGGCAGAGGCGGCCTTTGCTGCAGGAGCAGGTAAAGTCACCATCGTTTGTGATGCAAAACACCATACTGCGATTTTGTCACGTGCACCAAATGTCATGCTGCGTGATATCAATCTTTTAACTCAGGAGCAACGCCAAGCATTGATTCAGCAGGTCGATGCAGTCTGTTTTGGCATGGGATTAGGTCGTGATTCTTGGTCAGAGCAACAATATACAGCTTGGTTTGAGCTGACTCAGCAATCTGATCTGGAGGTTGTTTTGGATGCGGATGCCTTATGGTTTCTGGCCAAGCAGCCTCAAGTTTTGAATTCCCAGACTTATGCCACACCACATCCAGGAGAAGCTGCAACTTTGCTAGCATGTAGCACTGCGGAAGTGGAAATGGATCGGATTGCAGCCATTCATGCCCTGCAACAAAAATATCAGGGACAGTGGGTGCTAAAAGGTTCAGGCAGCCTGATTCTGGAAGAAAGGCTTTACATCTGCAATGCCGGGAATGCCGGTATGGGCACGGGCGGAATGGGGGATGTGCTGGCCGGCATGATTGCCAGTCTAAAGGCGCAATTTGCGCAAAAAATTTATTTGCATGAAATTGTGACGCTGCATGCACTTGCAGGTGATGAACTGGCCAAAAATGGCGAACGCGGTTTACAGGCTCAAAATATGAAACATGCGATTTATCAGGTTGTGAATCGCTAAGGAGAATAGTGTGCCAGTCATCAAACTGAATATTTCAGGCCAAGTCCAAGGAGTCGGATACCGTTACTGGTTTGCCGAGCAGGCTCAAGCACTTGGGCTGAAAGGGCGTGTGCAGAACTTGAGTACGGGTGAAGTGGAGGCGGTTATTGTTGGAACAGATTCACAGCTTAGCGAAATGATTGCACGAAGTTGGCAAGGGCCTGCTCGTGCAACTGTACAAGCGATTATTCAGGAATATCTGAAATCCGATCTCGATGTTCAAGACTTTAGTATATTGCGTTAAACCTTATCGACGACGGCTACTGACGCGACTCCGGCCGCGTGCCATACCACCCAACGCATTCAATACCGCCATTTTACTCATACTGCCTGAGGCGTGGGCATGACAAATAGCAGCAGCTAAAGCATCGGCGGCATCCTGCTGCGGTTTGATGCTGAGTTTTAGAATATTCATTACCATCATCTGCACCTGTTCTTTATCCGCAGCGCCATAACCCACTACCGACTGCTTGATCTGGCGCGCAGTATATTCAGCGACTTTCAAATCCAGATTGACCAGTGCCGCAACAGCAGCACCACGGGCCTGACCGAGTTTTAAGGCAGAATCCGGATTTTGTGCCATAAAGACCTGTTCGACTGCAGCTTCAGTGGGACCATAAAATTTTACAATGCGCTCCACGCCGGCAAAGATCCGTTTTAAACGTTCAGGCATTTCTGTCGTTTCTGTTCTGATGGTGCCGGCATCAACAAAAGTCAGTTTGGAGCCGTCTTTTTCGATAATTCCGTAACCGGTTAAACGAGAACCGGGGTCAATCCCAATAATTAATGACATGCCCGCACTTTAAAAATAGAATAATGCCCATATTGTTACATAAGCGTATCAAAAAAGCTTGATCCTGATGAAGCAGTTGATTCCAGCATCCTATTATTTATTTTACTGAGATTAGATTAATTTTCATGAAATTATTTCTTATTATCCTTGCAGGCTTAATCCTAGAAGTATTTGTCTGGATTGGCGTGGGTGACCTCGTCGGGAGCATGTGGTACGTATTTTTCTGGTTTGTGGCCGCATTTTTTATTGGTATGAATATGATCCGTAAATACTCGGCCGGTGTAATGCCACAAATGCAGCAAATGCAGATGGGACAGATGAGTGCAGATCCTGCATTAACAGGAAATTTACCTAAAATTCTGGCAGGTTTCTTTCTGCTTATTCCTGGATTGATTACCGACGTATTGGCAGTATTGATGCTCATTCCAGCGGTTCAGCAGGTTTTTAAGGCTGCTATAATGAAAGCGATGATGAAACGTCAGCAACTCATGATGGAAAAAATGATGGGTGGCATGATGGGCGATATGGGTGGGGCACAAGGCCAGAACCCATTTGCCGAGATGATGCGTCAAATGCAGGATATGCAAAATCAGCAATCAGGTCGCGGTGATTCCACCATTATTGATGGTGAAGCACGTGAAGTGAGACCTGAGGCGAAAAAAATTGAAATGAAAGATATCAATCCAAAATAAATGTTTTATTTAAAAAACTCTATTTAAGCCGAATCTGATGATTCGGTTTTTTATTGGAGCTTTCTAATCTCTTTGAACAAACGTTATAATATATTTTTATAAATTTACCTTATTTTAATGTCTCTGCTTTTTACGATCTGTCTCCTGCATTTTGTTGCTCAACTCAGTCCCGGTCCCGATATTTTGCTCATTGCCAAAAGTGCCGCATCTACCACACGCCAGAATGCCTTGAAAATTATTGCAGGGATCTCTGCCGGTATTGTGGTTTGGGTAGTACTGACACTTGCGGGTTTTACTGTGTTAATTGACCAGTTTCCATGGGTCCAGCACGCCTTAATGCTTTTGGGTGGCATATTCTTGGCTAAAATGGGATGGGCCATGTTAAAGGGTGGTGTGCATAGCTTTAAAAATAGACATCAGACTGACGACGATACAAATGGACAGGTGCAAGCTAAAAACTATTTTATGTTGGGCTTATGGACCAACCTTTCTAATCCTAAAACACTGATCTATTTTAGTAGCGTATTTTCACTGGCCTTGAGTTCGTCTGCTTCCGATTATTTGAAAACACAGTTGGCTGTGATTATTCCCTTGCAGACCTTTATTACGTTTGCTTTATTGATGATGCTGATTTCCCAACCAAAAATTAAAACCTTGTACCAGCGTTCGGGGAGTTATATTGATATGATTTCAGGCGGACTATTTCTGCTATTTGCATTGTGGTTATGGTATGACGCACTTATTCTGATGAATTAAGTGGTATATCTTCATTTAATGCTGGAGATATTGGTGAGGTCTGGGCAGGAGAGGCTAAATTGTCTGGTGTTTTAACTGCCATTTGATAACGATTAGGCTTTAAAGTGGTTTCAGTATTTTCAGAGCCTTGATAGCTGCGGCTACGGTTGGCGCGCTCACGCAATCCACCTTTTTTAATTAACTGAACCATGGTACATCTCTCATTCAAATCCACAGCTATTGTAAATCAAATCTGGATTTGATGAGGCTATTTTCCGCATAGCTATCTGAATTATTCAAGATTAATAAAAAGACCTGTTTGAACCAACAGGTCTTTACTGTCAGATGAATAAATTTAGCGAAGTCTTTTATCTTCTTCTTTTAAAACATCCAATAATGAGTGTTGTACAGGAACTTCTTGTTGTGACTGCACATACAAATGCACCACTTTAAACACAATTGCTGTAACGAGGCAGGCTACTAGACACAAAACCCAAAAACCAAAAGGGCTGCGGATATGATGTGAGCCGCAGTTTGAGCATGATTTTTCTGTAGAGTCGACTACTTTTTCACAGCAGGCACAATGATATTGATACTGCATTTTTCTTCTCCCAGGATGTTATCCTTTTTATTCTTCGATCATGAAAGATGATTTGTTGCTCTATCATAGGAGAGCTTTTCTAGGCTGACAAGACGAGATTGCCGACAATTACATAGTATCTATATAGGATAAAAATTAATTACATGACTAAGATCATATCAAGAAAATGATTAAATGATTCATTATTTGAAAATATAGTTGAATCTAAAAAGATAATGACAACATCAATTAAAAATAAAGCCCGCATCAAGCGGGCTTTATTTGAGCTAGTCTAAAACTTACTGCCCTGAACGGATGATGTAATCAAAAGCAGACAAGGATGCCTTGGCACCTTCACCGGTCGCGATGATGATCTGCTTGTACGGCACTGTGGTACAGTCACCTGCTGCAAACACCCCTTTCACATTGGTTTCGTTGCGGTCGTTAATCACGATCTCGCCACGGTTGGTTAGCTCAACTGGGGTTTCTTTCAAGAAGTCCGTATTTGGCAACAAACCGATCTGCACGAAGATTCCTGCCAGCTCAACCACATGCTCTTCATCTGTGGCACGGTCTTTGTATTTCAGACCCGTCACCTGTGCACCATCACCCAGTACTTCAGTCGACAAGGCATTCTTGATCACGGTGGTGTTTGGCAGACTGTTGAGTTTGTCTTGCAGCACCTGATCCGCACGTAGTTTGGTATCAAACTCGACCAGCGTGACATGCTCTACAATCCCTGCCAGGTCAATCGCAGCTTCGACACCCGAGTTACCGCCACCAATCACAGCGACACGTTTGCCTTTGAACAGAGGACCATCACAGTGCGGGCAATATGCCACACCACGGGTTTTGTATTCCTGCTCACCTGGAACGTTCATCTCTCTCCAGCGTGCACCGGTCGACAGAATCACGGTTTTAGATTCCAGTTTGGCACCATTCTCTAAGGTCACTTCCACCAGACCATTGGCAGTTTCATCTGCACCTTTGATGTTGGATACCCGTTGCAGGTTCATGATGTCAACCCCGTATTCACGCACGTGGGCTTCCATCTCGGCTGCAAATTTAGGACCTTGAGTTTTCTGTACAGACGTGAAGTTTTCAATATCCATGGTATCCATGACCTGACCGCCCATGCGTTCAGCCACGATCCCGGTTTTAATGCCTTTGCGTGCTGCATAGATCGCAGAAGTATTCCCTGCAGGTCCACCACCGATCACCAGGACATCAAAGGCATCTTTGGCATTCAGCTTTTCCGCATCTTTGGCAGCGGTATTGCTATCCAGCTTGGCAATGATTTCTTCCAGTGTCATACGACCCTGACCGATATGCTGGTTGTCCTGGAATACCATCGGCACCGCCATGATTTTGCGTTCTTCGACTTCGTCCTGGAAGAAAGCCCCATCAATCATGGTGGCAGTAGTGCCCGGGTTATAGATGGCAATCAGGTTGAGTGCCTGAACCACATCCGGACAGTTATGGCAGCTTAACGATACGAACACGTCAAAATTAGATTGAACACCCAGGCTCTTGATATTCGCCAGAACTTCATCCGAGACTTTCGGTGCATAACCGGAAGTTTGCAGCAATGCCAGGATCAGCGAAGTGAACTCATGGCCCATTGGCAAGCCTGCAAAGAACACGCGTGGCTGTTCACCGGCCTTGGCAATACCAAAACTTGGCACACGTTTGTTGCTGCCATCAAAACGGGTAGTCACCTGATCAGAAAGTGCCGCAATCTCTTCGACCAGTTCCTTGATCTTGTCTGACTTGTCAGAGCCATCAAGGGTAGCCACCAGTTCAATCGGGCCTTCCAAACGTTCTAATAGGGTTTTAAGTTGAGCTGAAGTATTTTGGTCTAACATTGCTAACGTCTCCAAAGGAGTAAATGTTTATTTGATAACAGGATATTAAATGAATTGAATAAATAGGTAAAACAGTTTGTTTTTATTTTATTGATCGGATTTACAGATTTATTAAAAAATTCATCATTAATTTCAAAGTTCTATATGGGGGCGAAAGATTAATTTTCAAGTAGTTTAGAGCAAGAATAAGGATTTTCAGCTAAGATTAAAACAAGATATTTGAGACTCGAATGATGGAATTACAACGCGGTATTTATCAACATTATAAGGGACAGCTTTATCAGGTGTTTAATGTCGCCACGCACAGTGAAACTGAAGAAAAGCTAGTGGTTTATCAATGTCTCTACGGTGATTATTCAATTTGGGTACGTCCTTTAACGATGTTCACTGAAACCATTACCACCAACGATGATCGTGAAGTGGAGCGTTTTAAATTGATTCAGGCACTTTAAGCCCAACAGACTCAGGGAAGAGTGATGCAAAACTCAGATGAATTTGAAATATTCATGCAAGAATTATATGAAAAATTTCATAGGCATGATCTTAAGCAGGCAGATCGCCTGCACCGATACCGGAATATAGAGCCAGAATCCGGTCAATTTTTGTCTATGCTGATTCGTGCACAACAATCGAAAAATATTCTGGAAATTGGCACCTCTACTGGTCATTCCACCTTATGGCTGGCAGAAGCGGCTCGGCAGACTCAAGCCATGATTACAACACTTGAAGTTGATGCAGAACGGGTTACTCAGGCAAAGCAATATGCGACAGAAATAGATCTTGCAGATTTAATCAATTTTAAAGTAATTGATGCTCAGGTTTATCTGGAGGCAGAACAGGAAATATTTGATTTTATCCTGTTAGATGCTGAACGAGATGCTTATGTCAGTTACTGGCCACATTTGAGTCGATTACTTAAAGCAAAGGGCGGGTTACTGGTGGTCGATAATGTCATTTCACATGCAGCAGAAGTCGAAGAGTTTATTGCCTTAATTCAGCAAGACCCACGTTTTATCATGAGTATTGTACCCATAGGCGCAGTTTTGCTGATGCTGGGATTTCGTTAAATGGATTCACTTCAATCCATGCAAATTTTATTAAAATGTAAATTATATTCGAGATACTTTTCTACGAATGCGGCTTTGTCTTGGCGTCTTAACAGGTTGTCATAAATAAATTCAGGTACGGGATGATACAGCTCGGCATGACCATTACTGTATACAATTTTCAGGTGGCGGCTTGAGGGATTGTATTTCCAAGAAATCACGGTAAGCAGTTTTTGCATATGCGTTCCTCCACTGAATATTTCTTATCTTATCATTTGAACTTATGCCATATGGCTCTGCAGATGTATAGCTCAATTGTAAGAATCGGTAAGGATTATGAGAAAGCGAAGCAAAAGATATGCCTGAATTTTTATATGATGGATCAAGAAAGAAATAGGACTGCAATATTTAAAGTCCTAACAAAATAATTTAAAAAAATAAAATCCAGTATTGCACTGACATAAAAGTTCAAACCATAAAAAACCACGCTAAAAAGCGTGGTTTTTTTGAATCAGTTCAATCTAATTAAAATTAGATTTTACCCACTAGGTCGATTGAAGGAGCAAGAGTTGCATCGCCTTCTTTCCATTTAGCTGGGCAAACTTCGCCTGGGTGAGCGTGTACATACTGAGCTGCTTTAACTTTACGAAGAAGTTCTTGAGCGTCACGGCCGATACCACCAGCGTTGATTTCAACGATTTGGATTTTACCTTCTGGATCGATCACGAAAGTACCACGATCAGCAAGGCCGTCAGCTTCGATTAATACGTCAAAGTTTTTAGCAAGAGTCCAGTTTGCATCACCAACCATTACATACTGGATTTTTTTGATTTCTTCTGAAGAATCGTGCCAAGCTTTGTGAGTGAAATGCGTGTCAGTAGAAACTGAGTAGATTTCAACGCCTAGTTTTTGGAATTCAGCGTAGTTGTCAGCAAGGTCACCAAGTTCAGTCGGGCAAACGAAAGTGAAGTCAGCTGGGTAGAAGAATACAACAGACCATTTGCCTTTCAGGTCAGCTTCAGTAACTTCAATGAATTTGCCGTTTTGGAATGCAGTTGCTTTAAATGGTTTAACTTCAGTATTAATTAAGCTCATCATTGTCTCCATGATTGAGGTAGTCTTTGATTTTGAATAAGAGTATCGAAATTTTGGTTGATGCTAAAATGGTATTTTTACATTACAAACATCGGAAAAACCGAATTAAGTAAAAACGCGCCACTTTGGCAAAATCGCTTTGTTCATTGAGCAGCATCAAGATGATGGCCTGATGACAAAATTATCTCTTTTTCCTCGTGCTAGCAAACATGATGTTGAAACCAAAAAATTCAAGGGTCAATTCGGAAAAAAGCATAATTTCCACAAAATAATTTAAATATCAATTCCAAACTTGGACTTATGATTAAATCTAATCAGGGAAACTCATGCGTGTCATTTAGATATTTTGACAGGTTTATAGTGCGGAATTGAGAGAAATCAGGCAGCCAAAGCCAATTTGTCCGGCACTTAACAGAACTACGACTATCTGAAATCTAATGAACCAAGTAAAATAAACCTTTCCGGTTTTTTGATGTGGGTGTTTTCTCTGTGCAGAGTCATTTAAATGTAGATCAATGGATAATGGCGCGTGACCGTCACCGTTTAAATCGACTGAAAAAAGGGAAAGACGCAGATGCTAAGCAGTATCAGGAATTATTTGAAAAATCCAATCTGAAAGTACGGCAACGGCTTGAGCGTCTTCCGAACATCAAGCTAAATCAGGATCTGCCGGTAACCCAGTATGCTGACAAGCTGATTACCGCGATTCAAAAGCATCAGGTTATTATTGTAGCTGGTGAAACCGGTTCTGGTAAAACCACCCAGTTACCGCAAATTGCTATGCTGGCTGGACGTGGCCTGACCGGAATGATCGGACATACCCAGCCGCGTCGACTGGCAGCCCGCAGCGTATCACAGCGTATTGCCGAAGAAGTTGGCGAAAAACTCGGTGAATCAATTTCCTTTAAAGTACGTTTTACGGAACAGGGTTCACAAGACTCAATTGTGCGTTTGATGACAGACGGTATTTTACTGGCCGAACTGACGCATGACCGATACCTGACCAAATATGACACGATTATTATTGATGAAGCGCATGAACGTTCGCTGAATATCGACTTCATTATGGGTTATCTGAAGCAGCTATTGCCACGTCGTCCCGATCTGAAAGTCATCATTACTTCAGCAACCCTGGATGTAAACCGTTTTAGCAGTTACTTTAATGGTGCACCAATTTTTGAAGTGGAAGGCCGCAGCTTCCCGGTAGAGCTGCGTTATCGCCCGATCTCGGAAATGAGCATTGGCGGTAGTGATGATGATGAGTTTGATGATTTTGAAGAAAACCTGCCTCGCGCTGTGGTCAAAGCAGTCGAAGAATGCTTTCAGGATGCACAGGAAAAAGGTCATCCCGAACATGCCGATATCCTGATTTTTGCCAGTACCGAGCAGGAAATTCGCGAGTTACAGGAAACCCTGATCAAACATGGGCCACGCCATACGGAAGTATTAACTTTATATGCGCGTCTGGCGCTGGCCGAACAGCAGAAAATCTTTAATCCTTCTGGTGGCGGGCGACGCATTATTATTGCCACCAACGTAGCAGAAACAGCTTTAACCGTTCCGAATATCCGGTATGTGATTGATAGCGGTTTTGCCCGTATTTCGCGTTATAACTATCGTTCACGGGTGCAACGTCTACCAATTGAAGCCGTTTCTCAGGCAGCAGCCAATCAGCGTAAAGGCCGCTGTGGCCGTATTGCACCGGGTGTCTGTATTCGTCTGTATTCTGAAGATGATTTCCTCAGCCGTCCTGAGTTTACCGAACCAGAAATAAAGCGAACCAACCTGGCATCTGTAATTTTGCAGATGCAAAGTCTGAGCTTGGGTTCACTCGAAGATTTTGATTTCATCGAACCACCAGATCATCGTTTGGTCAATGATGGCCGCAAGCTCCTCATTGAACTGGGGGCAATGGCTGAGAAAAATTCTCCTAAAACTGAAGATGATCAAGCAAATCCCTCTCTTGCGTCGCATAACGCCTCACCCTTCGAGAAAGGGAGACTTCAAAGCCGTGGCTTAACCAAGATCGGTCAGCAAATGGCGAAAATGCCGATCGATCCACGTCTGGCCCGCATGATTCTTGGTGGTGCACATTTTGGCGTGCTGAATGAAGTGCTGGTGATTGTGGCCGCACTTGCAGTTCAGGACCCGCGTGAACGCCCTGCGGACAAGCAGATGCAGGCGGATCAGAAACATGCACTATTCCGTGAAGCCGATTCTGATTTCCTGTTCTATATCAAACTCTGGGAGACGCTGCATAATAACCGCGGCAGCATGAGTGAAAATAAGCGCCGTACTTTTGCGCGTAATCACTTCCTGAGCTGGCTGCGTTTACGTGAATGGAAGAAAACTCATGAGCAGCTGGTGGATTTGGCTAAGGGTTTAAAACTGTCATTTAATGAAAATAAAGCCAGTTATGAGAATCTGCACCGTGCCTTGTTGACCGGTCTCTTATCATTTATCGCCAACAAGACCGATGAGCGTAATGTTTTTATGGCGGTGCGTCAGCAAAAAGCACGGATTTTCCCAGCTTCTACCTTGCACAAGACCAATACGCCGTGGGTGATGGCCTTTGAAATGGTCGAGACTTCCCAGGTGTATTTGCGTACCCTAGCCAAGATTGAGCCGGAATGGATTCTGCTGGCCGCGCGTGACCTGCTCAAGCATCATTATTTTGAACCGCACTGGTCGAAAAAAGCTGGTGTGGTGAATGCCTATGATCAGATTTCATTATTTGGTCTGATTATTGAGCCGAAACGCCCAATCAATTATGAAAAAGTAGATCAGGCGGCCGCGCATGAAATTTTCTTGCGGGATGCTTTAACCACTGGGCATTTAGGCATTACTCCACCATTTTTAAAGCATAACTTGCTTAAACTGGAAGAAGTCGAGCGAGTAGAAGACAAATTACGCCGTCGTGATCTAGTGGTTGATGAAGAAACCATTTACCAGTTCTATGCCTCGAAAGTGCCGCCTGAAGTGGCCAGCCGTCGTACTTTTGAAGACTGGCGTGCCACGGTTGAGCCTCAGAATCCGCGTTATTTATTTGTCGATGATGATGCGCTATGGCTGAATGACCGGCCGACGACACAACAATTTCCGGACTATTTGCACAATGGTAGCCTGCGTCTGGCTGCAACCTATCGTTTTGACCCGAGTCATGATGAAGATGGCGCGACAGTTAAAATTCCCCTGCAAGCCTTGGCCCAGGTCGATGAAGGTATCTGGTCATGGGGGATTCCGGGTTGGCGTCTGGATCTGATTGAAGCATTGCTAAAAGCTTTGCCGAAGGATAAGCGCCGTAATCTGGTGCCGATTCCGGATACTGCACAAAAACTCATAGCAAAAGTAGATGCGCAGGATTTACAGAAACATATTTTTAGTTTCTTGGCATTCCAGCTGCGAGGCGAACAAATCACGGAGAAAGATTTCAGCTTTGACCGGGTAGACCAATATCTGTTGCCTTTTATTAAAGTGACTGATGAAAAAGGTCGTGTCATTGAGCAGGGGCGTGATCTTGCCGAGCTGAAAGCGCGCTGTCGGACTGAAACGCATAGTCCGGTCAAACAGCTTAAAGGTGAATTTAAAACCTTCCCGGAAAGCTTTGTATTTGAAGCCTCACAAAAAGTCACCGGTGTCGTGGTCAAGCAGTACCAGGCGCTGGTTCCGACTAAAGCTTTTTCTGCCCTGGAGCAGAAAGATGAATCGGGTGTGGTGATTCAGACTTTTAATGATCAGGCTGAAGCGGTTAAAAAACATCGTGAAGGGGTGATCCGACTGGTGCATATGCAACTCGGAGACTTGACCCGCCAGTTGAAAAAACAGATTTCCAAACCTTTGGCGCTGGCTTATTCGCCACTTGGAGATAAAGCGCAACTGGAACAAATGTTAGTTTATGCCACACTACACATGTCCATTAATGAGCTGCCTGTCAATGCGCAAGAGTTCCAAAAGCTGGTTGAAGATGTAAAAAAATCTTTCCTGACTTATGGTCAAGTTGCCCTGAAAGAGATCACGGATATTTATATCCAGTGGCAGGAAATTCGCCGGAAATTATTGGTTTTAGACCATTCTGTGTTTGAAAAAAATATTAATGATATTGAAGATCAGCTTGATTTAATGAGCCTTTCAGACTTTGTATATCGTAAACCTTCCGATGTATGGAGCGAATTTCCACGTTATTTGAAAGCCTTGATCTTGCGTTTAGAGCGCTTGCCCAATAATCTACAAAGGGACAATTCCGCCATTGACCAAATTGATCAATGGATGGAAAAATTATTCAAGTTTAAAGATGACCCTCGCCTGAAAGAATTGTATTTTATGGTCGAGGAGTTAAGAATCTCATTGTTTTCACAACCGATGAAAACAAAAGCACCCGTGTCTCCAACTCGCTTGCAAAAAGTATGGGATCGTCTTGGAATCAGTTAAGATATAGGTAATTCAGATAAGGAATTTTACATGGGCATCCGCATTACGGGTACGGGCTTATTCCATCCGGAACACGTCATCACCAATGAAGAATTAGTTGAAAGTTTAAATGCTTATGTGGAACTGTTTAATCACGAAAATGCTGACAAAATCGCTGCAGGCGAAGTTGAAGCGCGTCGTGGTTCTAGTGCAGACTTTATTGAAAAAGCATCTGGCGTACAACGCCGTTATGTCGTAGAAAAATCAGGTATTCTTGATCCAAAACGCTTACGTCCAAATTTACGTGAACGTGCAGATGATGAAATTTCACTGCAAGCAGAATGGGGCGTAATCGCAGCCAAGCAGGCGATGGAAAATGCCGGTGTGACTGCCGAAGATATTGATATCGTGATCCTGTCATGCTCGAATTTGCAACGCGCTTATCCTGCCGTAGCCATCGAGATTCAAACCGCTCTAGGTATCAAAGGCTATGCCTATGACATGAACGTGGCGTGTTCTGCAGCAACATTTGGTCTGAAACAGGCTTATGATGCGATCAAAGCAGGCGCGCGCCGTGTGTTATTGGTCAATGTAGAAATTACCTCTGCACATACCGATTTCCGTTCACGTGACTGTCACTTTATTTTTGGTGATGTGGCAACCGCTTCAATTATTGAAAATACTGACAGCAAAACCGGTTTTGAAATTCTAGATTCTGAGTTGTTTACCCAGTTCTCGAATAACATCCGCAATAACTTTGGTTTCTTGAATACCTCTGAAGATGCTGACATTGACGACAAACGTTTCCGTCAGGATGGTCGTAAGGTATTTAAAGAAGTCTGTCCACTGGTTGCGAAAATGATTACTGCGCAACTGGAAAAGAATCAGATTGAGCCGACAGGTGTTAAACGCTTCTGGTTACACCAGGCCAATGCCAGTATGAATGAACTGATTCTGAAACTGGTCGTTGGTAAAGAAAATGCCAAACCTGGTCTGGTACCGATCATTCTGAATGAGTTTGCCAATACTTCTTCTGCCGGGGTGATCATCGCCTTACACCGTACTGCACATGAAGTTGAAGATGGTGAATACGGCGTGTTGTGTTCATTTGGTGCGGGTTATTCGGTAGGTTCGATTCTGGTCCAAAAGCGCGTGGCATAATCCGCAATAAATAGAGAGTAGACAGATTGCAGGCCAAGCATGACGGGCAGTGGATCAGGCGCTTAAGTGCCTTCTCCAAGTTATATTTTACCCCGACATTTTTAGGGGCTGAGTATATGGATGCCAGTCGACCTGCAATGTATGTCGGTAATCATTCCATGTATGGCATCTTTGATGCGCCGATGCTGATTGATTACCTCTACAACGAACATAAGGTGGCTGTGGTCAGTATTGCGGATCATAGCCATTTTTATGTACCGTTATGGCGTGAAGCCGTGAAGAAGTTTGGGGCAGTCGATGGCATCCAGCATTATGTACGTGCTGTGATGCAGCAGGGTTATTCTATTCTGGTGTTTCCGGGAGGTGGGCGCGAAGTACTTAAACGTCAGGGTGAACAGTATCAACTGATCTGGAAGCAGCGTTACGGATTTTTAAAGCTGGCTCAGGAATTCAACTATGATATTGTCCCTTTTGCCGCGCTCGGTGGGGATGAAGTCTATGAGATTGGCTTTGATGCCAATAAGATCATCCAGCATAAATATTTTCAAAAACTCCTCAAAGTACCACAACTCAATAAATTACTACGTCAGGGCGATGTGATTCCATCTTTGCCTAAACGATTATTCCCAAAACGCCTGCCATTTTATTTTCAGTTTATGCCGCGACAATCGATTGCTCAGGTTCAGACTCAGGAAGAGCTGATTGCATTTCGACACAGCTTGCAGCAACATATTTATACCGGCTTGGCCGAGCTTAAGGCGCTACGTCAGCAAGACTAAAAAAGAAAAATTCTTCCTGTAAAATCTAGGCTATGATCTATTGAAATGTTCTATTTTTAGCAATGAGGATGCATGGACGGTTTTATAGTGCAAGTGATGCCATAATGTATTTTTAAATGTTCACTGATTGGCGATCAAGGACTCAGCATGATCCAATATAAAAATAAGATGATTCTAAGATGACCGAGGTGCACGTATGGAACAGGAAAGCTTGGTAGCATCTTTAAGGTTATTGGCACAACAATGTTTACGGATTTCTCCAGAGCTGAACCAGCTTTATCTTGACCAGATGGCGATGATTGGTCATCTGAATGCACAAAATTTAATAAAAATTCAGCAGGATCAACACCGGATTGAATTGGTGGATGGCCTGTTTTATATCCAGTTTCATACTCCCTATGCACTAGACTCTGGAGCTGCACCTGCTTTGGTTGACAGTCATTTTTATTTTCAGCAATGTAAGGCAGAAGCCCTGGAGGAATTCTTTTTACAGGATATCTATTTCCTGACTGGCGATTTAAAACCACAGCATTCGCTGTATTTACGCGACAAAGCCAAACAGTTACGTCAGCTTATCCTGGCTCAGGTTTATGCGTGGGTTAATGGCCTGGAACGGGTGTCCGAATTTTTGCAGCAAATGTCGATTGTTCAAGCTGAGATTATCGACCAGCAGCTGATCAAGGCCGGGTTGTATACAGCACCTGTCATGCAAAACTTTATTCAGGATGAACAAGAGATTCCACAGCAGATTCTTGAAAGCTTGCAACAGGCTTTTTCTTTGGAGTGTCTACAGCAGGCTGAATTCCTGTCGATCCAGTCATTGATGGACAGTCTGGATGAGTTCTGTTTTAGCGCCGCACAGTTTTTGCCTCCGGCGATGTTCCGGATTATGTCGCTGTCTTTTGAAGAGCGCTTTAATTTGCATGAACTGAATGATCACACCGATGATATCCGCTTGCTGTATCGGCATGCTGAGGAGCAGAGTAACCTGCTCGGTTTTGTCCGTCTGATGAACCGGGACGTGTGGCATCGGGATGATTTATTATCCAAACGGAATTTCCTGGAAAATCATCCGTATTTATGGCAGAAAAAAGTAGCCCGATTGCCACTTTTTGACTGTCATCGTGCCGTGAACTGGATCTTTAAGCAACCGGCCGAGGTACTGGACTGGATTAGTAATAATATCCAGCATAGCAGTGTGCGGGTCGCAGTAACGGCCTTAAGTTTTATAGACAGCCATCATATACATCCACAGATTATTCTGGTGACTTTACAATATTTTCAATATGTCTCGGCGCGATTGTTTATTCATAGCATGCATGCATATGCAATCCAGCACGACTGGTTTCAGCACCAGCATAATCAGGCGGTGGTATTAAAAGGCACACGCCAATCGATTGAGGATCAACGGATTGCGATTAGTCCCTCAATTCTGTATCTGGATGAATGGATGGAGCTGCTGCGCAATGTGGTCAAAATGGATGATCAGCTGACCAAAAAGGTTTATCTGAACTTGAGCCGGATGATGCAGGCTTATATGCAGTATTTATATAAAATTACGGCGCATTTGCCAGATGAGGTTCTGGTGTATATTCAGCCTCCAAGCCAGCAGAACCGTGATTTCTATAATGTTCTGCACCGCTATCGAATTCCTTTTACTGAGTTCAGGCAGCTATTTTATTTGCAAAGCGGGCATGTACGGGAGTCGCTCTTTGACAGTTATGTGCGTGACTATCTGGTAGAGTATTTTTCCAGCCATACAGAAATACCGAAAAATCTGAGCTGGACCAGTTTGTTTAATCAGGCGGTCGTCTGGCATGATCAGATTCAAAAGCAGGAAATGATCGCCAAGCTGAAAAAACAGTTTGCACTGGTGAACTGGACGCCAATCACTCAGGTTTCATTTTTACTGTATTTCAACTGGCGTTTTGAAGAGCTTAAAACTTTGGATCGGATTTTAGAGGAATCTAAAATTTTCAGGAACTGTCTGGCGGCAAGCTATGCTCAGCAAATTGTGGAAAGGCAGTATGTGGCCTTTCGCATGTCTCATCCCGCTGTGCACCTACCCTTAATCTTGGGGTGTCAATTGGTGAATGGACAGGTGATTTTTGATCAGCTGGAATATCCGAATAACCAGAAAGCAGAAGCCGAATACAGCAATATCGCCATGCATTTTATTAATTGGCTCAACTTGCAGGCCTGACAATTCAATACAGCTTGTTTTCCGCCATGACGCTTAACTTTTCCGCTAAAAATCGTTAGGCTATAGCCGTTCTTTTACGGTGTTGCTCTTATGAAACAGGAAACTGCCCTTAAGTTACTCAAAGCAGGAGAGAATGTCTTTTTAACCGGTTCTGCCGGTGCGGGAAAAACCTATACGCTGAATCAATATATTAACTATTTAAAGGCGCGTAAGGTCGCCGTCGCAATTACCGCATCGACCGGTATTGCAGCCACACATATGAATGGTATGACCATTCATACCTGGGCAGGCATTGGTATTAAAGACTTTTTGTCTGAAGAAGATTTAAAGCGGATGAAAGAGCGAAAATACTTAAAAGAACATCTGGAAAATGCGCAAGTCCTGATTATTGATGAAATTTCCATGCTGCATGCCAAGCAGTTGAATCTGGTCAATCAGGTACTGAAATATTTCAAGGAAAGTGATGAAGCTTTCGGTGGTATTCAGGTGATTGTAGCAGGGGACTTTTTCCAGTTACCGCCAGTCGGTAAAAATGATGAGCGCAACCGGGACAAATTTTGCTTTATGTCGGATGCCTGGGTTGAAGCCAAGTTCCGCGTTTGCTACCTGACTGAGCAGCATCGTCAGGGCAATGATTATCTGAATGATATTCTGAATGCGATTCGTGCCCAGGCGATTAGCCATGAACATCGCACGGCTTTACAGGCCACCCGACATCAAGAAATCGGCGAGACCTATACGCGCCTGTATACGCATAATATGGATGTAGACAGTATTAACTTTAAACATCTGAATGAAATTGACAATGATCCACGCCAGTTTGACGCGCAGTGTGATGGCAATGAAAAGCTGATCGAGACTTTAAAATCGTCAGTGCGAGCGCCTGAAGCCTTAACCCTGAAAAAACATGCCAAAGTCATGTTTGTGAAAAACAACTTTGATATGGGTTATATCAATGGCAGTCTGGGCGAGGTGATCAGTTTTGAGGAAGATGATGAATATGGCGTGCTGCCCAAAGTCAAACTGACCGATGGTACTACACTGGTGGTTGAGCCTGAAACCTGGTCGGTAGACAATGAGGCCGGTAAAACCATTGCCAGTTTCCAGCAGATTCCATTGCGTCTGGCCTGGGCAATTACCATTCATAAATCACAAGGCATGACCCTGGAAGCTGCTGAAATTGATCTGAGTCATACCTTTGAAAAAGGTCAGGGCTATGTCGCCTTGTCCCGTTTGAAAAGCTTAAATGGCTTACGTTTAAAAGGCTTTAATGAACAGGCTTTGGAGCTCGACAGTCTGGCGATTAAAGCTGATCGCCGTTTTCAGGAACTTTCTGATGAAGCCGAAGCGAATTTTGAAAATGTCGATTTGACTGCGCAGCACAAAGCCTTTATCCGGCATTGTGGCGGGACTTTGAATGAAGTTGAAATCCAGCGCAATGAAAAGAAAATTTCCAAGAATGCTGGAAAACAAAGCTATGCCACGGCAACGCTAGACGAAACGCGTGAACTGTTTGAAGAAGGTTATGAAATTGCCGATATCGCGACTGAACGTGGTTTGACTCCGGCAACCATCATCAATCATTTGGGACGTTTGCATAAAGAGCAGGGGCTGGATATCTCGCTTGCGCATCCGGGTGAGGAAGTGGTGGAACAGGTTCGCAAGATTTATAAACGTCTGACCAAGCGTCAAAACTCGGAACATTTTAATGATGACGGTTCTATTAAGCTGCGTCCGATTGTGGAATTGACTACGCCTAAAATGGCTTATGACCAGGTGCGTTTGGCACTACTATTTGTAGAATAATTATCACAATGATGTTTAAGAGTTCTTAAGATGCACAGTTTATTTGTATACGGCACGCTTCGTCCCCAGCAACCCAATGCCCATGTCATGGAACGGATTGGGGGAAGCTGGAAAGCCGGTTATATTCGTGGGCATTTGCAGCAGCGTGGCTGGGGTGCTGAACTGGGTAGCCCGGGTATTCAGCTCAGTGATTCGGGTGAGACTGTTCAGGGTTATGTATTCATATCCGAGAATCTTCCCCAATATTGGGATGAGCTGGATGCATTTGAAGGCGATGAATATCAACGTATTCCGGTTAAAGTATATTTGGAAAATGGTGAGATGATAGAAAGTTTGGTCTATGCTTTGAAAGATTAGACTGGTAGGTGTCATTTATTGAATTTCAAATTTTTATCAGGTCACCGCTTTTAAAAATCATTCACTTTCCTTTGCTTGAATTTTGAAAGATCGAATTAATAAAGTATTCCGTTGATCTGATAATATCTTCTGAGCAAGCCTGAAGCACTGCTTTAGAGCTTAGCGCAAGATAATCAACGGGTGGTCTGCATATTTCCGGTCATGTGATGTATTTTTGAGAAATTATTGCATACTGGGAATACGCGCTGATGATTTGTACATTTATTGTGTACTAATCAATAACGATAAAATCCCAGCCGCAATTAAAGGACCGACTGGAACACCGCGTAATACTGCTACACCAGCCACTGTGCCTAATAACAGTCCGGCCACCACATCTGGCTGATTTGACATCAGCTTCACTCCACGTCCGCCCAGCCAAGCAACAAAAACCCCAATCGCGATTGCCAGCAAAGACTTCCAGCTCAGGAAAGATTTGAGAATACTTTCTCCTGAAATTTTGCCACTGGCAATCGGTGTCAGAACACCGATGGTCAGAATAATAATGCCGATATTTAAACCATGCGCCTGTACATAAGGCAATAAACTGCTGAGAGGCGTGATTTTCAAAACGATTAACACCGCTGCAGCAATGGTGACGGCGCTATTGTGACTGAAAATACCGCAAGCCAGTAAAACCAAAAGAACAATCAGATTCAGATCAAGTTGCGACATAAGCGGGAGAGAAAGAATGAAAAATAAAGCTATTGTAGAGCTTTTCAACGCATGATACCTAGAAAACAGCGGAAGAAACCAAATTCATGACTGTTTCAGGATAGAATGCATAGGTCTTCACTCGATACAGGTATAAACAGATGCTATTGGAAAAAATGTTGCAGTCACAAGGTTTCGGCTCCCGCAAGCATTGTCAGCAACTGATTAAAAATGGTGCTGTTTCAATTCAAGATGAAGTGGTTGACAATCCTAAATATAACCTGGATTTAAATCATTTAAATTTCGAGGTTTATGGTAAAAGTCATACCTATCGGGAAAAAGTTTATATCGCCTTAAACAAACCACAAGGCTACGAGTGTTCGCATCAGGCGACGCATCATTTTAGTGTGTTTGACCTGTTTGATGACATTTTGCTGAATCGGGGGATTCAGTGTGTAGGCCGTCTGGATCAGGATACCACCGGACTATTATTGCTGACCGATGATGGACAGTTTCTGCAAGCGCTCACCCATCCGAAAAAGCATGTCGCCAAAGTTTATCAGATGCAAACTGCGGATGCCGTCACGGATGAACAGATTCAGCAACTAGAACAAGGTGTTGAATTAAGAAATGAAAAAGGCATTTTTTCAGCTACCGAAGTGACACGATTGGCTGAAAATCGTCTGCAAATGACCATTCATCAAGGCGTCTATCATCAGGTGAAGCGCATGCTAGCTGCCGTAGGCAATAAAGTGGAACAGCTACATCGTGCACAGATTGGTGCTTTGGCCTTGCCTGAACTGGCTGAAGGAGAATGGCTGTATTTAAATGCTGAACAGGTGGCACAGGCCAAATTCCGCTCAGAATAATAAATTTTTTATTCGCTTGAAATGTGATGAAAAAGATTAGGACTTATTTCAGGAAACAGTGATAAGTCTGAAATTCATCATCCTTTATAAATCCCATAGATTCGTACAATTTATGCGATTGATAATTGTTTTTTTGGGTTTCCAGGGTGATTCTTAAGGCCTGTTCATGTTTGGCAAATAAAATCGCGGTATCAATCAGTTGTTTGGCTGCGCCCTGACGCCGAAAAACCGGGGTGATATAGACATCATCCAGAATATAATAAGTCGAGCAAGCCACCGAAGAAAAACCCAGATACAGGATAATAAAGCCGGTAAAAGTGTCATCTTTGGTATTAATGAAAATGACGGTCTGTCCATCTTCAAAACGCTGTTTTAAAAATTGGTAAGAGAGTTCAGGATTGGAAGACGTACCATAAAACTGTCGATATTCATCAAATAATACCGCCAGCTGATTCAGGTCTGCTGACTGGGCGCGTCGTACGAGCATTGCATACTCCATGCTAATTTTTTATTGATTATCAGCATCAAGCATAGCGAAGTTTGTGAGTGGCAGGCTTTAGAAATTGTTTGGAAATGCAACAATGTTAAATTTTGTCGCTTTCACCCAAAATGGCATTCAGTTCTTCAAATAAATCAAGATGATCATCATCCAGCTGGATCTCCTGATCATCCAGCAGATTCAGGGCAGAACTGGAAAGCGCATTTTGCTCGGTTTTCGCTTCATTTTGTTTTAGCTTGCGCAGGCGAATCAGTTGTTCCAGGTTGATATTCTGGTTTTCAATCGAGAAGGGGATCGATTTGGTAATCACCACTTGCTTGAAAAAAAGACGCACTGCCTGAGCTGGCGTAATCCCCAATTGCTTAAATACCGCAAAGGCTTGTTTCTTCTCTTGCGAGTCCAAGCGAATTTGATAAACTTCAGTTTTTCTCATAATATTTTTAAAGCTTTAAATTACTTAACTTTTCGCCTTTATTCTAATCAATTACGTTTGAAATTCAATCTTAAAGCGACCGATTTTGGAAAATAATCTGTAATGACAAGAGATTTACAGTGTCAATTCAAGTTGCGAGCTGAAATTCATGCTTTTCTGCGTGATCGGATCGATGAATTGAATATGTTTGGCCAATAAACTTAAAGGTGCAGAAAAATCATCTTCCGCCTTGTGCGCTACCTGTGGATAAAAGGGATCATGACGGATCGGAATACCCAGATGATTCAAGTGCACCCGTAATTGATGCTGCTTGCCAGTATGTGGTTTTAGCTCATATTTGGCCCATTCTGTATTATGTTCCAGCAGGTCGATCGCCGTCTCGCTATTCGGCGTTCCGTCTAGCACGTGCATGGTATAAAAGGGCTGTCCCTTTTCCATTCTTAATCGCGTGATCAATGGAAATTTTAAATCAGGTTGATAGGCCGCAATCGCATGATAAGTCTTCTGCACTTGACGTGTGGCAAACATCTGTTGATATAGGCCACGTGATTCCACACGTTTGGAAATCAGGACCACACCTGCCGTTTCACGATCCAGCCGGTGAATAGGCGTTAAATGCTCATTGCCGGTCTGTTTTTTAAGACGAACCAGTAGCGTTTCCTGCACATATTGTCCGGTCGGACTCATGGTCAAAAAATGCGGTTTATCGACTACCATGAAATGCTCATTTTCAAATAAAATCTGATGTTGAAAAGGAACATGCACTTCATGTGCCAAAAAACGGTAATAAAAACAGTGACTATTGGCCTGAAATAGGCTTGCTGTAGTTAATTGATTGCCCTGAGCATCATAGACCAGACCTTCGGTGAAACGGGACTGCCATTCATCTGTTGCGATATGCGCAAATTGTGTGCATAAATAATCAAAAACTGTCAGGGGCGCATCCGGACTGGCTGGCAAAAAAACTTTACTGGCACTGACCCCATTCAGCATGGGCGGGTTAAATTCAACAGTCGTTTGCATGGCAGGCAGATTAACCTCTTAAGGAACAGATGCTGTGAAAAAATACAGTTTCTCACACAGGTGAATAGGCTTTTAAAGCGTGGCGATGCTATCATATTTATTCTTTTGCATCATGTCGTGAGTAATATGCCTTATTCATTTAATGTCACTTTAAATCATGAAGACGATACCCAAAAACTAGCCAAGGTTCTGGCGGAAAATTTCCCTGCGGGGGTCGTGTATCTGATTGGTGACCTAGGGGCAGGAAAAACGACGTTAACACGTTATTATTTGCAACAGCTGGGTCATAAAGGTTCAGTGAAAAGTCCAACTTATACACTGGTCGAACCCTATCAAATTAATGGTCAGGATATTTTTCATTTTGACTTGTATCGTCTGAATGATCCGTATGAACTGGAACTGATGGGCATCCGGGATTACCTGGAAACACCGAATGCGCTATTTTTATTTGAATGGCCATCCAAAGGTGGCGATGAAATTCCGCAAGCTGACCTGATTATTGAAATTTTAAAATCTGAAGATGAACTTACCCGTACTGCAAGCCTGATTTCATCGAATCTTGCTTTACGAGAGGCTCTGGAGCGTCAATTTTCACATGTCGAATGATTTAAGTCTGCGCCGTATTCGTGCCCTTGATCCTGCACTTGCCAACCAGATTGCCGCAGGTGAGGTGATTGAACGTCCGGCTTCTGTGGTCAAGGAGTTACTGGAAAACTCGATTGATGCGGGGGCGACAGAGCTGATCATTCGGGTCGAACAGGGCGGCAGTACTTTAATTGAAATCATCGACAATGGACGCGGAATTCATCATGAGGATTTACCGCTGGCCGTGATGCGTCATGCCACCAGCAAAATCCAGAGTGCTGATGAACTGTATGCGATTAGCAGTCTGGGCTTTCGTGGCGAAGCACTGGCGTCGATAGCAGCAGTTTCACGCCTGACCATGATCAGCAGTCAAAGTGACGAGGGTATCGGTTATCAGGTCGAAGTCAATGGCACGGCTTTTGATCATCAGGAAATTCAGGCTGTTGCGGCCTCAAAAGGGACGCATATCCGGGTTCAGGATTTGTTTTTTAATGTGCCTGCACGGCGTAAATTCCTGAAAAAACCGGGCACTGAATTTGGTCATATCGAAGAAATTGTGCGCCGTATGGCACTGACGCATTTTGATATCCGTTTTGTGCTAGAACATAATGAAAGCATCAAACTGAATTTACCCGTGGCGGATAGCGGCGCTTTGCGTTTTCAGCGGGTACAGCAATTGCTTGGCCGCCAATTTACTGAAAATGCCTACTGGATGGATGCAGACAGTATCAACATGCGTTTGTCTGGCTGGCTTGGCCATCCTTCAGATGCACGTGCACAGGCTGATTTGCAGTATGTCTATGTAAATGGCCGGATTGTCAAAGACAAAACCATTTCCCATGCCTTACGGATGGCCTATGACGGCATCCTGCATGGGCATCAGCATGCGGCTTATTTACTGTTTTTAGAAGTTGATCCAGAAAATGTGGATGTAAACGTCCATCCGACCAAGCATGAAATTCGCTTCCTGAATCAACGTGAAGTACATGAGTTCGTACGGCATTATGCCAAAGAAACGTTGGCACAATTCCAGACCGCAACTGCAGATTTAGCCGAGGCAATGAAACAGGATGAGCAGCCTGGCTTGACGGCCCCGCAACCGCGTTATCAGGAACAGTTCAGCCTGCATCAGACTGCGCATTCTCAGCCACAGGTGGTGAGAACGACATCTGCCTTAAGTGAAAATGAAACTTCAGATGTGCTGACCGATTTTGCATCTTCAGGTCCACAAACAGTGCATTATTCCCAAGATTACCGTAAATCTTATTCTGGTTCACAGCAGCTGAATAATGCCTTGCAAAGTTATTTAGCACCGCTCAGAGAAAGTTCGGAAACCGAAGTATTTAGTCCTGAGCAGTCTTTTCAGACACATGTAAAGGCCAAAGTGGATGAGCATCCATTGGGCATTGCCATTGCCCAGTTACATGGTATCTACATTCTGGCACAAAATACCGAAGGTCTGATTATTGTCGATATGCATGCGGCGCATGAACGTATTGTTTTGCAGCAAATGAAATCAGCCTGGGATAAACCTGAATTCTGGACGTCACAGCAACTACTGATTCCAAAGGTCGTAAACATTAGCCGGATGCAGGCGATGCGGGTAGAAGAGCTGAAAGAGCAACTCGCACGTTTGGGTCTGGAAATTGATCAGTATGGTGATGAGCAAGTCATTGTACGTGGCGTGCCGGCTATTCTACACAAGGCGGATTTTGATGCCCTGATTCCTGAATTATTGAATGATTTAGATCCGGGGGATCAAGCACAAAGCCTATTGCAGAAGCGTGACCAAATTTTGGCGGGAATGGCCTGTCATGGTGCAGTGCGAGCGCATCGTATCCTAAGTTTGTCTGAAATGAATGCTTTATTACGGCAGATGGAACAAACCGAATTTGCCAGTCAATGTAATCATGGTCGTCCGACTTGGCGCGCCTTTCCATTGGCTCAACTAGATAAACTTTTTGCTCGAGGAGAGTAGTTTTACATGTCCAATCAATTGCCGGTCATCAATTTAATGGGGCCAACTGCAAGTGGTAAAACCGCTTTGGCATGTGAACTGTATGAGCAAGGGGGATTTGAGCTGATTTCGGTCGATTCTGCACTGGTTTATCGGGAAATGGACATTGGTACAGCCAAACCTTCTAAAGAGGAACTGGCGCGCTATCCGCATCATCTGATTGATATTATTAGTCCACTTGAAGTGTATTCTGCAGCCAACTTTGTCGAAGATGCTTGCCGCCTGATTGATGATATTCATGTGCGTGGTAAAACCCCGATTCTGGTTGGCGGAACCATGCTGTATTTTAAGGCCTTGCTTGAAGGTTTGTCAGATAACCTACCAAGTGCAGACTATGCTATCCGGGCAGAGATTGAAGCCAAGGGTGAGCAGGAGGGCTGGGAAGCGGTTTATGCAGAGTTATGTGCAGTCGATCCGATTGCCGGTGAAAAATTCAAGGTTAGCGACAAGCAGCGCATTATTCGAGCCTTGGAAGTTTTTAAATTGACTGGTGAGCCGATTACAAAACTACAGGCAGAACAACCTAAAAACTTACCATATCGTTACAGTTTCCATAATTATGCACTGATGCCAGATCGGTTAGAATTACATGGGCGTATTGAACAACGTCTGGAAATTATGTGGAAAAGCGGTTTTTTAAATGAAGTTGTGAATTTAATTGAAAAATACGATTTTAATGAAAATTTACCTTCCATGCGTTCAGTGGGTTATCGTCAGGCTATGGAATTCTTAAAAAATGCTGATAAAACCAAGGAAAAGCAACGGGAAATGGAGGATAAAGCTTTATTTGCGACACGACAACTTGCAAAACGTCAATATACGTGGTTAAGGTCTTTGCAAGAAAAGCATAAATTTACAACATATTTTACGCTACAGCAGGCTCAAGAAGACTTGCGAAACTGTCACGGATAAAGCAAAATTTAGGGACTATCTTTTTTATAATTTTTAATTGAAAAATAGAGATAGTTTTTGCGCTGATTTTTAATTTTTTTTGGAGTTATAACATGTCTAAAGGTCAAACTTTACAAGATCCATTCTTGAATTCTCTCCGTAAGGAACGTATCCCAGTATCTATCTTCCTAGTAAACGGTATTAAATTACAAGGTCATATCGAATCTTTTGACCAATACGTGGTTTTATTAAAAAATACAGTAAGCCAAATGGTTTATAAGCATGCAATTTCAACTGTAGTACCTGCACGTAATCCACGTCCTGCTGGCGCGCCTGCTGGTCCACAAGGTGCGGGCTTCGGTGGTCAAGGTGCTGCAGGTGGCTTTGGTGGCGGTCAAGGTGCTGGCGGCTTCGGTGGTCAAGGTGGTTTTAGCGGTCAAGGCGGCGGCTTCGGTGGTCAAGGTGGCTTTGGCGGTCAAAGCGGTGGCTTCGGCGGTCAAGGCGGCTTCGGTGGTCAAGGTGCTGGCTTTGGTGGTCAAGGCGGCTTCGGTGGTCAAGGTGCTGGCTTTGGTGGTCAAGGCGCTGGTTTTGACAACGATACTAAATTTGAAGACTCTTCAGACGATGAAAACAATCGTTAATCGAGTTTGAAAATTAAAAAACCTCTCAATGAGAGGTTTTTTTATATCTGTACGTTTTAAGCTGTTTAAATAAAAAAGCCAACGAGATGTCGTTGGCTTTTTAGCATTCTGGTAAGGCTTAACGGTTACGTTTAGGATCCAGTTGCGGATCTTTGATTTCTACATAAGCATTATTGCGCGTTTCACGTAACCAGCTATCTAATTCGGCATCAAATTGACGTTCACCCAGTAATTGGCGAGCCATACGTTCCTGATATTCCTGTGTCATATCTTGTTGGCGTGTTTCACTCACTTGCAGAATATGCCAGCCAAACTGGGATTGAAACGGTTTACTGAACTGACCTACTGGGGTGCTTTTCATCTGCTGTTCAAATTCAGGCACCATCACGCCTGGGCTAACCCAACCAAGGCTTCCGCCATCACGAGCCGAGCCAGTATCATTGGAGAACGTTGAAGCTAAAACAGTAAAATCTTCACCTTGTTTGAGGCGGTTATACAGACTATCAATCATTTGTTTGGCATTTTCAGGACTGACCACTTCAGACGGTTGAATCAGAATGTGTCGTGTTAAATATTGAGGAACAAGGGCTTTCTGTTCGCCACCTTTACGTTCCAAGAGCTTCAGAACATGTACACCATCAGCGACAGGAATCAGTTCAGAAGTTTGACCTGGTTGCAGGGTGGTCACGCGTGCAGCCAGTTCTGCTGGAATTTCTGACAGGTTTCTCACACCCATATCAGCAGCTTCGACTTTAACGCCGCCAGTGCTGTACTTTTTGCTGATCGCCTGAATGTCATTGCTGCTATTTAATTCTTGCTTTACCTTTGTTGCAATTTGTTCAGCATTTTCACCGCTTACCCGTAAATGCAGTACATGGACCTGACTGCCAAGCAAAGCTTGACCTTGCGGGGTATTTAGGAAGTTTTTAACATCTTGATCTGTAATTTGAATACGTGAAGTCACGATTTGTTGACGTAAACGATTCAGTGCTAAATCTTCAGCGATACGGTTACGTAAAGAAGCATAGGTATTGGGCGCCATGGCATCCAGTTTCTGCTGGAATGCTTCCAGACTCGGTGAACCAGAATCACGGGCAACTTTCAGGACGGCTTCATTTAAAGCTTTTTCATCTGGACGAATATTATAACGTTTAACTTGTTCAAGCTGTGCCTGACGAATAATCAGTTGCTCTAAAGCTTGTTGCTCAAGATATTGTTGTGGTGGAACTGCCTTTTTCTGTTTTTGCAGCTGATGTGAGATTTCGGCTACACCTTGAGCCAGGTCACTACGTAGAATGATACTATTGTCGACTACAGCTACAACTTCATCTTTAGGTTGGGCAACAGCAAAAGTCGTCATCGCTGAAGAAAGGCATAGCACAAGTGCGGTTGCTTTAAAAATTTGTTTTAACTGTTTTGTCTTCATTAACGTTCTGTCCAAGTTTGATTGATATTGTTAAAACCTAGAATACGATTTTCTAGTAATGAGGTGAGTTTGCTGCTTAACCCACCTAAGCCTTTCAGGCTGACTTCGGCCATAATGGCGCGTTTGGCTTTGACGCTTGAATCATTAACGTCGTCTAAGTCATTGTAATATGAGCGACCGTAAACAGAAACTCCCCAACAGCATGACTCATAGTTCACGCCAAGTAAATATTCCCGTGCGACACTATTGTCGAGGTCAAACTGGGCATGTCCAACCAGACGCCAGTTGTTGGCAATCGGCTGGATAAATGAACCCACCACATGATCATAGCTCTTTTGACGGTTCGGAATATCTTTGCGATAGAAATAGCCTAGGTTATAAAGATTGCCTTGCTCACCGGTATAATAAACCTGCAAATCTCGTTGGGCATTCGATCCATTCGACATCCAGCTTGAGTTCAGATTAACGTGAACATTATTTGACAGCTGGCTGGTCAGTTGAATTACAGGGCCAGTATGACTTTCACGGTCGAATTCATCTGCATCATTTTCCAACGTTACACGGCGATCTTCAAAGAAAAAGCTCTGTCCAACGCTGGCACGCAGGCGCTCCAGACCTTCTTCATTAAATAGGCTATAGCTCAGACCTAAGGAGGCAAAGTTATTGTCTTCCAGGCGGTCATTACCATAAAAGCGACGCGCACTGAAAAGTTGATCATAATTAATCGAAGCGACGACTGAATCAAAGTTTGGCTGATTCTGCTGGTTCTCATAAGGTGAATACGCATAGAACAGACGAGGCGTTAAGGTCTGTAGATACGTACCTTCTTTTTCAAAAATTAAGCCGGTGTCCAGCGTGAATTGTGGCACCACAATTGAATTATTTTCACTAGACGCGCTACGGCTTTGGGTTTTTTCATCATAGAAAGTATTGATGTTGCGTACAGTTGCCTGAGGAATGAAGAATGACCACGGGGTAAAATGATTATAACGCACGGAAAAGTCATTATAGATCCGTGTACCACTCGGTTGATATACCTTCTCACCCGTTGGATCAGTATCGGCGAAATTTCTCAGGTCTTTCTGGAAATAAGCCGTATCGTTATTAAATTCAAGCTGTAATCCCAATGGATTACCAGTTTTGTAATTGACTAAAAGCTGCGGCAAGCGTGCATAAGGACGGTCTTCATCCAGTACAGTTGGATCTAAGGTCTGGAAATCTTCGACTTTGAATTGTGCCTTTAAGCCAGGAATACCATTTTTGTAATTGACTTCCCAGGCACGGCGTAAGTTCAGGTCAGTTTTAGAGTTCGGGTTGTTATCCAGATCGGCAAAGTAATCTTTGTCTGAAGCGTAGTTATATTCAAGGTTGGTGGAGAGCTGATTATTGATCTGCCAGTTATGTAAGAAATGCAGGCTTTTACGGTCTTCGTCGCTATAGCTTTCATCGGAAGGTAAATAACCTCCCCAAATACGGCCTTCACCATAATTCTCAGTCAGATAGCGAAACTCACCGTCTAACATCGTACCACGATCGCCAATATAACGCGGCGTAATTGTCGCATCATATTGTGGTGCTAAATTCAGGTAAACCGGAACACCCAGTTCCAGACCACCATCATTGGTAAAGCCAAATGTCGGCGTCAGAATACCGGTAGTGCGGCGGTCATCAATCGGGAAGTTGAAATAGGGAACCGCTAAAACCGGAACATCTTTAACATAAAGCTTGGTATTCCGGGTTTCACCACGTCCGGTTTCCTGATTCAACTTGATCTTTTCTGCCTGGATTTTCCAGGTCGGTTTTTGCTCAGGTGGGCAGGTGGTATAGGTCGCATTTTCCAGTTCTACCGTCTCGGTCGAGGTTCTGGCGATCTTTTCTGCCCGACCATGCGCATGTTGCTGCTCGGCAATATAGAAGCTGTTATTTAGGTCGCCTTCTTGGGTCTTTAAATTATAATTAATATCATCACTTTGCGAGAGTAGGCCACCCTGAGCAAGTTGTACCCGACCTTCTGCTTTGGCATAGGTCTGGGTTTGATCAATCGTTACGCGTTCAGCACGAATCTGGCGACCTTGCTGGTCAATGATGACATTGCCTTCTAAATAAGAGTCACCTGCTGGATTGTAGTGTCCATAATCTGCAGTAATGGTGGATGTAGCCTGATCTGGCGCAACGGTTGCTGCATCTGGGGCAATCGGGGTCACCCAGGTGCCTTCACAATAAGCCGAACTTAAGTATTTTTCCTGCCGCTGCTGTGCTTCAGCTGAGGATTTGTCGACATAGTATTGCGAAAAGAATGCTTCACCTGGATAGGTCTCATTTATGCGCTGTTTGAGTTGTTCTGCATTTACATCGGACGAGACATTTGATGCAGCATAGCCGGAGGCTGAGCTGCCACATAAAAGGGTTAAGATCGCAGTCGCTAGAGGATTTATTTTAAAGTGATGCTTCATTTGTCTCATTAACCAATCATGCTTTTATCGCAATTAATTATTGTCGCATCATAGAGAAAAAGTTGATAAGTAGCTACACTTAGCACTTTAAAAACTCAGCCTGTATTAGAATTAATTGCAAATGAATACACAACGCGAACAATTGATACAATCTTGGATTGCCTCTGTACTCGGTTCAGATCAATTTGAAACTCATTTTTTAGCAGGTGATGCCAGCTTCCGTCGTTATGCACGAATCAAACTGAATAATAAAACATTTATGCTGATGGATGCACCACCAGAAAAAGAAGATTGTGTGCCTTTTGTGACGATAGATGAGTTTTTTGATGCACATGGCGTGCGTGTTCCGCATATCGTGGCAAAAGACCTGGAAAATGGCTTTTTACTGCTCGAAGACTTTGGTGATGTGCTGCTGTCGAATCTGCTGAATGACGAGACTGTAGATGCCTATTATGAGCAAAGCTTTAAGCAGCTCATTCAACTACAATCGATTGCTGGAGAAGGGCATTTCCCGGCATATTCTTATGAAAAACTGATCTCGGAAATGGAATTGCTGACTGACTGGATGTTACCAGCGTTAAAGGTTCAACTGACTGAATCAGAAAGCGCCTTGATCAAACGCACTTTTGCGATTTTGGCGAATGCCGCATTGGCACAGCCACAGGTGATCGTGCATCGGGATTTCCATAGTCGTAACTTGATTAAAATCGACAATGAAACCGAACTCGGTGTGATTGATTTTCAGGATGCTGTGATTGGTGCGGATACTTATGACTTGATCTCGATTACCCGTGATGCCTATGTACAGTGGAATGCCGATCGTGTGTATCGCTGGTTCAAAAACTTTTATGACTTGTTGCCAGCATCTGCTAAAGAAGAGCGTGACTTTGAACAGTTTAAAAAAGACGCCGACATGATGGCGATTCAGCGTCATATCAAGATTTTAGGTATTTTTGTGCGTCTGTTTGAACGTGATGGCAAGTCAGGTTATCTCAAGGACTTACCACGTGTGATGTGGTATCTGCTTGAAGAATCTAAGGCTTATGCAGAACTAGAGCCATTCATGCAGTTTATGCGTGACAGAGTGATGCCTGCATTTGAAGCTAAATATGGCTCATATGAGGTGGCTGCCTGAATGAAAGCGATGATTTTGGCCGCAGGACTCGGTAATCGTATGCGGCCGCTAACGCTGCATACCCCGAAACCCTTGCTTGAAGTCGGTGGCAAGCCACTTATCGTCTGGCATATAGAGAAACTGGCTGCGATCGGTGTTACTGAAATTGTCATCAATACGGCTTGGCTCGGTGAAAAACTCGCAGAAGCTTTGGGCGATGGTTCACGATTTGGCATTAACATCCTTTGGTCACATGAGGGTGAAGGTCTGGAAACCGCTGGTGGAATCATTAATGCCTTGCCGCTACTCGGTGATGAACCTTTTATTCTGTTAAATGGTGATGTCTGGACCACGATGGATTTTGCACCTTTACTGGATATTGATCTAAAGGATAATTTGGCGCATCTCGTACTTGTGCAGAACCCTGAACAACACCCAGAGGGTGATTTCACGCTTGCAGAAGGTAAAGCTTATACCTTTGATCAGCAAGTCGAAGGTGAAAACCTGACTTTTAGTGGTGTATCCGTGCTTGATCCAAAGATGTTCCAAGGCTTAGAGACTGGCAAGCGTCCTTTAGCGCCATTGCTAAAAGCGGCAATGCAGAATCAGCAGGTTGCCGCTTCTAAATTGGCAGGCATTTGGGTTGATGTGGGAACCCCGGAGCGTTTAGCGGCACTGGATACGGCGATCCGTGAAGGGAAGTTTGCTTAAGTGAATATTCGCTAAGCACTGCCTACTGTGCCAATATAGAGAAAACGGTATACTTCCACCTAACTTTTTCGAGCGTAGATTGTTTATGCACATGTTTTTTCAAGAACTAAAGCAGGGTAGCCAGGCTTTGGGTTTAGAGCTATCTGATGAAGCTTTAAATTTATTACTCAAGTATCAGGATGCTTTGGTGTTGTGGAACAAAGCATACAATTTGACTGCAATCCGTGATCCTAAGGAAATGCTGGTCAAGCATCTGCTCGATAGTCTGAGCATTCTGAAAGATCTTCCAGCGGGTCGATTACTGGATATCGGCACAGGTGGTGGTATGCCGGGCATGATCATTGCTTTATGTCAGCCTGAGCGTGAATGTGTGTTACTGGATTCTAACGGTAAAAAAATTCGTTTCCTCAAGCAGTTTATTGCTGACTTGAAACTCAAAAATGTCATTGCGGTACAAACCCGCGTAGAAAATGAAGACAGCATTAATGAACTGGGTCAATTTGATGTGATTACCAGTCGTGCTTTTGCATCATTAACGGACTTTGTTGATGCTTCTAAGCCGTATATGCATGAGCAAACAATTATTGCCTCAATGAAAGGCTTAATTCCTGAAGATGAAGTTGCTACTTTAAAAAATGAATTTAGTTGTGAGATTATTGAACTTAAAGTTCCGCGCTTAGACGAACAGCGTCATTTACTTCTATTAAAACGTATTTAAGATTTTTAAAGGGATTGGGGGCAACATGGCACAAATTATTGCGATTGCAAATCAAAAAGGTGGTGTCGGTAAAACCACAACCGCAGTAAATTTGGCGGCATCTTTAGCTGTGTTAAAAAAACGTGTTTTGCTGGTCGATATGGATTCGCAAGGCAATGCGACCATGGGGTCTGGCATTCAGAAGAATGACCTGCTTTATTCGGTTACCGATGTACTGCTGGGTGAAGTACCGATTGAAACGGCGATCTCTAAAGCAGAAGTCGGCTACAAGGTTCTTGGGGCAAACCGTGATCTGGCTGGGGTTGAGCTTGCGATTGCAGAGCAGGAAGGGCGCGAGTTCATTTTGCGTGATGCATTGCAGGAAATTGAAGGTTCGTTCGACTATATCATTGTCGACTGTGCACCAAGTTTAAGCCTGATTACTGTCAATGCTTTGGCTGCAGTGGATGGTGTGCTGATTCCAATGCAATGTGAATACTATGCACTGGAAGGTCTGGCTGATTTAACCCAAACCATCGACCGAATTCAACAGGCCTTGAATCCAGATCTGCAAATAGTTGGTGTATTACGCACCATGTACGATGCACGCAATGCCTTGACCCGTGACGTATCTGAAGAATTAGAACAATATTTTGGTAAAAAACTGTATGAAACCGTGATTCCACGAAATATCCGTCTGGCTGAAGCGCCGGCGCACGGTTTGCCAGTGATTTATTTTGAAAAAAGTTCAAAGGGTGCGGTTGCTTACTTAAATCTGGCAGCTGAAGTATTAAAGAAAAGCAAAGTGAAAAAAGGAAGTAAAGCATGACCGTCAAGAAACGTGGACTCGCCAAAGGTCGTGGCTTGGATGCCTTGCTGGGATCAATTCAAAAAGAAAAATTACAGATGGAAGCCCAAGGCATTGATCATGGTCAGCTAAAACAGATCGATGTAAACTTGCTCAAGCGCGGTGAATACCAGCCACGCCGTTATATTAACGAGCAGGATTTGCAAGAACTGGCGGCATCGATTGAAAAGCATGGCATCATGCAGCCAATCGTGATCCGACCGGTTGACGATGAGCGCTATCCGTATGAAATTATTGCAGGTGAGCGTCGCTGGCGTGCGGCACAGTTAGCGGGTTTAACCGAAATTCCTGCGATTGTACGGGATCTGAATGATCAGGTTGCCATTGCACTGGCGCTGATTGAAAACATTCAGCGTCAAGATCTGAATCCGATTGATCAGGCGCTGGCCTTACAGCGTTTCCATGAAGAATTTGGTTTAAGCCATCAGGAGATTGCAGATACCGTTGGTAAAGCGCGTACGACAGTGAGTAACCTGCTTCGTTTGCTCAGCTTGGCTGAAGAAGTGAAAGACTTTATGCAACAAGGTTTGCTGGATATGGGGCATGCACGTGCGATCTTAACCTTAAAAGCTAAAGATCAGCTCAAAGTTGCAGATATCGTAATTGAAAAAAGTCTGTCTGTGCGTCAAACCGAGCAGTTAGTCCGTGATTTCAATACACCTAAACAAGAAAAAGTAAAAGAAGCGGTAGCACCAGATATTCAGCAATTGACCCAGCGCCTTTCAGAGCGTTTCAGTGCAGATGTTAAAATTGACTATAACAAGCAAGGTAAAGGGAAACTGGTTATTAGCTATCACTCTTTAGAAGAACTTGATGGCATTCTTTCTATTTTAGAAGATGAATAATTTATATATTTTTTTTATTGGGGAATAAATTAGATGTGGGAATTGGTTAAAGCAGGTGGTTGGCTCATGCTGCCCCTGGTCTTGTGTTCTATCTTTATGCTGGCGATTTCGATCGAGCGTCTGATTCGCCTGAAAAAGAATGCAGTACTTCCGTTGACACTGTTGATGGGGCCTTCGCAAAATACAGCACAAGTCATGCAAAAAATGAATCAAAGTGCGGCCTTAAAGCAAAGCACTTTGGGTCGGGTATTTACTGCAGGCTATGCCAGCAAGCAGCAAGGTGAGCAGTATGCTCGCGCACAGATGGAAGTGGTGGCATCACAGGAAATTGGTTATCTGGAAAAAAACATTAATTTTCTGGGAACTTTGAGCGCAGTTGCGCCTTTACTCGGTTTATTGGGAACTGTACTTGGGATTATTGAATCTTTCCTGATGATCGATGTAGGTACCGGGAGTGATCCGGTATTGATGATGCCGGGTATTTCCAAGGCTTTAATTACCACGGCAGCCGGTATGTTGATTGCAATTCCTGCACTGTTTGCGCACCGTTATTTTCAGCGTCTGGTTCAGGAATATGTGGCTGAACTTGAACAGCAAGCGACTTTGTTTCATGCGGATCTTTTTTATCGCAATCATGCAGACATAGACCAAGACATGCAAAAAGCCAGCTAGGAGGCGGATGATGAAATTCAAACGCAACCAGGTGGAAGATGTACATATTAATCTGACACCGATGATTGATTGTCTGCTGTTTATTCTGGTCTTTTTGCTGTTATCGACGACTTTTAGCCAAATGAGCCGAATGAATCTGACCTTGCCTGATGCGCA
Organism: Acinetobacter sp. CIP A162; assembly: GCF_000367905.1. GTDB lineage: Bacteria > Pseudomonadota > Gammaproteobacteria > Pseudomonadales > Moraxellaceae > Acinetobacter > Acinetobacter lwoffii. The sequence continues at coordinate 220,742 of NZ_KB849158.1, read as the reverse complement.
GGGTGTACCGCCTAAAAGCTATGATCAAAAAGTCGAAGTGATTGTGGATGCCAATGGTCATTACGCAGTCAATGGTCAATCCTTGGCCAGTAAGGAAGTCGCGGATTTAAATACTGCAATTAAACAGATTTCTAATGAACGCCGTGATTTAATGTTTGTCATTGCAGCTGACGCAAAAGCCAGCCATCAGGACGTGATTCGTGTCATGGACGTGGCCGGGCAGCTCGGATTTGTAAATATTAATATCAGTACCAAAGTACCCACCCGAGGTTATTAGTGAAGCACGATTTTAAGGTCTATCTTCGCCTTTTAAGTTATTTAAAACCGTTTTGGGGCATTGCATTGCTTGTCCTGTTGGGTTTTTCTATTAATGCGGCTACGGAAGTTTCTGTCGCTAAATTACTGGAATATATTATTGAGGCGATTCAAAATAAAGACCAGAGTTTCACATCACTTTTCCCGTTTTTAGTGGTCATACTCATGTTCTTCCGGGGCTTGGGTTTGTTCATGGGTGGATATTTTACTGCGGTAATTTCCCGGAATCTGGTATTCAATATCCGTCAGGAAGTTTTTGCAAAATTGCTGCGTTTACCTTCCCAGTATTATCTGGACAATACCAGCGGGCATATTACTGCCAAAATCATGTATAACGTTGAACAGCTAACCGCTGCTTCAACTGAAGCCCTAAGAACCTTGTTGCAACAAGGTTTGATCACCCTGGCATTATTAGGCTACCTGTTGTATACCAACTGGCGTCTGACCATGTGTATCCTGATTTTTGCACCCGTCATAGGTTTTATTATCAGTAAAGCTGCAAGACGGATGCGTAAATTATCGCAACAAGTACAAGACACCATGGGTGATGTGAACCATGTAGTGCAGGAAACGGTGAATGCCAACCTGATCGTCAAGGGTTTTGGCGGGCAAAGTTCTGAGCAGGAACGCTTTAAACAGAACTCGCTTGAAAACTTGCGTCGTGGCTTGAAAATGGTCGCTGTGCAACAGTTGAATAGTCCTGTCGTTCAGTTGATCATGTCCATTTCACTGAGTATCGTGATGTTTATTGCCTTGCGCCCACAAATCTTGGGTGACACCTCTGCCGGTGAATTTGTTGCTTATATTACTGCGGCGGGTATGCTGGCAAGACCAATCAAAGCCTTGACGGATATCAATGAAAAAATTCAACGTGGTATGGCTGCGGCTCATTCGGTATTTGAATTGCTGGATATGCCTGAAGAAAAAAATACCGGGACTTTAACGGATAGCCTGAAAGGCGATATCGAGTTTAAAGATGTCAACTTGATTTATGATGATGGCCATCATGCTATTCATGACTTTAATTTGCAGGTCAAGGCCGGTGAAACAGTAGCGCTGGTAGGACGTTCTGGTGCAGGAAAAAGTTCTCTGGTGAATCTGCTGGTGCGTTATCAGGATGCAACTTCTGGGCAGATCTTGCTGGATCAGAAACCGATTGAAGATTTTGAAATTACCGCCTTGCGAACCCAGATTGCTATGGTGAACCAGCAAGTAGTACTGTTTAATCGTACCGTGCGGGAAAATATTGCTTATGGTCAGCTCGAAGGTGCTTCCGATGAAGATATTATCGCGGCAGCAAAGGCAGCCTATGCGCATGATTTTATTATGGCACTACCGCAAGGTTATAATACTCAGCTGGGTGCTCAGGGTTTAAACCTGTCTGGTGGCCAGCGTCAGCGCATCGCCATCGCGCGAGCAATTTTGAAAAATGCCTCTATTCTGATTCTGGATGAAGCGACCAGTGCGCTGGATAACGAGTCGGAATACTTTATTCAGCGTGCCTTTGATAAAGCCATGCAGGACCGTACCACCATCGTAATTGCACATCGTCTATCGACGATTGAAAACGCGGATCGTATTGTTGTGATGGATCAGGGCCGTATTGTTGAGCAGGGCAGTCATGCCAAACTGATTGCGCTACATGGTGCTTATTATCAGTTGCATCAGCGTAACTTTGAGGAACAGTAACTTATGGCACTGGCACAAATCATTCAGGATGCTTGGAATGCACAGGCAAAGTGGCTGGTGGTGCTGCGTCCTTTGTCATGGTTGTATCGCCTGGGTTTTGTCAGCAATCACTGGCTTTATCAAAAAGGCATTAAAAAAAGTTATAGTGCACCAATTCCCGTTATGGTAATTGGTAACATCACAGTCGGTGGTAGCGGTAAAACACCTTTGTTGATTCATCTGGTGGATTATTTAACCGAGAAAAATGTTCGAGTAGGCGTGATCAGTCGAGGCTATGGCGGCCAAGGTCCATTTCCTGCCTATGTCGACTTTAATACCTTGCCGGAGATTGTCGGAGATGAGCCTGCCTTGATTGTACAGGCAACAGGCGTGCCGATGGCAGTTGGTCCCAACCGGCAGAAAAGTATCGAGTTATTGCTGCACAAACATGAACTGGATCTGATTATCTGTGATGATGGCCTGCAGCATTGGGCCTTGAATCGCCAGATTGAGTGGATTGTGCTGGATAATAATCGCGGTCTGGGTAATCAGAAACTGCTTCCAGAAGGTTATCTACGTGAACCAGTGACCCGTTTGAAAACGGGAACCGTAATTGAGCATTCGGCTAACCCAAGCTCTGAACTGCATATGCATCTGGCTGCATCACAGCCTTATTTGCTTAATCAGGACAACAATAAAATCTTTGATCCTCAAGCGGCTTTTTATGCGGTAGTCGGCATTGGCTTTCCACAGCGGTTTTATCAGACCTTGCAAAATTTAGGCATAGAACAATTTCAGTGTCATGAGTTTCCAGACCATCATGACTATGACATTGAAGATTTACAGTTCGATGATAACAATCCGATTATTACCACTGAAAAAGACGCAATAAAAATTATGGCGCTACTTAAACAATATCCAGATTTTAAACAGGATATCTGGGTGGTGCCAGTCGATGCAGTCCTATCGCCAGCCTGCTATACAGTCTTGCAGCAACAGTTACAACAATACGGTATTCAAATTTCTTAAGGCTCATTCATTATGAAACACATTGTTATTCCTGCACGTTTCGCCAGTTCACGTTTACCGGGTAAACCTTTGCTGGAAATTCATGGTCGTCCCATGATTCTGCGGGTAGTGGACCAAGCCAAGAAAGTGCAAGGTTTTGACGATCTGTGTGTGGCAACTGATGATGAGCGTATTGCAGCCGTTTGCCGTGCTGAAGGCATTGATGTGGTGATTACCTCAGCGGATCATCCTTCAGGCACAGACCGCTTGAGTGAAGTGGCTCGAATCAAAGGCTGGGCCAGTGAGGACATTATTGTCAATGTACAGGGGGATGAACCTTTACTGCCGGCGCAACTGGTAAAACAGGTTGCTCAACTCTTGGAAGATCAGCCTGAATCTTCCATGTCGACGCTATGTGAGCCGATCCATCAACTGGATGAATTCAAACGTGACAGCATTGTAAAAGTTGTCATGTCAAAACACCAGCAAGCACTGTATTTTAGCCGTGCTACCATTCCTTATGACCGTGATGGTGCGAAACTGACTGAACCAAAACTGCATGATCAGGCCTATCGTCATTTAGGCCTATATGCCTATCGGGTAAAACTGTTGCAAGAATATGTGACCTGGGAAATGGGTGTGCTGGAGAAACTGGAATCTCTAGAGCAGTTACGGGTACTGGAAAATGGACACCGTATTGCCATTGCGGTGGCTGAAGCCAATTTGCCGCCAGGGGTGGATACCCAGGAAGATCTGGATCGCCTGAATCAGATGGATCTTTCCCATTTTGCCTAAGAAGAGTCAAATACATGCCTTTTGATGTCAATGCACATATCTATCCATGGCAGCAACAGGTTTGGGAAACCCTGACCGGGCGCTTTCCCAAGCTTGGACATGGTTTATTGTTTTATGGAAAAAAAGGCTGTGGTAAAGAAGCGTTTACCCAACAGTTTCTGGCTTGGGTGTTATGCCTGAATCGTCAGCCTGCCGGGCCATGTGGTGAATGCAGTAGCTGTCAATGGTTAAAGGCAGACACCCATCCCAACTATGTGCATATCAGTACCGATGACGACAATAAAAAACAGAATGCCAAAATCAAGATCGAGAAGATTCGCGATCTGCTGCCTTTTGTGCAACAGACTGTAGATGGCTGGCGCGTGATTGTGATTGAGCCGGCAGAAGCCTTGAATATTGCCTCTGCCAATGCCTTACTCAAAACACTGGAAGAACCCGGTGATAATACGGTCATTATTTTACTGGCGAATCATTATTTAAAATTGCCCGCGACTATACGCAGTCGTTTGCAGCATTTTGCTTTGGACCGGATTTCCGCAGAACAATTTAGCGATTATGTCCAGAATCAGCTCCCAGATGCAGGCGCTAGCCAGCAACAGTTATTGATGAACCTGTCTAATCAGATGCCGTTACAGGCATTAGAGGTTGCACAAAGTGCCTGGCTGCCACTGCGTCAGGAATTCCTGCAAGACTGGCAAAAACTGGTCATTCAAAAAAATATGCCACTGGCAATTGCGACCAAATGGAATAAAAGCCTGAGTTTTGGTGAATTTGCTCAAATGTTTGAATACTTGTTGTCCGATTTAATTTGTGTCATGCTAAATCAGACGGTGAAAAACATTGATCTTGAGTTGAATGTGCTTGCCGAACAATATTCATTAGAAGCACTTTTTAAAATTTATGAAGATTTTCAGCGCGCCAAGCAATATCTCGAGCAGAATGTCCAAAGCAATCTGGTCATCGATGAACTGTTTATCAAGCTGATGAATCTTTAATTAAGGGGAAATCACATGCAACCACGTATGGGCGGTATTATTCAGGCTACTATTCCTGACATTGAAACACTGTTTGCCAGCTATATGCCTTATGTTGTGGGTGGTGGGCTTTTTATTCCTTCCAAGCAGCCGGTCAAACTGGGCGAAGAGGTTTTTGTATTGACGACTTTGCCTGACCAGACCCAGAAAATTCCTTTAACCGGTAAAGTCATCTGGGTCTCGCAAAAGCAGAATGGCATCAAGCCACAAGGCTTTGGCATCCAGTTAAGCGGTGAAAAAGGCGTTTATTTTAAAAATGAAGCAGATCGTCTGGTTGCAGGTCTTAAATCTGAAGGACGTAAAAGTTACACTATGTAGTTAATTTACCCTTGGTAGGAACGCATCGTGTTTGTAGATACTCATTGTCATTTAACCCTGCTTGATTTGACACCATATCATGGTGATCTGGATCAGGCATTGGCTCAGGCTCGTGAAGCCGGTGTTTCCAAATTCATGAGTATCTCGGTCGATCTGGATGATCATATCGAGCTGGCCAAAATTGCCGCGCGTCATGCAGATGTCGGATATACCGTTGGCGTACATCCTTGCGAAGATGCTGCAACCATGGCGCGTGCCACGACTGAATATCTGGTCGAACTGGCGCAACCGGAGAAAGTCTGGGCGCTCGGTGAAACGGGTCTTGATTATTATCACAGTACCGATTTTATTGCAGAGCAAAAGGCCTGTTTCGCCCGGCATATTCATGCGTCACAAATCACCAAAAAACCTGTAGTTGTTCATACCCGTTCCGCCAAGCATGATACCGTTGATATTATCCGCGCGGAAAAATCGACTCACGGGATTTTGCATTGTTTTACCGAAGACTGGGAAACCGCCAAAGCGGTACTGGACTGCGGCTATTATGTGTCATTTTCCGGCATTGTTTCCTTTAAAAATGCGCAGGATCTGCGTGATGTCGCCAAACAGGTTCCGCTGGATCGTGTGCTGATTGAAACCGATAGTCCTTATCTTGCGCCAATGCCGTATCGTGGCAAATCTAATGAGCCTAAATACGTTCCTTATGTAGCCAAAGCGCTTTGTGATGTATATGATAAGTCGCTAGAAGAAATGGCTTCTATCACAAAGCAGAACTTTGAAAATCTTCTAAATTTAAAGTAAATAAAGTTATATAAAGTACAAGAGAGTTTATAGGGTGAAGATGGATCGTCAGGCTCAGTTTCGAGCAAGAGAAACCTTGATTTTTCAAGTCGCAGAGCAGCTCCTGTTGGAAAATGGTGAAGCAGGAATGACGCTAGATGCGCTTGCTGCTGAACTTGATCTGGCCAAAGGGACACTCTATAAACATTTTCAGAGTAAAGATGAACTGTATATGTTGCTGATTATCCGTAATGAGCGCATGTTGCTGGAAATGATTCAGGATAGTGATAAAGCTTTTCCTGAACATCTGGCCTTCTTTATGTTGCACCATTTACATCATCCGGAACGTACGGTGCTGTTCCATCAGATTGAAGAACGTCTGTCGACGACTGGCGTGGGAATTCAGCATCTATTCAGTGAACTGTATCAGGTACGCAAACAGCGTTTACGCCTGATCATCCGCATGACGGAAAGTTATCTGGTTTCAATTCATAGCCGCATGTCGGTGCGTGACTATCTGGCGTCGATCTGGTCACTGACCCATGGCGCCGCTGCAATTCTCAATTCCAGTTTTTATCAGCGTTATCTGGGTTCACGCGATACCTTGCGCGTGGCCTATATCGATCAAGCACTGGCTTTGCCAAAGCAGGTGCATTCTGCCGAGCAGTTTGCCTAAGGTTAGAGCTTAGTATGATCAGATCATCTCACAGCGCAGTTCGTGGCTTTACCCTCATCGAATTGATGGTGGTGATTGTGATTATGGGAATCATGGCCTCACTGGTATTGCTGAATACCAGTGGTGTCGATCAGCGTAAGGCCATGCAGGCACGCGAGATTTTGTTATTAGACTTGCAGCGGGTCATGCGTGAGGCGAATGACCAGTCCAGAATACTGGCGCTTGATCTGCAACCCGCGACCGATGTCTCGCCATTTCGTTATGGGATTGTAGAATATCGTTCAGCAGCGCAGACTAAACAGAACCTGCAAAATGAAAAATGGCAGAATTATACAGAGTTTAAATTACGTAAGCTGCCGGATCATGTGTCTTTTCGGATTCAGGGGCTAGAACAACAGCGTTATGCCCGTGCGCAAAATCGTGATCTGACGCAGGCGAATTCTCCTCAATTGATCTGGCTGGGGAATGGTGAGGTCAAGCCGGTACGGATTCAGTTCTTTTTAGAAGATCGCGAAGTCGGCTCTGCGATTGAGGTGGATCATCTGGGTAAAATCAATGAAATCTAGATATTTCAAGCAGAGCGCTGGGTCTGGTGTAATCAAGTTGTTTAAGGCGAGTGTTCATGGATTTGATCATGTGTGCTGCAAGCATAGGACTTCGTCTTGCGCTGCTATCGGACTTTCTTGCGCGACAATGTCGCTCAGGTCGAGTGTTACTCGACTTAATCGTGCCTCAGGTTTTACCTTATTGGAAGTTATGGTTGCACTGGCAATTTTCGCTACCGCAGCCATGACGCTGACCAAAGTTGCAATGCAATATACCCAGTCAACCTCGAATGCCATTCTGCGCACCAAAGCACAGTTTATTGCCCTGAACGAAGTGGCTCAAATGGAAATCAATCAGCAATGGATGGATGGTACGGCCTCCAAACAGCTGACCCAGCAAGGCGAAACCTGGCAAATTGACAAGCGCAGTGAACCGACGATCAGTCCCAATGTGCAGCGTATTGAACTACAGGTCAGTCTGGTGAATCCGGATACCGGCCAGGTTACATCCGGGATCAGCAGTTTAATGTTCTTTAATCATCGCATGAACAATACGCCATGAAGCCTAAAGGATTTACCCTGGTCGAATTATTGGTTGCGATTGCGATCTTTGCAGTGCTGTCTGCTTTGGGCTGGAAAGTTTTTGATTATATTGTCAAAACCAAAGATCAAAATGCAGTACATGAACAGCGTCTAGGTCAGCTACAGGAAACCTATCAGCAAATTTTACGGGATACGGTACAGGCAGTCCCTTTAACGGCCAATATTAATGGTGATATTCAACCGGCTCTGGTTTTGCAAAATGGCCGTTTTAATTTTAGTAAAACTGGCGTGACTGATCCTCTGGAGGAGGGTATTTCGCCAGATGAACGCATTGAATATCAGTATCGGGCCGATGAGCAGAAACTTTATCGCTTGAAATACCGGAATCTAAATCAGGCAGGTCAAGATCAGCCCGAATCCAGTGTTTTATTGTCGGAAGTGGAACAATTTCAGATCATCGTACTTAATCCGAATGAACTCACGCAATGGCCGGATGCTTCTGCTGATCTGAATCAGTTAGAGCATAAACAGCGTTTGCCTAAAGGGATTAAAATCAATTTAACCGTGAATGGTGTAAGTTATGAATGGATGTTCAGTTTATTGAATACGGACTTTTTGCTTGATACTCAGAACACCGGTCAACCCAGCTCAGAATAATAAGAAATGAAAATGAATAAAGCGATCATGATCAAGCAGCAGCAGGGCATTGCACTGATTACCATTCTGGTGATGGTAGCGCTAGCGACTATTTTGGCTGCCACGATTGCCCAGCATCAGGCTGCAACTGCTGAAAGCACTGCCTATTTGATGCGACAAAACCAGTCCTTAATGTATGCCAAAAGTGCTGAGGCCTTTTTTTCTGAATTGCTGGTCGATGATGCTGAAAATGCCGCAGAGGTCGACCATCTGCAGGAAACCTGGGCGCAGCCCATGCCAGCTTTTCCGGTAGATGACGGTTATGTCTCCGGAATAATACAGGATGAATCAGGCAAGTTTAATTTAAATAGCCTGATTACTGCCGAAGGCGCAGTCAATGAAAATGCCAAAGCATGGTTCGAGCTGATTCTAAAACGTGCCAGTTTGCCGGAACAGCTCAGTGAAGCAGTCATTGACTGGCAGGATGCAGACGAGCTGGTCAGTGGGGGGATGGGCGCCGAATCTAACTATTATCAGGGCTTGCCCAATGCTGCTTTGCCACCGAATGCAAAATTTCATAGCGTAGAAGAGTTAAAGCTGGTACGCGGTTTTGAAGAGAATAAATATAAGCTGATAGCACCTTATCTGAGTACTGCACCGGTGCAGGAGAGCCTGGTCAATATTAATACCGCTTCAGCTTTTCTTTTGGCTAGTATGGATGAAAAGCTGGATGTGAATGCAGTGCAGCAATTGCTGGATCAGCGTCAGGCCAATTTGGAGCACTTTTCCAATGTGACTGATCTGTGGTCACTGGAGCCTTTCGCTCAGGTCGATGCGGACAGGCGTAATTTGTTTAACAGTCTGCTTGGGGTGCAATCCAATTATTTTAAAGCCCGAATCGAAGTGGTTTTAAGTGAGCGTAAGCGCCAGTTTAGCAGCGATCTGGTTCGTCAGGACAAACAGGTTTATGTCGCTTACCGTAGCATGGCGCCATTTTAATTTTAGCTCATGAATTGTACAGGCTGGATAAGCGCAAATGCCGGGCTGATGCCTTTTCCCTATCATGCTAAACAGCAAAATTAATCCTCAAAGCTTTACTTTTGCTTTATAATCAAAATTAATTCACCTATTTTTTGACGACATTACGGCATATGTTAATTCGTAAGTTATTTAAGTTTGAGAATGCTCATATTGTGCGTAACTGCACGTCAGATCGCTGTAAGCGTTCGATCCATGGCCATAGTTATAAAGTCGAGTTATTGCTAAAAGCCTCGAAGCTAGATCATGGTCAAATGGTCTATGACTTTGGTCTGCTTAAAGGTGTGATTAAGGATTTCTTTGATTCTTTCGATCATGCCATCTGCTTTTGGCAAAATGACGATCCGGAATATATTCAGGCCTGCAAGAATTTCAGTGCGCGCTGGGTGTCTTTGCCGGTATCGCCATCAGCAGAACAGTTTTCACGTATTTTCTTCTTTCTGGCACAGCAGGTGCTGGCATCGACCGTGACTCAAAATGGTGAAGGCGATGTCGAAGTCTATTCTGTGATTGTGCATGAAACCGACACCGGCTATGCACAAAGCTTTTTAGAAGATATTCAAAATGAACAAATGGGCATCCTTAGTCTGGAGCAACTTGAGTTCTCTGAACAAGTGCAGGCTGAATGGACAGATCCGGACATGTTTGCCAAGCTCAAACAGGGCACACCATTTCATAACCCTACAGTAGATTTACAGGTACAGATTTAAAGTCTGCGTGACTTTAAATCCATTGACATAGATTTAGGATTGAAGAATGTCTTTAAATGAACAGCAACTGGCCAAGCTGAATAAAGTTCAGCTGGATGAAAGCTGGAAATATGGATTGAGTGAATTTTTGCTCAGTCCTAAAATGGATGAATTAAAAGCATTTCTCGTTGAAGAAAAAAAAGCAGATAAAATCATTTATCCTCCCAATCATCTGATTTTTAATGCGTTAAATATCACGCCGCTAGATCGGGTAAAAGTGGTAATTTTGGGGCAAGATCCTTATCATGGCCCAAATCAGGCGCATGGATTAAGCTTTTCCGTGCAAAAGGGGGTTGCATTACCACCATCTTTGCGTAATATTTTTCATGAGTTACATGCTGATGTTGGGGTTGAAAGACCGAAGCATGGTGACTTGACGCATTGGGCAGAGCAGGGTGTGCTTCTGTTAAATGCAGTACTGACCGTAGAAGCAGGTCAGCCGACTTCGCATCAAAAGCGCGGTTGGGAAGAATTTACCGATCACGTCATTGATGTATTAAATGAACAGCGTGAACATATTGTCTTTATTCTTTGGGGCGCATACGCACAGCGTAAAGGACAGCGCATTAATCAAAACAAGCATCTCGTGTTAAAGGCAGCACATCCATCGCCTTTGGCCGCAAACCGTGGTGGTTTTTTTGGTTGCAAAGTATTTTCGAAATCGAATAATTACCTCAAACAACATGGCATTGAGCCTATAGATTGGCAGCTGGACGCATGAAATATTCTCCCCTTACTAAACATTATCATCCAGATTTGATTGTTGAAGAAGCGCACAATGGTTGGCGTATCGTTCGTTTAAATCGCCCGAAATCTTTGCATGCGCTGGATGAATCGATCGCTTCCGCACTTCTGGAAGTATTTCAGGATTTCCATCATGATGACAGTGTAAAAGCCATCTGGCTGGATTCAACCACACCGAAAGCGTTCTGTGCGGGTGGGGATGTGCGTAAACTGCGTCAGTTAGTGATTAATGATGAAGTCGCGACTGCCAATAAATTCTTTGAGCAAGAATATGCACTTGATCTGTTATTGCATAATTATGCCAAACCCGTTTTAGTCTGGGGTGAAGGTTATGTGATGGGCGGCGGCTTGGGGCTGTTTATGGCGGCGCCTTTCCGTTTAGTGACGCCCTATTCACGTTTGGCCATGCCTGAAATTAATATCGGTTTGTATCCAGACGTGGGTGCAACCCGCTTCTTAGCAGATCGTGGTGCGATTGGTCTATTTACTGGCTTGACCGGTTCGATCATGACCGCTGCGGGCGCTTATGGGATTGGCTGGGCAACGCATATTTGTGATGCACAGCGTGATTCAGTTTTGGATAAAGTCATTAATATCGACTGGGAGCATTATCCTGCAGGTGACTTTCGTGCCATTGATGATACCCTGAATAGTATGCACCGTCCAGTCGGCCCAGGACCGCTGCAAAACTCCTTGGATGTGATTCATAGTGTTTGCCGTGGTATCAACTTTGAGCATGATTATGAGTCGATTATTGGCCTGAGTGATGCGCGTAGTGACTGGTTGCGTCAGGCCAGTGAAAACCTGAAAAAAGGTTCGCCGACTACCGCAGCCTTGACCTGGCTATTATGGCAATGGGGTAAGCAGGTACATTCCTGGAATGAAGTTTTCGAGCTGGAAGTTCAAATTTCTGACTGGAAAATCCGTCATCATGATTTTGTCGAGGGAGTGCGAGCGCGTCTGGTCGATAAAGACCTTAGTCCTGAGTGGAAAAAAGGTGTAGATATGAGCTTAAAAGGTATCCTGTCTGGAAATCCTCCAGTTACGACTATTGAAAGCTGGAATGAGCTGCTCAAGCATTATGGTGTGATTTAAGCCTCAATGTCCGAAACACAATTTACAGATGAATACTGGATGCAGCGTGCTTACGAGCAGGCTGCACTTGCTGCTGCACAGGGAGAAATCCCCGTCGGGGCAATTATCGTCAGTCAGAATCAGATCATTGGTCAGGGATTTAATGCGCCCATCTCGTTGAATGATCCGACTGCGCATGCTGAAATTGTTGCACTACGTGATGCCTGTCAAAACATCCAGAATTATCGTTTACCTGATGATGCAGTGCTTTATGTGACTTTAGAGCCGTGCACCATGTGTGTTGGTGCGCTGGTGCATTCACGGGTTTCACGGGTAGTATTTGGCGCATTTGAAGCGAAAGCAGGTTCACTGGTGAGTGCGCGTCAACTGTTTGAAACCGGTTATTATAATCACGTATTTCCTTTCCAGGCAGGCTGCATGCAGCAGCAATGTTCTGAACAGCTCAGTGCATTTTTTAAGTTGCGCCGCGAGCAGAAACGAGAACTCAAGTTACAAGAAAAGTTATTAAATACGCAGAAATAAATCTGCTTTATCCGCTAAAATTTGCTTACTTTCAAATATCTGCAATCTTCAGGAACAATAATGAACAGCATTCAAGTAAAAAAAGAATTTCCGGCAGCGCTTGATGATGTCTTTAATTTGATGTCCAAGCATGACACCTATAATATTGCCTTCGCACCGATGCAGGTCGAACGAATCAAGGATTCTGCGGATGCTGAACATCCTGATGGACTCGGTTCGGTACGTGCAATGGGTATGGGGCCAATAAAGCCGCTGAAAGAACAAATTACCTTGTTCGAGCCAAATAATCGCATCGAATACCAGATTATTAAAAATCCGTTAATCAAGCATCATTTGGGTATTATTGAATTTGAAGCACTGGCTGATGACAAAACGCTAGTAACTTATACGATTGAATTGCAGGCACGTGCGCCTTTTGTGAGTAAATTAATCCTTGCACAGTTACAGGCAGCGATTAAACTAGGCCTGACAAAACTCGCAAAATCTGTTTAAACAACAACGGGAAAGCAATGACAGTTCAAATTATTACCATTGATGGTCCAAGTGGGTCTGGCAAGGGCACGTTAGCAGCGAAACTGGCTGCACATTATCAGTTTCACTTATTGGATTCTGGTGCTTTATACCGCCTTTTGGGTTTGTCATTGCATCACCATGATTTGCTGGATTCTCTAGACACGAAATTGCCAGAATGCGTACAAATCGCAACAAATTTAGATATCCAGTTTGTCAGTACCGACACTGGAGTGCAGGTGTGGCTGGATGGTGAAGATGTGTCCCAAACTATTCGCACTGAACGGGTAGGAGAGTTTGCTTCAAAAGTTGCAGCAATTCCTGAGCTTAGAACAGCGATGGTTTCACGCCAACATGCCTTTGCGCAGGCACCGGGTCTGGTAGCAGACGGACGCGATATGGCGACAAGTATCTTCCCGAACGCCCAGGCAAAAATATATTTGACGGCCTCGGCTGAATCCCGTGCGCAAAGACGTGTAAAGCAGTTGCAGGGCATGGGGCTGGATGTTAAAATAAGCGACATTTTAGCTAATATCATCGCTCGCGATAAACGAGATATGGAACGCACTGTCGCTCCACTCAAGCCTGCGGATGATGCTTACATTATCGATAGTTCAGATTTGAATATCGATGAAGTATTCCAGCTGATGACCACTTATGTGGATCAGCAGTTAGCAAACTAACCCAATTTTATCAGCAAACGCATAGCTTGATCAGTTTTATATGGACTATGTAGATGCTTAATTAAACCGGCCTTGTCTGATCCAAGACCGCTGACTTTATCGGAAATATCATGACCGAATCTTTTGCAGCCCTCTTTGAAGCAAGCGAATTAAACCTCAACGTTGAAAAGGGTGCAGTTATCCAAGGCGTTGTAGTAAGCATTGACTCTGATTGGGTAACTGTTGACACTGGCCTTAAATCTGAAGGCGTTGTTGACCGTGCTGAGTTCTTAAATGAACAGCGCGAACTTGAAGTTCAAGTTGGCGACACTGTAGACGTAGTTGTTGAAGCACTTGACAACGGTATGGGTCAAACAGTTCTTTCTCGCGAAAAAGCTAAACGCGCAGAAACTTGGACTAAACTTGAAAAAATCTTTGAAGACGGCGAAATCGTTACTGGTGTTATCTCTGGTAAAGTTAAAGGTGGTTTCACTGTTGACATCGGTCCAGTACGTGCGTTCCTTCCAGGTTCTTTAGTTGATACTCGTCCTATTCGTGATACTACTCACTTAGAAGGCAAAGAGTTAGAATTCAAAGTAATCAAACTTGACGCTAAACGTAACAACGTTGTTGTTTCACGTCGTGCTGTTATGGAAGCTGAATCTTCAGCTGACCGTGAAGCTCTTCTTGCTCAGCTTGAAGAAGGTCAAACAGTTACTGGTACGATCAAAAATCTTACTGACTACGGCGCATTCGTTGACCTTGGCGGTATTGATGGTCTTCTTCATATCACTGACATGGCTTGGAAACGCATCAAGCACCCTTCAGAAGTTGTTGAAGTGGGTCAAGAAGTTACTGTTAAAGTACTTAAATTCGACCGCGAACGTAACCGTGTTTCTCTAGGTCTTAAACAACTTGGCGAAGATCCATGGTTAGCGATCATGAACCGTTACCCTAAAGGTTCAATCGTTAAAGCGCGCGTAACTAACCTGACTGACTACGGTTGTTTCGCTGAAATCGCTGAAGGCGTTGAAGGTTTAGTACACGTTTCAGAAATGGATCACACGAACAAAAACATCCACCCATCTAAAGTTGTTCAGATTGGTGACGAAGTTGATGTTATGGTTCTTGAAGTTGATGAAGAACGTCGTCGTATTTCTCTTGGTATCAAACAAACTCGTGCTAACCCATGGGAAGAGTTTGCTAAAGACCACGACAAAGGCGAAAAAGTTTCTGGTACGATCAAATCTATCACTGACTTCGGTATCTTCATCGGTTTACCAGGCGGTATCGACGGTCTAGTTCACTTGTCTGATATTTCTTGGAACGAACAAGGCGAAGAAGCGATTCGTCGTTACAAGAAAGGCGACACTGTTGAAGCGGTTATCCTTTCTGTAGACGCTGAAGGCAACCGTATCAGCCTTGGCATCAAGCAAATGAACAACGATCCGTTCAATGACTTCCTTGCTGCTAACGAACGCGGTGCGTTGGTTAAAGGTACTGTAACTGCAGTTGACGCTAAAGGCGCTACTATTAAGTTAGCTGACGAAGTTGAAGCGACTCTGAAAGCATCTGAAATCAACCGCGATCGCGTTGAAGATGCAACTAAGTTCCTTGAAGTTGGTCAAGAAGTTGAAGCGAAGATCATCAACGTAGATCGTAAATCTCGCGCAATCAACTTGTCTATCAAAGCGAAAGACGAAGCTGAAGAGAAAGAAGCAGTTGCTAACTTGAAAACAGCTCCTGCTGGTCAAGACAATGGTCCTAAGACGATTGGTGACCTGATTAAAGCTCAAATGGGCAACTAAGTAAGCGTTTGAATTGTATTGTTAATGTAAGTTAACTAATACTTTTTATACAAATACTGTAAACGGTAGCGTAGTATTTAATTATTGCGCTACCGTTTTGTATTTAAACAGGTTATTATCGGGAAATAGATCCCAAGTAGCTTGATAATTAAAGAGGTCGCAGATGACTACTGAAGCACTTAATAAGTCTGACTTAATAGAGCGTATTGCGTTAAAAAATCCGCATTTGGCTGAGCCTTTAGTGGAAGAAGCAGTTAAAATTATGATTGATCAAATGATAGAAGCATTATCAACTGACAATCGTATCGAGATTCGTGGATTTGGTAGTTTTGCATTGCATCACCGTGAACCGCGCGTAGGTCGTAACCCTAAAACTGGTAAATCAGTAGAAGTGGCTGCAAAAGCAGTTCCGCACTTTAAACCAGGCAAGGCACTTCGTGACGCTGTGAACGAGTCTGCACAAAAATAATTGTAAATATTTTGCGGGGTGTTCATGCGTTACGTTCTGGTCATTCTTTTATTGGTACTGTTTGGTTATTCATTAGCTTTGGTTTTGCAAAACGGTACCGAATTGTCAGTGGACTTGTTATTTACTCAAGTTCCCGCAATGCGCCTGGGATTATTACTTCTCCTCACGTTATCTTTAGGTGTCGTTTTGGGCCTGTTATTGGGCGTTCAGATCTTCCGGGTTTTTCAGACGAATTGGGAAATAAAACGACTGCGTAAAGACATTGAACATCTACGTAAGGAACAGTTGAATACAGCCAAGTTAATGGCCGCTGAAGCAGCAGCCCATACCCGGCATGAAAAAACTGTATTAGATATTACCAATGAAAATCAAAGCCCATTATAATGGGCTTATTTTTTGCCTATATGAAGGGGTAATCTCTTGAGTATCATCGTCGCACTAGATGCCAAAAGCCAATTTGATGCCTTAGCCATTGCAGAACAGTTAGATCCTGCCTTGTGTCGACTTAAAGTTGGTAAAGAGTTATTTACCCATGAAGGTCCAATTATTGTCAAAGCACTTCAAGATAAAGGCTTTGATGTATTTCTGGATCTGAAATTTCATGATATTCCAAATACAACAGCACAGGCAGTATGCGCGGCAGCAGATTTGGGTGTGTGGATGGTCAATGTGCATGCCTCAGGTGGCCGCAAGATGATGGAAACCTGTGTAGAGCGTTTGCAAGCGGGTAATTATAAAACTCAGTTGATTGCAGTGACTGTATTGACGTCAATGGGCCGTGAAGACTTGAAAGATATTGGTCTGGATATTGAGCCAAATGAGCATGTAAAACGTCTGGCACAACTGACAAAAGACAGTGGTCTAGATGGGGTGGTTTGCTCAGCTCAAGAAGCGAAAATGTTACGTGAAACGATTGGAAAAGACTTTGCATTAGTGACACCCGGCATTCGTCCAGAAGGGTCGAATGCAGATGACCAGAAACGTATTGTGACACCGAAACAGGCAATGCTAGATGGCTCAACACATCTGGTAATTGGTCGCCCGATTACCCAGTCTAAAAATATGCGTCAGACTTTGAAAGATATTTTGGCAACGCTTTAATACGGTTTGAATGACAAAAAGCCTTTCAGTCGAAAGGCTTTTTTTATATATTGAAAAAATGGTTATAAAATAAAAAGGAAAAATGATGACTTCATCTGAACCACAATTAGAAAAAGTACAGAATGACGTGATTCAAAATATTCAACAGGCAGAACAGCTTAAGCAACAAGAATAGCAACAAAAGCAGGCAAGCTCAGCAGATCGGACAGCGAGGATCGATGTGGTCAGTTTGGCATCTGATGCCATCAGTCTCGCTTCGGATGTTATTGAAACAGTAGGCGATGCCTTAAGTGATATTGATTTAAGTTTTTAGTCAGCTCTGC
Source organism: Acinetobacter sp. CIP A162 (assembly GCF_000367905.1). GTDB lineage: Bacteria > Pseudomonadota > Gammaproteobacteria > Pseudomonadales > Moraxellaceae > Acinetobacter > Acinetobacter lwoffii. The sequence goes on along the minus strand of NZ_KB849158.1, from coordinate 203,403 downwards.
CGGCCCCTTGCTTGTGCTTCGTTTTAAAATTCTGCTTTAAAAATTACCCAGGGAGGAGAGTCCCTCTTTATAAAAGAGGAATTTAGTGAGATTGAGAAAGTGATAAAGTTATTAAATCGCTGCCAGTATACTCACCATGATTGGTGCTAACAGTGACAAAATAAAACCACTGACCATGGCATGTGGAATAAAATCATGCCCGCAGGCTTGTTTAACCATCGGCAGAGTCACATCCATCGCAGTTGCACCCGCTGCGGAAATGGCCGATCTTGGATATCTCCAACCCATACAATACATCAGTAAGATGGCAAAAATTTCTCTAAACAGGTCATTCATCAGGGCGATACTGCCGAGTTCTGCATTTCTGAGTTCTGTCACGACAACGCCTGACATTGAGTAAAATCCATAGCCTTGTGACAGCATGATCAAATCTTTCAGACTGATGTCGGTGTTCCAGAATGAATAAAGCATGACCGCGAATAATGAACCGAAGATGCAACCGATTGGTACCAGGAGAATTTTAAAATTTAACCAGGAACGATCTAAAGGTGAATAAGCCAGATCCAGGCCAATCATGAACATAAATACTAGCAACAAATGCCAGGTGCTGATTTGCAAGGATAGATCAAACAGATTCAAGCCTGTATGTAAACAATATCCGCCTGCGAGAGCCAAAAAAGCATAACTCATGTTCAGCAAGGATTTAACTACTAGATCGACGGATACCCGACCTGAACTCGGAAGAGAACCTGCCCATTTAAATAGTAAATAGCAAAATGCAAAAGCACCGAGCGAAGTCAGAAAGGCAATACTGATCGACGTACTCAAAATCTGTAGGGGATGCTGTAATTCATCTACCAATTGTGAAAATTCAAAGGCAATCGCAATCAATAAAACATAGCTAAAATAGGGCAATAGGTTGAAACAGATTTTAATAATCGAAAGCGGAATTCGTTTTGCCATCGCAAAACCGAGTGCTAGACAGAATAGAAGCTGAAAGATAAGCCAAAGCGATTGCATAAGTTTAATGAATTGAAAAAATTACCTTTAAATTATGCCACCGCTTGATGTCAGATGGTAAAAAGCTTTTAGGCGACTTTATTCAATAATCGATAATCTGCGGCATTTGGCTTTTTTGTTTTGAGCCAGTATTTCCAGGTATAAGTTGGCCATAAGGCAAAGTTCTTGCCGCCTTCCTGCTGATACCAGCTGACACAGCCAGATTGCCACACAGTCTTTTCAAACATATGTTGCACCTGCTGATTAAATGCATTCTGTGCCTGGTCTTTGACCATGATGGCGTCACTATGAGATTGATCGACCAGTTGCATCAATTGCAAAATATATTCAACTTGTGCCTCAATCATAAAAATGACAGAGTTGTGTGCCAATAGGGTATTTGGCCCCAGTAACTGAAACAGGTTTGGAAAGTCTTTCACGCAAATTCCATAATAGCTTTCAGCACCTTGTTTCCACATTTCATTCAACTCTACGCCATCAAGCCCGGTACATTGAAAATTCTTCATATAGATACGTGGATCGGTAATGAATCCGGTGCCATAAATCAGACAGTCAATCGGCCGCTCTTTTCCATCTTGTGTAATGATACTGTGTTCAGTCAGTTCCTGAATCTTCTCGGTCACCAGTTCCACATTATGGCGGTTAAACGTCGGGAAGTATTTATTTGAAACCAGAATACGTTTGCAGCCCATGATGTAATCGGGAGTTAGTTTCTTGGCCAATTCAGGGTTTTTGACCTCATATTTAATGAATAGTTCTGCCAGTTTTTGGGTGAATTTCATAATGCCCGGTTTGACAATCGGTACCACACGCGATTCATTTGACCAATACAGGCGGGCACGGTGTAGCTTTCTAAACCAGTCATATTTTTTAAAGAGTTTCTTTTCAAGATTCGGGTAGGCACGTTCATCACGAGGAATGACCCAAGCCGCAGTACGTTGCATGACATACAGATGTTTGCATTGTGGGGCAATTTCCGGAATATATTGAATGGCACTGCCACCTGTCCCAATCGATGCGACATTTTTGCCAGTCACATCATAAGCGTGATCCCATTGCGCAGAATGAAAGACTTTACCTTGGAATTTCTCAATACCAGGAATATGTGGGATTTGCGGAATATGTAAAGGTCCGGAAGCGAATATAACAAACTGGGCTTCAAGGATACTTTGATCCTGTAGCTGTAATTGCCATAGACAGCGTTCTGCCTGGTAATGTGCTGCCAGTACTTCGGTATTTAAACGGCAAAAAGCACGCAGGTTATAATCGGTCACCAGATCCTGAATATAAGAAAATATCTCGGGTGCTTCCGCATAACGTTTGGACCAATTGCTTTTCGGTGCAAATGACAAGGAATATAAATGTGATTGCACATCACAGGCTGCTCCAGGATACTGATTGTCCCGCCAGGTTCCGCCAAAATCGCTACCTTTTTCAAGAATAATAAAATCATAAATACCATGCTGTTGTAAACGTATTGCCATGGCAATCCCTCCGAAACCAGCTCCAATAATGGCAACTTTAGTATGGGGATGGGAACGTGTAGCGGTGGCATAATCTAGCATCAGTAAATTCCTTACTTATTTTAATGTTGGATATTTATCGTAATTTGCTCCTTGATGATTAGATAGAAAATTGATCTAAACGGCAATAGCCGACACATTATTTTTATAGTACAACTAGAATAATCACATTGTATTTGTATGGTTATGAAACGTTCTGTTCTCAGTCTGATGTATTTGATTCAAGGAATGCGCAAGGCTGGCATGGAGGTCGATCAGAAACTGCAAAACATTGGGCTGCGTGTAGATGCCTTTGATCCAAGCTCGGTGATCCATCCGAGTCTGGAACATGATGTGCTTAAGGTGGTGGGACAGGAAATCCAACCTGAACAGGGATTATTGATTGGCCAGCATTATGCTTTGGCAGGTTATGGTCCCTTACTCATGTTGCTGGTGACCAGTCCTACGGTACGTGATGCATTGAATCAGGTGATCCGTTTTCAGCAGTTGACGCATTTGACCGGTCAGTTGGCCTTGCAGCAAAGCGAGCATCATAGCGCGCTATGTTATCGAGCCAAGCAGCAGGATGATCATTTGAGAATGTTGCTGGCACAGGCAGAGATTTCCGGAACGTTTAAGTTTATCCGGGAAATCTACAAATTGATGGGCTTATCCAAACCTGATTTGCGGATCGAGTTGCCATTTGCCTATCCAGAAGATCTGAATACCTTAAAGGTCTACCATGATTATTATGGAACACAGGTACAGTTTGATGCATCTCGGGCAGCATTCTGGTTTGATGAAGCAGTGCTAGATATTAAAATTCCCTCTGCGGATGCGGTGACTTTTGCCGTCTATGAAGCCAAATGTCTGGCTGAACTGGAACGCTTGCAACAGGATGAGCAGACGCCGACTGTGGTGCAGCGCGTGCAGGATTATCTGGAGATCCAAAGCGGCCTGATGCCCAGCATGGCTGAAACGGCACAGGCGCTGAATATCCCGGAACGAACCTTGCGGCATCAGTTACAGCAATGTGATACCAGTTATAAGCAGATTCGCGAAGAAATTATTAAAGATAAGGCTTTGCGACTGATTGAATACAAACAGTATTCGATTGAAATGATTGCAGAATTATTAGGCTATTCCGAGCCAGCCGCTTTTAACCATGCCTTTAAACGCTGGTTTGGGCAAAGTCCTCGGCAATATATAAAATAGCCTAAGCTAGTTTATGCCAAAGTGTTATAGCGTGTTGATTAAACTCCGCTATAATTAAATTGATCCCAAATAGTACGAAATTCTATGTCCGATTTTAATTCACAGCACAGCACCGCTTTTAGTCCGATTTCTCCTGCAGAACGTTATGCACAAGCGATCTCTTCGGGACAGTTTATGCCTGATGAAGCACAGGCAATGGCAGTACATGAACTGAATCGTGTCTGGCTGGAATTGATTCAGCGTTTTAAGGCATCGAAAAAAGCATTTCGCCGCTTTCGCCGTCAGACGTCTCCGAAAGGCGTATATATGTGGGGTGGAGTAGGGCGTGGCAAAACTTGGTTGATGGATCAGTTTTACGATTCGATTCCGTTTCGCCGTAAAACCCGGATGCATTTTCACCATTTTATGCAGCATGTGCATCGTGAGTTAAACAAATTATCCGGACAGCGTAACCCCCTAGATATCGTGGCAGATCGGATTTATAAAGAAGCGGTCATCATCTGTTTTGATGAATTTTTTGTATCCAACGTAACGGATGCGATGATTCTAAGCGATCTGTTCCAGAAGCTATTTGAACGCGGTATTACCTTGGTCGCTACCTCGAATATCGCACCGGACGGTTTATATAAAAACGGCATTCATCGTGACCGTTTTATGCCTACCATCGAACTGGTCAAGAAAAACTGTGTGGTCTTAAATGTTGATGCCGGAGTCGATTACCGTCTACGGGTTCTAAAACAGGCACAATTGTTTAAATTCCCGTTAACGCATGATCATAAAAACTGGATTGCTCAACGTTTTAGCGCTTTGACCCAGACTCAGACCTGTTCTGAAGAGCCGATTATTATCAACAACCGTATTGTTGAAACCGTTTCACATACTGAAGATGTGTTGTGGTGCGAGTTTTCTGAACTGTGTTTAAAGCCACGTAGTCCGGCTGATTTTATTGAAGTCGCCAATATTTATAATACGGTTTTGGTCAGCAATGTGCCACACCTGACCGATTTTCTGAATGATGGAACACGCCGTTTTATTTATCTGGTCGATGAATTTTATGACCGCGGCGTCAAGTTACTCTTAACCTCAGAAGATAATATCGTGGATATTTACCAGGGTGAAAAACTGGCCTTTGAAATTGAACGGACCCGTTCCCGTTTGCTGGAAATGCAGTCGGATGAATACCTGAATTCTGAACATCGCCAGATTGAGAAAATCGCCTCCGTGAACGCAGAGTAACCATAAAAGCGCTGGTCATTTACCAGCGCTTTTTTTATAAAAATAGGGACTTAAATTATCGACAAGCCTGATTAAACATGGCTTAATCTTGATCTAAATATGATCGTGTATAACTAGAATGCATAATTTTTACTCGAAAATCTGAACTTAAGTCTAATTTCTACATTTCGAAAACTTTATACACTGTCATTAAGGTATTTAGCAGAATGATATCTATTTGCAACTGACAAAGATCAAATATGTTTATGAGGGTATTCATATTAGAAAAAATGCTCAGTATTTAGCAATGTGATAATACTATTCAGCTAGATTTTAATCGGTATACTAGAATCTCTTGTATAAAAAGTAGCAATATCAGGAAAGACAATGACTGCACGTATTCAAAAAGGCAAGTTAGCGATTGCTAAAGAACTTTACGATTTCATCGAAAATGAAGCACTACCAGGTTCTGGTTTAGACAGCGAAACATACTGGAAAAACTTTGAACAAGTCGTTGTTGATCTTAGCCCTAAAAATAAAGCACTTTTGGCTAAGCGTGATGACATTCAGGCGAAAATTGATGAATGGCACCGCAATAACACATTTGAATTACAAGCTTACAAAGCTTTCTTGACTGAAATTGGCTACTTGTTACCAGAAGTAGAAGATTTTCAAATCAGCACTGAAAATGTAGACGAAGAGATTGCAGTACTGGCAGGTCCACAGTTGGTGGTACCGGTACGTAATGCACGTTACTGCCTGAACGCTGCAAACGCACGTTGGGGTTCTTTGTACGATGCACTTTATGGTTTCGATGTCATCTCTGAAGAAGATGGCGCGGAAAAAGGCAAAGGCTATAACCCGAAACGTGGTGAAAAAGTTGTCGCATTTGCAAAGAATTTCCTCGACGAAACTTTCCCATTGGCACAAGGTTCGCACGCAGACGCAACTCAATACGCAGTTGAAGCTAATGCACTGGTTGTTACCCTAAAAGACGGTTCAAAAACAACTGTGGCAGATGCCGCTAAATTCGTTGGTTACAATGGCGAAGCTTCAGCACCGACTGAAATCGTACTTAAAAATAATGGCTTGCACGCAATCATCCAGATTGATGCCAATAGTTCGATTGGTCAAACTGACGCAGCAGGCGTAAAAGACGTCGTTCTTGAAGCGGCAGTTACGACCATTCAGGACTTGGAAGACTCGATTGCAGCCGTTGATGCTGAAGAAAAAGTGGAAGGCTACCGTAATTGGTTAGGCCTGATGAAAGGTACTTTAGAAGAGTCTATTGAGAAAAACGGTAAAACTGTTACCCGTAAACTGAATGAAGACCGCACTTTCAAAAATGTAGAAGGTGGTGAAACTAAAGTTCATGGCCGCTCATTGATGTTGCTGCGTAACGTTGGTCATTTAATGACAAACCCGGCGATTCTGGTAGATGGCGCAGAGATCTATGAAGGCATCATGGATGCACTGGTTACGCCATTGTTGTCTTTCGCAGACATCAAAGGTGAAAACACGATCAAGAACTCGCGTCAAGGTTCAATGTATATCGTTAAGCCGAAAATGCATGGTCCTGAAGAAGTAGCATTTGCCGTTGAATTGTTTGAACGTGCCGAACAGGCACTTGGCTTACCTGCAAAAACTTTAAAAATCGGGATCATGGATGAAGAACGCCGTACTTCTGTGAACTTGAAGAACTGTATTGCACAAGCCAAAGATCGTACTATCTTCATCAATACAGGTTTCATGGACCGTACCGGCGATGAAATCCATACCTTTATGGAAGCTGGTCCATTCGTTCGTAAAGGCGAAGTAAAAGGCCAAATCTGGTTCCCAGCTTATGAAAACCGTAACGTGATGATCGGTCTGCAAGCGGGTTTACGTGGTAAAGCACAGATTGGTAAAGGCATGTGGCCAAAGCCAGACATGCTGCTTGACATGTACAAAACCAAAACTGAACATCCTGAAGCGGGTGCGAGCTGTGCATGGGTTCCATCACCTACAGGTGCGGTGATCCACGCGATTCACTATCACCAGATTAATGTTGCAGACCGTCAGCAAGAACTATTGTCGACTCAGCCTTTATCTCTAGATGATTTGTTGACACCGCCATTGGCGAAAGACACCAACTGGTCTGAAGAAGAAAAAACCAAAGAACTTGAAAATAACTGTCAAGGTATTTTAGGTTATGTGGTTCGTTGGGTAGATTTGGGTGTAGGTTGTTCTAAAGTGCCAGACATCAATGATGTCGGTTTAATGGAAGACCGTGCAACTCTACGTATTTCTTCACAACACGTTGCGAACTGGTTGCGTCACGGTATCGTAAGTCGTGAACAGGTAGAAGAAGTCATGCAACGTATGGCGAAAATTGTGGATGAGCAAAATGCCAATGATCCATTGTATACGCCAATGTCTGCTGACTTTGCCAACAATATTGCATTCCAGGCAGCATCTGACCTGATCTTCAAAGGTGGTGAGCAGCCATCAGGTTATACCGAGCCGCTTCTACACGCAGCGCGTTTAAAGTTAAAAGGTTATACAGGTGATTAATCCTGTCTAGCTTAAAAAAGCCTCTTCGGAGTAATGCCAGTCAGTTAAGAAATTGACTGGCATTTTCTTGGATATTTTTGTGCTTTAATTTTCACTACTCGCGGACATTGCCTTTGCCTTTTTTCAGGTAATACAAATATTTTAGATTGTTCAAATAATTGCGCTAAATGTTTGGGTAGGTTTCCTGCTGATTCTAAAGGTGTGTGCCTTAAGATATTGATAATACTCATAGATGCAATATGGAAACTGATCCTTAAAGGACTCACCTTTGCATGTTCAGCGATAAACCTCATCTGTCTTCTTAAGATATTATATGCAATAAATACCCCCCACAATTCTTGATAGACCAAATCAGGTTGTTTGCTTCTTAAAATCCTTGCATCCTGTAAATCACTTTTAATTTCCCGATAACACATTTCTATTTCCCAACGCTGGATATAAAGCATTGCAAGGTCTTTGAATGGATAAACTTTAGAATCTGTTAATGATGTAATGTAACGTCTTATTTTTCCTGCATATTCAACTTCAATTAAACGTGCTTCCCAATAGTCACCCAATGACGGATTTATCTTTTTTGCTCTTGCTGAAACAGGCATTTTGATCTGAAAGTCATGGGCCGCATTATGATGAATCACTTCATAACGCAGGTTGTCCTTTGCTCGCATCAACCAATGACTCTCTTCTGCCTGAGATTGCCAGCTCACTAAAAAATCAGCAGAGAAGTAAGCACGATCAAATAGGGTAATACTGCGAACTGGTGCTTTTAATTGACTGGCTAAGGTTAATTCACCTTGATCCATACTACCCATTTGGGCATCAATCATTTCATGGGTATTGGTATTCACCAGGCAAGTCGCTCTAACTTGTGGGTAAGGTGCAGCTGCTGTTTTGCCTTTGGATGAACCAAAGTGCTTAAAGTTTTCTTCTGTATGAGGCATAGACCAAACCACACCATCTACAGCACAAACGCATAGACCGTGAAAGTTGCTATATTGTTGTTGTGAGTCTTTAAACCATGCCTGACTTAATGTCGAAAATAAAGCACTCATGGGTTCTAAGCCTAAGCGTTGTCTTGCTTGTACGGATGCACTCGGTACACAGTATTCTGCCGTACCGAAAACAAGTTGCAATTGTTGAACCACATACCAAATCGGTTGATTTCGAAATAGAGCAAGTCCGATTACCAGCCAAACAACATGTTCAGCAGGCAGTTTTCTTTTTCGAATTGATGCTTTACCTGTTTGGTCTAAGCAATCTTCAATCCAGTTTAAATCAATCAATTCACTGAATTGTGAAAGTGAAGGTAGGGTTTGTTTTAATGTTAAATCTAGATTCTGAGATAAATTCATAAAAAAAGAGCGTATTTACATACGCTCTTTTTACAGCATTTTAACTTTTTTTGCTTAACTGACTGGCATTACTCTTCGGAGGCTTTTTTATTGTCTAATGGTAAGCCGTCGTTGTTCTGACTAGAAATTTTCCAGCTGAACTCTTAAAGTGGGGCAAAGCATGCGAGGAAACAATAAAATGATGACGGTATATCAAAATTTAGACCAGCAGTTTATTCATGGTCAGTGGCAAGGCGGTACTTCAACCAGAACAATAAAAAATATAAACCCCTATACCCAGAGTGAAATTTTTAGCATGGCAGCGGCCAGTTCTGTCGATGTAGACAGTGCTTATACCGCAGCAGAGCAGGCTTTTCAGCAGGGTGTTTTGAATTCCACTGAAGTACGAAAAACAGTGCTGCAAAATGTGATCACAATTATTCAGCAGCGTCGTGATGAAATCATTGACTGGCTGATCATTGAATCTGGTAGTACACGTATTAAGGCAGGCCTAGAGGTAGATGCTGCTCTGGGCATTATTCAGGAAAGTCTGGCTTTTCCAGATCAGATACAAACAGAACAGCTGGAAAGTAAAGATCCCGCACGTAAAAGTCTGGTTTTGCGCAAGCCTTTAGGCGTGATTGCAGTCATCAGTCCATGGAACTTTCCATTTCATTTGTCTTTACGTTCAGTGGCTACTGCAATTGCCTGTGGTAATACCGTTGTATTGAAGCCGGCCAGTGATACCCCGGTGACTGGCGGTACCTTAATCGGCAAGCTATTTGAAGAAGCAGGTTTAGCTGCAGGTGCACTGAATATCGTTGCCGGGGCTGGTAGTGAAATCGGGGATTATTTTGTTGAGCATTCAGCGCCGAAAATGATTTCATTTACCGGTTCGACTGAAGTGGGGAAAAGTGTCGGCAGTAAAGCCTTGGCCAGTTCCCGAATCAAGCGTCTGGCACTTGAACTGGGTGGCAATGCACCTTTGGTTATTCTGGATGATGCCGATCTTGATCTAGCAGTTGAACTGACGCTGATGGGGCGTTTTATGCATCAGGGACAAATTTGCATGAGTACCAATCGGGTCATTGTCGATGCATCAATCCATGATGCTTATGTAGATAAACTTCTGGATCAGATCAAAATGATTCCAGTGGGTGATCCAAATCTGGAAGATACCGTGATTGGACCGATCATTAACCAGAGTCAGGTTGAAAAACATCAACAGATCATTCAAACAGGGAGTGAGCAGGGCGCGCAACTGGTGTATGAAGGGGGAATCGAAGGGAATCTGGTCTATCCACATATTTTTATTGATGTCGCGGAAGATTCCGATCTGGCGCAGCAAGAAAGTTTTGGGCCGATTTTACCTATCTTAAAAGCCCGGGATGAAGCACATGCTTTAAATCTGGCCAATGCGACTGAGTTCGGTTTGTCCAGTGCAGTATGTACCTCAAACATCGAGCGAGGCACTGCTTTTGCCGCACAACTGGATATTGGGATGACACATATTAATGGCATTAGTGTTGCAGACCAGTCAAACGCACCCTTTGGTGGCGAGAAAAATTCAGGATTGGGTCGTTTTAATGGCCGCTGGATTTTTGAGGAATTTACCCGGACACATTGGTTAACTGTACCTAATTAATAACAGTCAACGCGCCTAAAACTATAGAAATACGACAGGCTTAGACTTGGCATCACGCTATAATCTGATAGTCGAATGATTTACATATATGAACCATGTGCGCCAACTTTAAGCCTTTAACCTTAGAACAGTTGCATAATCTGGGATTGCCAGAAATTCCTTTTGAATATCCAGAGGAGGTCTATCCCAATTATGCTACACCGCTTTTGTTTCATTCAGCTCAAGGACTGGAATGGCGTTCCGTGAATTTTGGACTCATTCCGAAATGGGCAGAAGACAAAACTATAGGTACCAAGACCTATAACGCCAGAAATGAAACCTTACTGCAAAAGCCCACCTTCGCTGAAGCCACCGCCAAATGTCATTTTGGCGTCATTCCGGTATCGGAATTTTATGAGTCTAAATATTTTGACAATAAACCGCAGCGTTGGGGTGTAAGACGTAAAGATGGTCAGGCGACTTTTATTGCAGCTGTGTATGAGATTGCTCGGGTACAAGGTGAAATTGTACGCTCTGCCAGCATGATTACCATGGATGCAATTGATCATCCCATGATGAAGGAGTTTCATGAGCCGGGTAATATCAAACGCTCGGTTATTGTGATTCCACAGCAGCGACTGCAAGAATGGCTAACGCTAAGGCATCCAGATATTCATAGCTTTGTAGAGGGCTTTCCAGTAGAAGAGTTCGAATGTTCACATGTACCAAAAGAAAAAATCAAAAAAGTCAGTCCACAACTGAACTTTTTTGATTTTTAGAAAGCTCTGGCGAATTATTTATTATTGTAAAGTGTACGCCAATTCGCCAGCGTCTATTTAAAATAAAAAGTAGGTCTCTTAACGAGCTAAATTTTTGAAAATATGACGTAAACTTTCCATGGTTTTTTCAATTTGCAAAGGCGTTAAACCTTCAAATGACTGTTCCAGTACCACATTAGTTAGATCATTGATCTTATGTGTCATTTGCATGCCTTTATCGGTCAAAAATACTCGGGTAATCCGTGCATCATCCTCACATGAATAGGTTTCAACCAGACCTTCGTCCTTTAAACGATAAACGATTTTAGTTGTGGTCGACATTTTAGAGACAACCATTTCTGACAAATCAGAAACACTGGCATGTGGCTTTGATTTTAAGGCAAGAAGGATACGGCGGCGGGAATTGTCAACACCATATTTTTTTAGTGCATGATCGACATTAAGGACATATTGAGCATGAACCTGAGTTACCCAATAATATGGAAAGTTTTCTAAATTAAATTCTTCCGTACACGGCAAAAATTTTGCATATTTCTTAGTCATGAAATGTTCCTTGTATTTATTTTTCTAGGGCCCGTTCATTTTATGAAAAAGTTTATGCATGTTTCAACCTTTATTTTAAAAATGTTAAAGCGCTAACACTTTTTAGTTTTGCTTAACACCCTAAGGAGTTGATCAGTTCTGCATGTGAGCCTTATCAGGTGCGGAGATTGTTTTTTAAAATCGGATGAAAGGCGATAATATTTTGTATAAATTTAATTCTTCAGCCTATTTTTAAAGAGTAGAACTGCTGCCAAGACATTTTATGATTGTTGATCAGCCTTTTAAATTAATTTTAAATATAAGCAATTGCATTTTAATGAATTAATTCATTAGGAGAAGATAGGCTATTGAATGGTTTTAGTGACTACATTGAGTGAGCGTTTGAAGCGATATTTTTAAGTGATTGTTCTTTCAATAAAAAAATAGTTTATACTTTAATCTTTAAGTAACCTTAAAAATAATGGTCAAATCGAACTAAATGTTGTTTATTTTTAATTCAATTAGAATAAATGATGTAGAAAAATTAAAATTAAAATTAACTAGTTTGAACATCAACCAGTCGGTTTTAAAAGTCTCAGTAAAATCATGATCATGTAATTTTTTTGTAAATTAATACATTACAAAATACTCAGTTTATGCATAATGGAATAGTCTTAAGTTGCATAGGTTTTATTTTAATGGATCCCTCGCCGTGCGTTGATCTTCCATCTCTATTTCTAGCTTACTCGAACGGGGTAATTCTCTAATGGAATTTTTATTAGATCCCGGAATCTGGGTAGGTTTAATTACTCTTATTATTCTTGAAATTGTTCTAGGTATTGATAACCTAGTCTTCATTGCCATTCTGGCTGAAAAACTACCTCCTGAACAACGTGATAAGGCCCGTGTGATTGGTTTATCTTTAGCGTTGTTTATGCGTCTAGGTCTGTTATTTGCCATTGCTTGGTTGGTCACTTTGACACAACCATTGATTACCGTGTTTGACTGGACCTTCTCCGGTCGGGACCTGATCTTGTTATTTGGTGGCTTGTTCTTGGTGTATAAGGCCGTTACTGAGCTGCATGAAAAGATTGAAGGCAAACCTGAAGTCACAGTATCTACCAACGTGGTATATGCAAGTTTCACTGCTGTTGTTGCACAGATTGTTGTTTTAGATGCTGTTTTTTCTTTAGATTCAGTAATTACCGCCATTGGTATGGTCGACAACATTTATGTCATGATGGCTGCAATGATTGTTGCAATGGGCGTGATGCTACTGGCATCGAAACCATTGACCAACTTTGTGAACCGCCATCCAACCGTGGTGATTCTGTGTTTAAGCTTCCTGCTTTTGATTGGTATCAGTCTGATAGCAGAAGGTTTTGGTTTCCATATTCCAAAAGGCTATATCTATTCAGGTATTGGTGTCGCGATCATAATCGAAGCATTTAACCAGTTCGGTCAGCGTAATGCTGCTAAACATGAATCTAAGATTCCTTTGCGTCATCGTACTGCCGACTCGATTTTAAAATTGATGGGTGGCAAGCTAGAGACGACTGATACTCAAAATAATGAGGCACAAGAAACCTTTGCAGATGAAGAGCGCTATATGATTGGCGGGGTGCTTACCCTTGCAGAGCGTTCAGTCGCTTCGATCATGACGCCGCGCAGTCAGATTTCATGGGTTGATCTGGAAGATAGCCCAGAACAGATCCGTGAAAAAATTCTGTCTGTTCCACACAGTCTGTTCCCTGTATGTCGCGGTAGCCTGGATAAGGTCATTAGCGTAGTACGTGCCAAAGAATTACTGGATGTACTGGAAGAGCCGGAAGAATTAAAAGCACTGATCAAACGTCATCGTCCAATTTATATCTTTGAAAAGATGAAGGTTATTGATGCAATCAATACCTTGCGTACTTCTAAAGGTTCTTTGGTCTTGGTCAGTGATGAGTTTGGTAATGTGCAGGGTCTGATTTCACCGCTAGATGTGTTTGAAGCAATTGCTGGTGAATTCCCGGATGCTGATGAGCAGCTAGATCTAGTTAAAATCGATGATACACACTGGATCGCATCGGGCATGTTAGACCTGTATCAGCTTGAGCTGGAACTTGGCATGATTGATCTGATTGATGAAGATGCGGGTTATATCAGTGTTGCGGGTTTGATTCTGGATAAAACCAACAGTACGGTTGAAGTGGGCACCGAGTTAAATTATCAGGGTGTACAGTTCAAAGTCACTGAAATTGAAAGCAATCGTATCAAGTCGGTCAGCATTCATTACGCAGTTTAAACAGGTGTTTTAAATACGTTATTTGTTCAAATTCTAAAAGTCAGTTGCTTTAGTGGCAGCTGGCTTTTTTAATGCATGTCTGTTGAATGTGGCTCATTAAAATAATATGAGCCTTCGTTTAAACTGATTTTTATCAGTTTATTCATACTATTAGTCATGTTCCCGATTGAGCTGAATATCCGGATATTGCAGTGAGATTTTGAAGCCGAAAAAGTCAAGTCAGCAATCGAAAATAAGCATGATCAAGCATCAAATATTGATTCATGTAACCTGTTAATCAAAACTTAAAAGTCATATTTAAATACTGACAAAAAATTGAACTACAATTCACATGAACTAGATTTGCATGATGCAAACAGATCTTAAGTAAAATGGAAACCGTTTGTGTGGAAATCACTAGATAAGTTGCATGAAGCCTACTCAGTTCAGAATAAAACGACTCAAAAATGATCTCCGAAAGAGCTAGACAAAACATTTCTAATGAGGTCAATAGAGCAAATGAGCAGGATCAATCTAAATAGGGGCGTTTATCTATTCAAGAGAATAAACACCCTGTGAAGCGACCAGTAAACTAAATGGATTCTGGCAGAATTTTAAAGTTGGCGTATTTTCGGATTGTTTCAGTATTGAGTTGGTGGATTTCATCCAGAAAGGCGACATTAAAACTGCCTAACTGTTGTGCGCGTTCAAATGCCAATTGACCGGCAATTGCAAAATGTACATGTGCCGTTAATGCAGCAAGGGCTGGAGACGTTACTGCACTATAGGCAGCGATCAGTGCACCGAGTGCACATCCCATCGCCGTGATTCGGGGCTGTAAAGCAGAACCGCCTGACACCTGTATCACAGGATAGTCTTTCGAAATAATGTAATCAGATTCACCGGAGATTGCGATACATTCACAATGATCCAGCAAACTTCGCGCCTGTAAATAAACATCCGCACTGTCTACTGTGCTGTCTACACCCTTGGACTCGATCTGCTTGCCAGCCAAAGCACCAATTTCAGAAGCATTGCCTCGTAAAATCGTAGGCTGGGAATGCATCAACTGATCTACGACGCCAGAACGCCAGCGCAGAACTGTTCCATAACCGACCGGATCAAGCACCCACGGTTTTTGCAATTGATGTGCAGTTTTCGCAGCAATCTGCATCGCCTGAACCTGCTCTGTCGTCGGTGTACCCAGATTCAGACTGATCGCTGTAGCAGTCTTGGCAAAACTTTCAGCTTCAAACGGATTGTCGATCATGGCCGGAGAAGCATGCGCAGCCAGTACAATATTGGCGACATAGTTGCTGGCCACCGTATTGGTCATGATATGCACCAGGGGCTGCTGTTGCTGAAGTTTCAACCAGGCCTCACAGATCTGATCCAGAAGCGTTTGCTGTAGTGCTTGCGTAGAAGTCGTCATAATGGTCATTTAGAATAAGAGAAAGATTCGTTGTATTCGGTCAGCGGGTAAAATAATGGTCTTGATGCTTGCAGCTACGACAGAACAGGCTGACATAGTCACTGGCATCATAATCCACCGACAGTTCCTGTGAGCCGCAATGCATACAACGTTTTTGGGAATAGAATTTCAGGCGAGGTTCGATCTTGTGCCACGAACGCCACACCGGCTGAAAGAAGATATTTTCATCATAGCCCAAAAACCGATAAAACAGGATTTCGCTCATCTTGCTGAATGCCAGTTGCGGTGGACGCGGCAGGGTAGAGGTTTCCCATTTTTCTGTAACTGAACGTTCGCGGTACTGCTGCAAGGTTTTTTTCAGCAGATTGGTATTAATAAAGTTTTCATTGCGGGGCTTGAGGGCTTTTTGTTTATATAGATATTCCAGCCCGGTCTGCACCAGATAATAAATCTGACCCACAGCCAGTACATCCAAAAGACGATAGCAAAAGGTCTGAAAGCTCTGATTTCCGGCAATTTGCACATTCCAGCTACGGCAATAGAATTGGGCAAACTGAATGATTTCTTCATATAGCAGGCAATAGAGTGCATCTTTGACTTCATCTGCACTTTTAAAGGGCACACCTTGGCTCAGGTTTTGATAAAACCAGTTGCGCAGCTGCTGGGTGATACTGAACAGGGTCGGTTCAGAATAACCATCCAGTCGCACATTAATATAATAATGCTGATTTTCCTGCTGGAGATCTTTGGGAATCAGAACCTGATCCCGGATCAGGCTTTTTACCAGACCATGTTGGAACAGATAGTTGGGACTGATGGAATAATATCGAATTTGATGCCAGTCAATATATTCGCGGTGCTGGCTATATTCCTGAACCTGCTCATCCAGAATCGCAAGTAAAAACAGTTTATTGATAAAACTGAGCTGATTGAGCTCAAGAACCGGTCGATCCTGTTTTTTATGATATTGACGGTTTTCCTGTAAACGGACTTCCTTGAGCATGCGTTTACGCTGCGCCAGACATCGTTCACAATAACAATTGTGCTTTTGATCGGAGTAAAGCTGATGCTGACAATGGCTGCATTCATGATAGCTCAGTTCCTGATCATATTGCTCTGCCTCAATCCAATACATCGATGCCTTACACAGCGGGCAGTGGGTACTTTCATCAAGCTGTTTTTGCAGAACACTGAATACCATGGTCGCGGGCAACTCTAGAATGGACGGGCATTTGATTATACACGGCTGATGAGATGCAAACGTAGTGGACTGGTGCAATTTTTCTAAATCAAAAATAGTCATCCAAACAGAAGAAGAGCTACCGAAGTAGCTCTGATTTTAAAACATGAAATGACGCTTTTTAAACCGGGCAGGGTAATGTGTCGTCCTCCTCGCCGCGATGTTTAGCATGAATTAAGGCCTGAACCTTTTTAGAGGGCACTTTTTTGGCACCGAGTGCATCGTAGGTGTTAAGAATGGCAGTCACTTCATGGGCCTGAAGCGGAATGCCTTCACAGCTCATCAACAGTGCAATCACTTTATGGTCAATATTGGCCTGATCTAGGGTCTGCAAAGTTTTGATATTTTCGATCCGTACAACATGCTGTTTTAAATACATGGCTCACCTCATCATCGTTATCATTATTCTTTCATTGGAAGTGTGGAAAAACACAGTTTAACTGTAGCAAGAAGTGTGCTCATTTATTAATCAGAATTTATTCGGTACTCAGCAAATAAAATTATATATTTTTAAATCAGTTATTTATGAAAATGTCAGAAATTATGATCCTGACTATTTTTATGGCACAGATATTTCTTATGTAGAGTCGAGTGCTGCTCAATTAGGCAGAATGCATTGAAAGTGGTGCATGAAATGCCCATATTAGATCTAACAATACAAATGCACAGACAGCGTTTAAAACTTGGCGTATGATTTTGACATGAACAATGTCGAACACGATAAAAGATTAGGACAGGACATGAATATTGCGGCAAACCCGGTGATCGAAGCGGATCAAACCATTTATTTAAAAGACTATCAAAAACCTTCCTTTATTGTTGATTCCATCGACCTGAATATTCAAGTCTATAGTGACCACAGTCTGGTCAGCAGCAAGCTGGAGATGCAGCGCCAAACTGCTGGCGATCTGGTTCTGCTTGGCCGCGATCTAGAGCTGCAATCGATTAAGTTAAATGGTCAAACTCTGAATGCCAGTGACTACCACTTGGATGCTGAACAGCTGGTCATTGCCAATGCACCTGATCAAGTGTTGCTTGAAATTGTGGTTAAAATCCACCCTGAAAGTAATACGATGCTGGAAGGTTTATATCAGGCCAGTTCAGATCTGTTTGTGACCCAAAATGAACCAGAAGGGTTCCGTAAAATTACTTTCTATCCAGACCGTCCAGATGTGTTGTCGGTCTTTACGACGCGTGTCGAAGCAGATAAGAAATATCCGGTTTTGCTTGCAAATGGTAACCTGCTGGAAACAGGTGAAGTCGATGCCAATCGTCATTATGCCATCTGGCAGGATCCGACCAAGAAACCGAGCTATTTGTTCGCCTGTGTCATTGGTGATTTGGCAGTGATGAAAGATTCTTATGTCACATCGGAAGGCCGCAATGTAGCTCTGGAAATCTATGCAGAAGAAAAAGATATTCCAAAATGCAAAATCGCCATGGAAGCGCTCAAACATTCCATGCGCTGGGATGAGGAGCATTATGGTCTGCCTTATGATCTGGATAACTACATGATCGTGGCGACCAGTGCATTCAACATGGGTGCCATGGAAAATAAAGGTCTGAATATCTTCAATACTTCATGCGTGCTGGCCGATGAAGAGTACACCACTGATGCCGCAATCATGCGAGTGCAGTCAGTCATTGCACATGAATATTTCCATAACTGGACTGGTAACCGGATTACCTGTCGTGACTGGTTCCAGTTATGTTTGAAAGAAGGCTTGACTGTATTCCGTGACCAGTCTTTCTCGGAAGATTTACAGTCGGCTGCGGTACAACGTATTGATGATGTAGCAGTTCTCAAAGCGCATCAGTTCCCGGAAGATTCAGGGCCGCTGTCGCATCCACCGCGTCCGGATCATTTTGTAGAAATTAACAACTTCTATACTGCCACTGTTTATGAAAAAGGTGCGGAAATTAACCGCATGATGGCGACCTTGCTTGGCAAGGAAAAATTCCGTCAGGGAACCGATGAATATTTCCGCCGTCATGATGGTCAGGCGGTAACAGTTGAGGATTGGGTGGCCGCGCTTACAGCAGGTTCAGGTGTGGATCTTTCAAACTTCCTGACCTGGTACAACCAGCCAGGTACGCCTAAATTGCAAGTAAAAGCTGAGTACGATGTTGAGACCCAAATCTATCGTCTTCACTTCAAGCAAAGCCTGAAACCGCATGCCAAATACCCGAATCTGAAAGCAGTTCCAATTCCAGTGGCTTTGGCATTGTTTGATGCTGAAAGCGGTGAGCAGCTAACGCTGAACTCTGAGGCACTCTTTGGAAATGGCGTCAAAGATGGCGTGTATCTGTTTGATCAGGATGAAGCCACGATCGAATTTAGCGGTGTGACAGCAAAACCGGTGGTGTCCTTGCTGCGTAATTTCTCTGCACCGGTGAATCTGGACTTTGACTATTCAGAAAAAGAACTGGCTTTCCTGTTGCAATACGAGACCAATGGTTTTAACCAGTGGCAAGCAACTCAGACCTTACTCGAGCGTATCTTGCTGGATGACCAGCCTGCAGAAATTTATATCGAGGCTATGCTCAATACCTTGCCGGATGTGATTGAGAAAGATCCGCTGTTGGCATCACGTCTGTTTGATGTACCGTCGGAAGGTTATTTAGGTAGCCGTATTGATCAGGATTATAATCCGGTCATGATTCAGGAAAAGCGTGAGGCTTTGCTGCATACCTTGGCACGTGCTTTTGGAGAAACAGCGAAAGAAACTTATCTTAATCTGGATCCTGATCTGCAATCTGAATTCTCACAAGCGATGGGTGTGCGTGCTTTAAGAAATATTATGCTGACGATGATGGCTCGTCAGGGAGATGCATTTGCCTTTGATTTAGCCTATGAGCAATATCACACAGGCAATATGTCTGAACGTTTGGGTGCGCTGAAAGTCTTGGTCTGGAATGATGCACCACAAGCAGAAGAAGCTTTGGCAGATTTCTATAGCCGCTTTGAAGATGAAGCCTTGTCTTTAGACCAATGGTTTATGGTTCAGGCAGCACATCCAAAAGCAACGGATGCAACGATTGCGTATCTGACCCAGCATCCGGATTATGATCTGGCTGTGCCTAACCGTATCCGTGCAGTGAGCGGGGGGCTGAATGCTAATCCGGTCAATACCTGGAGCTTTGGCGTGCAGCATTTTATTGGACTGGCAAAATATCTGGACGAGAAAAATCCGATTGTAGGCTCACGTTTGCTACAGGTATTGTCACGCTGGTATACCTTGGCAGAACCGCAACGCAGTGAAGTGAAAGCACAGCTTGAAACCTTAAAGCCACTGGTTAAATCTAAAAATGTGTCTGAGACACTCAATAGTATGCTCAGCGTATAACATCAATATTCATAAAAAACCGGATCGACCTGATCCGGTTTTTTATTTCCTGTTTATTTCAAACGCTGGCTTTAAATACAGTTGAATTTCTCTAAAGGCTTAGGTAAGTACTAAAGGGTGTTACAGTATGATTATACGGAAAAGAGTATTTGTTTATTAAGCTGTAAGCTAGGTAAAGGGATCTACAGATTCGCTTACTAGAGGTTGTCCAAGATATGTTAGTGAAAATTGAAGATGGTTTTTATTTAAATAGCCAGCATATTATTGCCGTACATGTCAGCAAGAATCCTGAAAATGGCTTACTTGAAATCTCCATTCAATATACGCCGCATTCCATTCAGCAGGTCGGAGAATACAAAAAAGTATTTCAAAGCCAGCTTGATGCTGAAATATTCTTAAGTGAGTTAAATCAAAAACTTCGCTAAAAGCCTGCATCATACAGGCTTTGATCAAGCATCTTATTGTCTGACGATGAGGACTGGAATAGAGGAAAGTGCCAGAACATTCTGAGCGACACTGCCCAGCATGAGTTTTTGCAGACCCTTACGACCATGTGAACCCATAATGATCATATCGGTCGGGGATTCATTTGCAGCCTGCATAATGCCTTCTGACGGTGCCATGCCATGCAGGATTTTTGTCGTCACCTGGATGCCATCACGAACAAAGTTCAGTTTCAGTTCATTTAAACGATCCAGCGCATTTTGTTCTGCATGCATAAAATAGTCTGTGACTGCAGGAGCAACTTTGTAAAAATCTACGCCCTTAAAGGGATCCACCGCAATCACACTGAGTAAAGTGACATGGCTATGAAATACTTTGGCCAGTTCCAGGGCATGATCTGCGGCAGCATAGGAAATCGAGGACTCATCGAGTGCTACGAGAAGATGATCATAGTTATTCATGGTGCTTCCTCATATTTATTATTGCAGTAAAGGGGGAGTGTGGTTTAAGCGAGTAAATCTCCACAGCATGTTTTGTTAGACTTCCAAATGTAAAAGTAGCAAGTACTGCGCATCTTGAAGATGCGCAGCATCAGGATTATTTTTTCACGATCAGTACGGGAATTTCACTCGCACCCAATACATCTTGTGCAAAGCTGCCCAGAATCATTTTCTGGAAGCCTTTACGGCCATGAGAACCCATGACGATCAGGTCGGCTTTCACCTCACCCGCGGTTTCAGCAATATGTTCTGCATTGACTAAACCTGTGACAATGCGGGATTGCGCTTCAATACCTTCACCGGCTGCGATGGCAGTGGCTTCTTTCAAGGCCTTTTTGGCATTGGCATGTGCCTCGATAAAATATTCCTTCATGATGGAGGAGCTGTAATAGAAATCAGCCTCGGTAAAAGGATCTTCTGCGATCAGGCTGATCAGGGAAAGCTGACTACCGAATGCCTTGGCAATTTTGGTAGCATGTCGTACTGCAGAAAAGGAAATTTCTGAACCGTCCACTGGGACTAAAATATGTTGATAAGCCATGGCTTTTCTCCGCAGGTTGTCTGATTTTTAGGCTTGGTTTATTGATAGCACAGTGCTGTGGCGGGTGCAATTGCAAAAAAGCGGTAAAATTGAAAAAACTTATTAAATTACAAATATTTTTCATGTAAAAGTGATGAAAAAAACAGAGTAAAAAACTCGGATTTACAGTTTTAATGATCAAAAATAAGAGGATGAATAGTCCTCGTTTGCAGCAGGATGGTTTAAACTGCCGTAGCCTGTTTTTAGATCATGTATAGGGGACAGTTTTGAGGTTTTTTGCCATTCATCTTTTGCTCATAGGTTCAGTTATTCTTTCCGGCTGTCAGACCACACAGAACAGTAAAGTCATTGCCGGTGCTTTTAACCTGACCACAGGCTTGCAGCAAAAAGTGATGGATCGTTATGCGCCTGGTGCGGTTATCGTCCAGCAAAATATTACCTATGCGCCGCAGCAGAAATTATCTCTGGATCTGTATCAGCCGCAGAATATTGCCAGTATTGGCCCGCGACCGACTATTGTCTGGATTCATGGCGGCGGCTGGATTTCAGGTTCTAAAGAACATGCACGGGGTTATTTCAAGCTGCTGGCGGCACAGGGCTATAATGTGGTATCCGTGCAATATCAGTTTGCGCCACAAGCGACCTATCCAAGCCAGTTACACCAGATCAATCAGGCACTTGAATTTCTCGATACCTATGCAGAAACCTATCAAATCGATGCCCAGAACCTATATCTGGCCGGAGATTCTGCCGGGGCGAATATGGCCAGCCATTACGCCGCTCTTTTGACTAATCCTGTATTTTCCAACCAATCCGGTATTCAGCCTCATCTGCAACCTGCGCAGCTTAAAGGTTTAATCTTGCATTGTGGAATTTATGACTTGGAAGCATTTGCCAGCACAGCACCTGAAGAAATGAAAATTATTGAATGGGGTGTCTTTAACCTGATTCAGGCTTATACCGGCGAGCGTAAACATGATGCCGCGTTTTTAAAGCAGATTTCTCCAATCCAGTATATTACGCCGTCTTATCCGCCAGTGTTCATCAGTGGCGGGAACAAGGATTTTCTGACCGATACTCAGTCGCTACCATTTGTAAAAGCTTTGAAGGAACAGCAGATTCCTGTGACTGAAATATTTTATCCGGAGTCTAAGGCTTGGCTTATTCATGAATATCAGTTTTTTATGGGCAAAAAGGAAAGTCAGCAAACCTTTGTCAAAACACTGGATTTTTTACATCAGCTTTCCCCTTGAAGAGAAAACTGTGCAAAATGAATCTCTCAAGATTGATCATGTCAGATCGTCCCGACAGCAATCATTGAAAAATTGTTTGGAGTTTAAAAAATGAATCCTGTCTCATGGGCATATTTGTTGTTGGCGTTGGCTATTATTGCCGAAGTGACTGGATCAACATTTCTGGTGAAGTCAGAAGGCTTTACCCGATTATGGCCATCTCTGGCAGTAGTCATTTTATTCTGTATTGCATTTTATTTATTGTCTCAGGTGATTAAAGTGATTCCTTTAGGCATTGCCTATGCGATCTGGGCGGGAGTAGGCATCGTTCTTACGGCAATCGTAGGCTATGTAATCTTTAAACAGGCGTTAGATTTGCCCGCTTTTATCGGGATTGCACTGATCATTTCCGGTGTGGTGGTGATTAACCTGTTTTCCCAGACTGCAGGGCATTAAAAAGGCAGACAAGGTAGCTGCCTCATTTCTACAATAAGCTTATGCCACTTGCGGTTTAAGCTTAAACATTAAATAAACTATCAGACCAAGTAGCAGTCCCCAAAAAGCGGAGCCAATACCAAAAAACTGGATATTAGAGGCGCTAAACAGGAATGTCATCAGTGCTGCTTCACGGTCATGACTGTCCTGAAAAGCCAGCGCGATATTGTGGCCAATGGTGCCAAACAGGGCAATGCCTGCCAATACTGTAATCAGAATCCCCGGAAAAGCCATTAGTACACTGGTCAAGGTCGCAGCAAAAAAACCCATCAGGATATAAAACAGGCCGCAGCTCATACCGGCAATATAACGTTTGGCCGGATCAGGATGCGCTTGGACATCCAGGCTGACCGCCGCACTGATTGCGGCAAGATTGACACTAAAACAGCCAAATGGTGCCAACATCGTCTGTGTAATACCCGTCCAGCCTAGAATAGAATTTACTTTCGGGGGATAACCATAACTTTTAATCACAGCCAAGCCGGGCAGGTATTGCGATGCCAGGTTAATCACCATTAAGGGTAAAGCCAGTCCTAAAATAGCCTGTAGGCTAAATTCAGGCGTAGTCCAGACCGGCTGGGCAATACTCCAGTTCAGCTGTGGAATAGTAAAATTAATAAAGAACGGACAAAGGGCAATAGCCATCAACACGGTAATCACGATGCTATAGCGCGTACTCAGTTTTTTGGAAACCAGATAAATCGCCAGTACACAAACCACAAATTCCCATGACTGTTGCAAACTACCAAACACTGAGATGCCAAATTTTAATAACACACCTGCTAGCATGGCACTGGTCAAACTTTGTGGAATAAACTGAAAAATTCGCTCGAAAATTCCAAAGAATCCCAGACAGGCAATCAGGACACCAGAAATCAGAAAAGCGCCAATTGCTTCCCCCAGACTATAGTGACCGGCAGAAGCAATGACCAGCGCCAGACCGGCAGTCGACCAGGCGGTTGAAATCGGATAGCGATATTTCCAGGAAAGCAGAAACCCGGAAACTCCAATGCCGATACCCAGTGCCCACAACCAGGAACTGATCTGTGCCTGATTGGCACCCAGGCTTTGCGCAGCTTCAATAACCAGTACGGCAGAAACACTGATACCAATCATGCAGGTAATAAAACCGGCCATGATGGCGGGAAAGGAGAGATCTTGTAAAAGTTTTGGCATCATCCATGACACTATTTTTAAATGCGTTTAAATCATACGCTTTTCACGTATCAACACAATGTTTTTAACAATTTTATCCAGAGGTCTGCTGGCTTGAAGCCGGTCATTGCTAGAAAGTTGAAGTCGCCAGTTTAAGGCCAAAACCGCAAAACAGGATCCCAACCGCCGCGACACAGCTGGCAGTCACTTTATAGTTCTGATTGAAATAGGAGGCCAGTTTTACACCAGAAAAAATCAGGATCGACAGATAGGTCATACTGATCAATTGCAAGATTACAGCCAGAAGCGTGAATGTCAGGGCTGGATAAGGATAGGCAGGATCGACAAACTGCACAAAAAAAGACAGATAAAACAGAATCGCTTTGGGATTTAAAATACTGATTGTGAGCGCTGTACGAAAGGGCTGAACAGATTCTACCGTATCTGGAGTCGTCTTTTTAATCTGGACGCGTTGTGATGACTTTTCCGGAAAGAAAGTCTGGTAGGCCGCAATGATTAGCTTGATACCCAAGTAACTGAGATAGATCGCTCCAATAACTTTCAGTGCAATAAACAGTACCGGAAAGGCATGCAGTAAAGAAGCTGCTCCCAATGCTGTACATATAATCAGGATCAGATCGCCCGTATAAACCCCCAAGGCACCCATATATCCCGTCTTAATCCCAAAGCGCGAAGCAATCGACATGACATACAGGGAATTCGGCCCGGGCAGTAGCACAATCAACGTGGTTCCAATGATAAAGGTCGTTAGATCTGTGATACCAAACACGAAAAACTCGCATGAACAAAAAAGCCGATGCGGCATTATAGCAACATCGGCTTGGAGAAATTTGCTAAATTTTCTTTAAATCTCAGTGGTACTCAGGAAAGTTTCACGTAATAAAGCAGCCAGTTGCTCACGGGCTTTAATGAAACCGTCAATGCCGCCTTGCAATAATTCACTGGCCATCGGATCCTGTTTCAGTTGTGCTTCAAAATCGGCAGGGCTGATTGGGCTGAGTTCACCTTGAACTTTAATATCTTTGGCTGAGAGTTGGGCCTGCACTTCACGCTGATCATTTTCCAGTTCGGCCAGCAGGTTTGGTGCTACCGTGAGCAGGTCACAGCCGCTCAAGCCTAGAACCTGATCAATACTGCGGAAGCTGGCACCCATGATTTCAGTCTGAATACCATGCGCTTTATAAAATTCATAAATACGCTTAACCGAAAGTACACCCGGATCTTTTTCAATCGGGTAAGACTCAACGCCTTCAGCTTTTTTGTACCAGTCCAGAATACGGCCGACAAAAGGCGAGATTAATGTTACTTTGGCATCAGCACAGGCATGGGCCTGATGCTGACCAAACAATAAAGTCAGATTGGTATGAATGCCTTGTTCTTCCAGTGCTTTCGCTGCCTGAATGCCTTCCCAGGTAGACGCGATCTTGATCAGAATGCGGTCTGAGTCAATTCCATATTGCGCATAAAGTGCCAGTAACTCTTTGGCTTTGGCAATGGTAGCTTCAGTATTAAAGGACAGCGAAGCATCGACTTCCGTTGAAACACGACCTTCAATCAGTTTTAAGATTTCTACACCAAATTTGACCGTTAAAATATCAATAGTCCGTTCAATCAGAGCGTCATCTGCATAGCCTTCTTGCTGGGCTTGCTGAAAAGCAGCTTCAATCAAGGCCTGATTTTCAGGTTGTTTTGCTGCTGCAGTAATCAGCGATGGATTGGTGGTTGCATCAAGCGGACGAAATTTTTCAATGGCACTCAAATCACTGCTGTCTGCCACAATGGTCGTCAAGTTTTTTAATTGGTTTAATGCAGTTAATGTCATTACGATCTAGTTCTATGGTTATTGCTTATGCTTTCTTATATATCATAAATGGCCGGTTTACCAAGTAGACTGTCGTTGAATTTCTGTGATTAATGCCCGGTTTTACGTTGTTTGCGCAAGTGATTAATCAAAAAATGAGCAGCTGTGCCTAATCGGGTTTCTCTGCTCCAGACCAGATCAACAAAATATTCAAACTTTGGGGTGAAATCGAGCAGGTTGAGAACCTGTAACTGATCTTGCAAATGTGGCTGCTCATTCAGCATTTCGAGTGGCAGAACCCCCCAGCCCAGTCCTTGCTGAATCATGCTGCAAGCAGAGTGGTGGTTGTCGGTGCGCCAGTAATTTCGTGAAAAGAGTAGTTCCGGCTTGATGGTGCGATCCCGACTGGCCACCACAATCTGCCTGTTTTGCAAAATCTGTTCATAACTGACTTGATCGAACTGACTTAGGGGATGCTGTTTGGCGACTATAGCCACCAGTACCTCACGTTTCAATTCCACAAACTGTTCCCGTGTTTCCAGTTGTTCGCGTTCAAACATCAAGGCCAGCTGCGCTGAACCTTCAAACAGCATACGATGTGCATCTTCCTGAGGTGCACTGAATACATTGACTTGCAGTGCAGGAAATTCCTGTTCCAGTAACACGATATAATCGGTCCAGCGCGTATGCAGCAATTCTGAAACCACCACAATATTCAGTTCAGATTCCAGGCCTGAACTTAGGGCTTGAGCATGCTGTTTCCACTGATTCATTTCGACCAGAAGTTGCTGGGTTTTTTCATACAATACCTGCGCCTGTGCGGTCGGTTTCGGTTCACGACCTATACGCTGAAACAGTTCTAGATTCAGGTCTATTTCCAGATTGGCAATGGCCATACTGACTGCGGAAGGTACTTTACCTAGTTGACGGGCAGCCGCAGAGAAAGAACCGGTTTCCATCACAGTTTTAAACATCAGTAGCTGTTCTTGATTAACATTCATAATTTTATCTTTCATTTTTATTGATAGATTCTAACTCGAATAGTCAGATTTAAAGAAATAAAATTCTTGCATCATGTAATGAATTGAGCTGATTTGATATGTTAATTTCTAAAAGAAGATTGATTCATGCTGCCTTATATGAAGGCATTCTGCTGGTCGTGATCGCTGTCCTGCTAAGTACATTGATGCATATGCCGCTTGAGGTCACCGGTGCACTCGGGATTGCCATGGCTCTGACTTCAGTACTCTGGAATATGCTGTTTAATCATTATTTTGAAAAATTTGAAGCGAAACATCGTTTAAAAAGAACCATTAAAGTGCGAATTGCTCATGCAATTGGCTTTGAAGGCGGTTTGATGCTGGCGACCATTCCGATGGTGGCTTATGCCTTACACATGAGTCTGGCTCAGGCCTTTTTGCTGGACTTAGCTCTAACCCTTTGTATTCTCGTATATACCTTTATTTTTCAGTGGATTTATGATCATCTAGAAGCCAGACTGGGGCTACAGCCAGATTATCGGAAAATCTCATCATAAAATACAGCATAAAAAATACCACACAGTTCAGACTCCCTTTTCAGAATGCGAAAGGTGAAATATTCAGCGATGAGGACTTGATCAAGTCCTCATTTTTTATGCTCGAACCCAACTGAAAATTAAGCTATAAGACTTTGATTTTTTATTTTAATTTTTAAATTTATTGGGGAATTCAATGTTATTTAGACGAGTGACCTTGTCAGTGTCCATCGTGTTGCTGATGTCTGGTTGTGGGGGGTGGAGGAGGTGAGAGCAGTACCTCACAGCCGACGCTTCCCGATCCCGTAATTTCACCAGGTACGGGAGAGCAGCTGAGCAAAATTGCAGAGTTTAAGGTTCTGGATGTAGGTTCGGAATTAACAGCAGGGAATTTCGGTCTGAAAACCTGGAATCCCACCGCCATGGTGGTAAATGGCGATGTCCTTTATATTGCCAATAGTCAGGCCGAATCGAATATTTTACGTTATGACTTAAAACAAAAACGTGCACTCAGTGCGATTGATCCTATGAAAATTTCGGGTCTGGCCAAAAAATGGGACAGTCTGAATGATCTGGAAATTCATGCAGGGCGTTTGTATGTGGCCAATTATGGCTCGAACCGAATTGATGTTTTAGATATTAGTAGCGAGCAACCGAACTTCATTATGGCACTCGGTACAGGTGTGTGGTGGGGCGATGCGCTTAATTATGCGCTGGTACATAGCAATGCGGTGACTGCTGACGACCGTTATGTGTATGTGCCTGATATTGAAGGCCGCATTAATGTCTGGCGTCAAAGTGATGTGACGGCGCAGAACCATTTAAAAGCCAGGAAGTTTGCACGGCTCAGCTTACCGGGCTGTGCACGTAACTGTAATGCCCGTATGCAAGTCATGGGGAATTATCTGTATACCAGCTTGCCGAATGGCACAACCTATGTTCACGATATCAATCAGATTCAGGAAAATGGAAATAATATTGCGCCCATTTTAACAGAAACGAATTTGTCGGCAGTCATGCATCGTCATAACGATGGCTTGGTCTATGTGTCACGAAATGATGGCACTGTAGAAAGCTACCGGGAAAAATCCTTTAACTTGGAGTCTATCTTATCCAGTAAAAGTGTAGATACTTTCCGAGATTATATTTTAAAAGGGCAAACCCAGAACAGCCGGTTAGCCAAGGCAAGTGATCTTTATATTTATGGTCAGAATCTGCTGCATATGGCCAATCAGAAAATTCATATTCTGCCAATGCTGACCCTGCAACAGAATAAATCGACTCAACTCAGTCCACCTGTGATATTAACCGAATCTAAGGCACGCGAGAGAAGCCGTGTCTTACAGGATGGTGAATCATGGGAAACCTTGACCAATAGCAGCCAGCGTCATGTTTATATGAACCAGATTTTATCGGCAACACTGAATGGCAACCACCTGCATGTGCAAAGTTACAGTGCTGTGCCTGTACGTGATTTGCAGATTCGTGCCAAGATTAAAAACTCAGAAGACTGGGTGATTCTGGCTAAGCTGGATCAATTGACGCCATTTTCAAAGGCAAATTTTGATCTCAAGTTGACCGATCAATCCCGTTTCCCTTTGCTAGATGGCACAGGTTCGGTCCAGCTGGCAGGTCTGAGTCAGACCACGCAAAATCCAAGTAATATTTTTGATCTGAAAATTAGCTCTGAGACTGATGAGCATGTCAAAAAGCTGAACCAGATTAAAGCCAAATGGAAAATTTATTTCGGTACTTATGATGAGCGAAATAAATGGTGCCGTATTACGCCGGTCTATGCCCGGGAATGGGTCATGATGATGACCAATCTGGCCTATATGCTCAGTACTCCAGAATTTGAAACCTTATGGTTTAACCATAAAGCGGTCATGGGACACGATTTTTTTGGCAATGATGGTCAGGTAGAAGGGCCGAATGGTTTCTTTCAGCCAGAAGATTATGTCCGGATCTATCGGGAAATTCTTAACCGCAATGAAATTAATCTTGGCATTACCAATATGGGTGGTGGTTTAGGTGGTGGAGCAGTATTAGGAGTAGATACTTGGTTATTCTATGGCCATTACAGATTATCTGGTTATCGAATTATTGCACATGAATTTGGTCATCATTGGGGCGGGCATAATAGTGCCTGGGCCATGTCGAATTATGGCTTTGAAGCTATGGTCGATTGGTTAAACTTCTATTTCCAGCGCCGTCCAGGCTCAATTCCTTATATGGACCCAAATGCGAATGCTTTCCACCTAACACCCGACAGCGCGCTTTGTCAGGGTGTGAACCAGAATATGGTGAAAGGTGTGGCATCGACTGCACCGTGGAACAAAGTGGATGAATATTTTAAAAATAACCCGATGCCAAATCCCTAAAACATAAAAAATCCCCTCATTTGAGGGGCTTTTTAATTGGATCGGTCAACAGATTATTTTTCAATAATCGCCGTTACACCTTGACCACCGGCTGCACAGATCGATACCAGTACGCGACCTGAACCTTTCTGGTTAATCAGTTTTGCTGCTGTCGCAATGATACGACCGCCAGTTGCTGCAAACGGGTGACCGGCAGCAAGTGAAGAGCCTTTTACGTTCAATTTTGCACGGTCAATTGAACCTAATGGTGCATCCAGACCTAAACGCTCTTTACAGAATTTCGGATCTTCCCAAGCTTTCAGCGTAGACAATACTTGAGATGCAAAAGCTTCATGAATTTCATAATAGTCGAAGTCTTGCAGTTTCAGACCTGCACGTTCCAGCATACGCGGCACGGCATAAGCAGGCGCCATCAACAGGCCTTCTTTTTTCTCGACAAAATCAACTGCGGCAGTTTCCTGGAAAGTCAGGTAAGCCAATACTTCATGACCATTTGCCTTCGCCCATTCTTCAGAAGCCAAGAGCACGCAAGAAGCACCATCTGTTAGCGGCGTAGAGTTACCTGCTGTCATGGTACGTGCATCACCTTTACCAAAAGCAGGTTTAAGTTTTGCCAGCTTCTCAACTGAAGAGTCTGGGCGCAGGTTGTTATCACGCTTAAGACCCAGGAATGGCGTGATCAGGTCATCAAAGAAACCTTCTTCGTATGCTGCAGCCATTTTCTGGTGTGAAGATGCAGCTAGCTCATCTTGCGCTTCACGGGAAATACCCCATTCCAGTGTGGTAATTGCCTGATGATCACCCATAGACAGACCTGTACGCGGTTCACCATTTTTTGGTGCATCCATCAGGTCTTTCACATTGATTTTGGTCAGTGCTTTCAGACGGTCTTTTGCAGTTTTCGCAATGTTTAGCTCAAGCAGTGCTTTACGTAAACCATCACCAAAAGCAATCGGCGCATCGGAAGTTGTATCTACACCACCTGCAATGCCCACTTCGATTTGACCTAAAGCAATCTTGTTGGCAACAAGAAATGCCGCTTGCAAACCGGTACCACATGCCTGCTGGATGTCATAAGCAGGCGTTTCAGGTGCAAGGGCAGTATTTAGTACACATTCACGGGTCATATTGAAGTCACGGCTGTGTTTCAGTACTGCACCCGCAACCACTTCACCTAAGCGTTGACCTTGCAGATTAAAGCGTTCAACTAGGCCGTTCAGGGTTGCTGTAAACATGTCAGTATTGGATGCCGTAAAGTAAGCACCATTAGAACGTGCAAATGGAATGCGGTTACCACCGATAATCGCAACGCGGCGAACTGTATTTTGGCTCATGTTTGGTTCCTGTAGAACAGAAGTCTGTGTTGTAGAGATTAAATCTTTTTCAGATGAAGTCGTATTTTTGGCACGGGCAGGTGTGCTCCGTGTACGCGAGGTTTTAGTCGGACTTTTTTCTGTCCCAGTGGCTGTGTCAGTATTTTTAGTGCTACGCTTGGTGCGCGTTGATGGTTTTGACACAGTTTCTGTCGCAGAGTTCTCGACTGCTGGATTTTCTTGAGTTGTTTTGCTCATAAGGCTTTACCAGGCAAATAGATCGTCTTCTTGGTGTTTACATTAGCATAGAAGAGGATAGGCTGTATTGACTACAATGACATTACAGACTGCGCTCAGGTCAAGTCATCTGCCTATTATCTCAAGTATGATTGGGCGGAATCTGGCGGATCTATTGAAATATATGTGTCTGGCATCATATTGAAGTTTAAGGGTAACTTTAGATCAACCAAAAATTAATTTGTATGAGAGATAATAAACATGACTGATCAGTACCAAACTTTTGCAAAATCTCCTATTGGTAAATTTGTCATTAAAAATTTGGGTCTGCCATCCCCAACTTCTTTAGAGCGTTTTGAGTCTGCTACACCTGTAGTCAAAGGTGCAGTATTGTTTGGAGCAGCACCGGCAAGTACCTTGACTGGTGCTATTGCTCAGGTTCTGGCAAATATTCATGCCAATAGCTATGCAGGTAACAATGCTGAATTACAACAGGCTGCTGCATCAGCTGGACTGAATCTGGGTGCATTTAATCCAGGCGATAAAGAATCAAAATTCAAAGTTGTCATTTTTGATGCTTCAGGAATCGAAAACTCAGAACAGTTAAAATCACTTTATGATTTCTTCAACCCGATTGCACGTCAAATCCAAAGTTCTGGCCGTGTCGTGATTGTAGGAACTACGCCTGAAACTGCTAAATCAGTCAGCCAGTCCATTGCTCAACGCGCACTGGAAGGTTTTGTAAAATCTGTGGGTAAAGAGTTTAAAAAGGGAATTTCAGCGAACCTGATCTATGTAGATGCTGGTGCTAAAGCAAATCTTGAGTCTGCTTTACGTTTTGCAGTTTCTCCACGGTCTGCCTATGTTTCTGGTCAGGTGATCCGTGTTTCACCTGCTGAAAAAGTGGATGTGGACTGGACTAAACCATTAGCAGGCAAAACTGCTGTAGTAACCGGTGCGAGCCGTGGTATTGGTGAAGCGATTGCTCATGTATTGGCACGTGATGGTGCACATGTCATCTGTCTGGATGTTCCGCAGCAGCAAGCGGACCTTGATCGTGTAGCCGGTGAAATTGGCGGTTCAACTTTAGCTATTGATATTACTGCTGCAGATGCAGGTGAGAAAATCAAAGCGGCAGCAGCTGAGCAGGGTGGTCTGGACATTATTGTGCACAATGCCGGTATTACCCGTGACAAGACTTTGGCCAATATGAAGCCTGAGCTATGGGATCTGGTGATTAACATCAACCTGTCTGCGATTGAACGTGTAAATGACTATTTAATCTCCAACGATGGTCTAAATGCCAATGGTCGTATTATCTGTGTATCCTCAATTTCAGGCATTGCAGGTAACCTGGGTCAAACCAACTATGCAGCGTCTAAAGCGGGTGTGATTGGTGTGGTGAAATTCACAGCACCAACTTTAAAAAATGGTATAACCATTAATGCCGTTGCACCGGGCTTTATCGAAACACAAATGACGGCTGCGATTCCATTTGCGATCCGTGAAGCGGGCCGCCGTATGAATTCGATGAGTCAAGGCGGTCTACCTGTCGATGTTGCAGAAACGATTGCAATGTTTGCTGCTACTGCATCAACAGGTTTAAATGGCAACGTGATACGTGTATGTGGTCAAAGTCTTTTAGGGGCTTAAAGCATTCAAATTCTCTCTTGCGCTTTTATTGAAGCTCAGGGGGAGGATTTAGGAGAGGGAGATTAGGGGCTTTTTTTAGCCCTCTCTCTAACTCTCTCCCAAAGGGAGAGAGAACTCCACTCATATATAAATGAAAAGAATATTTTAAAGGTTCAGTATGAATACGCGCCATTTTAGTCAACTTCCAAAACCTTATTTAGCCTATCCAAAAGTGATTCAGGGCTTGATTTTTAAAAAGCCGAAAGCTGAAAAAGTTCTACCGCAAGTTGAATATGTGGTGGATTCATTCAAGGTCGATCAAAAACATTTGAAAGCTTATAATGAAGTCTGCGGTTTTAAAAATAATGGTTATATTCCAGCAATCTATCTGACGGTGCTTTCACAAAGTCTGCAAATGCACATGATGACTTCAGAAGCATTTCCATTTCCGATCTTGGGCTTGGTACATATCCGTAACCAAGTGAAGCAATACCGTAAAATTGGCGTCAATGAAACCTTGACCCTATCATGCAAATTTGGCGAATTGCAGCCGCACGATAAAGGCGTGCAGTTTGATTTCATTACTACAGTCAAAGTGGGAGGCGAGGTCGTAGTTGAAGCATTGACGACTTATCTGTCACGTCAAAAGACCAATGCTAAAGCTGCTGCAAAACCTGCAGAAAGCCAAGCGCCAGAATATATACTCAATAATGAATGGAACATCTCGGAGAATACTGGTCGTCGTTATGCCATGACCTCAGGCGACTTTAACTTGATCCATATTCATGCAGTCACAGCGAAAGCTTTTGGTTTTAAACAGGCGATTGCACATGGTATGTGGAGCAAGGCCAAAGCACTGGCGAATCTGTCATTGCCAGATGCTTATGAAGCTGATGTCTGGTTCAAGTTGCCGATGTACTTGCCATCTAAAGTTGAGTTCCTGACGGCACAGGCAGCCAATGATACAGATTTTCTGATACGAAGCAGTAAAAATCAAAAACCACACGTCACCGGCCATATCAAAGCAATTTAAATCTGAATCAAAAGCCTAAACCCGATTTAGGCTTTTTCATTTTAAGGGATCAATATTCTATGGATAGAATGATGCAGCCAATTAAAGATTATCTGTTTGCTGATCAGCATAATTATCAGGGCAATGTCGATGAGCGTTTCAGTGACCTTGCCCGTCAGTTTAGCCGTTTGCAGGATGCACGTACCGAACAGGGTGGTGCCGCACTGGTGGTATATTTTGAGGGGCAAAAGGTCGTCGATATTTATACCGGTAAAAAGTCTGTCACTGAAAACTGGCAACCGGATACCATGTCGCTGTGTTATTCCACAGGTAAAGGTGTGCTGGCGACTTTGGCGCATATTCTGGTCAGTCAAGGTTATCTGGATTATGATCGACCGGTTGCAGAATACTGGTCTGAATTTGCACAAAAGGGTAAAGAAAATATTACTCTGGCACATATGCTCAGTCATCAAAGTGGCCTGTTTGATATCCGTAATATGATTGATGATGCCACTGAAATGGCCGACTGGTCGCATATGCTGGACCGGATTGCGACAGCAGAACCACGTTTTCAGGTTGCTACAGATGCCGCTTATCAACCGCTGACCTTTGGCTGGCAGGTGGGTGGTGTACTGGAAAAAGCAACAGGTAAAAAACTGGGTGTACTGATGAAGGAATATCTGGTTCAGCCATTACAATTAAATGGCGCCTATTTCAGCGTGCCGACGAATGAGTTGGCTCGGGTGGCCTTACCTATTTTAAAGCCTAAGGTAACCAAGTCTCAAACACAGACTTCGAAAAAAACCACACCAAGAAAGCCGAACCTGATGGAGCGAGCCTTGGTCTTTAGCGGGCAGGATCCTCAGGATTTTCAGGATGGCATGATTCCCAAAGGCATGAAGAAATTCAGTTTCTTTAGTGAGGCAGGTCTAAAAGCGATTATTCCGTCTGCCAATGGAGTATTTACCGCAGAGAGTCTGGCAAAAATCTATGCCATGCTGGCCAGTCGTGGTGAATGGCAAGGACAGCAACTGATTTCGCCTGAGATGTTCCAACGTCTGAGTCAGGTGCAATACAAAACAAGAGATCGGGTCATGCCTTTACCGATGCACTGGCGCTTGGGTTACCACCGTGTTCTCACTTTAGGAAAAGCCTCTAAAGGTTTTGGTCATATGGGCTTTAATGGCTCTGGTGCCTGGTGTGACCCTGAACGGAATTTAAGTTTTGCCTATACGCATAATTTCCCGACAGGTTCATTAACCGGAGATTACCGTCTTTGGGGCCTGACGCAGGAAACCTTGCGCTGTGCGGATGCGGTACTGACCGGCCGCAAAGGCTGGCGCTAAATATCCCTGATTTGGGAGTTTAGCCCGTCAGACAAATATGCTATTTTGTCGCGCAGTCCATGGCTATGGTGTGAAGTAATGAAAAAAGTGCTGGTGATTCCTTTGGTCGCAAGCAGTGCGTTGTTCGGATGTCAGGATCCGAATCAGCCGGCTGCAAAAACGGTGATGGAAGCCAAAGCTCAGATTCCTGCCTGGGTCGGGAGTTATCAGGGCACGACGCCATGTATGGGATGTTTTTCAAGTTGTGAAGATTGTCCAGGCATGGCAGTGGCCTTGACCTTGAATGAAGATCAGACCTTTACTTTACAGCGTGAAAGTTTAAGTGGACATAATGAAATTGAAACGATGAGCGGGCAGATTCGGTTTCAGGATGAATCACAACAAAAGATTGAACTACTGAATGTCGATACCCGAAATCTGCTCTATGTCGATCTGAAAAAGCATGTTCTGGAAATTCGTGAAGATCAAACAGGCAAACGCTACCAGATGCAAAGTGACTTTATCCTGTTTGAATCCGTCTAATTTTAAAAAAGCATCTGTTTTATATCCCTTTTTCAATGATTTTGATCAAGGGATTTTTATTCTTTATAAACCGGCATTCATTTCACTATTTCATAAAAAAACAGTATGCTTAGACCTGTAAAAAGGAGCATACATGTATCAAGTACTTGCGCGAAAATACCGTCCTCGTAATTTTAATGAATTGGTGGGGCAAAACCATGTATCACGTGCTTTAACCAGCGCGCTCGAACGTGGTCGTTTGCATCATGCCTATTTGTTTACAGGAACACGTGGTGTCGGAAAAACCACGATTGCACGTATTTTGGCGAAGTGCTTGAACTGCGAAACCGGTATTACTTCGACCCCTTGTGAGGTGTGTCCGACGTGTACCGCAGTCAATGAAGGCCGCTTTATTGATTTAATCGAAATCGATGCGGCATCCCGTACCAAGGTCGAAGATACCCGCGAGCTGCTCGACAATGTTCCTTATGCACCCACTCAAGGCCGTTTCAAGGTCTACCTGATCGATGAAGTGCACATGCTCTCCACGCATTCTTTTAATGCGCTGTTAAAGACGCTGGAAGAACCACCGGAACACGTCAAATTCTTGTTTGCGACCACTGATCCGCAAAAACTGCCGATTACCGTAATTTCTCGCTGTCTGCAATTTACTTTGCGTCCATTGGCAGTCGATGAAATTACCGAACATCTGGGCCATATTCTCAGCAAAGAAAGCATTCAGTCTGATCAGGATGCCATCTGGCAGATTGCTGAATCTGCGCAAGGTTCATTACGTGATGCCTTGTCTCTGACCGATCAGGCGATTGCCTATGGTCAGGGTGCGATTCAGCATCAGGATGTTAAAGACATGCTGGGGCTGATTGACCGTACTATTATTTATGATCTGATTCTGGCGATTCACCAGAACCAGAAAGCGCAGGTGAGTCAGTTATTGCTGCAGTTCCGTCAGCAGGCTCTGGATGTTTCGCTGGTTTTAGATCAGTTGATTTCGACACTGCATGAATTGGCCTTATTGCAATATCTGCCGGATTTAAGCCTGAAATATAGTGCTGAGATCAATCAAAAGATCATGCAGTTATCCGGCCTGATTTCTGCTCAGGATCTACAACTTTATTATCAAATCGCCTGTAAAGGACGTGCTGACTTGCAACTCGCCGTCACCCAAGAGCAAGGCTTTGAGATGACGGTGCTACGCTTACTGGCATTCCGTCCCTTACAGCCCAGCGAAATTCCGGTGATGCAGGAGACTGCACCGCAACACGCAGCGCCCCATACCACACGCCTACAGCAGCCCGTTCAGACACAATTGCAATCTGAATCAGTAGAAACACAAGCATTTGAAGCAGAACCGGTATTTGATGATTTTTCTCTGGACGATGAGACGGATGAGGAGATTGATGCCGCATCAGCGTCTGAACCCTCTTCGGATGATTTTTTGGATGAAGATGAGCCAACCAGCATCCATGCACCTGAGCCTGTTCAGGCGGTAATTGCTCAGACAGCTGTTGAGGAAGTCCAGTCTAAAAATCAGATTGTGTTTGATCCAAATGACGACAAAGGCCTATTTGGTTTTGATGAAATCGAGAGTATTCCAGAAGCACCGGCTACCAGCAACAGTTCAGATGATTTCCTGCTTGAAGAGTTTATTCCTGCAGATGCTGTCATCCCTAGTGAGCCAGTACAAGACCTCATGTCTGCTGATGAGGAATTTAGTCTTGCTGCACCGGAATTAGAACTTTCACAGGAATCGATTGCTCAGCCTGCTCTTGAGAATACAGCGCCGGTTCAGCCAGTCGCACAGACAGCTTTGTTGGAAGATATTTCTCAAGATGTAAATACGCAGAATCTGATGCCACAGGATATTCTGAAAATACCTGAACAAGCCTTGGAAGGTGAGTGGAGCGTAGAAAAATGGGAATACTGGTTCCGTAACAGCCAGCTTTCTCCAGCGGTACAGGAACTGGCGCAGTATGGCGTCATGACTGGCCAGATGAATGGCGAATCCATTTTCCATATTCCTGAACAGTACCAGCAGTTGTTGACCCAGTTGCAACATCATCTGGAAGCTGCTTTGCAACAGCAATGGCCGCAAACCAATTTCCAGGTGAAATTTGAAAATGTGGACCAGTTAACGCCATATACCATGCAGCATCAGCGTAAGGCACGTGCCTTTAAACGTGTCGAAGAATTGTTACATGCTGAACCGGCTGTACGTGATCTGCTACAGCAGTTTGACGGTGAACTGCAAAATATTCAGCTGAAATAGGCTGGATGTTAAGTCACAACAAATCGAGATAAAGCATCCCGCATTTCAACTGGAATCGGGGTGCTTTTTCGTGTCTCACGATCGACAAATACATGGACAAAATTGCCTTGTGCAGCGGCTGTATCCGAGTTGCGTTTAAAAATAGCCAGATCATAGCTGAGCGATGAATTTCCCATGCTTTCAATGGCTACGCCCACTTCAATAATTTCCGGATAAGACAGTTCCTGATTAAACTGACAGTTGGAGCTGACGACCAGTCCAATCATGGGTGAATATTTTGGGTCAAAAGCAGCTTCCTGAATCAGCAGGGCATTGGCGGCGGTATCAAAATAACTGTAATAAGTCACATTGTTGACATGGCCGTACAGATCATTGTCTGCCCAACGGGTTTGAATGGGCAGGAAAAAAGTATAGTGTTCACGCTGTTTGATGGTGGCTTTCATCACTATTCAGTCCTCAGCTAGATAAGGCTTAGGTGGAAATTGATCTAGGAATAGATCGCCTGATAAATCTGATAAGCATCCTCCACCTTGAGTTCACGTGGATTATTCTGCAACAGCCGGCTTTGTTGCATCGCATCTTCTGCCATGACCTGCAGCATATCTTCCGGAACATTCAACTGATTTAGTTTTAGAGTCAAACCGCTTTGCATCAGATGATTATTAAAATGATCAATAAATAGATCGGTCAGGCCATCATGACAACCTTTACTGCGGGGATCCAGCCAGGTCATTAATTCCGCATAGAGCTGTTTAGCCACTGGCGCATTAAACTTTAATACTTCAGTTAGAACCAGTGCATTGCTATGCCCGTGTGACAGGTGAAAATGTCCACCAAGCGGATAAGCCAGCGCATGTACAGCAGCGACCGGTGCATTGGCAAAGGCTTGTCCAGCCAGCATGGAACCAATCAGCATATTTTGACGCGCATCTAAATCATTGCCGTCTTGCAGCACGCGCTGCAGATTGGCATTCAGTAATCTTAAAGCCTGTTTGGCCAGCATATCCGAATAAGGATTTTTCTTGTGTTTTGAGGTATAGGCTTCAATGGCATGTACCATGGCATCAATGCCGGTGGCGGCAGTGATCTGTGCCGGAAGATTTTGGGTAAAGGTTGCATCCAGAATGGCAATATCTGCATAGAGAATGGGCGCGACAATGCCAGTTTTGGTCGTTTCACCTGTGGTGACAATCGAAATCGGCGTCACTTCCGAACCTGTTCCAGCGGTGGTCGGTACCAGAATTAAAGCTAAACGCGGTCCGGTAGCATTATCAACGCCATACAGATCGGACAGTGTCTGATGCTGCTCGGGATGCGCCAAAATTGCAATGAGTTTGGCCACATCCATCGAGCTGCCACCACCAAAGCCCAGCACCACATCAATATTTTCCTGTTTTGCAAAAGCCGCCGCTTCAAGCACCACTGTATCGGGCGGATCGGCCTGAACATCCGAGTAAATCACGTACTCCAGCCCGGCAGATTCAATAATATCAAGAAGCGGCAGATGTAATTGCTGCTTCAGCATCCCCGGGTCAGTCACTAGCAGAAGACGTTGATAACGGCCATTTTTTAGAATTTTAAATAATTCCTGAATCGTGCCTAGTCCGGCAATGATATTGGGGACGGTTTGAAACTGAAAACGATTCATGGCGATATCCTTGATTTTTTTATTGCAAATACGAGATTATTCTATGGTTGTAAGATAGGAATCAGTATATAAATAACTTAACATAAGAATCCTTAAAATAAAGTAGCTCTGAGGTTGTTTATGTCATCCAGAACGCCATACAAGGTGTTATGTGTTTGTTTGGGAAATATTTGCCGCTCTCCCACGGCAGAAGTTGTACTCAGACATTATTGTGATGAACAGCAACTGAACATTGTAGTCGACTCTGCTGGAACCAGTAATTATCATCCGGGCAAGGCACCGGACTTGCGTAGCCAGAAGCATGCACTAAAACGTGGCTATGACCTTTCAGCACTTCGCGCACGTCAACTTATTCCGCATGATTTTATTGATTATGATCTGATTCTGGCGATGGATCTGGAGAATTTATCCAATATCCAGAACATACAGCGTCTGGCAGAAACTCAGTTTGGTCATGTACGTGCACGCGTGGCATTGATGAGTGAACATGATCAGACCTATCCGAAACAGGCCTTACCCGATCCCTATTATGGCGAAGCGGATGGCTTTGAACGGGTGCTTGATCAGTGTGAGTCCAGCAGCCAGGCTTGGATTGAGATTTTTAAACAGAATTTACACAAGGTTTAAGCGATGCAGATTCAAACCCAGGTTCAACTTAAACCTTTTAATACCTTAAATTTAGAAGCAGTTGCTTCATACTATGCCCAGATTCAATCAACTGCTGACCTGTTGGCTGCACTGGATTTTGCGGAACAGCAGCAACTCCATGTGTTGATCCTGTCAGGTGGTAGCAATATGTTGTTGCCGGAGCAGATTGATGCACTGGTTCTGCATATGGATATTCAGGGCATAGAAATGCTGGATGCTGATGATCAGTCGCAGCGCTTACGTGTGGGTGGTGGACAAGGCTGGCATGACTTCGTGCTCTGGACTACAGCACAAGGTCTGTATGGTTTACAAAATCTGGCCCTGATTCCTGGGCGTGTTGGAGCTTCTCCAGTACAGAATATTGGCGCTTATGGCGTTGAAGTCGGAGAATTCATCGATTCTGTTGAGGTCTATGACCGACAATTGAAACAGTTTGCTTCGATTCAGGCAGCAGATTGTCAGTTTGCCTACCGGCATAGTATTTTTAAAGATGATCCCAATCGTTATGTGATTACCCATGTGACTTTTAGATTACTTAAACAGCCAGATTTGAAACTGAATTATGGTGATCTGAAGACTGCGGTCGGTGATCAGCTCACAGCAGAAAACTTGCAGCAACAGGTCATCCAGATTCGTCAGAACAAATTACCTGATCCGCAAGAATTTCCCAACGTGGGCAGTTTCTTTAAAAATCCGGTGGTTGATCAGGCGGACTTTGACCAAATTGCTGTATCTTTCCCGAATTTACCCCATTACCAGCAAGCCAATTCTCAAGTTAAACTGGCAGCGGGCTGGCTGATTGATCAGGCGGGCTGGAAGGGTAAACAGTTGGGGCCTGTCGGCATGTTCCACAAACAGGCATTGGTCTTGGTGAATTATGGTCAAGCCTCTCTCACCGATGTCCGTAAAACGTATCGTGCAGTACAGCAATCGGTTTGGGAGAAATTTAGTCTGATGCTTGAACCTGAACCTGTATTGTTCAATAAAAATGGCTTGATCCGTTCTCATCAGGAAGAGGAATAACATGAAAAACACCCATTGGATGGTACGTTTGCTACAAATTGTCACTGGACTGTTTGTGCTATGCGGCTGTCTACTGGTGTTGGTTTATACGCCTTTTTACTCAAAAATGATCGTCAAGGGCTTAAACCAGTTTGTCTCCCTAGAGTTAAATGAAGTCGCGGCCCAAAGCCAGAAAATGGCAGCGCTCAGTGAACATGAAAATCTGGAACCTGGCTCTGATTTGTGGATTGCCCGTCAGGCTTATTTAAAGGTCATGGAACAGGATATCCAGCAAAATAACTCAGCTAACCTGATGCTGATTCAGGCACGTTATAAAGCGCTGCAGCAAGTAATTGAAGAATATCAACGCGAGCAGCAGGATCAAAAAGCAGAGCAAAGTCCGCCCGCTCAGGTGCCGTTATTGTCCTCACAGGAAGATGCAGAACCAGCCGATCCGACAGCCAATGTCCGGGAATTGCTGGAGTGGGACAGTAATGAAAACAAGGAACGCATTGAGCAATATATGGAGTTTCTGACGACGCATCCGCTGGAACAAGGCGAAGCCAGTTCGGTACAGGAAACCGATGGAGAGGAAATCCAGCAGGACTTGGCTTTACTACAAGAGCAACAGCAGGCTAAACCGGCGAATAGCTCTCAGCCTTATGCTATTGTGGTATTGGGTGGTGGCTTAACTCTAGATGAGCAGGGTAAAGAAATTGTCGTCAATAACTATACGCGACTACGTCTGGAAACTACGCTGGCAGTAGAGAAACATTATCAGTTGCCGATTGTTCTGAGTGGGGTCGAAGCACCGTATATGCAGCGCTGGTTAAAAAATCATGGTGTCGATGCCAAATTACTGGAAGATCGCAGCATGAACACTTGTGAAAATACCCGTTTCAGTTCATTACTATTACAAAAGAAAGGCGGAGCGCCTACAGTGATTCTGATTACGGATCGTTATCATATGCCGCGTACCCGCCGTTTATTTGCGTTAAATGGTATACAAACCATTCCGGTAGAAGCGCCGATGCCAACGCCATTGACACGATGGCGTCCAAGTGCACAAAATTATGATCACAGTCGTCGTGCCAATTATGAAATGTTGGCGACCATGCGCGATATGTGGTTTGGATCCAGTGACTGTCGGGAGGTGCCATAATGTCTGATATCCCATTTTTAAATCCCACCATTCTGAAACAGCTGGATTTACCCATTCCGAGTCGGGATGTTACGCCTCAACTCTTGCCACCTTTAAACCTGAATCGTAGTGATGAACCGCCGATTGATCTGCAGTCCTATCGAAAGCTTTATGGTTTTGATTTACTGGACTGCAAACACTGGCAGGGCTATGTACAGATGCCATTATTCAAGTTGCATGTACAGGTGTTTGAACCGAATCTGGAAAATACCCGCTTTGACAAGATTCAGGGAACTGCTTTTCTGTTGCATGGTTATCTGGAACATAGTGGCATTTATCAGCCGATTGTCAAAGAGCTTTTAGAACAGGGTTTTAGTGTGTTGACCTATGATCTGCCTGGACACGGCCTGAGTGATGGTTCACCTGCCAGCATTCAGAATTTTGATCATTATCAGCAGGTTTTACATGCTGTACATCGTTATGTGCAGCACGCTTCACAATTACCTAAACCCTGGGTTGGCATCGGGCAGAGTACTGGCGGTGCGATCTGGATGCACCATTTACTGGAGTTTGCGGAACGTCGTGAAAATCCTTTTGTTGAACGGGTCTTGCTATTATCACCATTGATTCGTCCAGCTAAAACTGCCTGGTGGCATAATTCGGTTGGGCTTGGCATTATTAGCCGAATCAAACGTGAAGTTCCCCGACATTTCAGACGCAATAACCATAATCCGGAGTTTCTGCGTTTTATCCGGCTTAAAGATCCATTACAACCGCGAATGATGGGCATGGACTGGATTTTAGCGATGTCACGCTGGATGCTGGAAATGGAAGCGCGTCCGGCTTGTCGTATTCCAGTCTGGCTCGCCCAAGGTGCACAGGATCAGACCGTAGACTGGCGTTATAATATCGAATTTATCCGACGTAAATTCCGGCTCCAGACTTTGCTGATGCTGGAAGAAGGTTCGCATCAGTTAATCAATGAACGTGCTGATATTCGCGCTGCATTGACGGGTTTGATTCCTGCCTTTCTGCATGCACATGGCAGCAAAACTTATTATTGATAGATTGAATATTTAAAAAGGCGTTTATGAAAACGCCTTTTTTAGTTTTAATGTTATCGATTTA
Organism: Acinetobacter sp. CIP A162; assembly: GCF_000367905.1. Taxonomy (GTDB): domain Bacteria; phylum Pseudomonadota; class Gammaproteobacteria; order Pseudomonadales; family Moraxellaceae; genus Acinetobacter; species Acinetobacter lwoffii. The sequence continues at coordinate 159,376 of NZ_KB849158.1, read as the reverse complement.
AAATTTTTCTAATTGGGCCAAATTCCACATCCGGAAGTAGAAGTTCTCCTCATCCTTATTTTCACAGGACAATAGTTCGCCTTCTTTCAGCCAGAAATGAATCTGCGCAAAGTTCTTTATTTCGTGATTATTCACACGTTGTGCCAGATGATGCGCCTTAATGGCTGAAGGGTGTTTCAGACCTGCGGAAGCAATCAGTTCAGACAGAGCATGTAAGGTGTTTTTATGAAAATGAAATACCCGTTCGGCCTTGGTCGGCACATGTAAGGCTTTCTGGCGATCTTTATCCTGGGTCGTGACCCCAACCGGACATTGATTGGTATGACAGCTTTGAGCCTGAATACAGCCCACTGCAAACATAAAGCCCCGGGCCGAGTTGACCCAGTCTGCACCAATGGCAAGCGTACTGGCAATATCGAATGCACTAATTATTTTACCACTTGCACCAATTTTGATCTTATCTCTCAATCCTGCACCAACAAGGGTATTGTGTACAAACAGCAAACCTTCTCTTAAAGGGGCGCCAACATAGTCAATTAATTCAATGGGTGCAGCTCCCGTTCCACCTTCAGAGCCATCAACCACAATAAAATCTGGGTAGATCTGGGTATGTAACATGGCTTTGACCATGCTCATAAACTGCCACGGCTGACCCAGACACAGCTTAAATCCGACCGGTTTTCCGTTGGAAAGTTCACGTAATTTTTGTATGAAATGCATCATTTCAATCGGCGTGCTAAATGCCGGATGACTCGAAGGTGAAACACAATCATGATCACGGCTGATGCCTCGAATTTGGGCAATTTCTTCCGAAATTTTACTTTTAGGTAAAATACCGCCGTGGCCAGGTTTTGCGCCTTGCGAAAGCTTGATTTCAATCATCTTCACTTGGGGTAATTTCGCTTGTGCAGCAAAACGTTCCGGATCAAACTGCCCATCTAAAGTACGGCAGCCAAAATAACCACTGCCAATTTCCCAGACCAGATCGCCGCCATATTCCAGATGGTAGGGACTGATACTGCCTTCACCTGTATCATGGAAAAAATCACCTTTTTGAGCACCGAGGTTAAGTGCCCGTATCGCATTAGCACTCATGCTGCCAAAACTCATGGCTGAAATATTTAAAATAGAAGCTGAAAAGGGCTGGGTACATTGCTCATTTCCAATCAGGATACGAAAAGTCTGCGGATCAGCAACTTTGCAGGGCGTGATGGAATGACTAACAAAGCGGTAATTATCTTCATAGACATTCAGAATCGAGCCGAAAGGTTTATCTGAATTTTCATTTTTTGCCCGCTGATACACCAGACTGCGTTGCATACGGGAAAAAGGCAGTGCGTCCCGGTCGGCTTCAATAAAATACTGACGAATCTCGGGACGGAATTCCTCAAAGATAAAGCGGAAATGTCCCATAATGGGATAATTTTTCAGAATGGAATGCTTATTTTGTAGTACATCATACAAACCCAGCAAACTCAGCAGAATGCTCAGGATCCATAGGGTATTCACTAACGTTTGCGGCATAAAATAATAGATATAACGCGGTGAATAACCGATATGAAATGTAGTAAAAATCACTGCAATCAGAATGCAGGCAAACCAGACCGAATGGCGGGAAAAGAAAGTATTGAGCAGCTTGTGACGTACTAATTGAGCAGGGTTAGCCATTGTAAAATTAAGTCCCTATTTCTACTTCTATAGGGCTTTATGATGTGCAGAGCGAGGTATCTTATACAAGCAGAGAATTGTTATTCGATTTTATAAACTTGCCGAAAATGCTATTAAGCCAGACAATGAATCGGCAGCGATTACAGATAAATTTTACGGAAAAAGTTCTATAGAAAAAATCTGCAAAAGACATGCATTCTATTTATTTCACAAGTAAGGCGGATGACTTTATAGTCGGTTTATTCACTACATAGGAGTCTTAAACCATGACCAAAAAATCCATTCGCTTTAATAATGCTGAACTGGCTTGCTCATGTCTCAGTCATTTTTAAATATTGATGTTTCATCCAAGCTGCATTTCGGGGTGTTAAAGAAAAGCAGCCTGGCACAGCGGCAGATCACCACAACAAGAACAAAAATATAAGCATAATTCTCCAGTCCCCAATTTGGGGATTTTTTTATTCCGGAATACATAAAAGAATCTGGATGAAGCCTGTGTGGTTAAGGGTTTTCCTCATCCAGTTGATCGACTGCATTGGCTACAATACTCGGTTCAATATGTTTAATCTTTTTACCAAAGCTGCGTAACCACCAGACCAGTTGTGAAGTAAATGGCACGGTAGAAATGATCAGCGACATACCATTGTCCATTTTTTCAATCTTCTGGTCTTTGCTGAGCTGGCTTTCCTCAAAATAATGTGCATCCGATTCCGACATCCTGAGTTTTAGCGTGACATTTTCAGTAGGGTGGTTGAAGTCCACCCGGAAGCCCAGCGCACCAGAATCAATATACTCATCAATATCGAAATTGACCGGATGCAAGGCACGTGAATTCAGCACGACGGCCGATTTAAAGCGGTGCAGGGCAAAGGTCTGGATATCGGACTTGTCATGACGGGTACACACCAGATAAATGATTGACCCTTTTTGTACCAATGCCAGAGGATTGAGAATATAGGTTTTTTCTTCGCTGTTATGACCACGGCCCTGATACACACATTCCAGTTGTTTGTCCTGTAACAGGCCTTCATACACCGCTTGCTGCGCGGCCTTATCTACCACAGGTGGAATCAGCGGTTGGGTGGCCGGAACAATGCGTACGCGGTTAATCCATTGCCGGACATTGTTCTGGGAAGAAAGACTGCGTCGTGCCAGATCAAACCACGGATTCATTTCCTCGATCAGGCTCGGTGGCAACAGATGTTTTAAGTGTTCTTCGACCATCATGAAAGTGACCGCTTGCGAGCTGGTCATATGCGGCAAACTTTGCAGCGGCGCATCTGAACGCCAACGCCAGCCTTGCGGCGTGGTTTTACTGCTTTCAATCGGAAAGCGTTGCGCAATCTGATTCAGGTCACGCTGAATGGTGCGCAGACTGATATCAATGCCTTCGCGATTCAGGATTTCCTGTAATTCACGTGTTCCCATCCATTTGCCGGTAGAAAGACGCGACAAGATTTGCCATTGGCGATATAGACTGTTTGAAGTTTCTTTTTCTTGTGCTGACATAATTTATTTTGCTGGCAATAAAGAATAGGGGATTTAGGCTTAGCTTAACACAATAAAAAAACTCTCATTTTTTCGCAAGTCCCTCTGTGCAACATTTGTCCTACAATTCTAAAACAACTTGGTCGAAAATAGCATTGAGTTCATTGGGCATTTATTAGATTAATGGTAATTGAAATGCAGATGTCATGGCATGGATATTGCTTTGATTTAATTATAATAGATGATAATACGAGGGTTTGTATGCTTAAAGGAAATCAGGATACAAATGTGATTGAAACAATTGATAAATTTAGTTCCCAGAATATTGGAAAAAATTTTATAGACACTAAAACTACAGCGGTATCTACTACAACAAACCCACAACTTTTACTGCAGCAGTTATCTTCAAAGTTCTTTAATGAAATGCAGGATGAACATGTGCTGTCCAGTCAGGCAGGTCAAAGACTGGAAGAATGGTTATCTCAACATACGCTGGATGAACTCAATGCACTGAATCAGGTAGCAAAAGAACATTTTTTAAATCACGGTATTACCTTTACCGTTTATGGCGATGAAGAAGGCGTAGAACGCACTATTCCCTACGATATCATTCCGCGAGTCATAGACCGGAAACAGTGGAATATGGTGGCTTTAGGCTCGGCACAACGGGTACGGGCGCTAAATTTATTCTTACATGATATTTATCATCAACAGGACATTTTAAAAGCCAATATCATTCCTGAGTTGCAGATTTTAACTCATGAAGCCTATCAGCCGCATATGTATCAACATAGCTTGAAAGGCGGGATTTATAGCCAGATTAGCGGGATCGATGTGATCCGTGATTCCAAGGGCGAGTTTTATGTCTTAGAAGATAATCTCAGAACGCCATCTGGCGTGTCTTATATGCTGGAATGCCGCAAGATCAGTGAAAAACTGATGCCGAAAGTATTCGAGCAGTCCAAGATTGCCGGAATCGAGCAATATCCACAATTATTAAAAGAAATCCTGATCGAAAATGCTTATGTCGACAAGCCATTTGTGGTGGTACTGACCCCAGGACGTTTTAATAGTGCTTACTATGAACATTCTTTCCTTGCAAGAGAGATGGATGTGCCATTAGTAACATCACGTGACCTTTTTGTTGATGACTCGAAGGTTTATGTAAAAACCATACGTGGTCGCCAACGAGTCGATGTTATTTATAGACGGGTCGATGATGCGTTTCTTGATCCCTTATGCTTTAAACCGGATAGCACTTTGGGTGTGGCTGGCTTGATGTCAGCTTATTTGCAAAATAATGTTGTGATTGCCAATGCACCGGGAACCGGTGTGGCAGATGACAAATCGGTTTATCCATATGTCGACAAAATGATTCATTTTTATTTGGGCGAGCAGCCAATTCTAAAAAATGTTCCGACTTATCAATGTCGTAATTCTGAAGAATTAGACTATGTCGTGGCTCATCTGGATCAACTGGTGGTGAAAGAAGCGCAGGGTTCGGGCGGTTATGGCATGCTCATTGGACCACAAGCGTCTAAACAGCAAATTGAAACTTTCAGGGAGAAAATTTTAGCTGCGCCGCATTTATATATTGCGCAGCCAACTTTGGACTTATCGGTTAGTCCGACTTTGACCAATTTTGGTATTGCTGAACGTCATATCGACTTACGCCCATTTGTATTAAGTTCGCCTTATCGTACTGAAATCGTACAGGGTGGCTTGACACGTGTAGCGATGCAACCTGGTTCACTGGTGGTGAATTCATCCCAGGGTGGCGGTATTAAAGATACCTGGGTAGTCGACAATTTACATTCATAAAATTCCAAAGAAGGAAAAATGTCATGGTTTTGCTAAATAGCAATGCAAAACATATTTTTTGGTTAGGGCGCTATTTAGCCCGCACACATTTTTTATGTGCCCGCTTTCCATTTTTAGAAGATGAAGCGGCTTTAACCTATGCACACGCCTTTTGTTTACCTGCTTTCGATGCCAGCTCCTTAAACGAGCTGCTACTCGATCCTACTCAACTGGCATCTTTTAGCCAGCAGTTAGGAATTGCCAAAGATAATATTCAGGAGTTGCGCGGAGTATTGTCGGCATCAGGCTATGCGGAGATGATGAAGCTGATCAAAACTGCAGACAAAAATGCCGGTTATATTTGTGAAGTAGTGAATGAATGTGAAGAGATTCTGGAAGCGGAGTCTTCCGATATCTTTCTGTTTTTTAGTTTAGGCCAGTGTGTAGAACAGCTTGATCATCATTTGCGTCTGGGTGAGGAAACTGGTACTACACTGGGTAAAATTGATTATATCGTCAAAATTTTGGTGGAAATGGGCTGGGGCGATCTGGAACAGTACTGGGAACAGTTGCGTGCAGAGCCAAACCGGATTGAATTCTATCAGTTTAGCGACCATATTCATCAACTGTTTGAGGCAGATGTATGAAATTGATGGTGAATCACCAAACCCATTATATGTACACGGCCGAGGTGAGGAACAGTATTCAGTACATCAAAATGATGCCTTCGAACAATGCGCATCAGCGGGTGCATTCGTGGGATATCAGTGTACCTGGTTATAAACAGATAAGAAAAGATGCATTCCAAAATTTGTGGATGACCTGTAACCAGCGCGAGCCGTACTATTCCTTAACCATTATGGCACAGGGGATTGTCGAGCTGAATCCTGCACATCAGAGTGGGTTGAATGATTCAATCAATCCCAATCTTTTTTTACAGCCGACCGAATCGACCCAGTGTAATGTAGCAATGAAGGATTTTGCACAACGTCATGTCCCTGTATTAAGCCGTCAGCATCTGATTGGGTTGGCACAGGCATTGCTGGAGCATGTACCTTATATTTCCAACAGCACTTCTGTACAAGGCACAGCAATAGATGCCTTTGAGTCCAGACAGGGGGTTTGTCAGGATCATAGCCATATTTTTATTGCCATGTGTAAATATCTGGGTTTACCTGCCCGTTATGTGTCTGGTTATTTATATGCACAAAATGCCTCGCATCTGGCCAGTCACGCTTGGGCCGAGGTGTTTGTAGACCAGACATGGTATTGTTTTGATGTCAGTAATTTGCTGTTCACTCCAAGTTCGCATGTTTATGTGGCAATTGGACGGGATTATTGGGATGTGGCACCGGTACGCGGTGTAAGAGAGATGGGCGGTGTGGAATCCATGCTTTCCAGCGTTCAGGTGCTAGGATGTTAATAAGGACGAACTAATGACGTATTGTTGTGCATTGCGTTTAGAGCAAGGTATGCTATTTATCAGTGATACCCGGACCAATGCCGGAGTAGATCACATCTCTGTATTTCGAAAGCTATACACCTTCGGAGTTCCTGGGGAACGTATGATCGTGATACAGGCATCCGGCAATCTGGCAACCACCCAAGCCGTGATCGGACATATCAAAAATCAGCTTGAACTGAAGCAGGAACCTAATATATTGAGCCTGCATACCATGTTTGATGTCGCGGAACTGGTGGGAAGCATGCTGAAAAAAGTAATTGCCAACGTCACGAGCGATATTTCAGAACAGAGCAATTATTATTGTAATCTGCTGGTGGGTGGACAACTCAAAGACCAGGATATGCAGCTTTATCATGTTTATCCGCAGGGAAATTTTATCTGTGCGACACGAGATACACCATATTTCCAGATTGGCGAAAGCAAATATGGCAAGCCAATCCTGGATCGCGCGCTGACTTATGATATGCCGCTGGATGAAGCCTTGCGCTGTTCCCTGATTTCATTTGCATCTACCTTGCGCTCTAATGTTTCAGTTGGTATGCCACTCGATGTACTGGTCTATAAAAAGGACAGTCTGATGATGCCGAGAGGTAAGCGTATTGCTGAAGATGACGAGTATTTCACGGCAATCAGCCGGCAATGGTCAGAAACCTTGAAAAAAGGACTGGCAGAACTTCCGGTTCCATCTAATGAGTATTTCTTGTAAAAACCTATCGTAGGTCCGGTTTTTCACGTACAGTGTTAACTTCTATGCGTCAGGCATAATAAAAAAAGAGAAGTTAGCACATGTACCAATTTTGTTACGCCAGTAAAAGCACTTCTCCCAAAACTGATTTGCTTGAAGATTTAGCGAATATTTTGAAAGAGGCTCGTGATTTTAATTACCAGCATCAAGTTACAGGTGTACTGTATTTTGCTGATGGTTATTTTTTTCAATGTCTGGAAGGTGAATGTCTTACTTTAAAAAGTCTGCTGGTCGAGAGGCTGAATAAAGATCCTCGCCATCAGGACATTAAACTATTTGAAACCAAGGAAATTGAATATCCGAGTTTCCCGGACTGGTCGATGAAATATATTTCTAAACGCAGTCAAATCCAGCAATTCTGTCAGGACATGGGATTTAATGACTTTAACCCTTTTGCATTTCAGCAAAGTCATGTTGATGCTCTATTGCTGCAATTATGTGTAGAGCAAGGTGAAGAACAAAAGTCAGCCTAAATAAAGCCCAACACTGGTTGGGCTTTTTTGGATCTTTAGATTAAATCAGATTACTTTACGTCGTGCCCGATTGCTGAGTCGGCATAATAGTTCATAACCAATCGTACCATTGGCTGTCGCCACATCATCCACCAGACGGGTTTTCCCCCAAAGTTCGACTTCTGTACCTAATTGCACTTCTAATCCTGTGACATCAATAGCGATCATATCCATCGCTACGCGGCCAATCACGCGAGTTTGCTGACGATTGATTGCGACATAGTTCTGTTTGGGGAAAGCACGAGGATAGCCATCACCATAGCCAATTGAAACAATGGCCAAAGTCATGTCCTGATCTGCGGTGAACGTCGAACCATAACCGACATGCTCACCCGCTTGAATATCATTCAAGGCAATAATTTCAGCTGTAAAGGTCATAACCGGTTTTAAATCCAGGTCATGTACATCACGGTCTGCAAAGGGCGTCGCACCATAGAGCATAATCCCGGGACGGACATAGTCAAAATGCAATTCTGGATATTTATAGATTGCAGCCGAGTTACAGCATGAACCCATGAGTGGTGCACAGTCATTTTTCACTTCAAGGAACTGCTGGATTTGCTGTTCATTCAATGGATGATCGGCATCTGCATTGGCAAAGTGCATGGCAAGTACACAAGTAAAGCCTTCAGCTTTCAACTGATTGATCACGGTTTTAATCACATCAATTTTAAAGCCTAGACGGTTCATGCCGCTGTTCAGTTTGACCCAGACTTTTAGGCCTTTGGCGATATAGGTCTCTTTATGAGCCAGTAACCAGTCGAGTTGGGCCTGATGATGTACCACAACTTCAATATTCTGATCGATTACAAGCTGCATTTCATCGGCTGAAAAAATACCTTCGATGAGCGTGATCGGCTGTAAATAGCCCAATTCACGAATTTCCAAGGCTTCTTGCAGGCAGGCGACACCAAAGGCATCGGTTTCGCTTAAGGCTGCTAAGCAGTCTTTAACTCCGTGTCCATAAGCATTGGCTTTCACCATGCTGACGATTTTCGCGGTTGGGGCAAGTTGTTTGACACGGTTTAAATTATATTGCAGCGCAGCACTGTCAATATAAACTGTAGCTTGACGCACCCTAAATTACTCCTAGAGGGACGATGGAAATGTGATGACGAGAGCCTGATTACTCTTCATCATCATACTGAGCATAGAACTCAGGCGAGAGATTACTAAAGCGGGTATATTGACCTTCGAATGCCAGACGCACGGTACCAATCGGGCCGTTACGCTGTTTGCCGATAATGATTTCAGCGGTGCCAGCTTCCTTGGATTCTTTGTTATAAACCTCATCACGGTAAATAAACATGATCAAGTCGGCATCCTGCTCGATCGCACCGGATTCACGCAAGTCGGACATCACCGGGCGTTTGTTTGGACGGTTCTCCAGCGATCGGTTGAGCTGCGACAAGGCAATTACCGGACACTGCATTTCCTTCGCCAAGGCTTTTAAGCTTCGGGAAATTTCCGAGATTTCGCCAACACGGTTATCACCCATGCCAGGGACTTTCATCAGCTGCAGGTAATCGACCATGATACAGCCTAGTTTTCCGCCATGCATTTTGGCAATACGACGCGCACGGGCACGTAATTCTGTCGGTGGAAGCGCAGAAGAATCATCGATATACAGATTTTTTTCTTGTAAATGCACAATGGTACTGGTGACTTTTGACCATTCATCACTGTCCATTTTACCGGAACGTAAATGTCCCTGATGCACGCGACCAAATGAAGAAATCAAACGCATGGCGATCGAGTCGGCTGGCATCTCCATTGAATAGACCAGAGCAGGCAGGTTGTTATTGAATAAAACACTTTCGACCAGATTCATGGCAAAGGTGGTTTTACCCATGGATGGACGCGCCGCGACAATAATTAAATCGCCAGATTGCATACCGGAAGTTTTGTTATCCAGTTCTACAAAACCAGTAGTTAAACCGGTAATGCTGCCTTCCATTTGTGACAGTTCATTTAATTTATCAAATACGTCTGCAACCACCGAGTTGATCGGCTTAGGGCCTTGTGCTTTGGCATTGTTATTATGCTGTTCGGCAATCGAGAAAATATTGGTCTCAGCCAGATCCAGAATTTCACTTACTGTGCGGCCTTTGGTGTCATAGGCATTTTGTAAAATTTCAGAGCTGACTTTAATCATGCTGCGCAGGGTAGCAAACTCTTTAATTTTCCCAGCATAAGTTTCCAGGTTATAGAAACTCGAGGGTGAATCTGCCATCAGTTGCATCAAATACTCTTCGCCACCAATGGCATCGAGCAAGTTTTGTTTGATGAGCCAGTCATGTACCAGAACCGCATCATAAGGTGAGTTTTCTTTAGAGAGTTGTTCAATGGCACGGAAAATATATTTATGTCGGGTAGCATAAAAATCATTTTCGGTCAGCACATCACCGACCTGCTCAAAAGATTCAGCCACAGTCATAAGGGCAGCAAGTACAGCCTGTTCAATTGCTAAATTGTGTGGCGGAGTACGGAACTCCTTGAGATTGCTATTTTCAGTAACAATTTCCGGTTTAGCAGGAGCTACCTTTTTGCTGGCATTCGCCTGTGACATATAAATCCCTGATTTTAAATACAATGGTTAAATATCGTCGGAGATGAATAGCGTTTATTCACTACGAGATGAAATGATACGCGCTCTGATCAAAAATGCGAAGTGCAATTTTTTGTAAACACGAATAATAAAATGAATTTGACAGTGTTGGCTAGATTATATTTTTTAGAGATAAAAAAAGAGCATGCTTTCGCATGCTCTTTTTGAGGCGAGAAATTACTCAGCTACGATAGTAACTAGAACTTCTGCAGTAACATCATGGTGCAATTGGATTGCGATGTTAAATTCGCCAGTGTGACGAAGCGCGCCATTTGGAAGACGTACTTCAGCACGGTCTACTTCTAGACCAGCATTTGTCAACGCGTCAGCGATGTCACGAGTACCGATAGAACCGAATAGTTTACCTTCATCACCAGCTTTCGCAGTGATAACGATGTTCACTTCGTTCAATTGGTCAGCACGTGCTTGAGCAGCAGCTAAAACATCAGCTTCAGCTTTCTCAAGTTCAGCACGACGAGCTTCAAAAGCAGCAGTATTTGATTCTGTTGCAGCAACTGCCATACCTTGTGGGATAAGGAAGTTACGGCCGTAACCAGCTTTAACTGAAACTTTATCGCCTAGTTTACCTAGGTTTTTAATGCGTTGTAATAAGATAATATCCACAGCTCAACCTCACTTATGATTGTCAGTGTAAGGGATCAAAGACAAGTAGCGAGCTTGTTTGATAGCTAGCGCTAATTGACGTTGGTAACGAGCTTTAGTACCTGTAATACGGCTAGGAACAATCTTGCCGTTTTCAGTGATGTACTGTTTTAAAGTGTCTATATCTTTGTAGTCGATGTACGTAACGTTCTCAGCTGTAAAGCGGCAGAACTTGCGACGACGGTAAAAACGTGCCATGTTATGTTCTCCTTAAGCTTCAGCAGAGTCTTGAGCGTGTTGTGCTTCTTCACGTTGAGCTTTACGCGCACGTTTTTCTTCAGCACTTTTAGCCAATAGTGACTCTTCAGTGATAGCGTTTTCACGACGGATGATAAGGCTACGAATGATTGCGTCGTTATAACGGAATAATTCTTCAAGCTCATCAAGAGTAGTTTGACCACACTCAACATTCATAAGAATGTAGTGAGCTTTGTGGATCTTGTTGATTGGGTAAGCCAATTGACGACGGCCCCAGTCTTCAAGACGGTGGATTTGACCTTCAGCTTCTTTGATGTGAGTTAGGTAGCGTTCTACCATACCAACTACTTGATCGCTTTGATCAGGGTGTACTAAAAGTACGATTTCGTAATGACGCATTGTCAGCTCCTTACGGTTTGGACAGCCCCAATTTAAGTAAATTGAAGCAAGGAGTCACAACCAAAGTTGTGTCGCAGTGTTTGCGAAGGGGGAATTGTAGTGATCTTTAAGGATAATTTCAACCAAATAAGAGATTTTTGCGAAATTATCTCTATAACCAGATCGATCATCAGAACCTGACTTTGGCTTTAAGCAAATTTGGACTGGTTAAATTCAGCACATGTATTGTTGCGAAGATCAAGCTTTACTTATCAGGCCAGAAAATCTAGAAAACTGAAGGATCGGAGTCTGGAACCAGAAAGATTGAATTTTCTAAGCGATCAGGAAGATCGAGGTTTAGCTTTATAAAGCCGAATTTTTGATTCTGCTCTACAACTATTGGAAGTAGGGGATTAAGAGAAATCAAAATAAAAAAAGATAGAGACTAACTCTATCTTTTTAAAAAAATACAATCTGTGTAGATGGCGCAGTTGAGGTAAAGCTAAAGATAATACTAATGACAGTAATCAGGATCACCGAGAACAAGAAATATTTCTTTGCCCAAAGTTGATCATTTTCAGCTTTAAATCCAATGACACCGATATACAACCAGTAAATGCACAGTAAGTTTAAAATCACTGCATAGAACCAGTTGGCATAACCAAAGACAAATAACGCATTCATGGTCAGCGTGAATAACACCACATAAACCAGTGATTCAATCTTGGTACGATGAATCGAACGTGCCACAGGCAAGATCGGAATGCCTGCATTTTTGTAATCATCAAAGCGGTAAATCGCAATCGCCCATGAGTGAGGCATTTGCCATAGCGCATAACCTAAAAAGATCAGTAACGCACCGAGGTCAAATTGATTGGCCACTGCGGTATAACCAATGACAGGCGGAGCTGCACCAGAAATACTGCCTACAACAGTTTGATGAATTGTGGTTCGTTTTGTCCATAGGCTGTAGAAACCAACATATACGACAAAACCAATCACCGCGAATAAGAAAGCGTACGCATTTACCCAGAACCATAAAAGACTAAAACCAGCGATGCCTAATACCAGGGCAAAGGCCAGGGCAACAGGTTCGGAAATGGTTTTGGTGACCAGAGCACGGTTTTGGGTGCGCTGCATTTTTTGGTCGATGTCCTGGTCAATCACGTTATTGACCACACATCCTGATGCTACGACAAGCGTAGTACCGAGAAGGGTAATAAGCAGGAGAAGGAAATCTACAGAACCTTGAGTGGCTACGAAGTAGCCACCCAAAGTGGTAACAAAGTTACCGAAGAGAATTCCTGGCTTAGTCAGGAATAAATACTTTTTCAGCATGACGACCAGTTTAGATCATCATGTTGTAGTGTAGGTAATTCATGATCCATACAGAACCCACTAAAAGAATAGCGATAGTTAAGATGGTATACACGAATGCAATCACGTTCCAGCGTTGCTCTGAAGAAGAGTTCATATGCAGGAAGTAAATTAACTGCACAAGAATCTGAGCAACCGCAGTAATCGCGATGACAGTAATCAAAATACCACGGCCAAAACCGCCTGCCATCACCATACCGAATGGAATTACGGTAAGGATGACAGAAAGGATGAAGCCGACGGTATATTGCTTAACGTTACCGTGTGATTCGCCAGCAGCGTTATGATCGTGACTCATTACAGAACTCCCATCAAGTAAACTACGCTGAATACACAGATCCAAACGATGTCAAGGAAGTGCCAGAACAAGCTTAGGCAAGCTAGACGACGCGTGTTTGCAAGAGTCAAACCATATTTCTTGATTTGAACCATAAGCACGATCATCCAGACCAGACCAGAAGTTACGTGAATACCGTGCGTACCTACCAAAGTAAAGAACGCAGATAAGAACGCACTTGTGCTTGGACCGTGACCCGCATGAACTAAATGATTGAACTCATATAGTTCCATGCCGATGAAGATAGCACCGAATACCCAAGTAATCGCTAACCAAGTCAGTACTTTTGCAACGTCTTTTTTGTATGCAGCAAGAACTGCAAAACCAAAGGTTACAGAAGAGATCAAGAGGGCGAAGGTTTCAGTAAGAACGAAACCTAAAGAGTCGCCAAACAGGTCTCTCGCACTTGGAGTACCCACAGGAATGTGGCTACTCAAAACAGCGAACGCAATGAAGAGTGTACCGAACAGGACAAGGTCACTCATCAAGTAAGTCCAGAAACCAAAGACGGTGATGTCAGTATCATCGTGATGATGATGCTCATCGTGTCCGTGGTTATCGTGATGAAGTACTTCAGCCATTGTCTTAGTCCTTCTTCAAGTGTTTTTCAAGAATCGCATAGCGTTCGTTTTCAATACGCTCAACTTCAGCAGCTGGAACATAGTAATCCACTTTCTTGGTGAAAGAAGACACGATGAAGCTAATGATAGAAGCAAGGAACGTAACAACTACTAACCACCAGATGTGCCAGATTAAACCGAAGCCCATAATAGTGATGAACATCGCGATAACGAAACCGGCAGCACGGTTAGTTGGCATATGAACATCTTCGTACTTCGTTGGTTTTGCATACGCAACACCATTTTCTTTCTCGATCCAGAAAGTATCAATACCATTGATCTTTGGAAGATGAGCAAAGTTATAGAACGGAGCAGGAGAAGATGTCGCCCATTCAAGGGTACGACCATCCCATGGATCGCCAGTCAAATCCAGACGTTGGTCACGTTGTAAGAAACCAACCACGATTTGCAGAATGAAACATACGATACCAAGCGCAATCAGAACTGCACCGAACATCGCGATATTTACATACGGGTCCCATTCTGGGTTGTCAAATGTATTCAAACGACGTGTCATACCCATGAAACCAAGGATATAAAGTGGCATGAACGCAAAGTAGAAACCGAAGAACCAGAACCAGAACGCTGCTTTACCCCAAGTCTCATTCAGTCTCCAACCGAACATTTTCGGCCAGTAGAAGATGATACCTGCGAACATCGCAAATACTACACCACCAATAATTACGTTATGGAAGTGAGCAATCAGGAATAAAGAGTTATGTACCAGGAAGTCCGCTGGTGGAACCGCCATCAATACACCTGTTAAACCACCGATACCGAAAGTTACCAGGAAGCCTAGTGTCCATAGCATTGGAGTAGTGTAAACAATACGACCCTTGTACATGGTGAATAACCAAGAGAAGATTTTCACACCTGTAGGAATCGCAATAATCATGGTCATGATACCGAAGAACGCGTTAACGTTGGCACCTGCACCCATGGTAAAGAAGTGGTGAACCCATACAACGAATGACAATACTGTGATTGCTACTGTTGCATACACCATTGATTTGTAACCGAACAATGCTTTGCGCGAGAAAGTCGCAACAACTTCAGAGTAAATACCAAATGCTGGTAATACCAAGATATATACTTCCGGGTGACCCCAAGTCCAAATCAAGTTCACGTACAACATCGGGCTACCACCCAAGTCGTTAGTAAAGAAGTGGAAACCGAAGTAACGGTCAAGCGTTAACATTGCAATTGTTGCAGTCAACACTGGGAAAGCCGCAATAATCAATACTGCTGTACATAAAGATGTCCAGGTAAAGATTGGCATTTCCATAAGTTTCATGCCAGGCGCACGCATTTTGATGATGGTAACGAAGAAGTTAACACCCGTTAATAGCGTACCCAGACCTGAAATTTGCAGTGCCCAGATATAGTAGTCCATACCTACGCCTGGAGAGTATTCAATGCCAGACAGTGGAGGGTATGCCATCCAGCCTGTTGCAGCGAACTCACCTAACGCGAGTGACACCATCATTAGACCCGCAGCACCGGCGAATAACCAGAAGCTGAGTGAGTTTAATAATGGAAATGCAACGTCACGTGCACCGATTTGAAGCGGTACAGAGATGTTCATTAAACCAACTACAAGACCCATTGCTACGAAGAAGATCATGATCACGCCATGCGCGGTAAAGATCTGATCGTAATGCTCAGGGTGTAAATAACCTTCGCCGCCACCTTTTGCAAGGAACTGCTGAAGACGCATCATGATCGCATCGGCGAAACCACGCACCAGCATGATGATCGATACGAACAGGTACATGATACCAATTTTTTTATGGTCTACAGATGTGAACCATTCGTTCCACAGGTAGCCCCATTTTTTGAAGTAGGTAATACCGGCAACAACTGCGATACCACCCAAGATCATCATTGCAACAGTTGCCAATACGATTGGATCGTAAGGAATTGCATCCGGACCTAACTTACCTAAGAAGCTCATGTCTTATTCTCCTTGAGAAGCAGTCGCATGTTCACCAGCTACATGAGCTTCAGAAGCAGACGCTTCATGAGCAACAGCATCAGTCGCTGCAGCTTCTACAGGAGCTGAATGGTCAGCACCGTGGTAGTTACTCATATACTTGTGAATCACAGATTCAAACAAACCTTGCTCTACAGAAGAGTAGTAAGTCACAGGATGTGGCTT
This sequence comes from Acinetobacter sp. CIP A162, assembly GCF_000367905.1. Taxonomy (GTDB): domain Bacteria; phylum Pseudomonadota; class Gammaproteobacteria; order Pseudomonadales; family Moraxellaceae; genus Acinetobacter; species Acinetobacter lwoffii. The sequence goes on along the minus strand of NZ_KB849158.1, from coordinate 143,359 downwards.
AGTAGGGTAAGGCTTCATTGCTTCAGCAGCAGCCTTCTCTTCAGGAGTCTTAGCTCTTGCAATAATCGCTTCGATCTGGTGAACACCGCGGTTACCGTCACGTAAGCTTGCAAATTCAGCTTGGTCTAGAACAGTTTTTTGTACTGCATTAGGGTTAACTGAAGTACCGTTTCCTGCCTGAATAGCAGAAACCCATTCGGCAAACTGGGCATCAGTCACAGAATGTGCACGGAAGCGCATTTGTGAGAAGCCATAGCCTGAATAGTTTGAAGAGAAACCACGATAACCTTCAGCTGGACTAGTTTCATCAGCTAAGAAGTTAAGGTGAGTTTGCATACCTGCCATTGCATAAATCTGACCACTTAACGCCGGGATGAAGAACGAGTTCATCGTGAAGTTAGAGGTTAAACGAAGGCTTACCGGAGTTTGCTCTGGGAAACGTAATTCGTTAACAGTTGCAATGCCTTGCTCAGGATAGATGAAGATCCATTTAAATTGCTCAGCAATAACCTGAACAGTTAATGGCGCTTTATCTGCTTCAATTGGACGGTATGGGTCATACTTGTGGGAACCCCACCAAGTTAACCAAGCTAAAATACCAATAATAATGACAGGGATACCCCATACTACAATTTCAATCGCAGTAGAGTGTACCCATGTAGGTTTATAGTCTGCGTCTTTATTCGATGCACGATATTTCCAACCGAACCATAATGCCATGATGATTGATGGAATAACCACCAAAAGCATTAAGTAAATCGCAGTCATCATCAGGTTACTTTGACCTGCTGCAACTGGACCTTTAGAGTTCAGAAGTACCATATCACCACCACACCCAGTCAAGAGTGCAGTCATCGCAGATAAAGACAATACAGCTAAAATCGTTTGTCTCATTTTACAACCTCGGTGAAGAGTCCCATTCCCTAATTTAATATGGGATAGCGATTAAAGTGCACATGACAAAAAAGGCTGAATTTTACAAAACATCCTATTAATCACAATACACCGCTACGTTGTAGGGCATTATGCCTGAGATTCACGAACTAAGCTATATCTAGGGCGCTTTAAATGCCTGTAATAAAAACCGATTTTGCTGGTCTGAATTGGGGGGGATTTATGGGAATTTTATTTCAATTTCAAAGTTCTGTAATCAAAATGGGATGATATTCATCCCATTTTGTGTATTCCTGCACTATTGTTTCACAACTTGCGTTTTTGCGAGTTTATCGTGCAAGGTTTGACGTTTTTTGCCCAATCCGAAGGCCCAGTCAATAATTAAACTCAGTGGCATAAATACAATATTTAAAAATATGAAAAATACACTACGAATAGTGAAGGCGCGTAACAGGCTGGTCTTTTCACCTGATTCGGCATCTACAATTTTGATTTTCGTCAGCTTTTTACCAATACTTTGGCCTGATTTGGCAATCAGAAAGGCTTGAATGGCCAGCATGATAATCAAATAGACCGCTGTGGCAAGCCACGCCTGCTGAGAAAACATCTCAAACATTTGAGTCTGTAATTGTTGGGCCAGAGCAGGATCTGCATTGCTACTCAGCACGACATTCATGAATTCTTCATTCAGTTGTGCAAATCGGGTTTCCTGTTCAGGTGTAAAAAATGCAGTCAAAATGAAGGTTGCTGGTAACCACAGTAACACATCTACAATTTTGGCCAGTATACGGCTTGGAATACTGGCGAGTTCATTCTTTTGAGTCGCTGTTTGAGTATGAGGCTGTGAATAGGCCAAAGTCGTTGACTGATTGTTCTGGAATACCGGCGTTTCAGGTGTGACTGCGGGAACGACATAACCTTCAGGTTGATATACCGATTTTCCTTGGGTAAGTTCACCTAAGGCTTTCCACTCTGTCATGCCTTGATGCCATGCCAGGTCAGTCAGCATGACTTGTTGATTCGCCAGCATCTGATTCAATTGCTCGAGCGTATATGGACCAGCTTGTTGATTGTTTCGTGCCAAGTAAATCTGCATATAGACTGAATCTCAATATATAAATGTGAACTGATAATAGCTTTGATCAAGATTGTATTGAATTCTGTTTTGAAAACAAACATCCTCTTATCGTAAGATATAGATTAATTGAGGATTTTCAATCATATTTCTCATTAAAAATGCGCCCATACAAAATTGCAAGGATCACCACTCTTAAAAATATCTTCCCGAACATCCAATGGTTATTCATTATTATTGCCATTTTGATATGACTTTACTGTTGGTATTTGTTTGTCATTACAGTTTTCATGTGTTGATAAGCTTTGATTTAATTATATTTATAAATTCAATCGTTTATCTTGCGATTAGGCCTTTAATTATTAATTTTCAAACAGTAAATCATAATATCTATCTCATAAAAAAGACCCTATAAAAGGGTCTTTTTTATTCACAATTGCTTATGCTTTTTGCACTTTTTCCTCAGCCAGGAAGAACCAGGTTTCAAGTACCGAGTCTGGGTTTAAAGACACAGAGTCGATACCTTGTTCCATTAACCATTGTGCAAGATCTGGGTGATCAGAAGGACCTTGACCACAAATACCGACATATTTGCCAGCTTTACGGCATGCTTGAATTGCAAGAGAAAGCAACGCTTTAACCGCAGGATCGCGCTCATCAAATAGGTGAGAGACAATACCAGAGTCACGGTCAAGACCAAGCGTTAATTGTGTCAAGTCGTTTGAACCAATAGAGAAACCATCGAAATGTTCAAGGAACTGATCTGCCAATAAAGCATTGGTTGGAAGTTCACACATCATGATCACTTTAAGGCCGTTTTCACCGCGCTTAAGACCATTTAATGCAAGAAGTTCAATTACACGTTTCGCTTCAGCAACAGTACGAACAAATGGAATCATGATCTGGATATTGGTTAAACCCATTTCATCACGTGCCTTTTTCAATGCACGACATTCAAGTTCGAAGCAATCACGAAAGTTATCAGAAACGTAGCGACTTGCACCACGGAAACCTAGCATCGGGTTTTCTTCTTCTGGCTCGTATAATTTACCACCGATCAAGTTTGCATATTCGTTAGACTTGAAGTCTGACATACGAACAATGACTGGCTTGTCTGCAAATGCAGCAGCAAGTGTCGAGATACCTTCAACCAGTTTCTCTACATAGAATTCAATTGGAGATGCATAACCTGCAGTACGCGCCATGACTGCTGCACGTGTTTCACGTGGAAGGCTGTCAATATTGATTAATGCTTTCGGGTGAACACCAATCATACGGTTAATAATGAATTCAAGACGCGCCAGACCAATACCTGCGTTTGGAATTTGAGCAAAGTCAAATGCACGATCCGGGTTACCCACGTTCATCATGACTTTAAATGGAAGAGCAGGCATAGACTCAATTGAATTCTTTTGAATTTCAAAATCTAGTGCGCCTTCATAGATAAAGCCAGTATCACCTTCAGCACAAGACACAGTCACTTCCTGACCGTCTACAAGAACTTCAGTTGCATTACCACAACCCACGATTGCAGGAACACCAAGCTCACGTGCAATAATTGCTGCGTGACAAGTACGACCACCACGGTTTGTTACAATCGCAGCTGCACGTTTCATGACTGGTTCCCAATCCGGGTCAGTCATATCAGATACAAGAACATCACCGTCTTGTACTTTGTCCATTTCTTTAATCGACGTCACAATGCGGACTTTACCAGAACCAATGCGTTGACCGATTGAACGGCCTTCACAGATCACAGTACCGCGTTGTTTCAACAGATAGCGTTCCATGGTGCCGACATTTTCACGGCTTTTTACAGTTTCAGGACGCGCCTGAACGATGTAAATCTTGCCATCATCGCCATCTTTTGCCCACTCGATGTCCATTGGTGCACCGTAGTGGTTTTCAATGATCAGCGCTTGTTTAGCAAGTTCTTGTAATTCCTGGTCGTTTAAAGCGAACTGTTGGCGTTCAGCTTTTTCAACATCCACGACAACGACAGATTTACCTGCAGATGCTTCTTCACCATAAATCATTTTCTGGTGCTTAGAACCCAGGTTGCGACGAAGGATCGCGTGTCGGCCTGCATTTAAAAGCGGTTTAGAAATATAGAATTCGTCCGGGTTAACTGCACCTTGAACAACCATTTCACCCAAACCATAAGATGCGGTAATGAATACTGCATCACGGAAGCCTGATTCAGTATCTAGCGTAAACATTACACCGGCAGCACCAGTTTCTGAACGAACCATGCGTTGTACACCAGCGGACAGGGCAACTACATCATGGGCAAAGTTTTGGTGTACACGGTAAGAGATTGCGCGGTCGTTGTACAAAGATGCAAATACTTCTTTGATCGCGATCAGAACGTTATCGATACCACGAATGTTCAGGAAAGTTTCTTGCTGGCCGGCAAAAGAAGCATCCGGCAAATCTTCTGCAGTTGCAGAAGAACGAACGGCAACCGCGATGTCAGGGTTGCCGTTAGAAAGTTCTGCAAATGCTGTACGAACTTCTTGTTCTAATGCAGGCGTAAGTGGAGTATCCACAATCCATTGACGAATTTTTGCGCCAGTTTCAGCAAGTGCATTTACATCATCAACATTGAGTGCAGCAAGCTCTGCATTGATTTTAGCGTTTAGGCCACTTTGCTCGAGAAATTCACGGTAGGCATCGGCAGTCGTTGCGAAACCACCTGGCACAGATACACCAGCATTTGATAAGTGGCTGATCATTTCGCCTAGTGATGAGTTTTTCCCACCGACCAGCTCAACGTCGTGCTTCCCTAATTTTTCCAGACCAATTACGCGCGCTTCCAAAGTTGTTACTCCACTTTTGCAGTATTAATCACTATCTCGGCATGAGAGTATAGCAAATCATCTAGGTTTTTGATTTTACTAAGCGACAGTCATGTAAGATCGGTTTACTATAAAGATTATATAGCACTAAGACAAATGTTGGAGGAGAATTTTAATGTCGGAAGGTAAACAAATTCAGCGTAGTGTTTTCTTTATTTCAGATGGTACCGCCATCACCGCTGAAACCCTTGGACACTCGCTGTTAGCGCAGTTTCCGCATGTGAAATTTGACATTCATATTATCCCTTATATTAGTTCCGAAGAAGCGGCCACAAACGTGGTTGCAGAGATCAATGCAAGAGCTCAAATCGACGGTGAAAAACCGCTGGTATTTGATACCCTGGTTGATCCCTATGTGCGCGACATTATTAATACCGCAAATGCAGTAAATCTTGATGTATTTGAAGGACTTATTAGTAAGTTGGCTGATGAATTAGGCACGATTCCTACAACTTTAGTCGGGCAGACCCACGCGGTGACCGACTCTGAGTCCTACAAAGCTCGTATTGATGCTGTTCATTTTGCTTTAGACAATGACGACGGCGCACGTACCCGTCATTATGATAAAGCTGACCTGATCCTGATTGGTGTATCGCGTTCAGGTAAAACTCCGACCTCTATTTATCTGTCTTTGCAGTTCGGTATTCGCGTAGCAAACTATCCGCTAACTGAAGAAGATTTGGACGATAACCGCCTGCCAGCCGTGCTGCGACCGCATAAAAACAAGCTGTTTGGCTTGATGATTGATGCGGAACGCCTTGTGGCCATTCGTTCTGAGCGTAAGGCCAATAGCCGTTATGCCAGCTTTAGTCAGTGTCAGATGGAGTTGCGTGCGATTGAAGGGATTTATATTTCGGAAGGCATCAAGTACCTGAATGTGTCTGAAATGTCGATTGAAGAAATCTCAACACGTGTGTTGCAAATGACCGGTTTAAAACGTCGAATCGGTTAAGAAACCAGCCAGAGCCAAATTGCGGTTTGGCTCTGATTTATAGCTAAAAATTACAAGTAAGCATTGATTAATCGAAATAATGTATGATTTTTATAATTCTAAAAAAATACTAAATATCATGTTTAAAAATACCTTAGAGTATTCTTTGAACATTTTGTTGAATAAATCATCATGTTGGTTCTCGGAACTTAAATCAGACTCTCATTATCAGCTCATTAATTTCTTATCTTTACTTGTCAGTATAAGTTATTTTTCTGCTAAATAAGTATGAATAATGATATCGACCGGATGCTGTTCACCATTGATGCAATGAATCGTATTTTCCGAAATTTTTAAAATTGGCCAAGTAATCAGCTGGCAATTTTCACGCTGTAGGGCAGCATAATAATGATCTGATTTCAGATAAATTTTACGGGAAGATGCAAGATTTGGCATTAACTGGCGTCTTAGCCACAAATTCTGCACCTGATTTTCTAAAAACCGCAGAGAAAGCAAGCTTTTAATCCGGTTATTAAATAAGCGACGATTTTTACCAATCAGTGGATGATTAATAATCCGTTGCAGAATTCGATCGGAACCGGGCAGTACAAAAGCAGGATTAATCTGGAAAACTTTTACCGAACGGGCATGTTGACTGATTTTATCCAGCTGGCTCACGGTAAACTGATCCGTGCCAATAATCGCAATATCTTTATCTGTATAATCTAATTCTAACAGTTCGGAAGAGGGCACTTTAATTCCATTAAACTGCTGAAAATGTTCGGGGCGATTTTCAAAAATACCAGCGTGTGGATCCTGCTTGGTAGACATTAGAATTCCTTGAATTTATTTAATAATTAATTTTCTTTGTATGAGATATAAACAAAAACTCAAGCCAGGGTAAAGTGAAAAATTTAACTTAGACAGTCATCTATTTGAGCAAAATATAAAATCTGATTTTATTGAAGACTGAATAGATTTACATGCGATCCAAAAGGAATGACTTTTAACTTGCTGAGATGGATGAAGGAAAAGAAGTGAAGTGTTCGTTTAGGGAAGAAGTTTTTTAATGGAGGAGGTCGATAGAAATGCTTTTACTGATATATTTCTTTTGGTCATTTATCTTTAAAGATGAAAAACATCTACCCATTGCTGAGAATAGGTAGATGCAACTCTCATTTACTGACCATTTTTAATTTGCATTAATAGCTCAAAGTTGTGCAGGCGCTTGTCAGTGTCATAGATGTCACAAGTAAAGATAAACTCATCCACATCATATTTAGCCAAAAGCGATTCTAGCCCAGCTTTAACGGTTTCTTTGGAGCCGACCTGAGCCATGGCAAAGAAATTATCGACTGACATTTTTTCCGGCGGCGACCACAGACCTTTCATGGAGTCAATTGGTGCTTTAAGTTTCAGGCTTTGTCCACGAATCAGTGATAAAACCCGCTGATAGGCACTAGTCGCTAGATATTCTGCTTCTTCATCAGTATCTGCGACACAGGTCGGTACACCCATCGACACATAAGGACGATCCAGGTATTCAGAAGGTTCAAAGTTTTCACGATAAAGCTGAATGGCCTGACCCAGCATACGCGGGGCAAAATGCGAAGCGAAGGAATAAGGTAGACCAAGTTTCGCCGCTAATTGTGCACTAAACAGGCTGGAACCTAAAAGCCATACGGGTACGTGCGTACTTTGACCTGGCGTCGCTACGATACGCTGATGTGGTTCTGGATCTTTAAAATATTGCAGAATTTCCAGAACATCTTGTGGAAACTGATCTTCGGTTTCCTGACGGCCACGACGCAGGGCACGCATGGTCATTTGATCGGTACCTGGAGCACGGCCCAGACCCAGTTCAATCCGGTCCGGATAGAGCGTCGCCAATGTGCCGAACTGTTCAGCCACGACCAGCGGTGCATGGTTGGGCAACATAATTCCGCCAGAGCCTAAAGTTAAGGTTTTGGTATTCGCCAGTAAATAGCCTAAGAGAACTGCAGTTGCTGAACTGGCAATACCATCCATATTATGATGTTCTGCCAGCCACATCCGGCGATAACCCAATTTTTCTGCTGTTTGGGCAAGTTCCAGCGCATGGTTCAGCGCGAATTGAATGCTCTTGTCGTCACGAACAGGAACCAGTTCGAGTATAGAGAACTGGGTATCGTTAAGCGTACGCATAGTATTACTCTTAAATAAACATCTCTAAAAGCATACGACTTTAGAATGTATTTGTATATCGAAAAAAATCGATATAAGTGTAAACCAAAAGATAAAGATAAAAAATAAAGGCAAAAAAATAAGCATCCGAAGATGCTTATAAAGGAGGAAAGAATAAGGGGAGAGAATCTTAACGACGACGGTTGTTATAACGATAATCGTTATAGCGGTAGTTACGAGAAGAATTATAGCGACGTTCGTTGCGGTCATCATAACGACGGTCTTCGCTGACTTTCTTACCTAAAGCTGAACCACCTGCTGAACCCAGTGCCGCACCGATGTAACCACCGTTGGTGCCTGCCATATTTCGGCCAACTGCATAACCTGCACCGCCACCTAAAGCACCACCGATAATCGCACCATTACGGTCACGTTTATTTGCAGCTACTGCGGCACCTGCACCGCCACCAATCGCTGAACCGATTGTTGCGCCAGTGGTACCACCCATTTTATTACCTACTGCAGCACCAACAACACCACCTAGTGCAGAAGCTAAGGCTGTATTGGTTGTATTGCCTGCATTGGCAGCTGTCATACCCATGGCTGAGGTTGCTACGACAGCGATCATTAGAGATTTATAGTTCATGAGGACACCTTTTATATATCTAGCTATATTTTGTTGATGAGATAAATTTAATCTAGCAAGCGCCAAACAGCATGGAGGCAATGTTGGCGAATTGTGATTTTTATCTCCTTAATTGATTCATGATGTGGACAGGATAATTCCATGTATTACTTGAAATTTCATCTTATGAAACAGTAATAAAAAAAAGCACCAAAAGGTGCTTTTCATGTTAAATGTAGCGTCTGGTCTAAACAGCCTGAGCACAAATTAACGGTAACGTTTTTTCCAGTGTTTAGAGCGTTTTTCAGCTGCTTTATCTTTGGCAATCTTGTTACCTAGTGCAGCACCACCGGCAGCACCTAAAGCTGAACCGATATAACCGCCGTTAGTACCGCCCATATTTTTACCTACGGTATAACCTGCACCGCCACCTAGGGCACCACCAATGGCAGATTCAGTCCGGTTTTTTTTGCTGCTTGCAACTGCTGCACCGCCAGCACCACCTAAAGCAGCACCAATGGTTGCGCCGGTGTTACCGCCCATGTTTTTACCTAATGCTGTACCTGCAACACTACCTAAAGCACTTGCTGCTGCAACACGCGCTGTACTGTCGGCATGTGCGTTTACGGTCATCATTGAACCAGCAGCTAAAACTGTACTCATTAAAAGTGCGTTGAGTTTCATGTCATCACTCCGTGTCCATCCACAGGACTGTAGTTATTTCGATGCGGAAAATGTAACAAATCATGCCCAAAACAATATGAAGATGTTTCTTCATAATTCCCTGCTTTATTTGGCGAATTGTAAAATCGGCAAGAAATAAGAATAAGATCGACTATAAAAAAAGCAATTCCACTGTTTTTAATCATATTTGTTAACAAATGCTGTAGAGCACGAATGATAGCAACGCGGACTTACTCAATAATGATGTTCATTAGAAGCCAGAGTCGTTAAACTAGGCGCAATTTTTTGATTTCGCTGTGCTAAATCGGTTTTTAGTCCCAGCCTATGTTTGAGATTTTTTAGAAAATGAAAGAATCGTTACGTTTACGATTAGACCAACTCTCTGACCGCCATGAAGAATTGACCGCATTACTGGCTGATGTAGAAGTCATTTCTGATAATAAGCGCTTCCGTCAATTGTCACGTGAGCATAATGACTTAACAGAAATCACCAATGTCTGGACCAAGTACAGACAGGCTGAAGAAGACATTGAAACAGCTCAGGCCATGCTGTCAGATCCGGACTTTAAGGAAATGGCGCAGGAAGAAATTAAAGAGAATAAAGCTTTAATTGAATCGCTTGAAGCAGACCTGAACATCTTGATGATTCCGAAAGATCCGAATGATGCTAACTCGGCTTATCTGGAGATTCGTGCCGGAACCGGTGGTGATGAAGCAGCGATTTTCTCTGGCGATTTATTCCGTATGTATAGTAAATATGCGGAAAACCAAGGCTGGCGTATTGAAATCCTTTCTGAAAATGAAGGCGAACATGGCGGCTATAAAGAAGTCATCTGCCTGATTAATGGTGACGGTGTTTACGGTCGTCTAAAATTTGAAAGTGGTGCGCATCGTGTACAGCGTGTACCGGCGACCGAATCACAAGGCCGAGTGCATACTTCTGCTTGTACCGTTGCGATTCTTCCTGAAATTGATGTTGATACCTCGGTCGAAATCAATTCATCCGATTTGCGGATTGATACGTATCGTGCTTCAGGTGCAGGCGGTCAGCACGTTAACAAAACCGATTCTGCAGTACGTATTACCCACATTCCAACTGGCACAGTGGTGGAATGTCAGGAAGAGCGTTCACAGCATAAGAACAAGGCCAAAGCGATGGCACTGCTGGTATCACGTTTGGAAAATGCCAAACGTGCAGCAGCAGATGCAGCAACCTCGGAAATGCGTCGTGACCTGGTGGGATCGGGTGATCGTTCGGAACGTATCCGTACTTATAACTATCCGCAAGGTCGTATGACCGATCACCGCATTAACCTGACTTTATACAAGCTGGATGCCGTGATGGAAGGTGATTTGACCGAATTGCTGGACAGCCTGCACCGCGAATATCAGGCGGATCAGTTGGCCATGCTTGCACAGCAGAATGGTGGATAATGAATATTTTACAAGCCCTGGCTTTACGCGGTGAAGCTGAAAGTTATGAACGTCAGGAAAATGCCTGGTTACTGGAACACATCACCAAGATTGATTCATTTGATCTACTAATGAAAAAGGATCAGGAGTTAACGCTGGAACAGGAACAGGCGTATAAAGACGGGTTGGCGCGTATTGCTGCTGGCGAGCCTTTGGCTTATGTCACTGGTTCACAGCCATTCTGGACTTTGGACCTCAAAGTGACTAAAGATACCTTGGTGCCACGTCCGGATACTGAAGTGCTGGTTGAGACCGTGTTGAAATTGGACCTGCCTGAAGATGCCTGTGTGGTGGACTTGGGTACAGGTACTGGTGCGATCGCCTTATCGCTGGCATCTGAGCGTTCCAACTGGACAGTAATGGCTTCCGATATCTACGAGCCTACGCTTGAGGTTGCGAAGTATAATGCGGAACAACATGATATTGAGAATGTAGAATTCGTTCTGGGCTCATGGTTGAAACCATTTGGTCGTCAATTCTTTGACGCCATTGTATCGAATCCACCTTATATCGACGCTAATGATGCGCATATGCAGAATCTGGCGACTGAGCCGGAACGTGCGCTGGTGGCAGATAAAAAGGGTCTGGCCGATATTGAAATGATTATTCTGCAAGCCAAGAAGCATTTGACTGTCAATGGTTGGGTGGTGCTTGAGCATGGTTATGATCAGGCAGACGCCGTACAACATCTATTTAAACAAGCGGGTTATAAGCAAGTCCGCACGGTTAAAGATTATGGCGGTAATGATCGTGTGACTTTGGCGCAGTGGCCACATTAATCTGTAATCTATCTTTCTTTATTAAAAAGCGCCCGGTATGGTCGCTTTTTAATTCAAGTTTTTATAAATTCCCAGCTGCCTCTGAAACTTTAAGTATTCTTAATGACATCACGCCAACGCAGTATAACTAAAAACAAAAAAGCGATGCCAGAGCACCGCTTTCGAGGAATACTTAAAAAAGAATTACATTGGATAGTCTTGTAGACAGTCATAGACTTCTACCTGATCTAGGCTACCTGTTTCCATTGCCAGACAAAGTGCCACAACTTTCAAAGTGTCTGCCAGAGATCTTTCATCTTTCAAGGCAATACCTTGTTGTAATTCATTGATACGTTCTGCCGGAATTTCAAGGGCCTGAGCCGCTTCCACAGCATCTACCTGGTTAAAGAAGTGCAGAATTGCATCTTTCAGTTCTGCATCCGATGCATTTAAAATCCCTTGATTCAACTGTTCTGTAATGAGATCAGTCGAAGAAAATAAAGCTTTAGAGAAGTTTTGGACAAGATTTTGCCCAAGCACATCAGTCATCTTTAACATGGAGATACCTTCAACTAGAAAGGAAAATGGAGAGTACAGCCAATAGCAAAAGTGCTATAAATTGAATGAAAAATAATCTATTCTCGGGTAAATTGCAAAGCTTTCCGGGTGACTGTGTAGTCCTGCTAATATATGTTTTAGGGCTTGAAATATATAATCATAATAAAAATAAATGCTTAGAATCCAAGTGTTTTTCGGTAATATTTTTAAAGTCTAAATTTATATAAATTATCTAATATTATTTTGTCGATACGCGCCTGGACTGACGCCAGTCCACTTTTTGAATGCACGATGAAATGCACTGGATTCCTGAAAATTAAGCTGATCGCTGATCTCTTGTAAACTTTGTTCAGTACGGGTCAGCAATTCAATGGCGGTATCCCGGCGTATCTCATTTTTTAACTGTTGATAGCTGACACCTTCACTTTTTAAACGCCGTTGCATGGTCGCTTCAGACATATTCATTTTTAAGGCCAGTTCATTCAGTTCCAGCCATTCTGCCGGTGAAACTTGCAGTAATTGACGGCGAATCTGGGTGCTCAAGGCATAGGGGTTTTTAAAACGCACCAATAAATTTTGTGGGGTTTGCTGAATAAACTGATACCAGGACTGAGCATCCTGTTTAATCGGCAATTGCAGATAGCTTGCATCAAATTGCACGTAATTTTCGCTGGCCTGATATTCAATCTGTTCACAGAACCGAACTTTATAGTCGAAATCATCCAGGGGAGCTGCACATTTGAGTTGAATCTGATTAAGTAAAATCCGTTGTCCACTTAACCAGCAGATCAGGGTATGAATCAGCATCAGATAAGTCGCATAACTAAACATGCGTTTGGTTGCTTTTAAATCATAAATCACGATATAGGCATAGTGTTCCTCAACCATGAGCGTACTTTGCAGATCGTCCAAAACCAGGTTGAGAAATTGCAGAATGTGTTGCAGCGCTTTTTCCAGTGTATCTGCCTGCATAACCATTTTCGAAAGCAATTTAAAACTGCCACGACGCATGGCATGGCTGTCCATGCCAAAAAATTCGTCATTCATGCTGTCTGCAAGCACAGTCCATAATTGGGCAAATTGGCTGACCGACACGCGTGCCTTGGGAGCATTTAATACTTCTGCTGGGATATTGGCTTTTTTCAAAATGGCAGGGATATCAAATTGCAGCCGTTTGGCATCCAGCAATGCTTCGTTCACCAGGTCAATCGAGATGGTGCCTTTGCTATATTCCAGTGCAGGCTTATGCATATTCAGTCTGACATCCTTGTTTTCATTGTCCAAATACATCATGCAAGATGCAATATTTGGAAATTGTACAGAATAAAAACTCTGTTTACTCTGCATATTAAGTCGTATCTGAAATAGAAAAATCGCTAGGAAATAAACATGAACATTCAGGGAAAAGTTATTGTGATCACTGGTGGTGCCTCAGGTTTGGGTGCAGCTACAGCGACTCATTTGGTTGAACACGGTGCTAAAGTGATTCTGGTCGATATGAATCAGGAGCAGGGTCAGGCATTACAGCAGCAACTGGGTTCACAGTCTGAGTTTGTACAGCTCGATGTGACCGATGAACAGACAGTTGAAGCTTTCTTCGCTCATGTTGAAAGTACGTATGGTCAACTGAATGGTTTGATCAACTGTGCCGGGATTGCGCCATCCGCCAAAGTATTGGGTCGTAACGGCATCCATGAATTGGCAATGTTCCAAAAAGTGCTGAATATTAATGTAAACGGTACTTTTAATATGTTGCGTCATGCGGCGGCTTTAATTGCAAAATATGAGCTGCAAGCTGGTGAAGAAGAACGTGGCGTGATTGTGAATACTGCTTCAGTTGCCGCTTATGACGGTCAAATTGGTCAGACTGCCTATGCGGCATCCAAAGGTGCAGTCGTCGCAATGACTTTACCTTTGGCACGTGAACTGGCTCGTGAAGCGATCCGTGTCATGACCATCGCGCCGGGCATTATGGAAACTCCGATGCTGAAAGGCATGCCGCAAAATGTCCAGGATGCTTTGGGGCAAATGGTGCCATTTCCATCGCGTCTGGCCAAACCACAGGAATTTGCCCAGCTGGTGGGACATATCTTTGAAAATGGTTATTTGAATGGTGAAGTGATTCGTCTAGATGGTGCAATCCGTATGGCGCCAAAATAATTTTTTAAATAAACACATTTTCTCTGATTCATCAAAATGGCAATGACGTATCAGGGAAAGTTGCATGCTGAATTTGCCGAATATATCCAGAAAGCATCACATTTCTGGCAGTTAAAAAGTCCTTGCTAATGCTGGATAGAAAAAAATAAAGAAGGGAAATACCCGTGATTTTAAATGATGAACAAAAAATGATTCAGGACATGATGCGTAACTATTCGCAGCAGAAACTGAAACCGACAGCGGCCTTACGCGACAAAACGGCACAATTCCCAGCACAAGAACTTAAAGAACTCGGTGAGCTTGGCGCATTGGGTATGACAGTGGCTGAAGAATGGGGCGGTGCAGGTCTGGATTATGTTTCACTAGTCTTGGCACTAGAGGAGATCGCTGCAGGTGATGGTGCAATCTCGACGATTGTCAGTGTGCAGAATTCTTTGCCTTGTGGTATCACCCAGCGTTATGGCACAGAGGCACAAAAACAGCAGTATTTGACTAAACTGGCAACAGGTGAATGGCTAGGCTGTTTCTGCTTGACGGAACCTCAGGCCGGTTCGGATGCCAGTTCGCTGGAGTGTAAAGCCGAACGCGATGGCGATGAATGGGTGCTAAATGGTACCAAGCAGTTTATCACGACAGGTAAACACGCACAGATTGCACTAGTCTTTGCTGTGACTGATAAATCTGCAGGGAAAAAGGGTATTTCATGCTTTCTGGTGCCGACCGATGCACCGGGTTATATCGTGTCACGCCTAGAAGAGAAAATGGGTCAGCATTGTTCGGATACCGCGACCATCGTTCTGGATAACTGCCGGATTCCGGCTGCCAACCTGCTGGGCCAGGAAGGTGAAGGCTATAAAATTGCCTTGTCGAATCTTGAATCGGGTCGCATCGGGATTGCAGCACAATCAGTCGGTATGGCGCGGGCTGCACTAGATGCTGCAGTGGAATATGCCAATGAACGCAAAGCCTTTGGTGTGGAAATTGTGCAGCATCAGGCTGTGGCGTTCAGGCTTGCAGATATGGCGACCCAAATTGAAGCCGCACGTCAGCTTGTCTTGCATGCTGCAACGTTAAAAGATGCAGGCTTGGCGTGTTTAAAAGAAGCATCGATGGCAAAGCTGTTTGCATCGACCATTGCAGAGCGAGTCTGTTCAGATGCGATCCAGATTCATGGTGGCTACGGTTATGTCTCTGATTTTCCGGTTGAGCGTATCTATCGTGATGTGCGAGTGAGCCAGATTTATGAAGGTGCATCAGATATTCAACGACTGGTGATTGCACGTGAAGTGTGTCAACGCTGATTGTTAAATTAAAAAAACAGACTTTGATTAATGTTCAAATTCTGCACTTACATGGATGGATATGGAAATTGCAGGATTCAACTGAACATGATGATCTAAAGACATACAGTGCGAATAATCGAAAAATAAGCTTTATTCATGTTCTAGCCATAGGGCATGAATGCAGATTTGAGAAAGTATGCTGATGGAATCAGCAGGAACAACAAATACAAATGGACAAACTCAGGCAAGGTCGCCTGAAAACTACAACAGGAAAGAGGTTGTCGTCATGAAGACACTAGAACAGGCATA
This sequence comes from Acinetobacter sp. CIP A162, assembly GCF_000367905.1. Classification (GTDB taxonomy): domain Bacteria; phylum Pseudomonadota; class Gammaproteobacteria; order Pseudomonadales; family Moraxellaceae; genus Acinetobacter; species Acinetobacter lwoffii. The sequence goes on along the minus strand of NZ_KB849158.1, from coordinate 127,588 downwards.
TGCTGATTTTAATTTTGAAAATATGGTTCAAGAACATCTGGTTGGAAACGCAGAGAACATCAATGCGTATACCGAATGCTGTGGTCGCTACTTGGGTCAAAACCGAACTGCACTGATTTGGGAAGGCAAAAACGGAGACGCAGAGCAGTGGACCTTTGAACAACTGGCCGTGGCTTCAGGACAGCTGGCCAATTATATGCATTCTCTGGGTTTAAAGGCTGGTGACTGTATTGCAGGGTTGCTGCCAAGAACGCCAGCACTCTTAATTACTATATTAGCCACTTGGCGGATTGGTGCCATTTATCAACCTTTATTTACTGCCTTTGAAAGCAAAGCCATTGAACATCGTATCAGTACCGCCAATACCCAGTTGATCGTTACTGATGAAGAACAACGACTGAAACTCCATGATTTCAATGTTCCTAATATTCTGACTGTGCATCAAACAGCGACAAATAATTATCAAGATGCGGATTTCTGGACAGCCTTACAGCAACAACCAGAGGAGTTTGAACCGGTAAATTGCCAGTTTAATGATGTCTTCCTGATGATGTTTACTTCAGGTACGACAGGCTTGGCAAAATCGGTTCCTGTACCTTTAAAAGCGTTGTTGGCCTTTAAAGGCTATATGCTGCACGCCGTAGATCTGCGAGATGAAGATTCCTTCTGGAATCTGGCAGATCCGGGCTGGGCGTATGGACTGTATTATGGTATTGCAGGGCCGTTGAGTTTAGGGCACAGCATCATCATGGATGAACGTGGCTTTAGTGTCGATAATGCCGTACAAATCATTCAAAAATATCAGGTGAATAACCTGACTGGTTCGCCAACCGCATTTCGCATGTTCTTTGGCTTTAAAGAAAAATTTGATGCAGGCATCAGTTCGCATTTACGCGTGGTAAGTAGTGCGGGTGAGCCGCTCACGCCTGAAGTGATTCAGTGGTTTAATCATGATTTAAATGTGAATATTTACGATCAATATGGACAGACTGAACTGGGGATGGTGATCGCTAATCATCATGGCCTAGAGCATTATAAAAAAGTTGGTTCAGCCGGTTTTGCGATTCCTGGGCATCGTTTTGCTGTATTGAACAAAGAACATCAGGAGGTAGAAAAAGGCGGGATTGGAACCTTGGCAATTGACTGTTCAGCTTCACCTTTGATGTGGTTTGAAGGCTATGCAGGGCATAACCGCAAGTCATTTGTCGGGCAGTATTATCTCACTGGTGATACCGTGAAGCTGAATGAATATGGCGGTATTGATTTTATTGGACGTGCAGATGATGTCATTACAACCTCAGGATATCGGGTTGGACCTTTTGATGTAGAAAGTACTTTGCTTGAATGTGAAGAAGTGCTTGAATCTGCAGTCGTCGGCAAGCCAGATCCAGAACGTACTGAAATTGTGAAAGCCTTTGTAGTACTTAAATCAGCATATCCAGCCACTGAAGATTTGATGTTGAAACTGCAAAGTTATGTACGTTCACGCTTATCCAAACATGCCTATCCGAAAGAGATTGAGTTTGTGACGTCTTTGCCTAAAACATCGAGTGGCAAGATTCAGCGCAATTTACTCAAACAGCAGGAAGTTGCCAAACTTCAAGAGATGAAGCGAGTCAGTTAATTTTTCAAATTAATTGTTTGATTGAATGTTCAAAGGCTGCCATGGCAGCCTTTGGTTTTTTTAGGAAATAAATCTTCTACTTAAATTTTAGTCAGATATTGAGCTGATTTCCCCAAACTTATATCTTCAAGAGAGCAGATTGAGGCAAGCTAAAATTATAATTTTTATGTCATTACAGTAAAATTACATTAATATTTAAAATGAAATATATCAAAAATTTAGCCTCTTAATTTCAAGAGGCTAAACCTCATTCATTACCAGATATTACTTTGTAGATTCACTTTTTGATGTTCTGCATGCGGTTCGCCCGCTTCGCCGGTAACACCGCCTTTTAAGGCTTTAAAAAGCTGGGTAACTTTGTTATCTGTGACATTCCAGTATTCTGCGCTGACTGCTTTAGCAATCAATACCCGTACGGTCGGATCATCCTTGCCTTCAAACCAGTTTTCTGCCCACGGATTCCACAACTGTTCAATCAGAATGCGGTCAGTACTGATCTGGGCATGAGCACTGATCGACACATAGATACCATCTGATGGTTTTGCAAAAGACAGGCCAATTTGACCACGGCCAGTTTCTGCTGCTTTGACCAGATCATTGGTATTACGCAGGATGAAATATAAGTTTTGACGTTCGTTCATCTGTTCGGAGTTCAGCATGGTCATCGGCTGGGAGTGTATTTCATGTGTATCATTTAAATGGCTGATCATGGTGTAACGGACATCCTTGATCAATTCCCATAATTTTTCACGATTATCATGTTGAGTATTGTTATGCTCGGTCATGTATGTTCTCCATACGATTTTATGAAAGCTGAAAAGATTGCTTGGTATTTTCAGATTAATCATATTTAGAGACAGATGCCTTAGGTCTCACTGAACTCATACATTTTCATACTCAAATACAGGCAGAGACTACAGAATTGCTAAACAGGGCTGCTCTATTTACAGGGTAATTCAATAGCAAAGATTTTAAAAACTTCAGGTCTGACACCTTTTATAAATGAGAAAGAGCTGTTTGCCGGAACCGTTGAATTGAGGTGATTCAAAAAATCTTGCCAAGCCATAGCGGCTGCAACTTGATACCGAGCGTTTAGCTGATATGCTATTTGGCTCAACGATTGCCGAATAATTTATTGATGTGCTGTGAATTGACTGTGAGATTGATATTCCAGAGATTTATCAGTCCTTAAAAACTTCAGTAAAGCTAATTTTTGCGATCATTGTTAAAAATTTTCGAAACAAGGAAAGACGTTGTCTACATTTAACATGGATGCCATATCCCCAGAATTCGAACTCACCGATGCTGAACTGCATCTGTATAGCCGTCAGATTCTTCTGGATGGCTGGGATATTGACGCTCAAGAACGCTTAAAATTTTCGAATATCTGCATTATTGGTTGTGGCGGGATTGGCTGTGCACTGGCAGAACTTCTGGCACGCGCAGGTGTGGGGAAAATTACCCTGATCGATCCAGATACCATCGAGATGAGTAATTTGCAGCGACAACTGGCATTTATACCGCAGGATATTGGATTTTATAAGGCAGAAACTCTCGCCAAAAGACTGAGTCAGGTTAATCCGAACGTACAGGTTGAATATATCAATCAGGCCTTAACGGCTGACAATGCAGTAAGTGTGATCGAGCATCAGGATCTGGTACTGGATGGTTGTGATCAGTTTGCCACACGCTATCTGGTCAATCAGATGTGTGTTGAGCTGAATGTGCCTTTATTGAGTGCTTCTGCGATTGGCTTGCAAGGCCAGCTGTTTATGGTCGAAGGGGATTCCGCCTGTTATGCCTGCCTGTTTCCGCCAGAAAATCAGGCCGATGAAAGTCTGCGCTGTGCAGACTCCGGTGTACTGGCGACCACCCCGAATGTGATGGCCAGCTTGCAGGCACATCATGCCTTGTTATATCTGGGATTGGGCCAGATGCCACTTCGACAAAAGCTGTTGTTGTGGGATGGACTGAGTTTTAAGCAGCGGATTCTCGCTTTCGAAAAAGATACAGATTGCCCAATCTGTCAGGTAAGATAAGCCTGCAAAGTGATTTTTTTTTGCTACACTGCGTTTAATTAATTTTTCCTAAGACATTATGAAAAACAATATCTGGTTAGATGGAATACGTTCAGTTGCCCGTATGGGAGAAACAGCAGTCGTTGCGGCAAAGGCGGGCTTTAAATATGCCACTGAAAAGCCGAGCAATGCCAAACTGATGCGTGAAACTTTTGAATCCTTAGGTTCAACTTATATCAAGCTCGGTCAGTTTATTGCCAGTACGCCGTCACTATTTCCACGTGAATATGTTGAAGAATTTCAGGGCTGTCTGGATCAGACACCACGCTTGCCGTTTAGCTATATCCAGCAGGTTTTAGCCTCTGAATTTGCAGGACGTAACCTGGATGAAATCTTTGCATCGATTGATGAAACGCCATTAGCCTCTGCATCTATTGCACAGGTGCATGCGGCCAAACTGGTGTCTGGCGAAGATGTGGTGATTAAAGTACAAAAACCGGGCGTAGAAACCATTTTGTACACTGACTTGAATGTGCTGCATTGGGCAACCAAGTTGCTGGAAAAAGCAGTCCCGAAAGTCAAGTTTGCTTCACTGGCTGACATTGTCGAAGAAATCAAAACCCGTATGGTGCGTGAAGTCGATTTTATCGAGGAAGCCCAGAATCTGGATGATTTTGTCAATTACCTGAATATCACCAACAATCAGGCAGCCACTGCACCTAAGGTTTATCATCAATATTCGACCCGTCGTGTGCTCACCATGCAGCGTTTATACGGTGTGCCTTTGACAGATTTTGAAGTGGTCAAAAAAGTATCTAAAGATCCATCTCAAGTACTCATTACCGCGATGAATACCTGGTTTGGCAGCTTGATGATGTGTAACAGTTTCCATGCCGATCTGCATGCAGGCAACCTGATGCTGCTCGAAGATGGCCGTGTCGGTTTTATTGATTTCGGTATTGTGGGTCAGCTTAAGCCTGAAGTATGGACGGCATGTATGGCATTTATGGATTCATTGCAACATACCAATTATGAGCTGATGGCGCAAAACATGCTGAAAATGGGCATGACCGCTGTGCAGATTGACACCAAAGTCTTGGCTGCTGATCTGGAACGTTTATTTAGCGGTGTATTGATGGCGGATCCGCAGGAATTGTTAACGTCCAACCCTGCTGACCTGAACGATATCATGATGGATATGGTGGCTGTGGGTGAACGTCATGGCATCCGGTTCCCGCGCGATTTTGCCTTGCTGTTCAAGCAAATGCTGTATTTCGACCGTTTCATGCGAATTCTTGCGCCGTATACCGACATCTATGCCGATCAGCGTTTGCAAATGGTGCAAAGCATGGATCCGAATCTGCTGTTAAAGCATTAATCTTAAACTCATCTAGACTTGGAAAAATCCCTCTAAATCCCCCTTTAAAAAAGGGGGACTTTAAAAGCTCCTCCCTTTGTAAAGGAGCTTGAGAGGGATGCAGCCAGTACTAAATTTTCGAGCAATCCAATGGACGCCATTATTATTGAAGGTTTAAAGGTTGAGACAGTCGTGGGCTGCTTTAACTGGGAGCGTCAAATTATTCAGCCTCTAATGCTGGATTTGACCATTCAAACCGATTTAGAACAGGCATCAAACTCAGATGCACTTGCAGATACGCTGAATTATGCAGAAATTTGTGAGATTTCCAGCAAAGTCATTCAAGACGCCAAGCCTGAATTGATTGAACATGCAGCAAAGTTAGTGCTGAATGCACTTTTTACTACCTTTACAGCAATTGAATCGATTAATATTACGATCCGTAAGCCTGCCATTATCGCGCAAGCCAATTCTGTAGGGATACGTCTTGAACGCCACCGAAACGATTTTCGCCCTAGCATTAGCGAGTAATTGTCATCCTCAGCAACATTTTCAAGCTGCACAGCAACGTATTTCCGAATGGGGAGAAGTCCAGTTTTCTCCCATTTATATGATTCCTTGCCGTGATGGCATCGGCGCAGATTACTGGAATGCAGCGTGTTTATTGCGAAGTTCGGTGTCTAGTGAAGACCTGATTGAGCTGCTCAAACAGCTGGAACAGGCATTAGGGCGAGTACGTCCATCCCATCAGATTACTTTGGATGTTGATTTGATTGCCTGGGGATCCGATCTTCAACATATGCAGTTTAATGAAAAAAAATTGCCTTTGGCTTTGGATGTGAAAGTGCCCATGTTTGATATCTGGCATGATGCCATGTTCGAACATGGATCACATAGCTTCCCAACAGTTGAACAGCTGATTTAAATCAAATCACCTAATTTTTTGCTCATAAATTTTATCCAGTAAGAATGATTAACCAACCTGATCAAACAAGATCAGGCTTTTTTTATGATTCAATTTTTTGTTTTAGATGAAAAGAAAAATTCAGATAAGATGAGGTGCTTAAGTATAGAGCTCATTTAAAAATGAAAATATTAGAAATCTTGGTTTCGGTGATTTTAATCCTTGGGATTCTTTATGTGATCCAATGGGGATTTCATGGTTTTCCGACGGGAAATTAATATTTGATTGATTTAAAGCTCTGGAATTTATTTTAAGATCAGTAAAAACCCTCAAAGCAGTAAAAATGCCTCATCGCTCTTTCACTTTTTCTTGTTATAAAAAATGATCAGCAATATGATAATGATCGCCAAGATGGCAAGAATGATCGTAGTTTCCATAACAATACCTCTCATGCATAGATCTTAGGTTTTAAATATCTAAATTAAAACCGAACATATATTAATTAAACTCAAGTTTTGTTAGAGCGGCTAGTTTTTGAAAAAACATTTTTCAGTGATGTTAATACAAGAGCCGCTCAATCCTATTCTTTGTCTAGCTAAAAAATAAACACATATTTAGGCAACAGACACATTAAATAATGATCCGATCCATGCACTGAATAACATGGCGATAATTCCCCAGAGCATCACCCGAACAGCACCTCTCCAGACACTTACTCCACCGGCATAGCTTGCCAGTGCACCCATCATCCCCAAACTTAAAACGCCAATCAGCATGACGCCTTTATCCAGATAGTGTTCCGGTAAAATCATGATTGAAATTAAAGGGAATAATGAACCTACCGTAAAGGCCATGGCGGAAGAAAATGCAGCGAGAAAAGGTTGGGCAGAGGTATGTGCTGAAATACCAATTTCGTCTCGAGCATGGGCATCCAAGGCATTATGGTTGGTCAGCTGTTCAGCGACCTGTTGTGCCAAAGCAGGTTCCAACCCACGCTGTATATAAATCGTTTTGAGCTCATTTAACTCATGGGTGGGATGGCGCTGGAGTTCGCGCTCTTCCATGAGTAGATCATTGGTTTCAATATCTTGCTGGGATTTAACCGAAATATATTCACCGGCCGCCATTGATGCGGCTCCAGAAATCAATCCGGCAACACAGGTCACCAATAAAATTTCTGTGGATGCTCCACTGGCTGCAATACCCACCACCAGACTGGTGACCGAAATAATCCCGTCATTTGCCCCCAGTACAGCTGCACGAAGCCAGCCCGCGCGTTCGATATAATGTTTTTCAAGATGGTATGAATGGCGCACAATGAAGCCCCTTTTTTATTATCATCATGATTATATTAAATTTAAGTCATGTATAGATAGTAGGATTGAATCGATCTGAAAATTATCTTGAATGATCAGCTCATCGTGCGCTTGGCTGAGCATTTTATCAATCCAAGATAAAATCGAAGTGAGATTCATAAGTTCAAGAAATCAGACGCACTTGATACATAATTGATTTACGAATGGTAAAAATGACTAGGGTGTGTTGACACTTTTAGCTTAAAAAAATAGCGAAGTAGTAAAATCAAATCGCCAAACCCAATTTTACTATTCGCTATGCCTCGTACCATGCTGACAGATCAACACTGGCAAAAGTTGAAAGTTATTCTGCGTAATTTATCCATTCACCACAACTCAAATTTACGCAATTTTATTGAAGCTATTCTCTATAGAATTAGAACAGGCTGTCCGTGGCGAGATATTCCTTGCTGTTTTGGTCATTCAAACTCTATTTTCAAACGTTTTAATCGTTGGTCAAGCAGCGGTAAGTTACTTAGATTATTCAAATTACTAGCCTCATGCCCCGATATGGAGTGGATTTTTATTGATGGCTCTCATGTACGTGCTCATCAACATTCTGCCGGCATAGCGAATCAATCTATTTCTAAAAGTGTAGGAGGAAACTCCTCAAAAATACATTTGATTGTTGATGCACATGGCAATCCTATTGATTTCATGATTACCGATGGAACCACACATGATGTTAAAGTTGCACCTGATTTAATATCAACATTAGATTTAAAAGAGACAAAAGTGGTATGTGCAGATAAAGGCTATGATTCAGAACCACTGCGTGAACAGATCAGGAAAACAGGGACTAAAGCGAATATACCAAAGAAAACAAATAGCCAATCGAACAATGACCATATGGACTGGTATTTATATAAAATCAGGCATTTAGTTGAAAATATGTTTTGTAGATTAAAGCAATTTAGAGGAATAGCTACTCGATATGACAAGCTCAAAAGAAATTATCAAAGTTCTGTTGCTTTAGCCTGTATATTTTTATGGCTACCTTTATAGGGTTAATTATGAACAGTAAATGTCAACAGACCCTAAAGCAAATCAAACATATCGAACAAAATAATAGCTGAGTGAGTTGGTTTAAAAAGAGAATTATCATGAAAGAAAAACATGAAAGCCATAAATGCTTGGTATGCGGCAAGCACTTTCTTCTGAAAAATCTCACCCCGATGGGAACAGTCAGACAAGTCATTACCGAAGAGATTGCCAAAGATATTCCAGGCTGGACACCGCAAGATTATATTTGCCAGGCAGATTTAACCCAGTACCGTATACAGTATGTACATTCATTATTAAGTTCGGAAAAGGGTGAAGTGACTGATCTTGAGTTTGAAGTGATTGATAGCATGCATCAGCATGAACTGATTACCAAAAATGTGGAAACGACCTTAGAGCAAAAGTGGACCTTGGGAGAAAGGCTCGCCGATAAAATTGCAACTTTTGGTGGAAGCTGGACCTTTTTGATTTGTTTTGCAATCTTCTTGGGCCTGTGGATTACGATAAATACTGTGGTGATGGTGACACGACCTGCTGATCCTTATCCTTTTATTCTGTTGAATTTAATCCTATCCTGTCTTGCGGCGATTCAGGCACCTATTATTATGATGAGCCAGAACAGACAGGAAGCAAAAGACCGCTTACGTTCGCAAAATGATTATCAGATCAATTTAAAAGCCGAGCTGGAAATCCAATACTTGCATGAAAAATTAGATCATCTGCTGCTACATCAATGGGAACGGCTGGCGCAAATTCAGGAAATCCAGCTGGACCTGCTTTCTGAAATGAGCAAAAAAGATTAAAGGATGCTGTGGGGGAATCTCTATTATTTTATAGAGCTTATAAGTAATAAGATCGCCATATGCCTTGAGTTGTTATTATCTCGCTCAAGATTTGACCCATATTAAAAAGCCCACAAATGAGTGGGCTCAAACTAAAACCGTCTTATTTAAATAAAATAACTGGTTTTGGTCATCAACTTGGAAATGCCTGTCATGGCGATCTTAACTGGAACGGGTAGATCTACACCGCCAGCATTTAACGCTGTATCCCGATGATGCAGTTCATCTTCATTCATCTGTTCTAGAATACGACGAGAACGTTCATCCTGCGGTGGCAACTGGCTAATATGATGCTGTAAATGCATGCTGACCTGACGTTCTGTTTCAGCCACAAAACCCAAGCTGTATTTGTCACCTGCGATTCCGGCAATCGCGCCCATACCAAAGGAAAGACCGTACCAGACCGGATTGAGTAGGCTGGTATGGCTATCCAGTTCTTTTAAGCGGTCTTCACACCAGGCCAGATGATCCTGTTCTTCAATCGCTGCCTGTTCCATTTCACGACGTACATTCGGGAGTTTAGCCGTCATCGCCTGACCATGGTACAGTGCCTGTGCGCAAACCTCACCACTATGATTGACCCGCATTAAACCTGCTACATGACGTGCATCACTGACCGTTAATTGTGTTTCTACCGGTTGGGCCGGATTTTCACGTCGTGCCGATGTCGTGCCCGGGACGAGACTGCGTAATGCCTGATCAAAAGAATGAATCAGCTTATCGACACCTGTATATTGACGCATGAATTAATCCTCCAAGGGTGCTTTCGCAGTTTTGATCATAGGTTTGAGTCGGAAAAGCAGCCATAAGGTAAACAGGCCACTCAATACTGCGGTAATACAAAAAAGTATTTTAAGATCAAGCTCTAAAACACTTAAAATAATAATCGAGAATATAGCAGAAGATACCATGAAAACGGCATTCAAAATGTTATTTGCTGCAACCACCCGCGCACGATGTGAGCGAGGCGAATGCGCCTGCATCATCGCATAGAGCGGAACAATATAAAAACCACCACTTATTCCGAGCAAGGTGACGGCCAGCATCACATGATAATAGCTCCAGCCTTGCTGAAAGACATCTGCCAAGCCGATTAATGCACCTGTACGCTCCGGAACAAAGGCCAGACTCGCGGCCAGATACAGGGCAAAGATCACCAGACCGATCGCGCCAAAAGGCACCATCTTGATATTGACCTGGCTGCCACCAATTTTACGGCATAAGTATGAACCCAGACCAATTCCGACAGAAAAAAAGGTTAAGAGCAGACTGGCGACATTTTCAGATGCATGCAGATTTTGTAATGTCAGCTGAGGAATCTGGGTCAGATAGGTTGCACCATAAAACCAGTACCATGAGTTGCCCAGTAAAATGGTAAAAATCAGAGGTAAGCTTTTGGCATATTTCAAGGTCTGCAAGCTGGTGCGGAAGAAATTCCAGTCAACTTGCAGCTCAGGCGCGGGAATACTTTGTTTCAGGATATAGCGACTGGATATATAACCAATCAAGGCGATGCTGATGACGGTTAAACTGATCCAGATCAGGTTGCCGGCGGAAGCTGCAATGACTGCACCGCCCAGAATCATACCGAATAGGATTGCCAGAGAAGTTCCGGACTGAAACAGGGCATTGCCGGACATCAGTTCATTCGGTTTCAGGACTTCAGGTAAAATCGCATATTTGATCGGGCCAAAGAAAGTGGAATGGGTGCCCATCAGGAACAGGGCAAATAACAGAATCCATAAATTGCCCATGAGGAAACCGACAGTTCCCAGCAACATAATGGCAATTTCCAGAAGCTTGAGATAGCGAATCAGCTGTGAACGTTCGTATTTGTCGGCAATCTGACCGGCCGTGGCTGAAAAAATAAAATAGGGCAAGATAAACAGTAAAGCCGCCAGATTATTTAAAGTGCTGATGCTGGCCGATTGCTGTTGAATCCAGCCATAAGTAATGACCAGCAGTAACGCCTGTTTAAATACATTATCGTTTAATGCACCAAAAAACTGCGTCAGAAACATCGGTAAAAAGCGCCGAGAAGCTAACAAATGTTCATTTTTGTTCATATAGGCCGTGCTACATTAAGTTTTATTAAGAAATGTCAGTTATGCGTAAACATTGAGAAAAATCATGTAAGATACTTTCAGCCATGTAAAGGTAAAAACCAATTAATTAAGCTCCTTAGCTTATATTTTTCGGTCAAATAATCAATTAAAGAATGTATTCGTTTAGAGTTTGCTATGCCTGCAAAGAAAAATTTTAAAAAAACGATGCTAAATCGCAGTATGGGGCCTCTCATACCACAGCATAGTGGTATGCAGCTGTGTATGAGCATCTTTTTTATGATGTTATCCCATCAGAGCATGGCACAAACCGAACAGCCAGAAACACCCGTAGCCATTTCTCAGGCAGAAATGGTGGACGAGCTATCTAAAGAAGCGATTCGTCAGGGGGTGGCCACGTCTGAAACTGAAGCAGAAGAAAAAATCGAAGAAGCCTTGGAGCCGGAAGTACCAGTTGACAGCATGTTGATGCTGGAACAACAGCAAAATGCAGGATCTGGTCTGGGTGAATTTACGCCGATCGAGTTTGATGATCTGGAAGATCTGCCAGTACAGACTATTGATCAGAACATGGCGAATGAAATTTACCAGGTAGCCGAGCAAGCCAAACAGGAAGCACAAAACTATCGCAATACTCAGACCAGCGAAACGGTGGTGGCCGATATCAGCCAGCAAGAACTGCTGGAAATCAATCAGGCGCCGGTTAATGTCGATCAGTTGATGCAATCGATTCAGGCTGACAGCCAGATTATTGTACAAAATAATGAAGCCGGATTGACCTTGCCAGAAGTGCCAGGTCAGCTTGTCGCTGAGGATGATAAACGTCCGAATCTGTTCAAACGACTATTTTATAAAATCCGTCCTCCACGTCAGATCATGACCGCAAGAGTTCCCCGCATTAGTGCAGATGTGGTGATCATAAATGGGCAAGGTGTGGCGCAAAGTAACGGTATGCTGAATCGTAAAGATGTGCCTGAAGGCCATCTGAATTTAAGAAATAATGTCAAAGCCAAATTATCCAGTTTTACCCAAGAGTCTTTTGGCGACTTTAATTCGGCTTTGCCGCAATTACGCACCTTGTCCAGACAGGCAGCGCAAGCGGTGGGCTATTATAATGCTCAGTTCAGATTTGAAAAACTCTCTGACAGTCGGGTTCGGGTTTTTGTGACCCCGAATGAACCTGTCCTGATTAGCAGTCAAAATATTGAATTTACTGGAGAGGGCGCCGAACAGCCGCAATTCCAGGTCATCAGTCTTTTACCTGAACAGGAAGAAGGCGATATTTTCAATCATGGCAATTATGAAAAAACCAAGACACGCATTACCACAGCAGCCAATAACAATGGTTATTTTGATTCATTCTGGCGTCTGCATGATGTAAAGATTGCTCAGCCACAAAACACCGCCGATGTGAATCTGCGTTTTGAAACGGGTGAACGTTATAAATTAGGCAATGTCGAGTTCAGAATGAGCGATCCTGAAAAGGAATTTCCGCTGGATCGAGACGTACTGGAAAGTCTGGTCACCTGGACAGATGGTGCAGATTATACCTTCTGGCGGGTGAATGGCTTGGCCAATAACCTGACCAACTCACGTTATTTTAACTATACTCTGGTGGATGCGATTCGCCCTGATCCGCTTGATAAAGAGCTGGAACTGGCACCCGATATTCAAAGCCTGATTGAAGAACAGAAACGGACTGAAGATCAGGCTGCTACTATGCAACCAGCTCGCTCGGTATCCTCTTCTCAGGAAGTGACCCAGAATGTCGTAGATGAAGACCAGTTTGCCGGTAGCCGCGATCAGGAAAGCGCAAATTTAAGAACTTTACGGGTTGAGCAGCAAACCAAAGAGAATGAACAGGACCGTTTAAAAGTACAGGCACGGGAAGAGAAAAAGATTCCAGTGATTGTGACTTTAAATGCAGACCGTTTAAATAGTGCTGAAGTGGGTTTGGGTTATGGCACAGATACCGATATCCGCTTACGTGGTCAATATCGTCGTGCCATTGTGAACAAGCGCGGACATTCGTTTGATGCCAACATGGAGTTATCTGGCATCCGTCAGTCGATTGATGGACGTTATAATATTCCCTATCACCATCCGCTGAATGATTATGTCAGTATTGTGGGTGGTTATGAGCGTGAAGAGCGTGAAGGCGTCGCACAGGGTGAAGGCCTGTTGATTGAATCGGCAGTCTTAGGTGCAGACCGGATTATCAAGAATCCACGTGGTAGCTGGCAGCGGACTTTTGGCGCACGTTATCGTCTGGATCGTTTGAAGCAGGATGGTTCTGTCGATTTTAACCAGATTCCAGAAGCTTTTCGCTTTAATACCGAAGATGAGCAGCAATCGCTATTAGTCGGTTATGAAGTTTCACGTACCGAGAGCGATCGTCGGGTCAACCCAACCAAAGGTTTTAAGCAGACCTATAAGATTGAACTGGGCAGTGAGGCTTTACTCTCTGATGCCGATATGGCCATTGTGAATGCAGGTTGGCGGTTTATCTATTCATTGGGTGAAAATGCAGACCATCAGTTTGTGGGTCGTGCCGATGCAGGCTATATCTTTACTGAAGATTTTGCCAAAGTGCCGTATAACCTGAGATATTTTACCGGGGGTGACCAGAGTATCCGCGGTTTTGATTATAAGAGCCTTTCTCCGGAAATTGACGGTTTTAAAGTAGGTGGTCAGGCCTTGGGCGTGGCTTCATTAGAATATAATTATCAGTTTAAGGAAGGCTGGCGTGCTGCGGTCTTTGCAGATGCCGGAAATGCCTATAATAAAGAATTCAGTAATCCGACCGAATATGGCGCGGGTGTGGGTGTGCGTTGGGCTTCACCGATTGGGCCAATACGTATAGATGTTGCGACTGGACTGTCTGATGACAATTATCCGATTCGTTTACATTTCTTTATTGGATCACAGTTATAAAACATCATTTTAAAAAATAGTTATTTGGGTAGATCATGGTCGAGAACCAACCACAGCCAGAACAAGAACCACAAGATAGCGTTGTGCCGAAAAAGCGCCGTATATTCAGAAGCATCCTATTGTCGGTGCTTTTTTCGCTGATTTTTCTGCTGTCTGTGTTGGCTCTACTGTTTTCGACCAATCAGGGCAGTAAATTTCTGCTGGATCAGGTGCTGGAACGCCAGCAAATTATTCAATATGAATATGAAGGCGGCAATTTATGGCGCGGAATTATTCTTAAAAATGTGCTGGTCAGCCTGAAACCAGTCGATGTCAAAATTGATCGTGCTGATGTCAAGCTGGGTTGGCGCGCGATTGTCAAAAAAGAAATTCATCTGACTGAAGCCGATGTCCTCAATCTGCAAATTATTAACAAGCGACCTTCAACGGGCGAACCGTTCAAGTTTAATGCTATCCGTTTGCCTTTTATCTTGCGCGTTGATCATCTATTACTCGATCATCTGGTGATTAAAACCCAGACCAATGCAGTCGATTTCTATAATATTGAACTAAATGAGGCACTCTGGTCTGGTACCGAATTAAATTTTGAAGATTCCCGTATGGACATGGGCTATCTGTCGGTACGTGAAGCCACGGGTAAAATGCAGTTTGAAGGCAAATATCCTCTAGATGCCACAGGCATCGTCAATCTGCCTTCTTTAAGAGACAGCTTGAATATTCATGATATTCAGGTGCGGGCACGCGGAACACTGGACACGATTCAGGCTGGCGTAGCGACCAATACACCTGATTTATTAACGGGTTGGGTTATCGTGCATCCGATGCGTCCTCAGGTACCGATGCGCGGCGAGTTGAAGTTCAAGGATTATCACTGGCCTATTCTGGCCGAACAGAAACTGTTTACCAAAGACGGTATTGCCGAGTTTAATGGCGATATCAAGCGTCTGAACCTGAACGTCCAGACTGACCTGATTGGGGAAAATATTCCACAAGGTCAGTATAGTGCGGTGATGTATACCGATCTGGTCAATCAGCTGAATATTACCGACCTAAATGGTCAGTTGATGAAAGGCGCAGTTAGCCTTGCCGGGACAGTGGGCTGGAAAGATCGGGTCAGCTGGGATCTGGCTGGGCGTTTGAACGGGATTGATCCTAAACATGAGCGCATTCCGCAAGTCGTACAAGATTTCTTGCCGCCAAGTCTGGATGCGAATATTGCTTCTGCGGGTAACCTGGAAAATGGCCTGCACCTTACTGGACTGGTTGATTTCGACCGTTATGAAAGCTGGAAGCTGAAGTTGGATCAAAACCCGGTCAAAGACAATAAAGCGCAGCCGATGCTGCTGGATGTTGCCTGGAAAAATATTGATCGCGCCGTACCTTATGTGGGCTGGCTCAGCAGTGAGTCTGGCGATGTTAAATTGGCATTGGTTGAAGGTCAGCAGAATATTCATGTGGCCACTAAAGTCGAGCAGCATGAAGAAGGACTTCTGCCTGCAGGTATGTACCAAGCCAAGCTCAATCTGAACAAAAATATCCTGAATGTCCCAAGCTTTAATTACAGCGCCAATGCAGCAGGCAGCTTAAGCGGCAATGCACGGATTGAACTGCCACAGGAAAAACGTCAGTTAAAATGGACCGCGGTATTAAATGCCAAAAATTTGAATACTCAAAGTATTGCCGCAGCTTCACCGGTAGATCGTTTGAATGGCCAGGTTAAAGCCAATGGTTATGCGCAACCGAATCAGCAGATTATTAAACTGAATAGTGTCGACCTGACCGGACGACTAGCGGAGCAAAATGAAACCGTACGTTTGACCGGAAACAGCACCATTGCCTTGTTATTCCATAATGAAAAAGCGGGTGGTGGTTTTAAAGGTTATGCGGTCAATTATGATGGTGCTTTAAATGCCAGCCAGCTTAAAGCCAGTCAGGGTATGCTGAAACTGCGCGTTTCAGGCACACCAGAAATGTTGAAGATAAATGAATTTCGTCATGATGGTGTGGCTGGCAAGATTAATGCCAACGGTCTGGTCAATCTGGCGAATGGCATTGGCTGGGATATCAACGCATCCTTAATCCGCTTTAAGCCGCAATATTTTAATGCCAAACTGAAAGGTGAATTGTCAGGCAATGTGCAAACTCAAGGGGTGTGGTCAGATGCCTTAAAACGCATTCAGATTCAACGCTTGAATCTGGCCGGTATGCTGAATAACAAACCGGTACGTGGCAAGGGTAATTTATCGGTCATCATTAATTCAAACCAGCGTGGTTTTGTCCCAGAGCAGTTTGAAGCCAATAACTTGTTCCTGTCTTATGCCAGCAACCAGATTCAGGCGACTGGTAATGCGCAGAATCTGCAACTCAAAGTCAATGCACCGGCGCTGTTTGAGCTGTATCCAGGCTTAAGAGGTCGGGCGCAGGGCTATATCAATATGCAGGCACAGCCTCGCTTACAGGCTTCGGCTAACCTGTCTATTGATAATTTTGCCTTTAAAAACTTGTTTAGCGTGCAGAAAGTTCGTGTTCGCGGCCAGTTGCCGACATCGCAAAGCACACCAACCTTATTGACTGCAACCATGGATCGTCTGCGTAGCGGTTCACGCGAGATTGTACGTGGTGAGATCTCACTGGCCGGTACCCGTGCTGCACACATTCTCAAAGTGCAGGCCGAAAACCGCTTGTCCGAATTCTTTGTGCAGCTTGCCGGCGGTTTTAATGCCCAGAATAACTGGCTGGGTCAAATTCAAAGAGGTGATTTCGACTCTTTACGTGCCCGTCTGGTACAGCGTCAGAATGCAGCCGTGATTTATAACAGTGCTCAATCGGATCTGTTCATCGGTGCTCATTGCTGGATGAGTCAGCAAAGCCAGTTGTGTTTTGATCAGCCGATTCGGGTCAACAAAAACCGTGGCAGTGCCTCTTTTATTACCCAAAACCTTGATCTGGAAGATTTCAGTGCATTCTTGCCTGATGGATTGGCGTTGACGGGTAAAGTCAATGGTTATGCCAAGGCTGCCTGGGCGCAAGGTGCCAAACCTAAAATTGACGCACGTCTGGTGACGCGTAATGGTGTGGTGGGCTTATCTTCTGAAGATCCGGATTATTTGGGTTCTACACTGAAATATGATGAAGTCGGTCTGGTGGCAAAAAGTGTGGCAGATGGCTTGCAACTTCGGCTAGATGTTAAAACACCAGATATTGGAACCGGCTATGCCAATGTCATCATTGATCCATACCGTGACAGTAAACCGATGCGTGGCGAAATTGCCTTTAACCAGGTACGGCTCAAAGTCTTTAAGCCATTTATTCAGGACATCCGTAATCTGGACGGGATTTTATCTTATGCCGGAAAAATTAGCGGAACTTTAACGGATCCTTTGCTTGAAGGTGAGGTTCGTGTCAAAGATGCTTCAATCAGCATGATCTCCCTACCGGTGAATTTGACCAATGTACAGCTCTATTCATCCATACGTCAGAATTCGGCCAGCATCAATGGCGCATTTAACAGTGGTCGTGGTGTGGGTAAATTAACCGGATCGGTCGACTGGAAAGGCGATCCGCGAGTGCAGTTAAAACTGCAAGGTGACAATCTGCTGATTCGTCAGGCCCCATTAATTACTGCTGTGGTGACACCTGATTTGACTCTGGACATGTATCCATTTAATAAAAA
This sequence comes from Acinetobacter sp. CIP A162, assembly GCF_000367905.1. Classification (GTDB taxonomy): domain Bacteria; phylum Pseudomonadota; class Gammaproteobacteria; order Pseudomonadales; family Moraxellaceae; genus Acinetobacter; species Acinetobacter lwoffii. The sequence goes on along the minus strand of NZ_KB849158.1, from coordinate 109,816 downwards.
ACTGAGTCTGAGTGGCACAGTTGATGTACCGCGTGCGCTGATTTCAATGCCTGAAGCCTCAGAACCTGTAGTCGGTTTATCTTCAGATGTACGGGTCGTACGTGAAGGTGATGATCAGCTGGCGATCTTGAAGTCGGCACGTCCTTGGGATATCCGGGCAGATGTCGCTGTTTCTTTAGGGAACCAGGTGATTTTCCAAGGCTTTGACAGTCGTATTCCACTCTTAGGTCGAGTCAATCTGTCACAGCGTGGTCTGGAAACTGCAATGCGTGCCAATGGTGCAATCGGGGTATCACAACGAGTAAAAATCGAAGCCTATGGCCAAAGTCTGGACCTGAATCGTGCTATCGCACGTTTTAATGGTGAACTCACCAATCCGACACTGGACATTGATGCCAATAAATCGGTTCAGGGTAGTACAGTGGGAGTGCGCGTAACAGGGACTGCATCGAGTCCCAGTATTCAGATTTATAATGATGCGGGCTTGTCAGAACAGGAAGCCTTGAATGCCTTGATTACCGGTCGTGTCAATGAAGGTGTATCTGGTTTAAGCCAGGCTGAAGGATTTAGATCTGATGTAAATAATACGATCGCTGCTGCGGGGATCAGTCTGGGCTTGGGTGGCACCCGCGCACTGACCAACCAGATCGGGCGCAGTTTTGGCTTAACTGGTCTAGCTCTGGATGCCCAAGGTACAGGAGATGATACCCAGGTTTCTGTGACTGGTTATATTACGCCTGATTTATATCTTCGTTATGGAGTCGGCGTGTTTACACCGGTGAATAAGCTGACTTTACGTTATCAGGTAAATCAGCGTCTGTATTTAGAAGCGAGTCAGTCTTTAGAACGTGCGATTGACTTGTTCTATAACTGGCGATTCTAATCCGAATAAAAAAGCCCTAAAATTTTAGGGCTTTTTTATGATGAGACAGGACAAAGATTTTATTGGCTATAAAGTAGATTGATTTATAGGCCAGCAGAAGCATTGATGTCTGAATCCAATCTCTATACATATACGACAATAAATCGCGAGTAGAGAAAGAATTTAGGGTTAGCTTTTATGCTGAAGAAAACTGCTCGTCGCATAAGTCAGCTATCACATATAGAAAATCAATTAAAACATGCAATAACAGACTGAAAATCAATAAACCCATAATAAAAATAGGTGTATATTGAAAATACGATTTCACGCATAAGAGCATCTTCGCATGTCGACTAAATTTATCATCCGTTTTGCTGCGATTCTATTTTCTGTACTTATTTTGACTGCATTAGCCATTCAATTTTTCTTTAAACCGGACGTAACCGTAGTTCTATGGATTTTCGCTGTACCTTTCATTTTGGGCATCCCAATTTTGGCTTCTGTTGTATTGACCACCAATGATGAACTTGATATTCATAGCGTTAATTAGGCTTGAACCTTAAACTGGCGCATTTAAAGTGCATCTAATCTTTGCTGATAGAGCAGCCGGCATTTGCACTTAGTTCAAAAAAACAGGCCTTATTTTAAAGCAATGCCAGTCAGTTAAGCATGCACTAGAAAATGTAGTAAAAATGAGTGTATGTTTACGCTCATTTTTTTATCAGGTTATTCCAGAATTTGGATTTAACTCTCAAATCATCATGATTTACATAAACTCTAAGAAATAAGGGAATATTCTTATCATTATTCATTCAAAATAGGTCTTCATCATAAAACTCATCATTTTAGAGAAAACAGAATGCCTAAAAATAATTATCTATCAGCTCTAGAACAAGTTTATGACTTTTTAAAGGAACGACCAGGTTTTAAGGATAAAAGTGAATTTGATAAAGCGGTAGAATATTTTAGAACTCTACATGAAAGTGATCCTCTGGATTTCAGAGTTCAAGCACCGAATACTGTCGCTGGAAAATTTGGGGCTAAAGAGACTATAAATTTAGGGTCTATGCCAGAATTCAGTAATAAGGAAAATTTCCTTAACTGGATAGATACGCAAATTAACCACTAGTTGAAGGACTTTAAGCAAACGCATCATGCGGCAGGTTTTCATTTATTATTCATACATTCATTAACATGTAGTACAGAAAACAATCGAAACTGAGTTGGAAAACTACAAATTTGAATGATAACTTTATATTCAAATCTTCCCAGTAAAGAGGTGAGCAATGAAGTTGTTGACTTTGGTTGGTATGGGAGTAGCAGCGAGTTATTGTTATAAAACTATGAAAAATGGCAAGCTTGCTCTTTCAAAACCTGACTTTGATGAAAGTGTAAAACGATTTGTACTGCAAGAATTTGCAGCTTAGTTCTTCACGATATATTTTCCAAAAAGGCTCATCGGAAGATGGGCTTTTTTATTTTCTAAAAATTTATAATTCTAATATTCAGATTAAAAGCAGTTTAATTATAGCCACCATGTTATAAACCTACCTCGTGATCTATTTTAAATAATTAAATGAGAGCTAATGGATGATGAAGATGGAAATGAATGGTGCGAGCTTATATATTCTGAAGCCTTGAGAATATATAAACCAACAAAATACAACACAGTCAACAAACTGAGATTCTTTGCGCTGATTTTAGAATTATTCGCAGAAATGCAGCATGAGGATGTAATAATTCAAGTAAAGGCCGTGAATGTAAAACTTAAATTGAGATCTAAAAATTACATTTTTTGGGTGTTTGAAATGCCTGATTTTCAGGATAAGACGTTATTTTTAACTTATATGTCTAGCAAATTAAGTCAGCTATAAGGTGTCGTTGAAAGCTAAAATCGCCAATTACTTCAACAAGTATAGTTATTTTTTATAAAACTATAATTTTTTTATATGTTAATGGTGTATTTATATATTTTTATCAATAGCTTGCTTATTCTCTAGTCGTTGCTCACTTTGACAACATACCTGAATCAGCGCAAAAGTGAAAAGGGGAAGACCTATCGAAAGATGGGCTTTTTTAATATGTATAGCTTATTGAACGAAAAGTAACTTAAAGCAAATGTAAGAAAACAGTTTATTAATACTCTCTATACTTTATTGGTAAATTCACAGTGCTATATTCGTTTTGCGAAAACAAGAAAACGCAAATAATATGAAGAAAATGACTACAGCACTAGCCCGCTTATTTGAAAAAGTAAGTGGGCTTTTTAATTGAAAAATTAATGTAATATTATGCTAATGTATAAATTATAAGTTTATATATAATGCATGAATAGATTCTATCGCTGTAGTTTCTTTCCAATTTCAGCCTCCTTCCCTAAGGAGGCATTTTTTTTGTCGGTAGAAAATAATGTTCCAATGACTATTGTGTTTATTCAGTTACACAAATGATCATCGTTGACTATTGAATGAATCTTTCAAATATTTGAGCATGATATTTTATTAGTTAAATAAGTGATGGATCGCCATGATAGATGAAGAAAAGCCTTTAAACTTCGACAACGATAGTGAACCTCAAGATTTCGAAGATGAAGAATTTATCGATGATAAGAAAGAGGATGAAATGTACAATGCTATTACCAAAGATGGTTCTAGTGTTGATCCTGCGGATGATGGGACGCGTCATATTCGCCCTGAAGACGGTGATCCGATAGAAGTTGAAGAGTAATAAAAAGCCCAATTTAATATTGGGCTTTTTTATCGTCTGGTGGATGAGAATGAAAATACAATTTTTCCCATATGGAATTGAGCGGATTTATCAAAAACCCCATCTAGAAAATTTAATTATTCATTGAAATGATTTTTTTTCACTTAATAAAAAAGCCCTCATTAATGAGAGCTTTTATGTCAATTCAATCTAGCAAAATAGCCTAATAAGATATTTAAAATGGGGTGCAATTAATCGTTAAACGTCTCATTTAAAGCAGTTTGAACCGCTTCAACCCGGGCCTTGCAAGCTTTATAGGCAGTCATGGATTCTTCCACGATTTTCATCAAGTTATCAATATCCGGTTCTTGCTGAGATTCGAGCAGTTCCGCATTCTTTTTCAAGATGTCATAGCCTTGTTGGAAGCTCAAAGTATCATGATTCATGAGGAAGTACCTGTATAAGTTGTGCTGAAAAAATGCCGTCATGTAATTCGACTTCAACCAGATCGCTGGACTGAATCTGTTGAATAGAGGCAACCATATGTTCTTGCTGGCGCACGATGGCATAACCCTTGGATAAAACATGTTTAGGATTTTGTAGTAGCGTTTCCCGCATCAGGGCATCGAGCTGTTGATTGATGAGCAGGGTATGCTGTTGGGCCAGACTGGCAGTATTGGCCTTGATCTGTTGCAGACGTTGCAGCGCATCCATAATCTGGTTATTGGCCAGACTTTGAATCAGTTTCAAAAATTGATCATTCTGATTTTGATAAGCCTGAATCTGTTGCTGAGATAAACGCTGAATGCGCTGTAGATAATTCAGGACATCCTGGGTTAGTTCAAAGATATGATTGCGGATTCCTGCAATGACTTTACTCGGAGTATCAAAGGAGCGATGCGCAATCTCATCCAGAATGGTGCGGTCTTTTTCATGTCCGATGCCGACCCAGACCGGCACCGAACGCTTGCAAAGCAGTGCAGCCAGATCATAATCATTCAAATAAGCCAGATCATTGACTGCGCCACCACCTCGTATAATCACAATCAGATCCGGTGCTGTACTATAAGTCTGTGCCCATTGTTTAAGTGCTTGTGCCAGACTGTACATAATACTTTGCGGGGCAGTATTTCCCTGAAAAGTCGCACTGTAATAGATAAACTCACACACTTGCGCACGCTGCAGTGCATCGGCATCTTTTTTAAAATCTCCCAGGCCTGCTGCATTTTCGGGAGCAATCACCAGAATCCGGTTCAGGTCAAAAGGGCTGGGCAAGTTTCTATTGCGCTGAATCAGTCCTTCAGTCGCCAACCGCTCAACAATCTGCTGATAACGCCGGGCAATATCCCCAAGGGTATAGCCCGAATCAATCTCGACAATATTTAAAGAAAAGCCATATTGCGGATCGAAATTGGCTTTGACTTTAATCAGCACTTTCAGATCGCGACTTAACTCAATTCCGCTTTCACGTTCAAACTGCGTGACAATTTTCTGGGCACTAAATTTCCAGATGGTCGCTCGGCAACTGGCAATCACCTGATCGCTATCTGCTTCTTTTTCTGCCAGCTCCAGATAATAATGGCCGGCTTTAATGCTTAGATTACGAATCTCGGCTTTGACCCATACTGGTGTATCGAAAGTGAGTTTGACTACTTCCTGAACCGTAGCAAGATATTCCTTGAGGGAGAGTTGAGGGTCGTTTGTCATGCCAATAGAAAGTTTAAAATTCAATCAAATATTAAATCAATCCAGCACAGATCACAAATCTAAAAATGAAGTCATATTTGATTTGTGTAATGACAATGCAATGCTATTGAAATGCATAATCACTTAGTTCAGGCGATTCGTCTGGGATTTTCGTATTTTGGAGAGGTTCTTCTCTTCTGTTTATCTTGTTCATTGAGAGAATTTATAGCGTTGAAGTCGTTAATTCACAAAGGTCCTATTTCTATTCTTTAATGAAAAAGTACGGTTAAAAATGTACACAGACTTGTGTCTGGCAAGGACAAGGAAATATGCTAAATTGGTGAAGAATTATTGAAGAAGAATAGGCTCTCATGAAAAAAACAATGCTGTTCGGTTTGCTGGCTGTCGCTCTAAGCGCATGTACCACCACGCCGCAATCTGAGACGGAAGCTCCTAAAATAGGTTCAGCGAATCCTGCAAGCGCTTATTGTGTCAATCAGGGTGGCAAGCTTGAAATTCGTACTGAAAGCAATGATCAGGTGGGATATTGCCATTTAAAGAATGGTCAGGTGGTCGAGGAGTGGGAATTATTGCATATGAATCAACCTAAATGTATTGCTGATCAGGCGACAGCGTTGGTCGGTCAGTCCAATTTGACTGAAGCGCAAATCAAGCAGAAAACTAAGGCACAAATCGTACGTATGGTCGAACCGGGTCAAGCGGTGACGATGGATTATCGTGAAGAACGAGTGACTGTAACTGTAGATCCTGCAAGTAAAAAGATTATCGAGGCTTCATGCGGTTAATTACACAAAATGAAAAAGCCCATTGATGGGCTTTTTTTAATTCATTACAACTGGCATTTTGAAATGACAAATCTTCCCCGATCTTTTATATTGCCCCTCGGAAGGAGAAATTCATGAAAAAGTTATTGGCTTTATCGTTTATGCTGGCGCTTGCCGGTTGTGCCGAGAAGAAACCCTTAACCCCTGAAGAGCAGTGGCAAGGTTATTGTCGAAGTGTCGGTAATGCGGCGCGTACCATTATGCTGGATCGTCAGAATGCGATTGAGAAAGAAAAAGCAATCGAGCATGCCAACAAGATCGACGACGAAACCACCAAAGGTTTTATCCTGAATATTATTGATGAAGTCTATGCAATTCCAGCCGAAGAGATTAAGGCAGATGTAAAAGCAGCCCGTGAAAAAGTCCGCGCTGAATTTACTGCAAAGTGTATTGCGACACCGCATGATGAATTACCAGATTACAAACCGTTCTAAGGAACGGTTTTTTTATATCTGGATAAAATTATCCAACCCATATTTCCCATTAAACGTATTGGTGGTGTTTCAAAAAGTATGCTGAAAAAAAGCAGGTTGGATTTTGATAAAATAGAGAAATGCGAATAACTCTAGAAATCAAGTGTCCAGCCTGCCTAAGTGACAGTATAAAGAAAAATGGCACAAAAGTAGATGGTAAGCAAAATTACCAATGTAAAATATGCAGACGTCAATTTATTGGTGATCATGCTCTCAGTTATCAAGGCTGTCACTCAGGTATCAAAACCAAAATATTACACCTCATGGTGCGAGGCAGTGGTGTCAGGGATATAGCAGAAATTGAAAGAGTAAGTATCGGTAAAGTTCTACGGACACTTAGCCAATCAAAATATCAACTTCGAGCACAGCAAAGTCATTATGAAACCCTTGAAGTAGATGAGTTTTGGACTTTTGTTGGTCATAAGCAAAATAAACAATGGCTAATTTATGCCTATCATCGAGAAACAGGTGAAATTGTTGCTTATGTATGGGGTAACCGAGATTTAGCCACTGCAAAACGACTTAAATTAAAATTGAAGCAGTTAGGTGTAAGCTATACATGTATATCAAGTGACCATTGGGATAGCTTTGTTACGACCTTTAAAGAATGCAAACAGTTGATTGGTAAATTTTTCACTGTGGGTATAGAAGGCAATAATTGTCGATTACGGCATCGAATCAGGCGAGGCTTTAGGAGAAGCTGCAACTTCTCCAAAAAGCTTGAAAATCATTTCAAAGCCTTTGATTTAGTGTTCTTTTATATCAATAATGGATTCGTTTAATGCCAGCATACTTTTTGAAACACCACCAACGTATTTAAATATAAGCATCTTCAAAAGACTAAATAATAAAAATAGCTTAAGCAAAATGTACACGTTGTGACAATTTCTAAATCTAAAATATAGAAATACTTATCTTTATATTGAATAATGAATTTAACTCCAATTAACCGAGGAGTAGCACAATATGGAAGTCGTAAGATATTTGCATCATTCTGATCTGCTGCTGGAAGATGAAGAGGGCGTGGTCATTATTGGCGGCAGTCGCTATGTACTCAGCGTCGGTGACAAAGTCGTTTTAAAGAAGATACTAGAACAAGATAAAAAGCTTTATCAGGTTGATATTTCCTTTGCCAGCAATAATCACAGTAGCACCTATGAAGATGAATGCGTGGTGAAATTCCAAGGCTGCCGAGACTCATATCAGCAGTATTTAAACTCGACCACTGTACACTAAGGTGGAGTATCTTTTTAACTTCAAATCAGGCAACATCAGGGTTGCCTTTTTTATGCATTAAATTCAGTTAAAAGGGCCTATTCATGGGCTTGTTTCGTGTGGTGTAAGCTGGAACTGATTATGGAATAATCATTAAGAGCATCATTTAGTTATAAAATAACGAGCATCACGAAGAAACACTTGAGTTGCATTAACTTTTAACTGGAAATTTAGTAAAATTTCGGAGTCCATATTATTTATGAAGCTTGGAATAAGCAGGAATTCATAAGTAATTTTTTAAAAAAGAGGAATAACACTGTGCTAGAAGCTTACCGCCAACACGTTGAAGAACGTGCCGCACTCGGAGTCCCACCGAAGCCACTTGACGATGCCCAAACAGCTGCATTAGTTGAACTACTAAAAAACCCGCCAGTTGGTGAAGAAGCATACTTGGTAGATTTGCTTGAAAACCGTGTACCAGCAGGTGTTGACCAAGCTGCATATGTAAAAGCTGCGTTCTTAGCTGCATTGGCAAAAGGCGAAGCAACCTCTCCACTCGTTTCTAAAGAACGTGCTGTTTACTTACTAGGTACTATGCTTGGTGGTTATAACGTAGCGCCTTTAGTTGAACTTTTAGACAATGCTGAGCTTGCTGAACTTGCAGCTGAAGCATTGAAAAAAACGCTTCTTGTATTTGATGCATTCCATGACGTTGCTGATAAAGCAAAAGCTGGTAACGCAAATGCTCAAGCAGTTATGCAGTCTTGGGCTGACGCTGAATGGTTCACTAGCCGTAAAGACGTTCCTGAAGAAATCAAACTGACTGTTTTCAAAGTAACTGGCGAAACCAACACTGACGACTTGTCACCTGCACAAGACGCTTGGAGCCGTCCAGACATTCCATTGCACGCAAATGCAATGTTGAAAAACGTACGTGACGGAATCAATCCAGAAGTTCCTGGTGAAGTGGGTCCACTTAACCAGATTAAAGAACTGATCGCGAAAGGCAACCAGGTTGCTTACGTGGGTGACGTTGTTGGTACAGGTTCATCTCGTAAATCTGCAACTAACTCTGTACTTTGGTTCTTCGGTGACGACATCCCGCACATCCCGAACAAAAAAGACGGTGGTTACTGCCTAGGTTCTAAAATCGCTCCGATTTTCTTCAACACCATGGAAGATGCGGGTGCATTACCGATCGAGATCGATGTTGCCAACATGAACATGGGCGACGAAATCGTTCTTAAGATCGATCACGCTGCTGCTAAAGTAACTGCGTTCAAAGACGGCGCACAAATCGCTGAAGCTGAACTTAAAACTCCAGTACTTCTAGACGAAGTTCGTGCTGGTGGTCGTATTAACCTGATCGTAGGTCGTGGTTTGACGACTAAAGCGCGTGAAGCTTTAGGTCTTCCAGTATCTACAATGTTCCGTACTCCGGTTCAGCCTGCTGCAACTGGTAAAGGTTTCACTCAAGCTCAGAAGATGGTTGGTCGCGCTTGTGGTCTTCCTGAAGGTCAAGGTGTACTTCCAGGTACTTACTGTGAACCTAAGATGACTACTGTGGGTTCGCAAGATACAACTGGTCCAATGACTCGTGACGAATTGAAAGACTTGGCTTGCCTAGGCTTCTCTGCTGACCTTGTTATGCAATCTTTCTGTCATACAGCTGCGTATCCAAAACCAGTTGACGTTCAAATGCAACACACGCTTCCTGATTTCATCATGAACCGTGGTGGTGTTTCTCTACGTCCAGGTGACGGTATTATCCACTCTTGGTTAAACCGTATGCTTCTTCCAGATACCGTTGGTACTGGTGGTGACTCGCATACTCGTTTCCCAATCGGTATTTCATTCCCGGCGGGTTCTGGTCTTGTAGCGTTCGCTGCAGCAACTGGTGTTATGCCTCTTGATATGCCTGAATCTGTACTTGTGAAGTTCAAGGGTAAAATGCAGCCTGGTATCACGCTACGTGACCTTGTACATGCAATTCCTTACTACGCAATTAAGGAAGGCGACCTAACTGTAGAGAAGAAAGGTAAGAAAAACATCTTCTCTGGTCGTATCCTTGAGATCGACTTAACAGAAATGGAAACTGACCTGACTGTTGAGCAAGCATTCGAGCTTTCTGATGCTTCTGCTGAACGTTCTGCTGCTGGTTGTTCTATCACGCTTTCTGAAGAGAAAGTTGCTGAATACCTTCGTTCAAACATCACCATGTTGAAGTGGATGATTTCTGAAGGTTATGGCGATGCGCGTACTATGGCTCGTCGTGTTGAGAACATGGAAAAATGGTTGGCTAACCCAAGCCTGATCAAAGCGGATGCTGACGCTGAATACACGAAAGTGTATGAAATCGATCTTGCAGACATCAAAGAACCTATTCTTTGCTGCCCGAACGATCCAGATGATGCGAAACTTCTTTCTGATGTTCAAGGCGCGAAAATTGACGAAGTATTCGTTGGTTCTTGTATGACGAACATCGGTCACTTCCGTGCGACTGGTAAGTTACTTGAGAAAGTTCCAGGTGGTGCGTTGTCAACTCGTTTGTGGATTGCTCCACCTACGCGTATGGACGAACATCAGTTGATGGAAGAAGGTTTCTATAACATTTATGGTAAAGCTGGCGCGCGTACTGAAATGCCAGGTTGTTCATTATGTATGGGTAACCAAGCACGTGTAGCTCCGAACACGACTTGTGTATCGACTTCTACGCGTAACTTCCCGAACCGTTTAGGTCAAGGTGCTAACGTTTACCTGGCTTCTGCTGAACTTGCTTCTGTTGCTGCTGTATTGGGTAAATTGCCTTCTCCAGAAGAATACCAACAGTACGCAGCTCAAATTGACAGCATGTCAGCTGACATCTATCAATACTTAAGCTTCGACAAGATGAGCGAATATACTAACGCCGCTAAAGACGTTGATACGAAGAAAATTGCTGCTGCTCAGTTGACTTAATGAGCTAGGGTTAAGAAAAGTCGAAAGGCTTTTCCCTAGCGCAAGAGCAAATCTATGATTTGCTTTGAAAATTAAGTAATAAGCGGTATAAGATAAGGGCTGAGTAATCAGCCCTTATTTTTTGGTCGGTCAATAATGAATGCTTTCATGAGATGGTTTGAGGAAGTCCGGTTAGTGCATGGATTTCTTTTATGTTGTTTTTTCGCTGTTTTGTTTGCAGGTCTACTAAATCTATTCAAAGATTGTTTCAGCGAAGAAATATTTGGAATTATAACTAATGTAAGTATTGCTTTAGCAGCAAGTATATTTGTTTCTTTTTTGTGGAATAAGGTAATTTTTGATGCAACTAAACATTATAAGAAATCTGGCATATTAGATTATTTTGATGATTTTTCAAAAGTAGAACAGAAATTAAAAAAAGAATTTCGAAATTGTAAAAATATTGAAATTTTCTTCATGTATGGAAGTACTTTTTTAAATAGTAATAGTTCACTTATTAAAGAAGCATTAGCCAAAAAAAATAATGTAATAACTTTTATGTTAGCAGATAAAGAAAACCCATTCTTAAAATCATATCAGAATTATTGGGAATACCCACCGGGGCGATTTGAAGAACTGATTGATACTACTGTAACGAATCTAATTAAATGGCATCAAGATATTCCATCACATGAAAGGGCACAATTATTTATATATAAGTACACAAAAGGATGTTTTACTTATAGCTATTATAAAATTGATGATAAAATATATTTTGTTCCTAATAAAGCTTTCTCTGAAAAAACGTTTAAGCCAATTACTGTTTTTGCAAGAAAAACCACAGACTCTAATTGTTTATATCAAAGAGTAACTCGTGAAAAAGATGCGATGATCTCGACTAATGAGTTATCACAAATTTATCCTACCTAGGTTTATATAATGTATTGTGTTCTAGATTTAGAAACTACAGGTATTAATCAGTTTTATGATCAACCAATTGAGATTGGTGCAATACTAGTAGATAAGAATCTAAAAATTCTTGATAGATTTCATTCATATATGCATATTCCTGAAACACTGAAGTTTTCTAATTCAGCTAAAGAAACTCATGGATTAGATGAGAGTTTTCTCAGAAATAAGCCGACTCAAGCTATGGTATTAAAAAGATTTTTTCATCAATTTGGATATGATTTTAGATTTGTAACTTGGAATATGTCTTTCGATATTGGTTTTTTTAGGCGTATGTGTTATGAAAATAATTTTCAAAAAGAATTCGATAAACTCAACTATAGACATTTAGATCTACAGTCTATGTTTTTCTATTACTGTGAAAAAAAGGGATACCTTAATTTAAGATCCTTAGATGATGCTTGTCAACATTTTGGAATTTCTAGAAGCCAATATCACAATGCTCTAGAGGATGTACAAATTACTTATAATGTATTTAAAAAATTAATGTCTAAAGTAGATTATTAACTTGGCTGATTAGAAATGCCCAAACAATCCCGCTTCCTCTGTATCGGTGGCTTCCTCAACGGAAGCCAAGTCAAAGACCAAGGTGACAGTTTTATCTGTGTCGAAAAAGGCAAAAATGTCACTTATACCAAAAAGGAAATCTTCCATCCTGATTCATGGGATCACGACTATTATGTTTGTGAAACGACCACAGACAAACAGGCACGAAATTGGGTTTATGACATTGAGACAAAATAATATTTAATTCGATAAAGAAAGACATGGGTTGGCGTTATCGTCAGCCCATTTTTATATCCGTTTTAAAATATTCAGACAATAAAAAGCCCCATGGTTAAGTGCTATCCCAAATAGCTGAATTATAATAATATTCCATGGGGTTGTTTAATAAGACTATATAAAACAACAAATTAAATAAAAATGAATAACATGATCCACCTTAAAAACTTCTTCTTAAACCCATTCTAATTGAACATATTGGACGTTTTGGACGAAAAATAAGTTAAGATGAAAGACTATTTACGCCAAGATTACGCCAGAAATGAAACTACCAAAAGCAAGGAAACGTGGAGAGTCATACCGCATTGAGCTGATGTTTAACGGTAAGCGCATCAGTGCTACGCGAGACACTGAAAAGGAATGTGAGCAATGGGCCATGCTCAAAATTCTAGAATTAAAAACTGAGCAAAATAAAAATCAAAGCGAAGTCAAACAACATTATCCATTTTCCGCACTAATGCATAAGTACTATGAGGAAATTGGAAGGCACAAGAAGTCCAGCAGAACCATCAGGATTTCAATTAAACAATTTCTTGATACTTATCCTGTTATCTCGGAAATGTCAGTGCACGACATTACGCCACAAATTCTGACTGACTGGCGCAACTCAAGATTAAAAAGCGTGAGTGTTGGTACTGTACTTCGCGATATATCTTTGTTTTCAGCTATCTTCACTTATGCCCAGAAAGAGCTTTTCCTTATTGAAAGCAATCCGTTCTCCATGGTTAGCAAACCATCTCAGCCAAAATCGAGAAATCGACGCATAAGCAATGCTGAAATTGATTTGGTGCTAGAGGCTCATAATTATGAGAGAGGGCAGACCCCAACCGAGATACAGCATTTTATTGCCTGGGCTTTTCTTTTTGCTATTGAAACAACTATGCGGCAAGGGGAGATACTATCCATTAAAAGGTCGAATATCCATAAAGACTATATCCATCTGCCTGACACAAAGAATGGCCATTCGCGTGATGTGCCATTGATGGATAGTGCGAAAGAGTTATTAAAACTAATTCCAGACAATGGATCCGACAAGCTAATTGATATAAGCAGCAGCACTTTTCAAAATACGTTTAGTAAAAGGGTGAAAAAGGCGAATATCAAAGAATTACATTTCCACGATACCCGACATGAAGGGATTACCAGATTGGTTAAATTAAGAAAGGTGCCAATTGAAATTCTAATGAAAATTACCGGTCACAAGACTGCCGGCATTTTGATTAATACTTACTACAACCCTACAGCAAGCGAAATCAGTGAGATGCTGAACGGGTCTAATTGACCCGTTTTGCTCCGCGTTTATTTCTTTGTGGCTTTGATAAGATCATCATGGCCACCTTGGTTTCATAAAGATGCTTACCTTCAGTTCCTTGGTTATAACCTTCCAGCTTTTTGATGATTGTGGTTTTGGCTAATCCGTATTTTTCAACCAACCACGACACCGGAACCAAAGCCGGCAAATCCTCCATCTTAAGCTGAACAATTTTCCCGCCAAAGATGTTCTGTCCAAGATAAAGCTGAGGCTCTACATCAGCTTCAACCGTGATTGTGTATTTTAATGCTCCCATCACAATCCCTCCAATTTCTTATCTACCTTAAGACAACTTTCAACATCTGCGATGGCTTTTTCTAACTTATCTGCATACATGGACCAGTTTAGCAATGCCTGTCCAAACCATGTTTTTGTAGCGATATTAAATCTTATGCTCTCTAAGTGACTTCTAGCATCCTCTAAGCCACCATACTGCACAACCAACTCATGACTTTCGACAAGGCGTTTTAGGTTGGTATAATTTAAGTCCATTACCAGTGGAGCATCATCAGTCAAAATATGCTTCGCGTATTCCCACCCAAACTTTTTAACAAACTCATTTGCTTTCAAGACACTTCTCCCAGACTTTTCACTACAGCTTCAGGCAACCCAAACACATCTTTAAAAGCCTTATCAAATTCACCGCTTTGGATGAACTGATCCATCAGATTTACTTGCTTATCGATCTCTAATTCTTCGTCGACATTTGCTTGTTGAATTTCAGTCATTGGCTGGCTCCTGTGCTTCGATCATCTCTAAAACAGCAATACAGCAATCTGAGTAACCCTTATCATATTCAGTCAAACGACCACGCCAAGCAGGGTCTTTGTGCTCATTGCAGAATTTCCTTAATACTTCCGGCACCGCTTGGGCTTTGGCTTCCTTCCACGCATCCCATGCAATCTTTTCTGACGCATACTCAATATTGTTATCATATTGAGCAAACCATTCCTTAAATGCTCTATCTTGAATATCCATCACGCCACCTCAAACGGCTTATATTTCTTAAATTCTTCAAACAATTGAGTTGCTGGCTTATTCAATCGGCCAGTCCCTGCAATCACCACATCACGCGGGAAGTTCTTATTCACCACTTCGCAAAAGAAGCGAACACCATGCTGATTGACCGTTGCTCTGTAGCCAATACTAAGCAGCCAGATAATGAATGCTTCAGTCATGAGCGGATGAACTAGAGTTGGTTTTTTCATGCTGCTTTCACTCCCTTGCTACGTTCAGCCATAAGCTTTACGTAATACTCCTGACAGTGCGGAATCTTGTCTTTGATCTTCTGGATGATTGACTCATCACGCTCAATGGCTACAGTGGTCAGGCGTTCACGAATGTCGATCCTCTCAACCATGTCGATCAACTGCTCCCGATCATCCCAATCCTTTGTGAGTTCCAGTGGAGTGGGAAATAACCAGAAATCCACCTCAGCAACTTCGCACTCATACAGCCACATATATGCCTGCATCTGAACGTCATAGCCTGCCTTTTTAACCTTCTCCATGGCTTCATCAACAAAGAAGGGGTGGGTGCCAATATCCCAGGTGCACTTCGTGTCGATAATCAACTTGCGCTCCAGATCCAGCACATCACACTCACCAGTGATCAGGTCATTACTGACCCGACCAACATGTTTTGTAAGCTTGCGAAATCGCATCTTTCCAGACATTTCAATCGCCACATCTTCAAGCAGATTTCCTTTGGCTGTGTACTGGTTGCCAGTGAACGAGCGGAAGCCATAAAGGTCTTCTTTCACAATCTTGCGAATAGAGTTTTTAGCATCGCTTGTAAGCACTTCGCTTTTCAGCTTTGGTGTGCCAATCAAGTTGCTTAAGGAAGAACAGCGAAATAACTTCATGGCAGCACCTCCACAGCTTGACGTTGCGCATCTGTCAGCGCGTATTCACTCAGCACATAATCTTTCTCGAATGCACCACCTTTGATTTGCTCAAGAAGCACTGGGAACTCAGCATCTGGAACAGTCATCTTGGTTTCAATTGCGCCTACTGACTCATTATGGTCGATGTAATCAAAATCATTGGTCTCTACATCACGAACAATCGCCTGATCCGCAAGTTGTGCTGTCTGCATTTCAATAGAAAGTGGTGCCTGTTTAGATAACAGCAGCTTGGTCACAGTCTTAAGAGCCATAGCTTCAAACTGGTCATGCCAGACACTTGAACCCCACTCGCCCTTACTTTTCTTTTCTTCAGCAGATTTATAGGTTTGACTGTATTTTCCTGCATGCTTAAGAACATCAGCCTTACTCATATACAGTTCAGCAGTAAAACCATTCAGCAGTTTAAAGAAAGCAACATAGCCAATCGCTTCACCTGAATTAGGTATAGTCCAATCAAACTCATAACCAAGTAATGGATTGGCAGAAACCAACTGGCCTGGATAAACAGGGGTTGCAGCGATACGGCTGAACTGACCTGAGCGCTGTGCCAACTGGATGAATCCCTTATATCCAAGTTGAAATTGAGCCTCTGTTACATACTCAAATTTGTTTGTATTAGGGTTTTTACGCTTCGTGTTGAATGGAACGATGTAAGCAAAGCCGAGATTATTATTTATTGGCAAGTCTAAAGTTGCAGCCATCATTGCAGCGTTAATTACCGTCGCAGGTTCAGCCTTTTTCAAATAACCTTGATTCGCAACCTGCATTACAGAGGCTAAAAATCCTTGAGTTTTTTTCCCTAGAATTTCTTCAAATTTTTGACGAATCTTTGCATCACTAACGTACTGTTTAATGTTCGCAGGAGCAGCAACCTGATCTTCTGTTTTCACTGGTGCATTCATCTCAAACCACCTCTTCAAATAGTTGTTCCGCGTACTCATTCACAAGACGCTGTAATTCTTTAATCTGCTCATCATTCAGCGTAAATGTCTGACCTTCCTCAGCTTCAAAGTTCCAAACATCCAGCAGCGTTACAGGCGTATCTTTCACGACCAACCATGAATCAATATCCACCGGTTCTGCAAATCGCATATCACCATCCGGACTGCGCATTTCAGTCATCGTGTGAGGCAGTACAGCCACCGAACAGTCGGCCGTTGCCCACAGGTTTTCACCAATCTGGCGATATAAACCAAACATCAGCACGTTATCTTCAATTGAAATATCAGAATCCACCTTGAAACTCGGTAGGTCTGAAAAGTACAAATCACGGGTGAAATCTTCATTTACCTTGCAATCAATTACCTTGGTGCTATGACCATCACGGCACAGAAATAAGGACTGGTTTCCGATGTGGTTGATGGGGCGCATTGCCGCACCACATCCACAGAATTGAGCGTAAGTGTTCATTTCACACCCCCCTTTCGATGCGAGCTTTTTCAATAGCTGTTCTAATTTTATCTAGGGTAATCTTGTGGTCGGACACTTGAATTTTTGTGTACTCCTGACACCCTGAATCAAATGCAATAAACGCCCTGCAAAACAAGTCTGGCTGACCAGCTCCACTCTTACCATTTACTGTGACAGTCCCGTTTTGGATAGACTTGCTTAATGCCCAAAGCACTGGCGACATGGTTTGATCTTGCAAAACAAGTTTTGTATATCGCTCTGCAATTACTTCAGCATCGTTTGGTTTTAGGAATATCTGCAAAACCGCAGCAGCTCTCACAGGTGACGCAGACACTGTTTTCTTCGCTGAAGGTGTTGCCAGTAAAAAAAATGGGTCTATGCTGTCACCAAACACTGAGTAATAATTAAGAACATCATCAGCAGTAAGTTTTTTTTCGCCATATATGAATGTTGAAATCTTATTGATAACTTCAGTAATGTTGCTTTCAAGCTTGGTTGTGTCTGAGTGTGTGCGTTTTACACCAATGTCCACATTTTTATAAGCATCAACAGGGACACCTGTTACAACCAAAACATGCTGAGCAACGCCAGACTTAACAATTGCTGATAAGCGATGCTGCCCATCAATCAAGACGCCATTAACATCAAAAGCAATTCCTTGATGAGTAAGCGAGTACTGCCCTTTAATCATGGCTTGTGACAGTGACTCAACCCAAGTCTTACGAAGCTTCCTGTTGCTGGTATTTTGCTTGAGGTATATTTCAGCTTTTTCAGGAGTGATTAACTCAACATTAGCTTTCATCATTTCACACCCCCAACAATCGCAGCATTAATCTTTTCAATCTCATAACGATCAACATAGGCATTCACAGTCTTGTCAAAATGCACCACGCTTAGAATGTCCAGAAACTCGACTGATGCATCATCTAAGGCATACTCGACATAGATGCTGTAATCGTCGGCTTTGACAGTAGCAATGCAGGTTTCATGGCAAGCGCGTTTAAGCACTTCATATTTTTGAGCGGTGATAACCACTTGAGGATTATCATCAGCAACTTTGGCAGGCTGGAAAGCGTAAGCTACTGCTATCCCCGCGCTGATTGATGCTGCAATGAATGCAGACTTGAGAATATTGGATTTAGTTGTCATAATAGTCTCACTCAGTAGGGTGATGGGTCATGCTCCAGGTTGTTACAGCAACGCTGGGGCTTTTCTTTGTTTGTGAGATAAATATAAGAAAACTTAGTTTTAGTGTCAAGCAGAAATATAAGAAATGTTAGTTTTATTTTTAGAAAACTTATTTTTTATGATTTAATAGACAAAAGAAAACCCACACAGGGTGGGTTATTTGGAGTTTGTTATGGATAAGAATCAAGAATTAGAACGTGGCATCATTCCTGCTGGAACGCGCATTAAGCTATATGAAGGCTCAATCACACTCCTAGAGAACGTTGCAGTAAACGCAAATCAAGAGTGGATTGATCGAGCAATCAAAGATCAAGATGATTACTACCTTGGTTTGGGGAGTATTGGTGATAAAAGTCTTACGAGTTCAACCAATCAGTAATTTTTTTATCAACATTCCAAGAGGCCCAAGAGCTTTTATCAACTTCAATAACAAATAAAACATCATCAGAATCTATATAGTTTTGAAGGAAGTCACGAACTTGACCCGCAGTTTTATTTGTCAGGATTATCCATTGTGATCTTGTGGGCCTAACCCAAATATCATTAGAAACAGCCTTTATGCCTTCGTACATTTTATTGTAATCCTTAGATTTTATTAAATCGTAAGTTACAGAATAGTAGGCCATATAGTTCTCCACCCGATCCAAGAGCCGCTCGGGTATGCGGCTTTTATTTTTAATTCTTACGTGGTTTCTTCTTAGCTCGATAAACGTAGCGAATACAATCCACTACCTCGCCAACAAACTCGCAATTTTCATCAAGTGGAATAATATTTGGTTTAAATTCAGGATTAATCGCCTGTAGGTATTTAGTGCCGTCCGGTTCAATCACCAGGCGCTTAAAAGTCGCGTCATCAAACTTTCTAACAACAACAATATCCCCTGAGTTCATGTCACAAAATGGCAGGGTCGGATCTACAAGAATGTAATCACCTTCATGGAATTCTGGGTAGTTACTCAAGCCTTGAACTTTCAGGTAAAAGCATTTTTCACAATCACCATCTGGAATTGGCAGCCACTCTTCCACCTGGGACATGTCAACAGATTCGACATTGGTCATCGTACCTGCCTGAACCCATGACAAGACAGGGGCCATGCGTGGTGCCACAGGAACCACATTGGACTGCTCTTTTTGCGTGGCGCTAGGATCACCTTTGCCAGTCAGTATGTATTCAGTCGTTACCCCAAAATGATTTGCCATTGCTTCTAATGATCCTGCTTTAGGCAAATAACTATCTTTTTCCCACTCAGTTACAGCGGGCGAACTCACTCCAGCAATCTTTGCTAATTGCGCTTGAGTTAATTTTTTCGAACGTCTAAGCGCACGTATGCGCTGACCAATAGTTGTTTTTTCCATATAAGTAATCTTACATATTGCTTTTATAAGTTTTCTTTGATTAAATACTAAGAAATCTTACTTTATTGAGTAAATACCAATGACCAAACAAGAAGCATATGAGTTGCTTGGGGTTAATGGCGTTGAACTGGCAAAGCTACTTGGAATAGAGCCGCCTGCCGTTTACCAATGGCCTAACCAAAAAATCCCCTTAGCACGTGAATACCAAATTCGAGATTTAGCGGCTGGAAAGCAACCAATCACACATAGCAAAGAAGCTGTATAGGTAAGTTTATGAGTTTTAGAAATTGCAAGGAATCCACTAATGGGAGTCGATGATTTGAAAGAAGCAATCGAAAAAGGATATTTGGGCGGGAAATACACCGTTCCGAAAACAATCAAATTTACACATGAAATGCTTGATGCAATCGCTATTGCTAGCGAAACCAATGAGCAGGATTCGTGTAACTGGGTGCGTGAGGTCATAGCGAAAGCCCTACTAGCTGAAGATGCTAAGTACGAGCGTATGGCAAGAGCGCGTAATCGGTCAAAGTGTACTTCGGGCACTTTGGTACACCAAAAAGAAAGCCCATCTGCGGGAACAGATGAGCTTGATATTCAACAAAGGGGCTAACCAATATGAACATGCCAAT
Source organism: Acinetobacter sp. CIP A162 (assembly GCF_000367905.1). Classification (GTDB taxonomy): domain Bacteria; phylum Pseudomonadota; class Gammaproteobacteria; order Pseudomonadales; family Moraxellaceae; genus Acinetobacter; species Acinetobacter lwoffii. The sequence continues at coordinate 89,536 of NZ_KB849158.1, read as the reverse complement.
ATTAACACAGTTCGGAAATTCCGAGCAATCAATGGACACTCTGGATATTTCTGAGCTTGTTCAATCTCGCCACGACAAAGTTAAGCAGTCAGTTGAAAGACTGGCTGAGCGTGGTGTTATTACTTTACCCCCAATGGGGGAAAAGGCCACAGCAGGCCGGCCAACAACTTTTTATGTTTTTTCTGGCGAGCAAGGAAAATTAGACTCAATTACTGTGGTTGCTCAGCTTTGTCCTGAGTTTACAGCCGCCATTGTTAAGCGCTGGTATGAACTGGAAGGCAAAAACCGCGAACTATCCAAAATGGAAATCCTGCAAATGGCTCTTGAGTCTGAGCAGCAGAAATTGGTTCTTCAGCAGCAGTTAGAAATCCAAGCCCCAAAAGTCGCATTCGTTGATAAATACGTTGCAGGTAACGGCAATAAAACATTCCGCCAGGTAGCAAAACTACTAGGTGCAAACGAGCGCAAGTTCCGCGACTTCTTAAAAAAAGAAAAGATTATGTACAAGCTCAATGGTGAGTGGCTGGCATATCAAAACCACATAGATGCAAAGCGATTCCACAACAACACAGGTATCAGCGAGAGCAACCACACATTCACACGATCTCTATTCACACCAAAAGGTGTCGAGTGGACTGCTGGAGAGTGGGCTAAGTTCAATTTGCGAGGTGCTGCATGAACCACTTAACCCGCCAATTCGTTGACCAGTACGAGCGTGAAAATCCGAATTTCACCTCGCGCTATTGCCCAGTTGCCGATTTATATGACGCTGATCTGGATATGTTTCACATTGAAGAAGTGCAGGATGAGTACGTTGAATTTAAACAAGGGGGAGATTGTGAGTAATTTTATTGTTAATGCCTTCATGCTCCCTAATGCCTGTATTGATGGTGGAACTTTGGCTGAATTTAAGGGTGCGCCTTTATCTGTGTATGTCTACCTTGTAAGACGTACACGCGGCTGGGGTGTTGATACTCGCGCAATTAGTATTGCTGAATTTGAACGCAGCACTGGCTATAAAAAAGATGCTGTTATTGCTGCATTGCGCTTACTTGAAGACAAGGGAATTATTGAAGCTACACGCAAATATAAGTCGGTTACTGAGTACAAATTGTGTGATGGAGTTCTCGACTCTGAAAAACCGAATCAAGAATCTAAGGTCGGAAAAAACGACAAGAAAGATAGCAATCTTGTCGGAAAATCAGAATCCAATCTTGTCGGAAAAACCGCATCTATTAAAACAACTTCTTTTAAAGCAACTTTAAAGCAAGGGGTGTACTCAGAAGACTTTGAAAAATTCTGGGAATCATATCCACGTTGTAAGCGTAAATCAGACAAGTCTGGAACATTTAAAACTTTTGAGAAATACAAATCAGTTGTGACTACTGAAACATTGATCAAAATTCTAAATGCTCAAAAACAAGATCAATCTTGGATTAAACAGGATGGTGAATTTATTCCAGCACCGACTACCTGGCTAAATCAAAAGAATTGGGAGAACGATTACTGGACAACTCAAGCACCAGTATTTAATCAAGCAGCACCAGCACCTCAAAACCTTAAAACAGTCAAAGGGGCTTGGTAATGTCTGATATTCATAACATCGCAATCGAGCAATGTGTACTTGCTGCATTGATGACAGTTCAAAACTCTTATGAAACTGTGGCAGGTGACTTAACTCAAGACTGCTTCTTCTCAACAAAGCATCAAGAGGTTTTCAAAGCTATTTCCGAATTGGCTGATTCTGGAAGACCTTATGACGCTGTACTGGTTGAACAGAAACTCAATCAAAGTAAATCTCTGGTTGATGCTTCTGACTATCTGATGACGATCATGTCTGAATCGCCATCAAGTTTTTATAACTTGGGCAGCTATGTATCTGAACTTAATAAACTGAAATCACACCGCAAGGTTGAGGAAATTGGCAAGAAGATTGCCATGATTGCTCATGACTTAAATCTGGATGATGTCTTTGCTGAAGCAGAGGGACTATTTAGTGGATCAGACAATCAGGATCAGAATAACTTAGGTTCAAGCTTTGAAGACTCCATTGATAGTGCTTTGAAAAAGATGATCGAGAAAGCCGAAGCACTGGCACAGGGTAAGCCGTCAGGTGTGAGGTTCAATCTGCCTACTTTGGACAACCTCATTGGTACGGTTCAAAAAGGGCATTTGTGTGTCGTTGGTGGTAGACCGGGTTCAGGTAAATCGACTTTGGCTCAAATGCTGGCACTGGATACTGCAATCAAAAACAAAGGTGTGCTGTTTGTATCGGCTGAGATGGATAAAGAGACTTTGGTTAATCGAATGATTAGTGCCTTGAGTCTGATCCCTTATGACGAGCTGCACAACGCTCGTATGTCGTCAGGTGTGATGCAGGACTTCACCAATGCGCAAGCTGCCTATGCAAAATTGCCAATCTGGATCGAACCGAAGCAAAAGCCGACATTAAGCGAAGTTCGTACCTATGTACGCAAAGCAGAGCGCCGCTACAAGAAGATAGGACTTGGGTGCATCGTTATTGACTACTTGCAGTTACTTCGCAATCCAAGCCAAAGAGACCGCATTCAGGAGGTGGCATCAATCAGCCGTGAACTTAAATCAATGGCGAAGGAATTTGAATGCCCAGTGATTGCATTAGTGCAGTTGAATCGTGATGCAGACAAAGGCTCGCGCCCAAAGAGTTCAGACATTAAAGAATCGGGTCAGATTGAACAGGATGCAGACCAGATCGTCTTGCTACACCCAAAGCTGCAATCAGAGGACTTAATGCCGACTGGTGTGACTGAGGTGCTTGTGACTAAAAACCGTCATGGCAAGAAGGGGATCGTGTTGGTTCAGGATCAATTGGATGTGTGTCGCTTTGCAAGTGTGGCTCAAGAGCAAGTAGGGGGTGGGGTGTGAACATCAATAAATCAGAATTTTTAGAACACGTAAAAGCTGAAAGCGTGGCACGTAAGTCAACAGCGGTTCCGGTTGAGAAAGAGAAGCTGCGCAAAACACTTACCCGGGACGTTAAAAAATTCCTTAAGTCTGGTGGTCAGGTTCAGAAATTGCCAGGTACGGAGTTTAAGCCACGCCCACAGCGCTCAACGGTTGAAACGCCTTCTTCATACGCTTCATCGTTGCAAGTCAATCGCTTAATCAAGTGGTGCAATTCAAGCGCCACATTAAAACCAAGACGCACATATTTGGCTGAACTGACAGGTATTCCGCTTTATCGCATACGCGGCAGCATTACCACATCAAAAAGAGGTGCTCGCTTAACCAAGGATGAACACCAAAAGATTATAGCGGTCATGGCACAGGTTGAGGAACTGGAAATTCAATCCAAACAAGGGGAGGCTGCATGAAAAAGCGCAATAAGAAATACAACCCGAATAAGTTGGGTCAGATCAGGGTATCAAAAGAAGCTCAATTTCGGGCGAATTGGAAAGCCTGCGATGTGCTGTATGAGTTTCAGATGGACTTTGTTGTTGAGCATGTGAATAAGGCAATTAATGATTACGCAGAAGAAAACAACTTGCCTGACGATGCTTATGTGCCTGCCCATGTGACGATTGGCGCTTATGAAGAACAGGATTTAATTATCGCGCTCAAGCAGCAATTGATTAAAACGCCTGAATCTTGGGAGATCGGCATTGACTCGCATTTCTACAATCTGGAAACAGACGAAATGCTAACAGTGCCATTTGCATTAACCTTGCCGCCGATGACACATGCAGAGTTGATGGGTGGATGCTCAGCTAAAGTGCATTTTGTGGATGGTATCAAGACAGTTATGGGTGAGTGGGAAGGGCTGCAAAAGGAAATGATTAAGAACTGGGAAAAACAAGGTATTCCAGAGGGATTTGAATTAACGCAGTCACAAGTCCGAATGATTGCACAAGCTCACTTTAAGGATTTTCTATCCTACTGCCAATTCCAATCATATTTGAGTTTGCGCGATGCAGGCAAATTGATTGCGTCACTTAAAAAAGAGGAAAACCAGTGGTCGTTAGTTAATAAGCGAGGGAAAGCAGCATGAACTTAATCGAGAAAACAGAATTAAAGGAATGTGACCATGATTGGGAAAATATTTCCAAGATTGGGGACACCAAACGTCAACTTATCTGCACCTATTGCTCAGAACAAAAATCAGAGCCTTTTGATGTGAATGTAAAGCAGTGGTCGGATGAGGAAACTGACCATTGCACGGACATTGCTAATCATATCAGCCCGAATACGAAGGTGATTGAGCATGAGTGATTTTGAAAAGTGGTTTGAGGATCAAGACTTCTACACAAACATGCGATTCATCCATGGTGACAAGCTGTTTGATAAGGATGGTGATGTTTATCGAGTGCTGCCGGTTCAGATGACTTATCAGGGGTGGAGCACACAACGTCAGCGCTCTAAGGATGAATTTGTCGAGCTCACTCAGGAATGGCACACCAAAGGCTGGAATGCTCGTCAGGGTGAGATTGATGAGCTAAAAGCCAAATTAAGTGAGGTTCAGCGCGTGATCGATATTTATGAAGATAGTGATATTGATAGCTTGAGTGATTTCGCTAGATATGTGAAGCAAGCCCTGCGAGGTGATCATGAGTAAATTCCAACAAGAAACCGCAGTGCTTTTGATTTGCAATACTGTTCTTTTCGCTGAGTTCAAGACGACTGTTTTAGGTGTATTGATGCTTATTTTTATGGCTTGCTTTGCTTCGATGATGTGGCGAGGTGCCAATGACTAATCTTCGAATCACCGCAGCACAGGCACGAAAAGCCGGTATTGGCCCTCGATTTGGTGTAACAGCCAAGTCGGGGAAGAAGAAATCCAATCCAGATCCAATGCCAAAGGTTCCGGCTCATCTGGTCGAAGGGAAGGGATTTGGTGTGATGAATGATGAACTGCTCTGGTGTGAAGTTTTAATCACACCTCCTTCGGTGAATCACTACTGGATTCGTGGGGCCAACAAGACCAACCGATTAAGTAAGCGTGCAATCCACTTTATTGACGTTATGAAGCGTTTTATCGAGCCGGCAGGGTATCAGGGCAGAGTTCGCGTAAAGATCGAATACGCGCCACCTGATGCGAAAATACGCGACATCGATAACATCGTTAAGCCTTGCTTCGATGCTTTGTCGAAAGGTGGATTGATTCTGGATGATTCCCAGGTGGATGAATTGCTTGTGAAGCGGTTGCCATCAGAAAAAGGCGGGAAGCTGATTATTCAAGTTGAAAAGTTAAGGGTTTGAGGGAATAGGGATGAATGCGATGGTAGCTGAAAAGATGACAAACATTGAATGGTTGGGGCAGCAGTTAAGAGCAAAGACTGCGAATTATGAACCAAGTCAAGGGGGTGGTAGTTTGGAGCCAATTACATGGGAAGATCGCTGTGGTGCTATTGCTTCAATCGATGATCAGGCAACAAAGGCATATTGTGAAATCTTGGTATGGGGTGACTATCGAGATAACACAATGGCCTACAATATTTTGCATCATTATTTAGCTGCTAGTCTCTATGAGGCTTTAGCAAAGGATGTGCAACGCATTCGATTTGATCTTAAGTCCTTTGCACTCAAGGTGGCAAAGATGGCGTTATTCTTAAGTCTTCGAGATATGGGTAATTTTAAAGCTGAAGACAAATTACGTTTTTTTGGCATCACGGAAATGAAGATGCGTACCTACCGAGAGCACTATGCTTATCTGGAAAATATGGTGGAAATTATGCTTTCAGATATGCGCGATGAGATAGATTTTTATGCTGATATTTATCGGAAAAATTTAAGAAAAGCTTAATTGACAAATAAGCCCCATATAAGATAGTATTTTTATAGACTGGTCGTTCTATACAAAAGTGACCAAGTGTTAAAAAGCTCATCGAAAGGTGGGCTTTTTTGACATTATTTATTCATAAAATTAAGTGATAATGCCTTTTTGTTTTTGAGCTCTAATTGAAATGGCGATTTTAACTGTTAAAAAACTAGAAGATACTCTCGGTAAATTAGTGGCTGAAGGCAAAAAGCCTGAAAAGATTTTATTAGGCTATAAAGCGTATGGCGAGCTAATGAATGATCGTAGCTTTTTTGAGGAAGTGGCTGGCTCGGCAATGGATCCAAACAAACGAAAATATAAAAATATTAAAATTAAGGTCACTCAAGACGAATACCAGTTTGAAGTGAAATGTCAAAAATAGGTTTAAGCATCAAGGAAAGCTAGCCAAAAGGTGGGCTTTTTGCATTATGGCGGTCCTATTAATTTCTAGTGGTTTTTAAATTAATGCCGCCACCCAGATTCTAAAAATAACCGAGCCAATCATGAAAACAATCAAATACCAAAACAATGAATTCCAGTTTAACGATGTGCATATTGCCAAAACTGGTGACAAAGCATGGGATTACGCCTGGGGTATTGCTGACGAGTTTGGTTATTTGGCTCCATGTGTTATTGAGTCGCTACCAGATGAAGATAATAACGAAATGATTCTGGTTGTAGATCGTGAAGATAAGTGCAAGGCTGAATGTGTAGCCATCATTTGCTCAAAAGAGAAATCACCAATGTTCCCATCATTAACTGAAGATGCTCGCTGTATGGGCTTCCAGTTTGTGTATGAGGGAGATCAATTCGAGGTGCTGTGATGCTCCAATTTTTCCTTTGCTTATTTGGCCTACATGGTGCCACTGAGATCGACTACACGATTGATGATGAAGAAATCAAGGTGTGTCGGGATTGTTTGAGAGAAGTTGAATAAACCCTTGTCACTTCGGTAACAGTCGCCGGACGTATTACGGCAAACAAAGCCCCTCGCATTCTAGATGTTGAGGGGTTTTTCTTTTCTTATTGGTGGTGAATATGCGAATGAGTCGAATGAGTTTAGGAATGGCTTTAGCATCCATGGGGATGATGGTGGTTGGTGATGGGATGCATCGAGCTACCGATAGTTTGGGTGCATTATCGCGGGCTATGCGTTTGACTCAACCAGCAAAACATAAATCAAAGCCTAACCGTGTAAGTCAGGCAAAGAGACGCAAATATAAGCGTCAAGGTCGGTGAATATGGACATAGTATCTGCACAAAGGGAATTAAAAGAGCATTGCGACCAGATTGATATTTTACTCAGCCTGTCACGCAGCATGATGACTGCTAAAGAGATGGTGGATATTGATGAAAAGCTTAAACGCCACCGAGAGCGGGCAAGAAACATCAGAATCAATCTCTATGAAGCGCAACCACAAAAGACTCGCAGCAATCAGAAAGCTACCATGCATCCGGTGCGGTAATCCAAACTCACAGGCAGCTCACAGTAATTCAGCAAAGCATGGTAAGGGTAGAGGGATTAAAAGTTCTGACCTATTTGTAATTCCCCTTTGTTTTAAATGCCATGCTGCATTCGATCGTTTTGAATTGGGCAACCGAGAACAAAGTGAAGCCATGTTTGAGAAGTGGTTGGTTAAGACTGAGTTGATGATGGGTAAGCATGATGAAGAATGTTTCTAAGCTAGAACCCATAACACTTGTTATTAAATCATTTGAAGAAGTAGGCCGTGCTATTGCGTATATGCACAGACATCATGCGGATGCTTTGAGTGATGGGAAGCCTTTAGTTGTTCGCATTGATCAGAAGCAAGAAACATTATCCAGCGCACAAAGAAGATTGTACTGGCTGTGGATGACTGAGTACGGCAAACAGCGTGGACTGGATAAAGAAGAAGCGTCTGCATTCTTTAAATACAAATACCTGTCGATCATTTTTAATCGTGACAATGTGGGCGAGTATCCAGAAACATTTAGAGTCATGCGTGATTTGAAAAAGTCAGGAAGTTCAGGCTATGAGCCATTAAGACAGTTTGTATCAAATCGAATGAGCATCACGGAAGCCACGCCAAAGCAGATGGCTGAATTCTTAACTGATATTGAAATGTGGTGCTTAAAGGATGGTGTGAGGCTCACCTGTCCAGATGATCTTAAATATGTGATGGAGTAAAGATATGGCAAACCTAACACCCAAACAGCAAAGGTTTGTCGAAGAATATCTGATAGACCTAAATGCTACGCAAGCCGCGATTCGTGCTGGGTACAGTGAGAAGACAGCCAAAGAGATTGGAAGCGAAAACCTCACAAAACCTAACATTGCAAAAGCAATTGAGGAAGCGCAAAACAAACGTACTGAACAAACCCAAATTGATGCTGCCTATGTCTTAAGACGTCTGGTCGAAATTGACCAAATGGATGTCCTGGACATCATGGATGATCAGATGAAGATTCGACCTGTTAATGAATGGCCTAAAGTTTGGCGACAGTACGTGGTAAATCTTGAGAATCTTGAACTGAGTGATGGTGAAGGTTGTTTTAAAAAGATCAAGTGGCCTGACAAGGTGAAGAATCTTGAGTTACTAGGTAGGCATGTCTCTGTGGGCGCATTTAAAGACAAAGTGGAGCACTCAGGAAAACTTGAGATTCAATCACTATCTGACCTGATGGATGAGCTAAGCAACGACTGAAAATAAGGAGGGCATATGCTTAAACCTGAGCATAGAGCAAAACTTATTGACCAACATTTCCGTTTAAATAATCTCTACTACATCACTGATAAGAACGGCAAACAAGTTAAGTTCAAGATGACACTTGAGCAGCTAGAGTACTTTGAAAACGAGTGGTCGAGAAACATCATCCTAAAAGCACGTCAGCTCGGTTTTACGACTGAGATGTGCATCATTCAATTGGATGCTGCACTGTTCATGTCTGATAAATGTGCCTTGATTGCACATACCCTGCATGATGCTAAACGTCTGTTTCGGGAAAAGGTTAAGTATGCTTATGAGAAGCTTCCACACCCATTACGTGCAGCCAATCCATTAAGCATTGAAACCAAGGAAGAGCTTGTATTTTCCAAAGGTGGATCAGTCACGGTCAGTACATCATTTCGTGGTGGAACGCTAAAGCGATTGCATATTTCCGAGTTCGGTAAGATCTGTGCGAAATACCCGGATAAGGCCCGTGAGATTGTCACTGGTGCTTTTGAGGCAGTTGGCTTGGGTGGAAAGATTACCCTTGAGTCTACAGCTGAAGGTAAGTCAGGTTATTTCTATGACTACTGCCAGACTGCTGAGAAGTTACAACTGCAAGGTAAAACACTTGGCATCCTAGACTGGAAATTCTTTTTCTTCTCATGGTGGAAGAATCATGATTATGCCCTGCCGGTTACAGCTGAGATTCCGCAGCGCCTAAAAGATTACTTTGCTGAGCTAAAAGCTAAATACAACATCCATACCACACCAGAGCAGCAACAATGGTACTGGCAGAAAGAGAAAACGCTTGGTGAGGATATTAAGCGTGAGTATCCATCTATTCCATCCGAGGCCTTTGCTCAGTCAGTAGAGGGCGCTTACTACAAGAAGCAATTCAAATTCTTGTACGAGAATGGCCGCATTGGTGAGTTGCCTGATAATTCACACTTGGATGTGATGACCTTCTGGGATTTGGGTGTATCGGATTCTATGGTGATCTGGTTCATTCGCAAGATCGGTGATGATCATTATCAGGTGATTGATTACTACGAAAACTCAGGCGAAGGCATGCGTCATTACTTCAAGGTCTTGAAGGATCGCGGCTATACCTATTCAGCACATTACGCTCCACATGATATTCAAAACCGCTCATTGATGAACGATGGTAAATCTCGCCTTGATATTGCCAAAGAAGGTTATGAGATTGATGGGGTGAAATATTCAGTTCGTTTCCAAGTGGTTCCTAATATTGGAATCATGGACGGCATTGAATTGGCCCGTGAAATCCTGCCTCGATGTGAGTTTGATGAAACCAAGTGTGAGGAAGGTATTTCTCATCTGGAAAACTATCGCAAAGAGTGGGATGACAAGAAAGGCTGCTGGAAGGATAAACCTCTGCATGACCATACTTCGCATGGTGCCGATGGTTTTAGATATTTTGCTGTAGCGATGTCGAAGAAGATTCAACCTAAAACTATTTCATTAAGCACGGTGTACTAAATGGCAGTCAATTCAAAACATCCTAAATATGCTGAATTTGAAGGCCGCTGGAAGGTCGTTCACGATCTATGTGATGGTGCAAATGCAGTGAAAAAGGCAGGTGCTTTATATCTGCCTGAAATCAATGTGAGCAAGGATCAGCGCGAGAATGATTTACGCAATCAGGCTTATCGTGATCGTGCTGTGCTGTATGAAATCACCAAAGACACTAAACAGGAATTAATCGGCATTGCCTTCTCGGAAGATCCGAACTTTGATCCTGATGGTATGGATTTCCTGAAATACAATGCCGATGGTACTGGCAAGTCTTACTACCATTTGATGCAAAGCGCTTTGGGTGGCTTACTTGATGCTGGCCGTGGCGGTCTCTTTGTGGATTATCCGCAGACAGATGGTGCGACTTCGGTTGCTGAGGTTGAGCGTTTAGGTATTTTGCCGACAGTCGTGCATTACAAAACCTTAAGCATTATCAATTGGGGTGTGCGTAAGGTAGGTGCTCACTTTAAGACAGCTTTGGTAGTCCTTGCTGAGAAGGATTCTATTGTGGATCCGAGTGACGAGTTTAGCCTAAAAGAGATTCAGCTTTATCGGGTATTGCGACTGGACCAGAACGGTGAATATTGTGTTCAGATTTATTCTGATCGTACTGGCACCCTGCAAGCTGATAGCGAACCGTATTATCCGACTGATGCAAATGGCGCCAAGTGGAATGAGATACCATTTATCCCGCTTGGATCGGTGGCCAATGATTGGGAGATTGATAATATCCCGCTTGAGTCACTGGCATTGATGAATATCGCGCATTATCACAACTCAGCTGAGTATGAGAACAGTGTGTTCCTCTGTGGCCAGATTCAACCAGTGATGACTGGCCTTGATACCGAGTGGCGCGATTGGCTGCAAGAAAATGGTGTAATGCTAGGCTCTACAACTCCTTTAATGCTTCCAACGGGTGCGACATTCACCTTTGCTCAAGCAGAGGAGCAGATGATTGCCAAAGAGGCAATGGAAGCCAAAGAGAAGCACATGAAGGCTTTGGGGGCAAAACTGCTTGAGGAAAATCAAGTGGTGAAAACTGCAACCGAATCCAACAATGAATCGATGGCGAAATATTCTGTCTTGTCGTTATGTGTGGCGAACCTCAATGAAGCCTCTGAAATTGTGTTGCGCTGGTGTGCCAAGTACTTTGGATCTGGTAAAGCTAAGTTCACGATCAAACAGGACTTTGCTAAAGGTAAGCTTTCACTTGATGCCTTGAAGTTTTATAACGAGCTGGTCCAGCAAGGCAAATTGAGCCGTCAAACCTTCCATGAAATCCGAACAACCGGAAAAGTTCCTGAGATTGATTTTGAGGAAGAAGAACAGCGGATCGAAGCTGAAACAGCTAGTGCTTTACCAGGTGTGAACTATGAATGACCAAATAGCACAGAAAGCAATACTTAATGCTTTAAGCCAACATTCAGCCTATAGCTATCGAGCATCGACCCAAGCTGTAAATGAAGTTTTAAGCCGATTCTACGGACTGTCTAACAAGTTGGTATCCGAGCTAAGGGAATTGCTTGAAAACCTGTCTGACGCTGAAAGAATCGCATTGGCGAGCGGTCAATACACTACTGATCAATTGAAAGAAATCCGAATCCTGCTGAATGACCGATTTAAAGAGATTTCAGTCGAGGTGCCAGAAACCTTCCACCAGTCAGCGGTCAGCATGGCGGTGTATGAAGCATCTTATGTTAGTCAGTTGATGACAGGTGCAGCAGCTTCGGTCAGTGGTGAGCAGCTTTATAAAAAAGCAAAGTCTACTCCATTGGCAGGCGGTCAGCTCATTAATGAAATGTTTGGCTTTGTACTGGATAAGGCGCGAAAGCAGGTTGAATATGCGATTCGTGACGGTATCAATCAGGGGCAGACGAATCAGGAAATCATTACCTGCATTCGTGGCAAGCGAACCAAGGTCGGCAATCAATACGCTTATGTGGGTGGTATCTGGGATGCGACCAAGGTAGAGATTGAGCGTACTGTTCGGACCGCACGAAGTCATGTAGCGAATATCTCATATGACGATACCTGGAAGGCACTTGGATTCACTCATGTGAAATTCGTCAGTACTTTGGACGGGAGAACGTCCAAAACGTGTTCTGTACTAGATCAGTCGGTGTATGAGATTGATAAGCCACATCCGCAACCGCCTTTGCATTATAACTGCCGCAGCGTTCTCATTGGAGTTGATGCTGATGGAAAGCTATCAGGCAAGCGTCCGTTTGTAATGGATGAGCGTAAGGTCAAGGATATTCCAAAAGATGAACGTAAAGACCTGATTGGCCAGTTGGATGCCAATACATCGTTTAAGAAGTTTTTCGACCAGACTGATGAGTTTTTTCAGAAAGAATGGCTCGGTCCAGCACGCTACAAGCTCTACAAAGAAGGTAAGTACAGCATTGATAAGTTTGTCGATCCTCAAGGCGCCATGTACACGCTGGATGAGTTGAAGGCGCTGGATGCAAAGACGTTTAAGGAATTGGGATTATGAAAGACGTTGAATTAAAGCTTATTGAAGGCACCAATCAATTTGTACTTGTAGATGCCGAAACCAAACAAGAGATAGGCATACAGTCAAATGTTAGTGCTGAATGTAGTGTGGATGGGATGACGATTGTGACTGCAACTTTCCAGATACCACCTAAGAAAAAGACACCTGTTATGCGAAGCTCAATTAATCAAAAAGATATTGAGTTGAGCAATCAGCGCAAATAAACCAAATCCAAACCTAGACCCAAACGGGTCTTTTTTTATGCCCGCAGTTTGTGACTGCACAATCGCTCGGAGAGCAAAATGCTGAAGTATGAATTAGAAAATCTCGATGGTGTCGAGGAATCTGTCAAATCACTCTATGAAGAAAAAGACGGTAAATACGTCCTGAAAATCGAAGGTATTCCGCAGCCACAAAATGATGAGGGCCTACGTAAGAAGGTTGATGAGCTGCTTGCTGAAAAGAAAGCGGAACAGCAAAAGCGCAAAGAAGCGGAAGAACAGGCCCGAAAAGAAGCTGAAGAAAATGCCCGCAAAAACGGCAATATCGAAGCCTTGGAAAAGTCATGGAGTGAAAAGCTTGCAGCACGCGAAACCGAGCTGTTAAACGAAAAACAGGCACTTGAAGCACAAGTCTACAAATTAACAGTTGGAAGTAAAGCTACTGAACTGGCAGCGAAACTCGCTGTACCAGGTAGTGATTCCGTTTTGCTTCCACATATCAGCAATCGCCTACAGGTTGAAACTGTAGATGGTGAAATCAAAATCCGTGTTCTTGATTTGCAGGGCAAGCCAAGCGCATTGAGCATTGAAGATTTAGAAAAAGAATTTCGTGCGAATGAGGCATTCAAGCCTTTGATTCGTGCGTCAAACGCATCAGGAAGTGGGGCTTCTGGTGGTCAAGGTGGCGGTGCTACTAAAAAACCACATGAAATGACGACAGCCGAGCGTCAAGAGTGGCAATTACGCGACCCATCAGGGTTCAAGGCTGCTTTAGACAATGGCGAATTTAATAAATAATTTGGAGTATTAATCTTATGGCATCAGTTCGCCTTACAGATATTTATAACCGCGACCTTCTAGCAAGCTACATTGATCGTGATTCCCTTGAAAAAACCGCATTTGCTGATTCAGGTGTATTGGTCACCAATAACGAATTTAGCCAATTATTGAATGCGCGTACTGCAATTCAAGAAGTTCCATACTGGAATGATTTGGATGCGTCTATCGAACCAAACTACAGCAACGACAACCCGGCTGACAAAGCTGTTCCGTTGGCACTGAATACTGGTGTGATGAAAGCCCGCATTGCTCACCTGAACGAAGGCTGGGCGGCTGCAAACCTTGTGAAGGAATTAACCGCACAAGATCCACTTGCCGCAGTAGGTCGCAAACTAAACCGCTACTGGCAACGTCAGGTTCAACGTCGTCTAATTGCATCCGTTTTGGGTGTGTATGCCGACAACGTGGCCAATCATGCAAGCGACATGGTGGTATCAGATGCAGTTGGCACTCTGGATGCTGACATCATCATTGATGCTGGTGCAACTATGGGTGATAGCGATGAGGGCTTGGGCGCTCTAGTGGTTCACTCTAAAAAGTATGCTGATCTTCAAAAGCAAAACTTGATCGAGTTTGTTGAGCATTCAGATGCCAAAACTCAGATTGCTACTTATCAAGGTAAGCGCTTGGTTAAAGATGACGGCATGCCGATGATTTCAGGTCAGTACCTTTCAATCCTTTTGGGTGCTGGTGCGATTGGTTACGGCTTTGGTCAACCAGACAATGCTCAAACTGTTTCTTACAAAGATGAAGAAGCAAACGGTGGTGGTGTAGAAACAATCTGGTCGCGTCGTAAGACATTCATTCACCCGCTCGGCTACAGCTTCACCAGTGCAACTATCACTGGCAACGGTACAGAAGATCCAGCAATTTCTGCATCATGGGCTGACCTTGCTTTAGCTGCAAACTGGACACGTGTCTATGACCGCAAAGCCATTCCATTGGCATTCATTCTAACCAAGTAAGGAGCTAAACATGGCTATTGGTAAAGGCGAAAAGAAAACCCGCTGGGAAGATGTAGTTGCTGGATTTAAAGTTCAGCAGCCTAAAAAGGTATCAGGCAAAGCATCTGGATCATCTACAGGTTCAAGCACACCGCCTAAAGATGATGATGCTGGTAAGAATGGCGGTGGCACTGAAGGTGCTGCAGCTGGAACCGAAACAACCAAGGAATAACTATGAATTACGTCACTATCGATTCAGTCACTCAAAGCCTTGGCCCAGATTGGGCTGGATCGGGTGACGCTAATCTCGCAGTTACTCAGGCGAATGCTTGGCTTCGTGTTAAGCATTTGCGTCAATTTGAAGTAATTCCAGAAGATGTATTACTTGCAGGGGCTTATGCTGCACAGTTAGCCGCTAAAGGTGAGTTATATAAAGACCGTACGGATGGTGTAGTGAAATCCGAACGCGTCAAAGCAGATACCGTAGAGGTTCAGACAGAGTACGTGGCAGGTATGGAGCAGGGCAAAAGCTCGACAATGTTATTCATTGATGACTTGCTGAGTCCGTATCTTTTAAAAGGCTTTGCAATTAATACATTTGTGGTGAAGTGATGAAAGATAAAATCCAAGCCAAGGTTGCGCAAGCATTCAGTACAAAATTGGCCGATGCTGTCGACACCTTCACCTGCACAAAACTGATTTACTCGGGTGAGTTTGATTTTGAAACGCAGACTTATCCCATTGTTGGTGATGAATCATATTCAGGGCGGGGCGTTCTGTTTGGCTCATATCAAAAAGACTTGGTGAAGCCTGCTGATTATCAAGCCGAAGATGCAAAAGCAATTGTTCTGCAGAATGAAGTTACAGGCATTCCGCAGATTGGTGATGTTTGGGCAACCAGTAAAGGTGATTTTAAAGTGGTGAATATTGGGGCTGATCCGACAGATAGTATTTGGACTTGTCAGCTTAGAAAGGTGTAGTTATGGCTTGGGAAGTACACGAAATCCATGATTCAGTTCATGTGATACCTCAAAATGATTTAAAACCACATGATTTCAATCCTGATTGCAAGTGCGGTGTGAGATATGAAGATGGCGCTTATATTCACAACTCATACGATGAGCGCGAATTAACTGAGAATCTGCCGAGGTGTTAAATGGGATGGAAAAACAAACCGACTAATTTTGCGCTTGATGTGGTGAAGAATGCAGATGACCATCTCAAAAAGATTGTAGGCGAAACATTGCAGCAAGTTATTGTGCGCTCGCCTGTCATGGATGGTGAATTTCGGGCATCGCACAAAGTAACGCTTGATAGACCGCAAGGCATGTATGAGAAAGGCTTTGACCTATCGGGTGGTGCAACACTAGCAGAAGGTTTGAAAGTCGCATCTACAGCGAAAATAGGCGGTCTTGTCTATATCCAGACATTGAGTCCATACGGCACACGTTTAGAAAATGGGTGGAGTCAGCAAGCACCCAATGGTGTCTACGCATTGTCCTACCAATCAGTAGCGAGTAAATACAAATGATGACACTTACTCAGGCTGAAACAGCCATTCATCAGGAATTGGTAAGAATTGCCAAACTCGAAAATCTAATCGTTGAAATGGTGAATAAGCCACTAAGTCATGGCATGCCATTTGAGCCACCGAAAAATAAGGCTTGGAGTAAGGCGTTTATTCAATACGCTGATAGCCAGATTGTAGGCATTGGTGATAAGCCATGCATTCGGGATCAAGGCATTATTTCAATTCAATGCTTTGCTCCACTTGGTAGCGGCATGATGATGCTTTCTGAGTTGTGCGACATATGGCGAAAGCATTTACAGTCTTTTAGTGTATCTCATCTCGAAATATACAAAGTTCATGCACCACAAAGCATGGATGAAAAGAACTTCTACGCAAAAATAATCAGAGCTGAGTTCCGAGTGAACTAGAAAAATTGTGCAGTATCAATTGACCTAAATGCCGTTTATATATTATTTTGTCTAAATTGGGAATCACTCAACCCAAAACATAAACCTCGCAATAAGCGGGGTTTTTTATTGACCAAAATTCACCAAATTCAAAACAGGAAAATTGGACAATTAGCCAATTTTTTAACTGAGAAAATGAGCCTTGCAGCGATGCAGGGCTTTTTTTATGCCTGTTTTTAGGCAAACCACTGGCTAGAACGACGGTTCGAAAAGCACGTTTCCATGTTCAACTTGCCTGCCAGTTTCTTTTTCTGAACATGGTCATATAAGAGGAAATCTTATGAACATGATGACAACATTAAATTTACGCGCCATGGTCTCAAATGAAAATGGCGAACCAAAGACAACCAGTTATGCAGTAGCGGAAGCATTCAAAAAACGACACTCTGATGTGCTTCGCTCTATAAAAAATATGAAATGCTCACAGAAATTTCGTGAACGCAATTTTGCGCTTTGCTTTGAAAACAATGACTTGCAGAATGGAAAGCCTAGAAAATTCTATCAAATGACTAAGGATGGCTGGATGTTTCTGGTGATGGGCTTTAATGGCGAGAAAGCAGATGCAGTAAAAGAGCAATTTATTGATGCCTTCAACTGGATGGCAAACCAATTAACCCAAGTTTTTCAATCTAAATGGGCGCGATATAACCATATTGTCGGTTATCGCAATAGTCGGAAGCAGCAAGTTAGCTGTTCGGCTAGAGATATGAATGCGTGGAAACAAGAAAAGCATCCACTTGATGATGAAATAGCGCAACTGGAAAGCGAGTTACAGCCATCGTTGCCATTTTTCCAATCATCTTGATCAGATTTTAAATCTAACCAAAACCACCGCCTACCTGGCGGTTTTTTATTGCCTAAAATTAAGGAGCACATTATGTCATCCAAAGGCACTGATGTAGTTATCTACATTGCAAAAGAAGAGTCACCTAATGTTCTGCCTGCAGTGCCTGTCTGGCATACGTTGCGTCGAAACTCTGACTCACTAAAGAAAACTGTTTCACTTACCGAATCTGATGAAATTGTAGATTCTCGCTTTGATCAAGGCTCAATGGCCACTTCGGGTGAAGCGACTGGCACCATTGAGTATGAACTATCGGCTTTAAGCCAAGATATTCTGCTTGAAGGTGTGGCTGGTAATGTGTTTGTTGATGATGCTTTAACTGGTGTAGCCACTCTTGAAATTGGTGGCATGGAATTAGATACCTTTACCATTGTAAAGCATGATAAAAAACTAAACTTTACTCAGGTGTTCTCAGGTGCTCGTATCGGTGAATTAACCATTCAAGGCGACACCGAAGGCAAAATCACAGGCTCTGCAACAATTAGCGCTACAGGCTATGCAAATCCAGCAGTAAGCCCTGTAACTGCTCCACTTGCTGCACCTGATACACCATTCATGTCATCTATCAATGTGAATACATTCAAGATCAATGGTGTGAGTACGGTGGGCACTGCGTGTGCTGAATCCTTCAGTATTACGATTAATAACAACCTGACAGCTCGCCCATGTTTAGGTAATCAGAGCATCATTCCAAACCGCTACACTGAAGGCAAAGTGAATATTGGTCTTAGTGCGACAGTAGTTTTAACAGAACAGTCCAAAGCCTGGATTCCATATGTTGAATCGCGTGAAACCATGACTGCGGAAATTGGCATTGAAGATACTCAAGGCAATGCTTACGGGTTCCATTTCTCTAAATTGGAACTCGATAATGATGGCATGTCGGACACCAATGCGACCGACGACCACACGCTGGCTCTAGAGTTTAAGCAGGTCAAAGTGGCACCAACCATCACACGTTCAGTTGCGTAAATAGATTTAGAAAAGCAAAAAGCCCGTGACTCGTAATCATGGGCTTTTTTGTGTTCACGACCTTATGGCAGAAGGAAGCAAACCATAGATGAATTATAACCCCAAACATCAAGTAAAGGTATAGGTATAAATATGGCATTTGGTATCGGCACAAGCACAAACACAGCTAAATGGTTTGACTACAAGAAAGACGGTGATAAGCAGCAGCGCATTAAGATTAAAAGCGCTAATAATGAACTTTATCTCGCAAAGAATGAAGAGGCTGGGGTTCTATATCGCGCACAGCCTGACGATGAAAACAAAAAACCATTTCACTTCTTCCAATACAAAGCAGAAGCATTTTTAATTGAAGACTGGCAAGGCTTTGATATTCTTCATATCGGTGAAAATGGAGAACAGGAGTTGAAGCAGGATGTTGCATTTTCTCCTGAAATTGCCGGTGAAATTTTCCTAAATGGCGGCACTCAGGGTGTTGAGTTAATGATTTTTGTCTCAAAAAAGGCCATGGAAATCTCTAAAGAGTTTGAGGTTAACCGGCAGTTAATTTTGGGAAAGTTGCAGAACTCTACCGATACCTCAACCAGTTTGCTGGACTCAGTGACTACCAAATAAAGTTGCGTGAAAAGCAGGGGCATGAATTACCTGATCCGCCTGTATACTCATATACAGCCAATGCTTTAATTGAAGCCTACAACGTCATCTCACGCTCACGTCGATACGAGCAAGGCGCACCGTTGGCATTAAGCATTGCTGACTTAAATGCCTATTGTGAGCAGTATGAGTTACCCGTAGAGCGTTATATTTTCAATGCAGTCATCTTTGATCTGGATAACCGGTTTATTGATGAGGCATATAAGAAGATGAGTAAAAGAAAAGCACCTTAGGGTGCTTTTTTAAACTCATCCAGAATTGGACTTTTGTCTTTATTGTCAGCAATTAGCTCTAATTTCTCTATTAAAAACTTATATTTCTCAACCTCTAAATGTAATTCAGGGGTTGGGTTATTGGTGTATTGATGTTCAAGCTTGTTCAGTACATTACCGTATAGCATGCTTAGAGCAGTGGCAGTCCCAGATAAAAAACCCTTACCGTATTGGGCCTTTTCCTCGTCACTAAAAAAGGCAGACTCAAAACTTTGCTCAAGACGAGCGACCATCTCAGCGCTCTGAGAGCGGTTATTTTCCTCAGCGGATTTCTCAATTTTTTGTTTTAGCTCAGGTGGCACACGCAATCGAACTATAGTGTGATCAGCTTGATTACTCATCTAAAAACCTCAATGCCACAAATTGTGGTAAATATTTCATGATAGGTATTTACATTACCACAAAGTGTGGCTATAGTTATTAAACGCCACAAATTGTGGCATAAATAGGAGGAAATAATGAAAGAAGAATTTGTTTATGTAAAAGGTCGGCTAGACAGCGAACTACATAAAGAACTTAAGCTGATTGCTAAAGAGGATAAAAGATCAATCGTTTATCTTATGAATGAAGCAGTCAAATTATTGGTAGAAAAACACAAGAGTGCGAAAGCATGAAATCAATAGGCACAAAAAAACCTTGCTCCACTACCACATTTCGCAAGGTTCAGTTGCCATCACAGAAGGATGTAAACACATGTCAAATATAACCCATATCACTGAAGCGAATCAAGTTCAGATCAGTGAACACCAATTAGAACGCTTTGTTGATTTTATTAACAATGCTGAAAAAGGCTTTAGCGACCTGCAAACCTTAGTCACTCTGATTATGGAAAAGTCTGAAAAGCACACAACAGCCTACACCTTAGCCTCAATCACTTGGGATCATTTGAATAAATGGGTAGATGAGTGCTGTGAAGAAGTTACCTACTTTGAGCAACATTCACCGAAAGCGGCAAAGTTATTAGCACAGGAGTCAGTGGCATGAATGCAAAATTAAATAACAGAGTGACTGTTGCTGATAAGGTTTTGGATATTGTTGAGTACCAAGGTCAGCGTGTTGTAACTTTCGCAATGGTTGATGAAGTTCATGGTCGCCCAGAAGGCACAGCTAAACGGAATTTTGGTACTAACAAAAAGCACTTAACAGAAGGTGAAGATTACTTTGAAGTAGGTAAGGACGAAATTCGTTCCAACCTTCAAGACGGTGTTTTTTCTAAGTTTGCTTCTAATGGAGTATTGATCACTGAATCAGGTTATCTCATGTTGGTTAAGTCATTTACCGACGACTTAGCTTGGAAGGTACAAAAACAATTAGTGAAGGGTTACTTCAAAGCCAAAGAGCTTATCCAAAACTTTGACCCAATGAAGTCTTTAGCTGATCCGCGCGTTTTGAGAGATTTGCTTCTAGGTTACTCTGAAAGGATTGTGGGTTTAGAGGAAGAAGTTCAGGAAATGAAGCCTTCAGTAGAGGCATATGATCGAATTGCCAAAGCTGATGGAAGTCTATGTCTAACCGATGCAGCTAAAGCTCTGCAAATGCGCCCAAAAGATCTAATTGCCAAGCTTTCATCTGGTAAATGGATTTACAAGCGAGCAGGTAACTCTCACTGGCTAGGCTATCAAGACAAAGTGCAAGCTGGTTATCTGGAACATAAGATAACTGAGGTGACGCGAGGTGATGGCACTACCAAAATTACTGAACAAGTTCGCATCACACCTAAAGGTTTGGCAAAGTTAGCTAAAGATCAAGGCGGCACAGCATGAATGATCTAGATTTTGAGTTGAGCGAAGACATTCTAAGCATGAGCCGTGATGAGTTGCTGGAAGATATTAAATATCGAATTCTGGCAGATCATGAAATGATTCTCCTGCATGCCAAGGAAAGACGAATCTTGGAGCAGGAAAAATTAGAAATGATTACTCTCCTGCAAAGAGGTGATGCAGCTATGGCCCGCGCAATGGATAAAATGCGGGAGTACGATGCTTTAATAAAGCGAGGTACTAAGACCATCCTGATGTGGCGAACCAATTGCTATCTGCTAACAGCTATCTTGGTCATTGTGGCGATAGTCTTGATGATTAAGTAAAAACAACCATCCTTCGGGATGGTTTTTTCATGCTGGAATTAGTATCTTGTGTTAAAAATTCGCAAAAAAAATGTTATGTACGAATTAACACCAGATATTCAAGCACAAATGATTGTAAGGTCGCTCAACTCAAACTTTACGATAGCATTCCCTAAGTCGAAATCTCGCAACTTTCCCGCTGCGCTGAGCCTAGCTAAGCTAGCTGATGAATTTGAGGAAAAGATAGATGGAAAAGCGGTTTACTACATCTCAACTTTCTCGATAAATCAAAAAAATTGTAGCTTATTGATTGCTTTGCTTGATCTGGCGATTGACTGGAAAGGGGTTCATATCTTCTTGGATGGCAAACCATTAAATAGGTCTAGATACTTGGCTGAGATGCTGAGGTGTTACCGCAATTCCTTCAGGGTAAAAGACCACAAGGCATACTGTTTCGAGATAAAAGAAGACCTAGGGTCGCCCAACTATGGATCAATGATTTTTGAGTTAAGAATAATTAACGAGAATGACACTCTCTTGAGTAAAGAAAGTGATAAAAAGCCTACGCAATGGATTTATCCATGCAAGCAACTCTCTGGCGCAGCTCGTTTTTTAAATAAGTGCCACCCCGCATCACTTCAGGATCAACTCCAAGCTAAAGCAGTTGAGGTTAGCTGTGATCTTTGTCCAAATTTTAATGCCTATGACCTTCAAGAGCTGGATTAATGTGCTCACATTTCTTTTTTGAGAGAAACTTAGTATCTTATCCCTGATAATTCTTAAAATCGGGGAATAACATGGCGCTTAAACCATGTAAGGAATGCGGAAACCAGATAAGCGATAAAGCTGAAAATTGTCCGCAATGTGGCGCAAAACAACCAAAGAAAACATCATTATTCACTAAAATAGTGCTTGGCTTTATTATCTTTACGGTGATTATGATAATAGTTAGTGTGAATTCTGACACACCTCCATCCGAGCCGAGCGCAGAAACTCAGAAGATGATGCAACAAGCGCAAATTCAAACAGCTTTATCTGGGATACTTAAAGATCCAGAGTCTGCCAAATATGAGTTTGTAAGCGCACAATGTGGTCAAGTTAACTCTAAAAATAGTTTTGGTGGCTATGCCGGTGCAAAACGTTTTTTAAGTGATGGTGATAACGTTTACCTTGAAGACTACAACGCATCCAAATCTGAATTTAATGATTTATGGAAAAAGCACTGCCCATAGATTAAGCCCTTAAATATAACCCCGCAAAAGCGGGGTTTTTTATTGCCCGCAGGAAAACAAAATGGCTCAAGAATCCAAATTACTCATCACAGTTGATTCCAGAAAAGCAAAAACTGAACTGGATTCGGTTGATAAGTCACTTAAGAATGTTGAAACGCAGGGGGATAAGACAGCCAAGAAATCAAAAGACCTTGGTGTGGCCTTTAAACAGGCTGGAGATTCAGCTAAATCAGCTAAAGATGGAGTCTCTAGTTTCGATGGGTCGCTTGGCGGTCTTACTAAAACTCTAGGATCAAGCAGTGCATTGCTTTCAGGTGCGGCTATTGGTATTGCGGTGGTGTTTCAAAAAGTATGCTGAAAAAAAGCAGGTTGGATTTTGATAAAATAGAGAAATGCGAATAACTCTAGAAATCAAGTGTCCAGCCTGCCTAAGTGACAGTATAAAGAAAAATGGCACAAAAGTAGATGGTAAGCAAAATTACCAATGTAAAATATGCAGACGTCAATTTATTGGTGATCATGCTCTCAGTTATCAAGGCTGTCACTCAGGTATCAAAACCAAAATATTACACCTCATGGTGCGAGGCAGTGGTGTCAGGGATATAGCAGAAATTGAAAGAGTAAGTATCGGTAAAGTTCTACGGACACTTAGCCAATCAAAATATCAACTTCGAGCACAGCAAAGTCATTATGAAACCCTTGAAGTAGATGAGTTTTGGACTTTTGTTGGTCATAAGCAAAATAAACAATGGCTAATTTATGCCTATCATCGAGAAACAGGTGAAATTGTTGCTTATGTATGGGGTAACCGAGATTTAGCCACTGCAAAACGACTTAAATTAAAATTGAAGCAGTTAGGTGTAAGCTATACATGTATATCAAGTGACCATTGGGATAGCTTTGTTACGACCTTTAAAGAATGCAAACAGTTGATTGGTAAATTTTTCACTGTGGGTATAGAAGGCAATAATTGTCGATTACGGCATCGAATCAGGCGAGGCTTTAGGAGAAGCTGCAACTTCTCCAAAAAGCTTGAAAATCATTTCAAAGCCTTTGATTTAGTGTTCTTTTATATCAATAATGGATTCGTTTAATGCCAGCATACTTTTTGAAACACCACCGGTATTGCTTCTATTGCAGGTGCAGCAGTAGGTTCGCTTGGCGCTTTAACTGGAATGGCATTAGCATATTCCAATAATGCAAAAGAGATTCAAAACCTTGCCACTGTAGCTGATATGGGGGTAGTAGAATTTCAGCGCATGGCTGTAGCTGCTCAACAGGTTGGTATAACACAAGAGCAACTATCAGACCAAATCAAAGATTTTAATGAAAAGCTTGGGGAGTTTGTTTTAACTGGTAAGGGTGAAGCTACAGACGCATTCGAACTGCTACAAAAGCATTCCAAAATGTCAGGCGAAGAAATTAAAAAGTTTGCCCTTGAAATGCAAAAGGCATCCGGTGGCGATGCCATGCAGATGTATGTAAATAAGCTTGAAGAGGCAGGTGTTTCACAAGAGCAAATGTCATTTTTGACTGAGAATATGGCAAATGACTTCACTAAACTTTTGCCAATATTTGCTGACAATGGTGCTGCAATTGAAGAATGGGGCAATGCTGCTGAGCGCGCTGGCTTTATTATCACGGAACAGGGTATTGAGACGGCTATTGATTTTTCAGCCCAAGCGCGGCTGCTAGAGCTTCAATTAAAGGGCATGAGCAACACCATGCTTGCTGCTGTTGTTCCCGCCCTAGTTGATATCGCTGATGCCTTCTTTCAGGATTCGGAGCAAGGCAGCACCTTCGCCCAAGTTGGAGATACTCTGGCTGTAACCCTAAAAGTATTGGCCTCTACCGCTATTGTGGTAGGCAATGCCTTCTATTTGGTTGGTGATGCCATTGGGGCTGGTGCGGCGGCTATGATGCGCTTCCTTAGTGGTGATTTTGCTGGTGCAGCGCAAATTGTTAAGGATAACTATACCAATGCTGTTGATTCGGTTGCCAACTCAATGGAAAAAATCGACAAGATTTTTACTGGAAAAACAGCTAACAATGTAAAAAACCTGAAAGTTCCACCTCCAAAAGACACCCCTAGAAAAGGCATCACCACTGGCCTTGATGACTTTACAGCAGGTGAAAAGGAAAAAACCAAGAAGGCCAAATCAGAAGGCGACAAGCGAAAACGTGAAGCTGAGCGTTTAGCTAAAGAAATCGCTCGAATTGAATATGAATATGCTACTGCCGATCAGCAGCGACGAATGAAGCTGAATGATGAAATCGAGTATCTTCAGGAAAAAGGCATGTCTAAATATATAGATGATGCCCAAGACCGATACAATCAGGAAGAAAAACTGATTCAGATGAAGTTCGAATTTGAATTGGCTGAACACCTGATGACTGAAGAGCAGAAGCTTCGGTTCTCGATGAATATTAGAGAACAGGAAATCAAGGCAGATCATGACTTAACAAAGGAGCAAAAAGCCCTTAAGAAAAGCTCGCTGGATGAGCAGTTTAAGCAGGAATTGGAACTGATTAAGCTCACCCAGGAGCAGCGAATCTTTGCAGCCAATGAATTCCAATATGCTGAAATAGACAGGATTAAAAAGCGCTATGAACTAGAGCGCAGAGAAATTGATCGAAATCGAAAACTATCAAGCGATGAGCGCCATGAGCTAATGGTTGCCTCTTATATGCGTGAAGGCCAAGACACTGCTTATGCCCAGCAAGGAGCAGCTCAAAACTTCTTGGGTGCTATTGGAGTGGACTACAGTGCAGAAGCAGCACTTCAAAATCGAATGAATGCAATCATTGAGTATCGGGAGTGGTTCACCATGTCCGAGGCTCAATTTACGGCTGAAACACTTGCTGCACAGTCGCAGTTTGAAAGGGATAAGCAGGATTTAGCTTTATCATCTTTAAATGTGCTTCTATCAGCAACATCCTCAACATGGTCAAATATGACTCAACTCGTTAAGGATGGCGCAGGTGAGCAATCAGGTGCTTATAAGGCTATGTTTGCTATGCAGCAAGCCTTTGCGATGACTTCTGCAACTGTAAGTGCTTTTCTGGCCTACAACCAAGTATTGGCAAGTCCATGGAATACAGACCTGATTAGCAAGTCTACAGCAGCAAATATTGTGCTTGGCATGGGTATGGCAGGCGTTGGGGCTATTGCAGCCCAAACCATTGCAGGCTTTGCTGAAGGAGGGTTCACTGGTTATGGCGGTAAATATGAACCGGCAGGTATCGTTCATAAGTGGGAAGGTGTTCTTACTAAAGAAGAGATGATGGCCATTGGTGGTCCACAAGGTTTCGAAGGGCTAAGAAAATCTATTAAAGATGGTAGTTATGCGAATGGTGGTATAGCAGGTATTAATGCTGCTAGAGATACCCATCGTATTGGTATGGGCACTGTGAATGCGATTAATTCGGGTAGCTCTGGTGGAAAAGCTGTCATTCAACCTAAAGTGGTTATCAATAATTACTCTTCTGAGAAAGTTGAAACTTCGACAAATCAGGATGGTGAATTAATGGTCACTATTGGTAAGATGGTTAATTCTATGGTTGATCAAAAAGTCGACCAAAGATTTTTGAAAGCTAGGCGACAAGGTGGGGAGCTTTATGGGATTAAATAAGCGGGAAGTAAAAAGCATGCAAAAGAAAGTGACATTTAAAAGCAAAGATGGGGTGGCTAAGGAGTTTATTGCAAGCATTACCGAGATTGATGCAACCCCGATAGAAGCCACAACAAGTCAATATCTTTATGCGGTAAAAAGTGTGGAGATTAATAATCAAACAGTAGGGCTGGATATGGATGATGGTTTCACAGACCCGATCTCCGGTCAGTATTTCATTGCACCTGATTTAAATTAAAAAAATAGATTAAACAAAACCTCCTTCGGGAGGTTTTTTCTTGGACGCAATTTATGAGCAACGAAAAATTTACTTTCCCATGCGATCTAGAAGGCAGCTCGGATACTCAAAACTTCAATGTGTTATCTAGCAGATTCGGTGATGGGTATGAGCAAAGCATCTCGGTTGGCATCAACAACCGAAAAGGCGAATGGGCCTATCAAAGAACTGGCTACAAGGATGAGATTATCGCAATTAAAGCCTTCTTTGATCGCCACAAGGGTGCTGACTCATTTTTATGGGATTCTCCTTTGGATGGCGAGGTGAGAGTTAAGACCAGCACTTCATACCAAGCAAGACAGGTGGGTGGCATGGTCTGGTCAATCTCGACTACATTCACCCAAGACTTTAAACCTTAACTTCAATCAATTTTATGCCCTCAATCGAGGGCTTTTTTGTGGGCGTAAATTATGGCTAAGCAAACAATCAATCAAGGCACAGCACCTACAGGTGCAGGTGGTGACACGTTCCGCTCGGGTTCGGAAAAACTACAGGCGAATGATGATGAGCTTTATGCTCAGTTGGGCGCGACTACTCAAGGAGTGTTGCCTGCTGCACTTCCAGTCAATAAGGGTGGGACGGGTGCTACGACAGCAGCAGCAGCAAGAAGTAATTTAGGTTTGGGTGCTATAGCCACCTCAAACATGAATGTATCGAAAGGAGAAGGTACAGGGTTGGATTTAGACACCCTAACTGAAAATCAATTTGTTATGTCTAAAGGAATAACTTCCTCAGTTCGTCCTTTGCCCGAAGCCGGTTTGGCGTGGGGTTATGTATTAAGTGTTTCGTCAGGCGGTAGTACGAGCGCAGATCGCGTACTTCAAATAATTGGTCATGACACAAGTAAAGATTTGTATTTTAGAAAAGGTCAATACACCACATCAAGTGTTTTGCCGTGGTACAAATTCTTGCACTCAGGGAATACCACCTCGGATAGTAATGGTTTTGTGAAAAATGCCTCACCTATCGTTCAACTTTTCGCTGATAAAATTAAACTCAACGATGAAGCGCAACAGCAGAATATTGAGTTTGAAAAGTTAGGTGTGGGTGATTATTTAATCAAAGGCTCATCAGGTTTCGCGCAAGAGGGTTGGTATATTGAAACTCCAAAAGACGCAAACGGTAATGTGTTAGTCGCAGTGGTCTATGAGCAACTTGAAAATGGCGACATTACTGTTAAGACGTATGACTACATGCTCAATAAGAAAGGGCGAATTGTAGCTGACACTGAAACGCCTGTAGACATCCCTGAAACACGTTGGATTGACTTGCGACTGCAAGAGTTGCCACCAGTTGAGTATGAGATGTCGACGTCAAAAACACCCGCAGATTTTCAGCCGACTGGCATTGCTCAAGCAGTTTCGGAGATGATGAATGGCACTGAACAGTGATTTTCAAAAACTCTATGTAGATGGCCTAATTACCCTGTTTGAACTCGATGCTCGTACTTTAGGTGCGGGCATTTTACGTTTTCACGGCCATATTTCTTATGAGGACTGGGAGCGCATTTACAGCTATATCGGCTCAAGTTCATTGCTTGGTGATGAGGCTCAATTAATTGGTGAAGTGTTTGAAAGCGCCGAATCAAAAACATGGTATCGCAACATCATCTGGCAGGGCCAGACATTCGAGCCAATGGCGCTTGAAGTGTCAGGTCTTGAGATGCGTTCAGACGGTAAAGCATCTGCACCAACATTCAGCATGGCGAATAATATTAGTGGCATTCAAAACGCAGTTTCTGCTCTTTGCTTGCAGTTTAGTGATTTTGCAGGCGCAAAGCTTAAAGTCATTACCACACTTGCCAAGTATCTTGATGCTGAAAACTTTAGTGCGGGCAATGCATCCGCTTCAAATGAAGCTAAGGAGCAGCTTTGGTACATTGAGCAAAAGACTTCCGAAAACGCCAATGCTGTAACATTTGAACTTTCAAACCCGATTGATTTCGAAGGCTTGAAGATACCAGTTCGGCAGATTTCCAATTACTGCGCATGGGAATATCGCAGTGAACAATGCGGCTATACAGGCGCAGCTATGTTTACGGACAGAGATGAACCTACTGATAACCCCGCTCTGGATAAATGCTCAAAGAGAACTAGGGGTTGTGAGTGCCATTTCGGCAAAGGCAATGTCCTGCGCATTGGTGCTTTTCCTGCCAGTTCATTATTTTAGGTGGTGTATGAAACTAACCACAAAACTTAAAAAAGCAATTCAGGCACATGCTGCTGAAGTTTACCCAGATGAATGCTGCGGTGTGATTGTAGATAAAAATTACATCCCGTGCCGCAATATTTCAGACAATAAAGATCAGTTTGAAATTCATCACGAGGATTTAGCCAGAGCTGAAGATCTGGGCGAGATTCAAGCCTATGTGCATTCACACCCCAATGCTTCTGCACGCGCATCTGAAATTGATTTAATTCAAATTGAGCTGCATGAAAAGCCATGGGTCATCTGTGCTTATCCTGATATTGAATTTCAGGTCTATGATCCATGCGGCTACAAAGCGCCTTTAGTCGGCCGCAACTACATTCACGGCATTCAAGACTGCTTTGCCATTGTTCGTGATTTCTACAAACGCGAGTTGGATATTTATATTCCAGACTATGAGCGTCAAGACTTGTGGTGGGAGTCTAAGGACAGCCCATCTCTCTATCTGGATAATTTCCAAAAGGAGGGCTTTATTGAGGTAGATCAGCCGCAGTATGGTGATGTCTTGTTGTGTCGAGTCGGACGCACTGAGCATGTGAATCATGCGCTGATCTGGTTGGGTGATAATGGCATGCTGAAATCCGAAAAAACAGAGCCTTGCATTGGTTCGGCTTTGATTCTACATCACCCGTATGGCCGTAAATCTGTGCGTGAAATCTTTGGTCCACAGTGGCAAGAACGAGTAGCAAAGGTGGTTCGATATGCTCAAAACAATTAAGTTGTACGGCATTCTAGCCAAGCGTTTCGGTAAAGAATTTCGGCTCGATGTGGAAAATACCCGTGAAGCGATGAGAGCTTTATCAGTTCAGGTGCCGGGCTTTGAGTACTTCATGCTGCATGCGCATGAACAAGGTTTAGAGTTTGCGGTTTTTCAGGATAAGCAAAATATCTCTGAAACCGAACTCGACATGAGCACCAGTGCTAAAGTGATTAAGGTTGTTCCGAAAGTAAAAGGTGCGGGTGGTGTGGTTCAAACCATTGTTGGTGCTGTATTGGTTGTAGCGGGTATTGTTGTTGGTGCAACACTTGGCTGGACAGGTGTGGCGGGTGCAGCTGCAGTTGGCTTAATTGGTGCTGGTGCCGGCATGATGGTCGGTGGTATTGCAATGATGCTAATGCCTAAGATTGAAAACCAAGACCAAAACCAAGACGGAAACAAGGCCAATAAAGGCTTTGGTGGTGCGGTTACAACCATTGCACAAGGCAATCCAGTGCCAGTGCTTTATGGTCAGCGCGAAGTTGGTGGATTTATCGCAAGTGCCGGACAGTATCCCGAAGACTTGATGTAAATAACAGGAATATACAGGCGCATACAGCGCCTTTTTTATTGTCTGAGGATAAGTATGAATGCAGTAATTAAAGGCGCAAAAGCAGGTGAGGGTAAGGCAAGAAAAGCGGTCATTGCACCTGACTCAGCTCAGTCGAAAACCTATATAAAAATTCTATATGGCTTGTCTGAGGGAGAAGTGGAAGGTTTAGCCAACGGCTTGCAGTCAGTTTATCTGGAAGAAACACCGCTACAGAATCCGGCTGGTGGTTGGAACTTTGAGGATGTTCAGGCTGACTTTCGCCACGGTACCAATGATCAGGCTCACATCGAAGGCTTTCCGGATATCTCATCTGAAACTGCAATCAATGTTGAATTAAAGTCTGATACGCCTTGGGTTCGCTCACTTACCAATACTGATCTGGATGCAATCCGTTTGCGCTTTAAGTGGGGGCCATTGCGTCAGCAGAATGCTGATAATGGCGATGTAAAAGGCATCGTCATTCAGTATGCGATTGATCTACAAACTGATGGTGGCACATGGACTGAAGTTCTAAATACTCAAATCGCTGATAAAACTTCGGCAAATTATGAGCGTTCACATCGAATTGATTTACCAAAGGCAGATACAGGCTGGACAGTTCGTGTGCGTCGAATCACACCTAACTCAACATCTGAATACATCAGTGACAAGATGTATGTGGATGCATTGACTGAGGTAATCGATCTAAAACTCAGTTATCCGAATACCGCTTTGCTTGGCCTTCAATATGATGCCGAAACCTTTTCTAATGTGGCAAAAGTCGCGGTTGATTTAAAAGGTATCAAGCTTCAGGTTCCATCAAATTATGATCCGGTTGCACGCACTTATGCCGGGATGTGGGACGGCACTTTTAAGCGCGCCTATACCAATAATCCAGCCTGGATCTATTACGATATCTGCACCGCAAAACGCTATGCTCTGGGTGATCGATTAACGTCTACAATGTTGGATAAATGGTCTTTATATCGCCTTGCACAGTATTGCGACCAGATGGTGGATGATGGCAAAGGCGGAAAAGAGCCACGTTTTACCTGCAACGTCTATCTACAATCCACAGAAGATGCTTATACCATTTTGAGCAAGTTGGCAGGTGTATTCCGTGCAATCTCTTATTGGGATGGCAATTCAATTGTCTGTGATGCTGATATTCCGCAAGATACATACTTCACTTATACCCGCGCCAATGTCATTGATGGGAATTTTGAGTATGTTGGTAGTAGAGCAAAAGACCGTCACACTGTAGCGAAAGTAGCTTGGGATAATCCTGCAAATCACTACAAGACCGAATATGTTTATGTGCGTGATGAGAAAGCAATCGCCAGTCCGCTTGGTGTGCGTATCGTTGAGATTGATGCATGGGGTTGTACGAGTGAGGGGCAAGCGCAACGTGCAGGTCTTTGGGCGTTAAAGTCTGAGCAACTGGAAACTCGCACTGTATCTTTTAAAGTCGGTCTTGATGGTTATATCCCACAACCAGGTAAAGTGATTGAAATCGCAGACGAGCTTTTTGCAGGCCGTGCCAATGGTGGTCGTATTTCTGCTGTGAGTGCCGACCGTAAAATTATCACTTTAGATCGTGACGATGTGGTGTGCCGTGCGGGTGATCGACTGGTTGTAAACGGTGAAAACGGAAAAGCACAAGCTCGAATCGTATCGTCCGTAAGTGGTCGCAATATCACAGTTACAGTGGCGTTTGACTCTGTTGCAGCGGAAAATGTCTGGGTCGTTGATGCGCAAGATTTGAAAACCATGAAGTTTCGCGTCATGAGTATTACTCAAGACGACAAGCATCAGTTTTCAATCACTGGCTTGCAATATGAATCAGCCAAATATAATGCAATCGATTTCGGTGCTTTTATTGATGAGCGTCCAATTTCCATCATTAATCCAACAATTCAGGCACCCGTAGAGTCTGTATCAATCACTTCTGAAACTATGGTGCAGCAAGGCTTATCCATTGAAACTATGGCTATCTCATGGCCTCAAGCTCAAGGCGCAACCAAGTATCAGGTGGAATGGCGCAAGGATGATGGCACCTGGATTAAGTTGCCGATTACGGGTAGCAATTCTATTGAAGTGCAGGGCATTTATGCGGGTAATTACGAAGCGCGTGTGACAGCAATTTCAGCCTTTGATATTGCTTCCTTGCCAACGTATTCCATACTGACTGCACTGACTGGAAAACAAGGCTTGCCGCCTGCTTTAGCCAACATTGCAGCGACAGGCATCTTGTTTGGTTATCGCTTAGATTGGAATTTTCCTGCGGTTGGTGCGCTTGATACTGCTTATACGGAAATTGAAATTTCAAGCACAGCAAATGGTGCTAATGCAGCAACGCTTGGCTTATTTGCTTATCCAACAACTGTGCATGAAATTCAAGGCATGCAGCCGAATTTAACCCGCTGGTTCCGTGGTCGTTTGATTGACCGGATCGGAAACATTGGTCCATGGTCTGCACGTGTTAGTGCTACAACATCTGCGGATGCGTCAGCTGTACTCGATATTTTATCGAGGAAAATTACTGAGACTCAACTTCATCAAGACTTGCAAACCAAGATTGATAAGATCGACACGATTGCAGGCCTTGATGGTGATATTGGCAATTTAATCGATAATATTACTGCGGTACAAACTCAGGCAGATCAGCTAAATACTGCATTAAATCAGGAAACCCGTCAACGCATCTCGGCAGTGCAGGATCTGGATGATGGTTTAACGCAAGAGATTGAGGATCGCCAGACTGGTGATACTGCTAACCTGAACGCTTTGAATAACTACAAGAGCAGCAATGATCAGGCACTTGCAAATGTTCAGCAACAGGTAAACACAGCGGTAACCGCGACATCTGCAAATACACAAGCGGTTCAGGCGCTGGATAGCCGTGTAACTACAGCAGAGGGCAATGCAAATACTGCAAAAACCAATGCAGCTACCGCATTAACCAAGGCTGAAACCGCAACGACTCAGGCTGGATCAGCAGCAAGTCTAGCCAGTCAGGCCAGTGCAATTGCAAATCAGGCAGCCGATACAGCAGACACAGCAAATCAAACCGCTGCAACTGCCTTATCTACTGCGAATGTTGCTGCAACTCAATCGGGTGCCAATGCAACACGACTTGATGCGATTACATTGGAGTTAGGTGATAAGGCAACCACAGGTGCTCTATCGCAAACCAATGCCAAGGTTGCTGAGCATGAAGGGAAAATCAGCGCCAACACCACAAAGATTGATGGCGTATATGCACAGGTTAATCCGAAGTTAATTGGCTCAACTGAAGACCTGATTGGCTCAACCGAAGGCTTTGCGGGTGTCTGGTCTATTCAATCAGCATTGATTGAAGGTGATATGGCTCAGGCACAAAGAACCGATCAAGTTCTTGCAACGATTAGCGGAAATGATGCTTTATACAAGCAACAAATCAAAGCGAATGCTGATGCTGTTTCTGCAAACGTGAAAGCAACCACCACGCTTCAATCAACAGTTGGCCAAAACACCGCATCAATTCAGGAGGTCAGCCAGTCAGTAAATGGTCTTTATGCCCAGAAGTACATCAAACTCGACGTAAATGGAAAGGTCGCAGGTTGGGGCGGTGCTAACGATGGCAAAGAATCTAATTTCATTTTGAACTTTGATTCATTTGCGATTGGTTCTGGCAATAGCACAGGCTATTACCCATTTATATTCCGCAATACGCCATTCACTGATCCGGTGACGGGCACAGTGTTTCCTGTGTCCGCTTACTTAAAATCAGCAATGATGGACTATCAGTCTGTCAAAACTTCGCATATTGAAGATTTGGCAGTTAAGACTGCAAAGATTGATGATTTGGCGGTGACGACTGCGAAGATTGGTGATCTTCAGGTTGATACGCTTAAGATTAAAGACAATGCTGTTACGGTGCCGGTTGGTATTTTAATGCCAAGGCGCACGGCAAGCCCAACAAACTCAACAGCAAGCTCAAGTCAAGAGGCAAATATAGATGCAGTTGCTGCCGCTATAGGTGATCTTGCATCAATTAGTGTAACTCGGTCTGGCGGGAAGGTCAGGGTTGACGCAGGGGTTGTTGTCTCGGACATACGTGTCGGGGCTTATCCAGCGAACAATAATGATGGTGATTTTATTTATTTGTCGCTTGTATTGCTTAGAAATGGGGAGGTTGTTGCTAGGTATAAGTTTACAGAAGCGGCAATTGCATTATCAACTAAGACGTTTGACGGGTCGTATGTTATGCCTCCCTACATAGATAGTGCTGGGACAGGGCTAACAACGTATACATTGCGGATTGGATTTGCTATTGAAAAGGTAGGTGCGGTTGCCAATGTGCTGACCCCTCCAGTCTCTAGAACATCATATATTCAGTCCGCCTCACTTGCGCTTTTAGAGCTAAAGAAATGACCACTATTATTACACGGTATGGCAAACCCTTATTTAGCATACACGGGGATGCTGAAACTATTAAATTAAACACACCTGAAGATTGTGTGGCGGTTGACGACCCTCCATCTGCAAACATGCAGTACAAAGATAGTGAATGGATGGACCTGCCACCCAAACCATCAGATTTTTATCAATTTAACTATGAAGTAGGGGAGTGGATCGACCCCCGCACCATCGACGAAATCAAAGCCCAGAAATGGGCCGAGATTAAATCTGGGCGAGACAGTCTTGAGTTTAGCGGTTTTGAATTTGAGGGTAATATTTACGACTCAGATCAGGTTTCTCAAGGTCGAATTATGGGCGCGGCTGCTGCCGGGATAGATCAAGTCTGGACTTTAGCTGACAACACTACAGTTGAGTTAAGCGCATCACAGTTGCAGCAACTCTATGCCGCATTGCAAGCGCATATTGCAAACGCTCATGAACGTGGGCGTATCGCAAGGCAGTTAATCCATGAAGCCGAAACCAAAGAGCAGGTTGAAGCAATTAATTTATAGCACCTCCGGGTGCTTTTTTATTACCAAAATTTAGGGGGCGCAATGTCAAATGACTATTCATCTGACCCACCAGTAGCAACAGCAGGGCAGCTTCTTGCCATCTCAGACAAGATTAATGACATATCTAAAAGTATGGATAAGTTAGCTGAAATGCCCCAAAAGCTCGACCGTATGAATATGCAGTTAGAGCAACTCAATAAAGAGCATCAGCAGACCCGTAATGACTTAAATCAGACTCGGGACAATCTGCAAGATGATCTGGATCGAGCCAAGTCAAACTTTAAAAGCGAGATTAAGCAGGTTCGAAATGAGATCGATCCGAAGTTTAAAGAGATGGATATGCAGATCAGGGTGCTACATGAAAGCAAAACAAAGATTGATAACACCACAAGCCTTGTACGCTTTGGTGGCATTTTCTTAGCTGGCTTGTTTGTTGTTGCCTGGAATACGCAGACGAGCAAAACAGACACGGTAAACACTCAAGCCATGACCAACAGCCAATCCATCCAAGTTCTTGAAAAACAATCCGACCAACTTTTAAGAACAGTTGAAGAAATCCGCAACAAACTTTATGAACGAAATATGAGAGAGGAAAAATGAAATTCATCCCCGAAAATGTCTGGAAATATTTATCTGTAAAGCTCCCAATTATCGGAGCTTTTTTATTGGGTGTGCTGCCTGTTTTAATTCAGGAAGGCATCAATACGCAGCTTATCCCTGCTGAATACCATGCTATTTTGCTTTCTGTAGTTTTACCGGCACTAGCATACGTTGGCCGTAAGATTGCGCAGCCTAAAGTTAAGGGTGGTCCATAATGAAACACATTTTTGATTTCTTGCGAAAGATTAGTGGCGGCAAACTCACCCAGAAGCAGGTTGATGCTGCAGATAATCTGATTGCAACTGCCTATGACGATCTGAACGATGTATTAGGTATCGCCACAGATGAAATGCATGTGAGTCCAAGTGGAGTCGATTTGATCTGCAATTTTGAAGGTCTGCGACTGAAAGCCTATGATGATGGCGTAGGTGTATGGACTATTGGTTTCGGCACCACAAAATACCCAAATGGTATTCGTGTCAAAAAAGGGGATACCTGCACACTGGATCAAGCCAAAGCTTATATGCAGAACGATCTGAAATCATTTGAGCAGACTGTAAATAATACGGTCAAAGTTCCACTCAATCAGAATCAGTTCGATGCTTTAGTTTCACTGGCCTACAACATTGGATCAACTGCATTCAAAAATTCCACTTTGGTCAAACGATTGAATGAAGGAAATTATAAAGCTGCAGCCAATCAGTTTGATGTATGGGTGAATGCCGGTGGCAAGCGCATGCAAGGTCTGGTCAATCGCCGGGCTGCTGAAAAGGCCTTATTCTTAAAATGAAGTTATTTGCTTTATTGCTGTGCCTCCTCTTATCGGGTTGCACAGCTCATTCGATTACGACGAATGTGAATGTGGGGATATGTGTGAAGGCTCTTTAAGTGAGGGCTTTTTTATTTAAATAAATCATCATTATTGCGGATGTGTAAAGATTCTCAGATATAATTGCATAGCTCATTCAATGGTGATTAATGCAAATTTAGGAAGATATTTGAATACCCTATATCGCCTAATCTAGATCTATCAATTCACAATACTCTCTTAACTCTGGAATTCTCAATATTTGGGGTGTTAGTTTTGTATGGTCAGGAACGTTCCATATTGCTCTAATTTCATTTTGATAGGAAAAACTTTCGTCTTTGAATAACATTGGATTTTGGCCATAATTAATATGATTCCATTCTTCTTCTTTTGTCATATATTTTATTTTGTCAAAATAAACCAATTTTGCATTGTGTGTTTGTTTTAACTTGGTACTGATTAATTTTATAAATTTATCTGGATGCGTGATAACCACCCCAGCATCATATTTAAATTTCTCTAAAACAAGAGGCGTATGCTCAAATGAGGCACAAAATACTAAGTGGTTATTGCTTGAAACCTCTTTAGTAAACATGGGGGAATCACCCTCCATAATTAGAACCCCCTCTCCGAAGAGTCTCCCTCCAAGATAATTATTCAAAATTCTGTGAGTCGCAGGGTCTCTGGATGCTAAATCTAACCTCTTTACACTCACATTTACATTTTTAAGACCTTCCTTGTTATCTTGAATCCCTTCTTCATATTTGCTATCCCTATACTCATGTAGCGTTCCTATCCTAATAATCCCTTTATTAAGGAGCTTATCAATATGAGCTTTTTTCGAATATTTAAACATTTCTTTTAATTTCCCCCTTAAGGTATATCTTATACTTTATGCCAAACTCTGCTCAGAATCTTTCCTGAAAAACTTCTTTTTCATACTATATGCATTATGTAGAAGTAGGTTTATATTTTTAGAAGAACAAATGCTTTCTGAACTCATGTAAAATAGATGATATAATCAGCACTAACAAGTAGTTGTTGCTTGTGGATAACTTCTTAATTACGCCAGTTTTTCGCCCATTAATCATAAGTATTTGTTTTTAGACAATAAAAAGCCCCATGGTTAGGGGCTAGTCGTATATAGGTCAAGCCCATATACTGTAAGAGGCTCATCTCAAACTGCGTGTATTAGAACACAGCAGCCTGAAAATAACCATCTAAATCTGATTTAAACAGCCAATTGCTGTTCAATCACCGGCCATAAATTCTGATGCGACTTTTTAAACATCAGCATATGACCAATGTTTTTATACGCATAACTTTTAGGTCTAAGTTCAATTATCTGGGTTTTTGCGTTTGGATATAAACGTAGTAAATCTTTCACATTGGCTTCGGTGGCAATTTCATCATCCGATGACCAGATTGAGGTAATCGGGCAGGTGACTTGAGCATGATAATCATGGGATGGTGCAATATTTTTACCAATCGCGTTGATTACATAACCCGGTTTACTACAGAACTGCGCCCATTCGCGAGCTACATCTTTCGGCAGGTTTTCACCCATACCAATCGCTTGAGTCGGGCCATAGCCTTTAGTGAAGCGTGCCAGTGGGAAAATGACATTAAACATCACTGGCGCAAGTAACTTGGTTTTGCCTTTGAGTCCTTTCACATGTCCGGTAGAGCCAGAGACAGCCACCACTTTTGCGACTTTATGATGATTTGGTACGATTCCTAAAAGCTGACCACCGGCACTATGTCCAAGTAGTATCACTTTTTCTGCATTAGTACGCGTTGATAAAGCATCTATTGCGGCCGGTATATCCAGTTGACCCCATTGCACAATACTGGCTTTTGAATTTTTCAACGGGCCATGTAGTGAATCACCAATCCCCCGGAAATCAAAGACCATAACCGCATAGCCTTGCGCTTGTAACCACACACAAAACTGATGATAAAACTGTTTAGTAATGCCAGTTGCCGGGCAGACTAATACTGGAAGTTTGTCAGTTTCAGAAATAGCTGCATAAAAACGTGCACTTAAGCGATAGCCATCTTGGCACTGGAGAGTCAATGTTTCAAATTCAGACATACGTTACACTATGATTTTTATCATCCCATGAAGCTTTTACTGTATAGATTTTTAGCAGGGTAGGTCGGGGAAAACATGACTTTAAAGTCAGTCAAATAATAAACATGGAATGATCTTATGCAGCTAATGGAACTTGAGCTGGCCGTTAAAATCGGCATTATTTTTAGTGGAATCTTCTTGTGGATCGGGATGTTGACCGGTGTCTGGAAATATTGGCAGATTCGTCAATCGCCTCAGTCACGTGCACATTATTATGTCGATATTGCCCATCGTAGCAGCCTGCTTTATGCACCTGCGACCTTAATTCTGGCAGTATTGGCCTATTGTTCAGTATTGCCGAGTAGGGTGAATCTGATTTGCGTACTCATTAATATAATATTTTTCAGCTTCTCGATTGCCGCTTATATGTTGCATGGTTTCCTGCAAGATACGACGAATCAGTTTAAACAGCCGCATCAACTGGGTAAATTTCATTTGCCTGGAAGTTTAATGACTTTCGCCATGCTGGGTTTAATTGTTGCAGAATTGGGCGGGACAGGGATTTTGCTCTATGGAGCATTTGCGGGATTATTTTAATCTTCTTTTTATAGTTATTCTGAAAGGATGCTGGAATGATTGAAAATTAAAACACTTTTTTCACCAGATGGATGACTGGCCATATCATCCATCTGGGCTAATTTAAAATTTGATTATCGGTATTTCTGGTCTATGGCAGCCCATAGGAAAAATGCAGCTGAGACAATCAGTGCATAGCCAAAGTATTCAAGTTTTAAATTACCTTGAATTAAGCAATGAACGGTTAAAGTCAGCATGAGTGCAAAAGTGGTGCATATAAATGTCACCAGATTGGTGTTGTTGGCTTTAAGAGCGTCAATGAAGACTTGCTTGTTGAAATGTAATGATAACATCTCCATCCCTCCCATTTATTTATGTTATTGAAGATTAAAGCAGATTTAATCAGTCAGAATTGAATATATAGTTGTACTGTTTAATTTGGGCCTTTGCAACTGCCGTGGCAGGCTTTTACAGTCAAAATGGCCATCTTTAGTCGTATAACTACATAATCACTTGATTAGGCAAGAATTATATTTTCAGATTTCACCTCCAGTTAATTTTGGAAATAAGATGTAGTCATCATTTAATTAATGCGACCAGATAGAAAATGCAAATTTTACGCCAAAGATATGTAGGGTTAATCAATACTTTGTAAGTCTGCGTATGACTCGGAAGGGAACTTGGTTTAAGTTGGCAACAATAAGTATCTAACATCAGAAAATCAAAAGTTCTGTTTATATTTATATAAAAAATAAAATAATTAAAGTGCGATCTTATTTATAGAAACGATTTTTTATAGAAAATCTTAGTATCAAGATTTACAGCGGTGATTTGATGTCATCATTAAGAAACAATAAATGTCCGTTTGGATAAAACCTGACAATTATTGATCACGCTCAAACCGGATTTTGGGTAAAAATACGATTTTTCAGACATCCTAGAAGTTTTAGTTTCTAATACGGTCAATCACAGCTGTAATCAGCAATACAATCATGGACGGGATAAACCAGGCCAGATTCTGATCTGATAGAGGTAAATTTTGCAGTAATGCAGGCAATTCAAAACCAGCGACTTTTAATCCATCAAAAATACCAAAGATCAAGGCCACCAGGGTCACTGGCGCAATCACATGAGATGGTTTCTTGAAGAAGCTTGCACAGAAGCTCAGCATAATGACGCTAATGGCAGGCGGATAAATCGCACTTAAGACTGGAACCGAAACAGCGATCAGTTTGGTTAAACCCAGATTTGAAATCACCAGTGAGAAGCCCACCAGAATAAATACAAAGATCTTGTACGGAATTTTGGTCAAGCTGGAAAAATACTCAGCGCAGGCACAGGTCAGACCAATTGCAGTGACCATACAGGCAATAAAAATCATGCCGGACAGGAAGTAAGCACCCATATCGCCAAAAGCATGTTGTACATATGCATGCAGGATAATGGCACCATTGGCTGCATTTGGTGCAATCTCATGGCTACCTAGTCCAAGTTTAAACAGACTTAAATACACCAGAGTTAAACCAATACCAGAAATAATGCCGGCATTCACTGCATATTTGGTAATCAGTTTTTTATCGGTTACACCACGTGAAGTAATGGCTTTAACAATCACAATACCGAAAACTAAAGCGCCCAAAGTATCCATGGTTAAATAACCATTTACGAAGCCTTCAGTCACTGGACTGGTAACGTAATTATCGATCGCTGCAGGCGGATTGCTGGCAGGAATCATCACGGCTGCTACACCCAAAATGATCAAAGAAATAATTTTAAGTGGCGACAGGAAATAGCCGACGGTATCCAGAATCTTATTGGGATATAAGGACACGATGGTCACCACAGCAAAATAGATGATGCTGTAAATGAGCAGGCTGCCAGATTCATTACCAAAGTAAGATGAAAAACCGATTTCATAAGAAACGGTTGCGGTACGCGGCGTCGCAAATAAAGGGCCAACAGCTAAGTAACAGATTACAGTCAGCAAGATGCTGGCTGCTTTGCCAAGAGGCGAGCTTAGTGCCTGAATGGAACCTTCAACGCGAGACAACGCAA
The DNA here is from genome assembly GCF_000367905.1 of Acinetobacter sp. CIP A162. GTDB lineage: Bacteria > Pseudomonadota > Gammaproteobacteria > Pseudomonadales > Moraxellaceae > Acinetobacter > Acinetobacter lwoffii. The sequence continues at coordinate 48,527 of NZ_KB849158.1, read as the reverse complement.
TAATGGTAATCACGGGTAAGCCGACTGCTGTAATAAGGAAACCTAAAGCAGCGAGCCATACGTGTTCACCGGCTTGTTGAGCCACAATCGGTGGGAAGATAATGTTGCCCGCACCAATAAATAGTGCAAAGGTCATAAAACCTAGGGCGACAATATCCCGGGTACGCAGACTTGTCATAAAGGGAGATCAATAGAACAAAAGAAAGCGATTTTAGTGTATATGTCCAATTTTTTGGAGTTTATTTTAAGGCTGGAAGCCTTGATTCTAGTGAGTTTGCGGATCACATAACCGGTCATTCAAATCTTGGTAGAAATATATGTTTGATAATTCGCTGAAAAATATATTTTTCCTTACAAGCTCAAAAAATATCTGCACTTGATATCAAAATATGTCAGTTATTGTTTGTACAAATAAACAGCAGTGAAAATTCCTATTTCAAGGAAAATTGCTGTGCCGAAACTCAACAACTGCGACATATTTCGCAAAAAAGGGATTATAATTCAGGGATTCATAGTGAGGATAGGTATATGCGCGCTCCAGCGATTAGTCTTAAAACTGAGCAAGATGTTGAAAAATTGCGGATATCTGGGCGTTTGGCTGCAGAGGTTTTAGCGATGATCGGGGAGCATGTCAAGCCAGGTGTCACCACTGAATATCTGGATGATCTCTGTCATGATTTTATTGTAAATACATTAAAGGTGACGCCAGCCAATATTGGCTATTATGGCTATACTAAAACCACCTGTATTTCACCGAATGAAGTGGTTTGTCACGGCATTCCATCATCGAAAGTCGTTCTGCAGGATGGCGATATTATCAATATTGATGTTGCCATTATTAAAGACGGTTATTTTGGTGATACAAGCCGGATGTACTATGTTGGAACTCCTTCTCCAGAAGCCAAGCGACTGGTCAATACCACCTATGAAGCCATGGTGGCCGGGATTCATGCGGTGAAGCCGGGCGCGACTCTAGGTGATATCGGCTATGCGATTCAAACGGTCGCACAGCGTGAAGGCTATTCCATCGTGCGCGAATATTGCGGTCACGGCATCGGTAAGGTCTATCACGAGCAGCCAAACATTCTGCATTACGGTCAGCCAGGTCAGGGCATTAAACTGGTTCCAGGCATGGTGTTTACCATTGAGCCGATGGTGAATATGGGAAAAGCCCGCGTCAAAGAGCTGAAAGATGGCTGGACTGTAGTCACCACGGATAAATCCTGGTCGGCGCAATGGGAACATATGGTCTATGTCACCGAAACCGGGTTTGAAGTCTTGTCGCCTTGGCCTGAAGGCACAGGTGAGTATCCGGAAATTTAAAATATTGATTGAATGATCTTTATTCAGATAATCCACTTACATAAATTACAACTCACTCGTTCTTGCTGACGAAAACATACAAAACACTACATTAAACAGTGGTTTAGGATTTTATATCTGATTAAACTAAGAGTCAGATACATAGGTTCCCTTTTTTTCGCTCACTATGCTGTAGTGAAAGTTTCTCTAGCTCATTTTTCCCCAAGAATGAGCTATTTTTTTTGTCTAGTTTTTCTCAAAAGTACTTCATTTAGCGCCGATTTAATTCAGCGACCAGATAATCAATAAAGACCCTTACTGCAGGTAATAAGCCGCGACGTGAAGGATAAACCACATGGAAAATACCATGCGGTGCTTTCCAGTCAGGAAGCACTCGAACCAGTTCACCACTTGCCACGTACTGCTCGACCACGTTATCTGGCAACAAAGTGACGCCTGAGCCTGACGCGGCCAGTTGTGCCAGCATATTTAAGTCAGAACCCATAACCGTTGGACTGACACGAATTTTTTTTTGTTCCTGCTGTTCATTTTGTAAGGTTAGAAACTGTTCGGTATGGTCTTCGGCCATACTCAGGATTTTATGTTCAGCCAGTTGCTCTGGGTTTTTTAGTTCACCAAATTCATTTAAATAACCCTGACTGGCGAATAAATGCTGCTCAATTTTTTCAAACTGGCGGATCACCAGATTTGGGTCATCATCCAGGCTGGAACGGACACGTAAGGCCAGATCAAAGCCTTCATTGATAATATCGACCCGGCGATTGGTGATCATCATCTGGACTTTAATTTCAGGATATTTTTTCAAAAAATCCGGCAGAATTTTTGCCAGTTCGTTCTGGGCAATAGAGACTGGCAGACTGACTTTAATGGTTCCGCGCGGTTCGGTACTCAGATGGTCCACCAGATCATGCGCCGCCTGTGCAGCACTCAGCATAACTTGGGCATGCCGGTAAATATTCATACCGATATCGGTGACGGCAAAATGACGCGAACTGCGCTGAATCAGACGTACACCCAGGCGCTCTTCCAGATTAAACACCCGACGGCTGAGTTTGGATTTGGGAATATCGGTTGCACGTTCGGCTGCACTAAAGCCGCCATGTTCCACCACCTGAGCGAAACAGTAAAAGTCATCCAGATCAGACAGCATGGTTTAATTCCATTCTTGCAACGATAAGTTGATTAAAAATTGATTGTTGCATACTGTCAATCAGAGAATGCAGCATATAAAAAAATCTAATTCCCGGATTTAAGTAAACCTAGCAGTGTTTGCATGCCGTCGGTCGCGTTTTGGGAGATCTTGTAAAACTGTCCAGGTAAATGCTGCTGCTCGGCTTTCGGGTCGATGTAATAGGCCTGACAGTTCGCAGGAATCTCATGAATTAACCCGGCAACTGGATAAACCTGCAAGCTGGTGCCAATCACCACGAAAATATTGGCATCCTGTACACTGTCTTGAGCTTCTTCATACGCGGGCACGGCTTCACCAAACCAGACCACATGCGGACGTAACGGATAGCCTGCCTTACAAAAGTGTTGATTTAAATCTAATTCAGCACTTTCAATTGGATAAAACTCGGTCGTGCTTTGTGCATCGGGGCCTGAGCTTTTGGCCAGACGAATATTGCCATGTAAATGGATCACCTTGGAGCTGCCGGCACGTTCATGCAAGTCATCAATATTCTGGGTGATTACATGCACATCAAACTCATCTTCAAGATTGGCAATCACTTGATGGGCTGCATTCGGCTGTGCTTTCAGAATATTTTTACGACGTGCATTATAAAAGCGTTGCACCAGTTGCGGATTTTTGGCCCAGGCTTCAGGTGTGGCAACCTCTTCAATCCGGTATTGTTCCCAAAGTCCATTACTGTCGCGAAAAGTATTAATGCCACTTTCGGCGCTCATGCCTGCACCGGAAAAGACCACCAGTTTCTTCATTGTTCTATCTCCTGAATCTTTAGGCAGCTGAAGTGCTAGATTGCGAATTTTCTTTTAAGAAGATGCCAAGTTCTCGGGAAAATTTTAGCGGTTCAGTCAGTAAAGGTGTATGGCCGGATTTGCTGAAAAGTATCTGTTTGGCCTGAGGCAGGCTTTCTGCAATCAGGCGCTGACCTTCAAAAGGATATAGCTTGGATTGTACGCCGCTAAAGAAAGTCACCGAACAGCTGAGCTGGGCCAATGCCTCTCGGTAATCCTCACGATGGTATAAATAATTGTTGATATACCACGCCATATAATCCACCCGGCTGGAAGGCATTAACAGACTTTGCAGGCGAGGTTGATTCAAAATGAATTCGAAAGCTTTCAGACTATATTTTTGTTGATTTTGTAGCTGAATAAACTTTAGCCATAGGGCGGCAATTTGTTTACGGACAGAAACGTCAAGATCACGGATCAATTCAACTTGCTGATATTGCGTAAGTAGGACAGAGAGCTGCTGCAGGATGTCGATAAATTCCTGATAACGTGGACCAAAAAGACCAAAATCCCAGGCATCATCGACCGGAATTTTGGGAGTCTGATCAATGTGCAAATAAGCAGAAATCTGACTGGCAAAGTTGTCATAATGCATGCCGTGCATTGCGGTGGTTGCACCCATGGAATAGGCAATGACGATGACTTGATCTAATTCTAGCTGGGTCAGAACTGAACGCACATCCAGCCAGTGACTGGAAATTGCATCGAGATCTTGCGGAATTTTACAGCGACTGGAAGCCCCAAAGCCGCGCCATTCTGGAATAATGAAACAGAAATTTTTCTGATGCGGATAGAGAAAAGCTTTCCATTGCCAGCTCAGCATGCCAAGTCCAGAGAGTACCAGTACCGGCTGTCCCCGACCGTATTCGCGTACAAACAGCTGTTCACCATCGGGCATGCGATAAAAGGGCATGTGTGTCTCCGTATTTATAATTGTTGTGCGTCAAATTGTTGCAGTCGCGGAATAACCTGTTCCAGCCAGGAAATCCAACCCAGTTCCTGATCAATTCCCAGTTGCAGAATCATTTTATGAATATATAAGGTACGGTCAGTTTCGTCCGCTTGAGCAAAGTCCTTGGCAAAAATCTGCTGATAGGTTTTCAATTTCTCTTTATGCAGTTCCAGATGGCGTTCCAGCTCTGCCAAAGTGTTATTGCCACCAAGTTGGGCTTCGGCACGTAAACGTACCATCAGCTCTTCACGTAATTGTGCTGGTGGGCTCTGTTGCAACATCCAGTTGGCCAGTTCTTCGCGGCCCAGACGTTCTACCTGATAAGTCTTTTTGCGGCTATTCGAGTCTTCCTCTTCTATCGTCGAAATCCAGCCTTTTTGCAGCATGGCATTCAGCTCGCGATAAATCTGCTGATGAGTGGCATTCCAGAAGAAGCCCATGGAACGGTCAAAACGGCGAGCCAGTTCGATTCCGGTGCTAGGTTTTTCAATCAGGCTGGTCAATAAAACATGCGCTAAAGACATAAACGTCTCAAAAAAGTGACTCGGGATTATTATGCAACATGTTGCATAAAAATCAATTCTGGCATATAAATTAGTGCAACAAGTTGCATTAAACTGGAAAGATTGAGGGATCAAACTGCCAGTTGCTAAAACAATAGCCAGCCTAAACGCATGCTCAGGAGTTGAAATGTCTAAATATCCGAATTTACTTGCCCCATTGAACTTGGGTTTTACCACACTTAAAAACCGCGTATTAATGGGTTCCATGCACGTTGGTCTTGAAGAAGCACCCGGCGGATATGATCGGATGGCAGCTTTTTATGCAGAGCGCGCCAAAGGTGGAGTCGCTTTAATCGTCACCGGCGGGATTTCACCAAATGATCATGGCGTAACGTTTCATGGCGGTTCCAAACTTGACACCATTGAAGAAGCTGAAAAGCATAAGGTGATTACCCAGGCCGTACATGAAGCGGGCGGGAAAATTGCCATGCAGATTCTGCATACCGGACGTTATTCTTATCAGGCTGAAAATGTCGCGCCATCCCCAATTCAGGCACCGATCAATCCAGTCAAACCGCATGCTTTAACTTCGGCTGAGGTGCAGCAAACCATTGATGATTTTGCCAATTGTGCCAAGCTGGCTCAATACGCCGGTTATGACGGTGTAGAAATCATGGGCTCGGAAGGCTATCTGATTAACGAATTTATTGCAGCACGTACCAACCATCGTGATGATGAGTGGGGTGGAAGCTATGCAAACCGCATCCGTTTCCCGATTGAAATCGTACGCCGTACACGTGAAATGGTCGGTGAGAACTTTATCATTATTTATCGCCTATCTATGCTGGATCTGGTCGAAGGCGGTTCAACTCTGGAAGAAGTCATCCAGTTGGCCAAAGAAATTGAAAAAGCTGGTGCCACCATTATCAATACCGGCATTGGCTGGCATGAAGCGCGTATTCCGACGATTGCCACTAAAGTGCCTCGTGCAGCCTTCACCTGGGTGACGCGTAAGCTGAAAGGTCAGGTGAAGATCCCTTTAATCACTTCAAACCGTATCAATACTCCGGAAATGGCTGAATATGTATTGGCGTCTGGTGATGCTGATATGATTTCCATGGCCCGTCCGATGCTGGCAGACTCTGAGTTTGTCCTGAAAGCGGAGCAGGGTCGTAGCGATGAGATCAATACCTGTATCGGTTGTAATCAGGCCTGTCTGGATCATATTTTCTCAATGAAAATTGCCACCTGTCTGGTCAATCCACGTGCCTGCTATGAAACAGAGCTCATTTTTAAAGAAACCAATGTAGCAAAAAATATTGCCGTGATTGGTGCGGGTCCTGCAGGTTTAAGCTTTGCTGTATATGCAGCAAATCGCGGTCATCAGGTGACGGTATTTGAAGCCGCTGCTCAGATTGGCGGGCAGTTTAATATTGCCAAGACCATTCCGGGCAAGGAAGAGTTTTATGAAACCTTGCGCTACTTCAAGCGTCAGATTGAATTACAACCACGTATCAAATTGCAACTGAATCATAAGGCGAGTCTGGAAGAGCTGGCTCAGTCAAGCTTTGATGATATTGTGGTGGCAACAGGCGTGACACCACGTCAACTTGAGATTCCAGGTATTGATCATGCAAAAGTACTGTCTTATCTGGACGTTTTGAAAGAACGTAAGCCAGTGGGTCAGCGAGTTGCCATTATTGGTGCAGGCGGTATTGGTTTTGATACAGCCGAATTCCTGAGTCATGAAGGAGAAAGTGGCAGTATCAATCCGGAAAAATTCTATGATGAATGGGGTATTGATACTGACTATGAAAATGTCGGTGGCTTAAAAGCTGCAAATGTAGAAAAACCGCAACGTGAAATTTATTTATTGCAACGTAAAGCCGCTTCAGTCGGCGCAAGTTTGGGTAAAACCACAGGCTGGATTCATCGTACTGGTTTAAAACACCGTGATGTGAAAATGATTGCGGGCGCCAGCTATGAAAAAATTGATGATCAGGGCTTACATATAGTCGTGAATGACAAACCTGCGGTACTAGAAGTCGATCATGTGATTATTTGTGCCGGTCAGGAATCTTATACCGCCATGTTTGATGAGCTAAAAGCAGCCGGGAAAAATGTGCATCTGATTGGTGGAGCGAAAGAAGCGGGTGAGTTGGATGCCAAACGTGCCATCCGTCAGGGTGCTGAATTGGCGGCGGTGATTTAATTTAAAAACGTCAAGCTTTATTAACCTCTCCCTTGCGCAGCAGTGCTACTCATCTCCTATAAGGAGAGGGATAAATCGGTATAAAAAGTGTTATCTCCCTCTCCCTTTGGGAGAGGGCTGGGGTGAGGGAGATTAATTTTTTAATAACAAAAAAGGAATCCAAAATGACCATCGAAAATACAAAAAAATCCATTTCACGCTGGCATGAGATGCTGGAAAGCCGTGATATGTCGATCTTGAATGAACTGCTTGCTGAAGAAGTGGTATTTCGTTCGCCTGTGGCTTTTCAGCCTTATCCTGGAAAACAGGTGGTATTTTTTATTTTGACCAATGTCATTCAAGTCTTTGAAAATTTCACCTATCACCGTGAATTTATAAGTGAAGATGGTAACAATGTCGTACTTGAGTTTTCTGCCAATGTGGGCGATAAAAAACTAAAGGGAGTTGACATGATTCAGTTTAATGAAGAGGGTCAGATGGTTGATTTTGAAGTCATGATTCGACCTAAGTCCGGACTTGAAGCCTTGGCTGTACAGATGGGCCAGCGGATGCAATTATTCCAAGCTAAAACTTAATTCGAACTATTGATTCAAGTCGGCATGAAATTTGTAAATCACAGCTAGTACAACTAGAGGGGGGATGACAGATGAAAATGTTGCTTAAAAAATTGGGTCAGCTTTCCAGTGAATATCTGGATCGTTTCAGCGGAGCAGACGAGCCGACCCTGTATTACAATCCGAATGGTGTATTTTCAGGACTCATTGAACGCTTACCGCAGCTGCAACAAAAATATCGTCCTACACCTTGGTTAGCCAATGCACACGCACATATTCTGTATTTTGATTTAATTAAAAAACGTACCATTAAGCTGAAATACGATGCGCTTGAACAGCTGAAAATGTCAGATGGCGGAATTACCGGTATTGCCTGGTATGGGCTGGATCTTCCGGCAAGTACGCCAACCATTGTCTTACTCCATACTATTACCGGTTCTCCTGAATCGATGCGTGAACTGGTTCGTGATCTGCATAAACATACCGGTTGGCGTGTGGCATTGTGTTTACGCCGTGGTCATGCAGACTTACCCATGCCTGTGCCTAAAATGAACCTGTTTGGTTCAACTCAGGATTTGCGTGAGCAGCTCTTGTATATACAGGACAGATTTCCTCAGTCCGATCTCTATGGGGTTGGATCTTCTGCGGGTACGGGATTGTTGGTGCGTTATCTGGGTGAAGAGGGTGAACAAACCCCACTCAAAGCAGCTTTTGCTTTATGTCCTGGCTATAACACTGAAACCGGTTTTGCCAATGTGCATCCGTTTTACAGTAAAGTCATGGCCAAAAAACTGATTAAGCGCTTTATTCATCCTTATCAAGAAACCTGGCAGGTCTGCCCAAGCTGGAAACAGTTATTAGAAGTTAAAGATCTGTCTGAATTTGAAAAACTTTATTTTGAACTGGCCGGATTTGCGGATTATGCCAGTTATACTCAGGCAACCAATCCGATTTATGTGTTTGAAAGTGTCAAAATCCCACTGATGATTTTAAATGCGGAGGATGATCCGGTTTGTCACATCCGAAATTTAGAACCTTATAAAGAAAAAATTCGGGCGATGTCTAATATTATGGTGATTACCACCAAAAAAGGCAGTCATTGCGGCTTTTATCAGGGCTTGATGCAAACCGAATCTTGGGCTACCCGACTAATGGCAGACTATTTGATTCACTTATCTCGTGCACCGGCAACAGTATCCGCTTAAAAAGTTCCAATAAAAAACCCAGCATCTGCTGGGTTTTTTGATGAATGATACTGTAATTAGTCAAGTGCTGGCATCGCTGCGGCAATTGCGTCAGCAACCGCATCATCCTCAGACTTGTTTTCTGGATTTGAATTGGTTTTAGGTGTGGTCGCAGCAGGCTTTGACGCAGGTTCTTCGCGGGTTTCAGGCACTGGTGCCGGCTCAGTAGTTTCTGGTTTTTTGATTTCACGACGGATTTCAGTCGTGGTGTTTTCAGTTTGCTCACGTTGAATTTCAACCGTTGGCGCTACTTCCTCTTCAATTGCCGCTGGCTCTACAGGTTCAAGCGGTTCAAATTGCGTTGGTTCTGGAGTCGAGATTTCAGATGCTGGAGTAACTTCTACTTGCTCTTCTTCTTTTGGTGCTTCTTTTTTTACACACGCAGTTAATGTCAGGCCAGTCAGGATTAGGGTGGAGATTAAAAGTTTCTTCATCATCATTGCATCAAACATAAAAGTGTGGAGTGGATACACTATTATAGCAGCAAAATGCAAGATAGAAATCATATGAACTTACTGTAATTTTTTATAGGAATTGCTGTTAGAATAGTCAATTGTTTATTGTTCTTTGAATTGATGCGGATTGACTTTGCTTTCTAGGTACAAGGTAAAGTAAAATTGCGCAACATTGCAGGCCGATTTAGGCTCGATTGTACGAGAAACCCAATGACCCATTTTATTTTCGTTACTGGTGGTGTAGTTTCATCACTAGGTAAAGGTATTTCAGCTGCTTCTGTTGCTGCACTTTTAGAAGCTCGTGGTTTAAAAGTGACCATGGTAAAAATGGATCCATACATTAATGTCGATCCAGGGACAATGAGCCCATTCCAGCATGGTGAAGTTTTTGTTACAGAAGATGGTGCTGAAACAGACTTAGACTTGGGTTACTACGAACGTTTCTTGCGTCGTGCGAAAATGACCAAACTAAATAACTTCACATCAGGCCGTGTTTACCAGGATGTTCTAAACAAAGAACGCCGTGGTGACTATCTAGGCGGTACTGTTCAAGTTATTCCACACATTACTGACAATATCAAAGAGCGTGTACTTCGTGCAGGCGAAGGTTATGACGTTGCGATCGTAGAGATCGGCGGTACTGTAGGTGACATTGAATCTCTCCCATTCATGGAATCTGTACGTCAGTTAATGGTTGAACTTGGTCATAAACGTACCATGTTAATGCACTTAACGTTACTCCCATACATTAAGTCTGCAGCAGAATTAAAAACCAAACCAACACAGCACTCTGTTAAAGAACTCCTGTCGATTGGTATTCAGCCAGACATTCTCATCTGCCGTACAGAATACGATGTAGATGCAGATACGACGCGTAAGATTGCATTATTTACTAACGTTGAAGCACGTGCCGTTGTGGTATGTAAAGATGCACGTTCGATCTACCAGATTCCACGTACATTCTACGAACAAAATGTTGACGATTTAATCTGTGAACGTTTTGGTTATAACGATCTTCCTGAAGCTGACTTAACAGATTGGGATAACGTTGTAGAAGCACTGCTGAACCCTGAATACACCGTACGTGTTGCAATGGTCGGTAAATACGTTGAACTTCCAGATGCATACAAGTCTGTCAACGAAGCACTTCTACATGCGGGTATTCAAAACCGTGTGAAAGTTCAGATTGACTACGTAAACGCTGAAGAGCTTGAAAGCCAAGATGTAGCAGAAGTATTGAAAGATGCTGATGCGATTCTGGTTCCTGGCGGTTTCGGTGAGCGCGGTACTGAAGGCAAAATGAAGGCGATTCAATTCGCACGTGAGAACGGTGTGCCGTTCCTCGGTATTTGCTTGGGTATGCAGTTGGCTGTGATCGAATACGCACGTAATGTTGCTGATATTGCAGACGCGACCTCGACTGAATTTAACCGTTCAACCAAATCTCCATTGATTGGTTTAATTACTGAATGGTTAGATGAGCGTGGTGAAGTTCAGCAACGTTCTGCTGATTCTGATCTGGGTGGCACGATGCGTTTAGGCGCGCAAAAATCTGAACTGGTTGCAGGGACTAAAACTGCAGAAGTTTATGGTTCTGAAGAAATCATCGAGCGTCACCGTCACCGTTACGAGATGAACAACCGTTATATCCCAGTGCTGGAAGAAAAAGGCATGAAGATTTCTGGTTATTCTCCGGTACAGCATCTGGTAGAAACTGTTGAAATTCCTGCACATCCTTGGTTTATTGCAGTACAATTCCACCCGGAATTTACCAGCTCGCCACGTGATGGTCACCCGTTGTTTGCAGGTTTCATTGATGCTGCGAAAAAGCAGTACCAAAAAACCAAATAATCGGTGCGTAGGACACAACTAGGGAAGTTTAAATGTCGCAATTAAAACCACAAGAAATTGTACGTTTGGGCGATATACAAATGGCAAATCATTTGCCATTTGTATTATTCGGCGGAATGAATGTACTTGAATCTAAAGACCTGGCTTTTGAAATTGCAGAGACTTATGTCGATATCTGCACACGTTTGGGCATTCCTTATGTGTTCAAAGCCAGCTTTGATAAAGCCAACCGTTCAAGCCTGAACTCTTTCCGTGGCCCAGGCCTGGAAAAAGGTCTCGAGTGGTTAGCTGACATTAAAAAACACTTTAATGTGCCGATCATCACCGATGTGCATGAGCCGTACCAAGCGGCTCCTGTTGCAGAAGTGGCAGACATTATTCAATTGCCAGCTTTCTTAAGCCGTCAGACGGATCTGGTTGAAGCCATGGCAAAAACGGATGCCATCATCAACATCAAAAAAGCACAATTCCTTGCGCCACACGAAATGCGTCATATTTTGCATAAGTGTCTGGAAGCTGGAAATGACAAGCTGATCATTTGTGAACGCGGTTCGGCATTTGGCTATAACAATCTGGTTGTAGACATGCTGGGCTTCGACATCATGAAAGAAATGAATGTCCCGGTATTCTTTGATGTGACCCATGCCTTACAAACCCCAGGCGGCCGTGCAGATTCTGCCGGTGGTCGTCGTGCGCAAATTACAACGCTTGCGCGTGCGGGTATGGCAACGGGTCTTGCTGGTTTGTTCTTAGAAGCACACCCAGATCCGGAAAAAGCCAAGTGTGATGGTCCATGTGCGCTGCGCATGTCTCAGCTTGAGCCGTTCCTGGCACAGCTAAAAGAATTGGATACCTTGGTTAAAGGTTTCGAAAAGTTAGATACACACTGAGTTTATCACTCTTGCGCTGCCGTATAGGCAGCTCATATTAATCAACTGAGGAATAGTTCATGAGCCAAATCGTTGACATTCGTGCACGTGAAATTTTGGACTCTCGTGGTAACCCTACCATCGAAGCAGACGTAATCTTAGCATCTGGCGTAGTTGGCCGTGCATGTGCACCATCTGGTGCTTCAACTGGTTCTCGTGAAGCTTTAGAACTTCGTGATGGCGATAAAGCGCGTTACTTAGGTAAAGGCGTTAAAACTGCGGTAAATAACGTCAATACGTTAATCCGTGACGCTTTGGTCGGTAAATCAGTATTCGAACAAAAAGACATCGATAACACGATGATCGCGCTTGACGGTACTGAAAACAAAGAAAAATTAGGTGCAAACGCAACTTTGGCAGTGTCTTTGGCTGCTGCGCGCGCTGCTGCTGAAGAAAAGAAAATTCCTCTTTTCCAATATATCGCAGATCTTCGTGGTCAAACGATTTTAACCATGCCTGTACCAATGATGAACATCATCAATGGTGGTTCACATGCAGACAACAACGTCGATATTCAAGAATTTATGATTGAGCCAGTAGGCTTCACTTCATTCTCTGAAGCGCTACGTGCAGGTGCTGAAATCTTCCATTCACTTAAATCAGTATTAAACAAAAAAGGTTTAAACACTGCGGTAGGTGATGAAGGTGGTTTTGCGCCGAACTTACGTTCAAACGAAGAAGCAATCACAGTTATTCTTGAAGCAATTGGTCAAACGGGCTACAAAGCAGGTTCTGATATCATGCTTGCGCTGGATTGTGCATCTTCAGAATTCTACAAAAATGGTCAGTACATTCTTGCGGGCGAAGGCAACAAAGCGTTCACAAGCAACCAGTTCTCTGACTATTTAGCAGGTCTTGTAAACCAATATCCAATTATCTCGATTGAAGATGGTCTGGACGAATCTGACTGGGAAGGCTGGTCTTACCTGACTTCTATCCTTGGCGACAAGATCCAGTTGGTTGGCGATGACTTGTTCGTAACGAATCCGAAAATCCTGCAACGTGGTATCAACGAAAAAGTGGGTAACTCGATTCTGATCAAATACAACCAGATCGGTACCTTGACTGAAACTTTAGATGCCATCTATCTTGCGAAAGAAAATGGTTACTCTACTGTAATTTCACACCGTTCAGGTGAAACGGAAGATTCAACCATTGCTGATCTTGCAGTAGGTACAGCAGCAGGTCAAATCAAGACTGGTTCACTTTGCCGTTCTGACCGTGTAGCGAAATATAATCAATTACTTCGTATTGAAGAATTGACTAATGCTGCATATCGCGGTAAAGCTGAGTTCAAAGGTTTGAACTAAGCGACTTATGTCAATGTTAAATGTATTCGACTCGACTGCGAGTAAAGTACTGTTGGGCCTTGCGATCATTTTGATCGCAGGGTTTCAATATTTATACTGGTTTGGTGAAGGTGGTTATCATGATCATCAGCAACTGACCCAGAAAATCCAACAACAAATGGAATTGAATGATGAGCTAAAAGAGCGTAATCGCGTTCTGGCAGCAGAAGTTTATGATTTGAAGAATGGTATTGAAGCCATCGAAGAACATGCGCGTTTAGATCTTGGTCTGATTAAGCCACGCGAAACTTTTATTCAAATGAGCACGATCAGTACTCAATATAAACCGATCTATCTTAATCCTAATTCTAAAGTAGACCTGCGAACCAATGAGTCAGCTGAAGCACCAACCACACCCTAAACTTTGGGTCATTCTTCCAGCTGCAGGTTCCGGTAGCCGTTTCTCCAAAACAGAACTGAAACAATATCAGATGATTCAAGAGCGAACTGTTCTTGAACATACGGTGGCTCGTCTGAATCAACTGCCTTTGGCGGGTTATGTCCTGGCGATTGGTGAACAGGACAACGTCGCAAAAATGCTGCCATTTTCCAGTCAAGAGAAAGCCCATTTCTGTCTGGGCGGTGCCGAGCGGGTGAATTCCGTGTTAAATGCACTCACGTATTTATCTCAAATCGCTTCTGAAGATGAGTGGGTGCTGGTACATGACGCGGCGCGTCCCTGTGTCGGTCTGGATTGTCTGCAACAGTTAGTCAATACGGCGATTACAAATGATCAGGCTGCGATTCTGGCGATTCCAGTAAGAGATACACTTAAGCGTGTAGTAACCAATTTTGATATTGAGGAAACAGTGGATCGCTCAATGCTATGGCAGGCACAAACACCACAAATGGCCAAGCTAGGTGTGTTGAAACGGGCGATTGAGCAGGCTTTGCAAGATGGTGCTACGATTACTGATGAAGCCAGTGCGCTGGAACATATCGGCGAACAGGTGAGTGTAGTACAAGGGCGTTCCGATAATATTAAAATTACCTATCCGGACGATCTGGAACTGGCCAAGCTGATTTTACAGGCTCAGGCTTAAAAATATATTCAAATAATATTTAGGGTCTGTTGACATTTCAAGTATAGAATTTACCCGATAAAGGTAGCCAAATAAATATACAAGCTAATGCAACTGCCCCCTCATAGCTACACTTTAGCTTATCATATCGTGTTGCTATTCCTCTGAACTGCTTTAACCTACAAAATGCATTCTCAACTAAGTGTCTGATTTTATATAAATACCAATCCATATGATCATTATTTGACTGAGTATTTGATTTTCTTGGAATATTCGCTTTAGTTTTTTTCGCAGATATTTGTTCTCTTAATGATTCAGAGTCATATCCTTTGTCTGCACAACATACTTCCGTTTCACTCAAATCAAGTTTTTCAATCATTTTGGGAGCAATCTTGACATCATGTATCGTTCCATCGGAGATAATAATTTCGATTGGATTGCCATCCGCATCAACAGCTAAGTGTATTTTAGAACTATTTCCACCAATGCTTTTAGAAATATCCTGATCTTTTATTCCAGCAGAATGTTGGTGTGCCCGAACATGACTACCATCAATAAAAACCCATTCCATATCAGCACTTGAAGAAATTAATTTAAATATTTTCATTAACTTATCATTTTTACACCAACGATTATATTTTTTAAAGATTGAGTTATACGAACCAAATTCTTTAGGCAAATCACGCCATGGGCAGCCTGTTCTTATTCTATAAAGTATTGCTTCGACAAAATTTCTCAAATTAGATTTGAAATAGATATCAAAATTTCGGAAAATAGAAAGTAACTTAGACCAGTGTTGATCATTCAGCATTGTACGAGGCATAGCGAGAAGTAAATTTAGTTTGGCGATTAAATTTTACTTTCTCGCTATTTTTTTGAACAGTAAATGTCAACAGACCCTAAATAAAAGCAGAATAAATCTGGCTATAGCGATCTATTCGCTATAGCTTTCACTTATAATTTTGCCATCATTCTTTTTCACCTTTTGGCCAATGATACCTTCACAGCAGTATCGGTTTTTACGTCACTCTTTGCGTGATGGACGTAGTATTAACCCGCAAGATTCATCTCGATGGACCAAGTTGCACCTTGATCCCTGGTTATTGTGCTTTCTAGTTCTCAATGCAATCCTGGGTTTAATGGTGGTGTATAGCGCGACATCCGAAGACTCTGGCATGGTGGTGCGTCAGGCGATCAGTTTTGGAATTGGTTTTGTGCTGCTGTTTATCTGTGCGCAGATTCCACCGAAAGTCTATCAGGCGATTAGTCCATACCTGTATGCCTTCGGGATCTTCATGCTGCTTCTGGTCTTTGTGATTGGTGAAAAACGTTTGGGTGCAACCCGCTGGATTACCTTGCCAGGGGTGGGAAGCATGCAACCGAGTGAGGTGATGAAATTTGCCATGCCTTTGATGATGGCATGGTATTTTGCACGTAAGCCATTTCCTCCCAAATTTTTGCATATTGTCGGGGCTTTGATTCTATTGGGCGTACCATTTGTTTTGGTGGCACTTCAGCCTGACTTGAACATTGGCTTGGTAATTCCTGGTATTTTTGTTCTATTTTTAAGTGGGATGTCGTGGCGTCTGATTGGTGGTGCAGCAGCGGCGGTAGCTGTGGCAGCTCCGGCTGCATGGATGTTCGTGCTACAAGAGTATCAAAAAAAACGTATTACCACGTTATTTGATCCGGAATCGGATGCCTTGGGTGCAGGCTGGAATATCATCCAGTCCAAAATTGCGATTGGTTCAGGTGGTTCCACGGGCAAAGGCTATACCGAAGGTACCCAATCACATTTAGGTTATCTGCCTGAACATCATACTGACTTTATTATGTCGACTTATGCCGAAGAATTCGGTTTTATCGGCGTTTTCCTGCTGTTTAGTTTATTCACTGCCATTATTATTCGCTGTCTGATGATTGGTTTAAACAGCTTTCATAACTTTGGCCGCTTATATGCTGGAGCCATGGGACTGACTTTCTTCTTCTTTGTATTTTTAAACTCAGGCATGGTGAGCGGGATTTTACCTGTAACTGGAGATCCATTACCGCTCATGAGTTATGGTGGAACGGCAGTGATTTCCATGCTGGCCGGGATGGGCATTGTGATGTCGATTCATACTCATCGATAAGTCATTCTAAAAGTCGGACTGGTTCCGGCTTTTTATATACTTAAAATAAGTTGTTTTAAAAATCCTGTTTTGGCCAGAAGAAAAAAGAAGAATATTTTAGAATTCGTATGAAATTAAAAAGCCCTCAAATGAGGGCTTTTTAATTTCATACTTTAACTGAGAAACCAGGTGTAATAACCCCAGATCATTAAAGGCCATGCTAGGAAAGGGCTAAACAACCATTTCCAGAACCAGTGGCGCGGCATAAAGCCCACACCATGGACAAAGCCTCCAGAAATACCAATCATGATATACATCATGGCACTATGGCTATATTCACCGTTGGCATCCAGCATTGCAGAAGGATGAACCAATAACACGGCTGCGAGAGGAAAAGCCAGGAGGCAGGAAATCATCATCGCAAATTTGTTTGGTTTCTTGTCTACAACGGTTTTCTCAAGCGCAGCTTCGGTCATGTTTTATTCCTCATCTAGGTCTTGGTGTTGTTCCATGTAAATGGCAGCAATCACACTGGCAAAACATGCCATCAGTACACCCAGAATCCAAGCAAAATACCACATAGTTGTCTCTCCTTAAGACACAGCCCTTAGTACAGGCTGTGTGAATTATCTTCAATGTGTTTGTTGGTAATCACGCCCCACATCTTGTAATAACACCAAGTGGTATAGATCAGGATCAGTGGAACAAAGATACAGGCAGCAACGGTCATAACGGTTAAGGTATTTTTACTAGATACCGCATCCCACATGGTCAGACTTGCAACCGGGTTAATGCTTGAAGGCATCAGGAAAGGGAATAGGGCGAAACCAGCAGTCAGAATTGCACCGATAACTGCCAGAGATGAACCCAGGAAGCTCAAGCCTGCTTTATTTTTACCTGCTGCCAGTACAATGATCAAACCGCCCAAAATGCCGGCAATAGGCGCTGCCATCGTGATTGGATAAGTCGAGTAGTTATTCATCCAGCCTGGATTGGCATTGGTCAGCACTTCTTTGGCGAGCGGGTTGGCAACACCATTGGTATCAAAAGGTGTAACCAGTGTATAACCTTGAATACCACCAAAGTACAGCCAAGCGCCTGCAGCCAGGAAGGTAACCAGATAAACCAGACCCATGATTTGTGTTGCTTTGGCAGAGCGTTGGCGTAGGTCACCATCAGTACGCAGCATTAACCATGCACCACCATGTGCACACAGCATCGATAAGCTGACCAGACCACACACAATAGCAAACGGATTCAGGAGTGCAAAGAAGCTGCCAGTATAAGTAGAACGTACAGTTTCATCTAGAGTAAATGGCACACCCAGGAACATGTTACCGAATGCCACACCAAAGACCAATGCAGGAACTGCACCACCAATCGCTAGACCCCAATCCCATGAATTGCGCCATTTGGTATTTTCCAGTTTTGAGCGATAGTCAAAACCGACCGGACGCAGGAACAGGGCAAACAGGACCAGCAACAGGGCCCAGTACATGCCGGAGAAGGCAGTTGCATAGACCATTGGCCAGGCAGCGAATAACGCACCGCCGGCAGTAATAAACCAAACTTGGTTACCGTCCCAGTGCGGTGCAATAGTATTGATCGCTGCACGGCGCTCACTATCATTTTTGCCCACAAATGGCATGATCGCCATGGAGCCCATATCGAAGCCATCGGTGAGGGCAAAGCCAATCAGCAATACGCCGACCAGCACCCACCAAATGATTTTTAATAATTCATATTCGATCATGCTTGAGTCTCCCCATTTGCCTTCTCTGCAGCTGCAAGCTTTTCAAAATGGTATTTACCGGTATGCAGTGAGCTTGGGCCAAGACGTGAGAACTTGATCATCAGATACATTTCAATAATCAGTAACACGGTATAGAACGCTGCCAATGCCAAGATTGAACCCCAGACATCACCTGTGCTTAAGCTTGATGCTGAAAGATGCGTCGGTAATACTTCACCAATAGTCCAAGGTTGACGACCTACTTCTGCTACATACCAGCCGGTCTGCGCAGCAACCCAAGGTAAAGGCAGTGCAAATAATGCAAATTTCAATAACCATGGTTTGTTTTCAGCATTACGTTTGGCTACCGCAAAAGTTGCCAGTGCAAATAGAAGTAGCATCAGGAAGCCAGAAGCCACCATGGCACGGAAGGCCCAGAACAGGCTTGGTACGTGTGGAATAGTGTCTTTAGCAGCTGCTTTGATTTGCTCTTCAGAGGCATCAACGACATTTGGGGTGTATTTCTTCAGTAGCAGACCGTAACCGAGGTCTTTTTGGCTTTCTTCAAAAGCTGTTTTCAGTTCTGGAGACTGATCACCAGCACGTAATTTTTCCAGTTGTGAATATGCCACCATACCATTACGGATACGCGCTTCGTGCTGAACCAGCAGGTCCTTAATACCTGTGACTTGTTCAGTCGTAGAACGTGTAGCAATCAGACCCATCACATAAGGAATTTTCACTGCATAATCTGTAGTCATGGTTTCCTTATTTGGGATACCGAACAAAGTAAATGGTGCAGGTGCAGGGTGAGTATCCCATTCTGCTTCAATCGCTGCCAGTTTGGTTTTTTGTACATCACCCAGCTCATAACCTGATTCATCACCCAGTAAAATCACTGAAAGTGTAGAAGCAAGCCCGAAGATGGCTGCAATGGCAAAAGAACGGCGTGCAAAAGGCAGGTCACGTTTTTTCAGCATGTAGTAACTTGAAATAGCCAGTACGAAGATGGCACCTGTGACATAACCCGCAGATACGGTATGCACAAATTTAACCTGAGCGACCGGGTTAAAGATCAGTGCAGCAAAGTCCATCATTTCCATACGCATGGTTTCATAGTTAAATGCTGAACCGACCGGGTTTTGCATCCAGCCATTGGCGACCAGAATCCAGAGTGCGGACATGTTCGAGCCTAAAGCTACCAGCCAGGTCACTGCCAGATGTTGTACTTTGGACAGGCGATCCCAACCAAAGAAGAACAAGCCAATAAAGGTCGATTCAAGGAAGAAGGCCATCAAACCTTCAATCGCCAGCGGTGCACCGAAAATATCACCGACATAATGCGAGTAATAAGCCCAGTTGGTTCCGAACTGGAACTCCATGGTCAGGCCGGTGGTTACCCCTAAGGCAAAGTTAATACCAAACAGTTTTCCCCAGAACTTGGTCATGTCTTTATAGATTTCTTTGCCGGAAATCACATAGGTGGTTTCCATAATGGCAAGCAGAAATGCTAGACCTAGCGTCAGTGGAACAAAAATAAAGTGATACATCGCGGTCATGGCGAACTGGAACCGCGAGAGATCGACCACGCTTTCAGAAATCATCAACGTGTCTCCTGGATTTGGGAAGGATTGCCGGCGATACGCTCGGCGACTTGGTTATCAAAATTTTTAGGAATCGTAGGCGCATCAAACCAGATATTTTTAATTATCATGAGTAAAATAACCTTGATAATTAAAATGGCGGTTATTTCTCTAACCACTCTCTGGTTTAGATTTTTAGGAACTAAGCTCATTCGACTAAGCCTGTTATATGACTTGTTGTATATTATTAATCTATTGTAACTAAAAAATAAATAGATGATACAGTTTAAATAAATATATATTTATAAATACTTGAAAGTAATAAATATATATTTATTCAAGTTAAAATTTATTCTAAATATTTTTTATTATTTTATGTAATTTTATTGGTTTTTAAATCCGACTAAAATGCTTATATTTATATATTTTAATGTAGATTATTTTGGTTGGAATAATATTCTCCTATTTTTAAATCTGATTAAAATGCTTGGTTTTAAAATAAAGAATAAAATTAATCAAACTAAATTGGTTGGTTTTATAAGGGTTGAATATCAGTGTCACAATCTTTCTCATCTTATTTATTTTGATAAAAAACACACCAAAAAAAGAACATGCTGGAGGCATGTTCTTTTTAAGCTTTGTGAGGGAGGCTCGACTTAGAAGTCGTAACGCATGCCTAGAGAAAGACCTAGGCTGTCTTCACCGCGTACGCCACCTACAGTATTGGTACGACCTTGTGCCCAAGGGGTAAGGTTTGAGTTTTCATCATTTAGTACAGTTGCTATGTTGCCATAAATGCGGACTGTTGGATCTAAACGGTGCTCAAGTCCGATTGCCAGTAAAGTTGCATTTGCATCGTCCGCATCGACATCGCGGTGGAATACTTCACCACGGAATGAGGTTTTTGGTGCAAATTTATATTCACCGGCTACACCAAATACTTGTGCATCTGGGTTTGCTTCAGAATTATCGTGTTGAAGGAATTGGTATAAACCACCCAAGTTGAATTCAGGTGTGATTTTGTAAGCACCAGCAATACGGAAACCATCGCGTTCGCCACGACCTGCATCTTCTTCATAATGTTCATAGGCAGCAGCAAAATCAACTTTGCCTTCTTTATAGGTTAAAGCGAGATCGTATGCTTTATCATCGCGATTATCTTTATTGGTAGTAGTTGTGGTTCCCGGTACGACTACTGTTACTGGACCATTCACAGTTTCAATTACAGTAGTTTTTGGTGAAGACGTTGACACGCTATCAGGGCTATTACCTTCGTGTAAAGAAAGTGCTGCTAAAACATTAAAGCCGCCGCCAAACTTAGGTGATTTATATTCAATGGTATTGTTATTACGTTCATCAAAACGCAAGTTGCCAGCACGTGTGACGTTACGAACATCACCGACCATATCACCAAAGAAGTTGACCGGGCCACGTGCTACTTTGAATGGGCTGTCAAAACGGCCGATACGCGCTTGACCGAAATCACCTTTTAAACCAACAAAAGTATCGCGAGTTGCAAATTCAACATCATCGTTTGCAGAACCACTTGCAAAGTTAATTTCCTGTTCGATTTGACCAAATACGGTCATACCATTTTCTAGTTTTTGTTCAGCTTTAAAGCCTAGGCGTGAAGAGTTTGAAGAAAGACCTACTTCGTTATAATCCTGGCCATCATCCAGATAATCTAAAGAAACGTGTGCACGACCATACACTTTAACATCAGCCGCGGCTGCCATCACTGGTGTTAAAATTGTTGCCCCGATTGCTAATGCAGATAACGTTTTTTTCATGTGTTGCTCCAATAAAGACTTTTTTATTCATCGTCTTAAAAACAAGTTTCAGTATTGTTTTGAAACATCTACTGCTCTATTGGTGCCAAGTATTCATTACAAATAAGTCAATATGATTAAGGAAATATTTCAGAAATATTAAAGACAATCATTGTCTTATTTTTTATAGGATTATGAAGTGGGGTAAGCAGGATTGATACAAATACAGCTAGGCTCGGTGTTTGCTGTAAAACCTAAAAATAGGCTAGGTGACTTTTATTGATATTTGAGTGGCTTAATTCAGGGTGAAATACATCAGACATAAAAAATGGAGCCGAGGCTCCATTTTTAGGTATTAACATTAGGTATTAAGAATAGCTTAAAGGGCAGCTTTAATCTTCTCAGCCAGCGCTTTAATTTTTTCCTGGTCGCCCATTTGTGCTGCATGTTTGCCCAGATTGTGCAAAGAGGTAGGAACCAGATGGAAATGTACGTGTGGTACGGTCTGACCCGCTGCGGCCCCTGATAATTGCATCAGCACGATACCGTCCACACCTAAACCTTTTTCAATGGCTTTTGCAACTTTCTGTACGATCTGAATCGTATAGGCTGCAGCTTCAGGGGGTAGATCCAGTAAAGTGATCGCCGGAGTTTTCGGAACCACGAGAGTATGACCTTCTGCCTGAGGCATGATGTCCATAAATGCAAGAACCTGGTCATCTTCATACACTTTTATCGCAGGAAGTTCACCGCGTAGAATTCGTGCAAAAATATTCTGATCATCATAAGTCATAAGTATATTCCTTGAGCGTCATTAAACTGAATTATTTACAGTTCAATTCTTTCTGACGATCTTTGATCGCGTCAAGACGTTGTTGCTCTTTTTCCGAGAATTTTGGCTTGGTTGTATAGCAATTGTCATTACCAAACTTGGCTTTTGCTTCAGGATCTTTGAAACAGAAACCTTTAGACGCATAAATCACGTCATGATCATTTTTTAATTTTTTGCACTCTTGTTCAGATGCAAGAACCGATGTTGAAGCCCCGAACAAAGTTGCAAAGCCGATCAATGCTGCAACAGAAAATTTCTTCATGAGAGTTTCCTCTGGGTTATCCACTATATGTGCCTGCCTACTAGTCACAATATGAGGTTTCGTTATCATTATTCAATGGCGAGATATTACTCGATGGTAATATTACTCCATGATTCATACATTTTCACAGCACTGGAAAAATCACTGTTTTTATCCGACAGATCGCTGGCCGCTTGAATCAGATTCTGGGTCAACGAGAGCACAGGCGCAGAAATTTTGGCTTCACGCGCAAGGTCGATTGCAATGCCTGTATCTTTGGCCAAGAGTGGCAGGGCAAAGGTTACAGGAAAACTGCGGTTTAAAATACGCTGCGGCAAAACGGTTTCAGTCACCATGCTTTTACCACTTGAAGCATTAATACAATCCAGCGCTTCATGCAAGTTTACCCCATGCGCTTTCAGTGTAGTAAAGCCTTCTGCGACGGCACACAGGTTTACAGCCATTAACATATTATTTACGGCCTTCACTGCAAAACCTGCGCCAGATTCACCCACATGCTTGATCAGCTTGCCAAAAGCCTGCATCGCAGGAAGGGCTTGTTCATAGCCCTCTGCATTACCGCCCACCATCACAGTTAACGTGCCATTTTCAGCGCCAATGGTTTGACCGCTGACCGGTGCATCCAGAAAGATTACCCCATGTTCAGCCAGTTGTACTGCCAGTTTTTGGGCAGAATCCGGTACACCACTGGTGCAGTCGACCCAGACTGAACCGGATTTAAGCGACAGATTTTCCAGAAGTCGTTCAACGTCAGCGCTAGTTGGCAGGCAGGAAAAAATCACATCTGCCTGTACGGCCTGTTCCAGTGTGACGGCTTGGGTGCCATATTCAGCCGCATGTTGCTCTGCCTTGTTAAAGCTGCGGTTCCAGACATAGACCGTATCAAAATGCTTGGGTAAATGTGCTGCCATACGAAAACCCATTGCACCTAGGCCGATAAATGCCACTGATTGAATCATGCTGTACCCTCTGAATATGTTTAAATCTATTGATAATTTTTAATATTTTTCTGGTGCGAGAAATCTGCTTTAAGCATCAAGACGTGTGGAGCGCTGCACCAGCCAGGTCGTCATTTTGGGCCAGAATGTATTGGCTGTTTTCTGGTTCGACATGAGTCCAAGATGACCACCCGGTATAAGAGTAAACGTCTTATCCTGGCTACTTGTCAATTCCATCAAAGGCTTAGCTGACTGTTCTGTGACAATCTGGTCGGTTTGACCTGCACCTACCAATAGGGAGCAGCTGATATTTTTAAGATCAACAATACGACCATCTAAAGTGATAGAACCGTATTTTAAAGGATTTTGCAGCCATAAATGCAGAACCATGTCCTGATTAATCCCGCCCGGATAATCGATCATCTTGTTCAGGAAATTCCCCATGGTGGCATGTTCATAGACATCTTCGACATGATCCAGATTCAGCAAAAACTGCTTCTGGCTTTTTAGCCAGCCAATCGGATCAAGTAATTTAAAGCCCAAGGCATTTACAATACCCGGCGTATGAATATATTGCTTCGGGATCAATCCTTGATGAATGGCCTGTTGCAAATTCTTATTTTTAGAAATCAGTTTATTGGTCGTAGAAAAAAGTTTGCCGACACGTCCTGACGCATAACTGTCGATAGGACTGCCGACCACGATCAGATTCTTGACATGTTCAGGCGAATGCAGGGCTGTATAGAGCGTGACAAACACCCCAGCCATACTCCAGCCGTGTAAGGAAATGAACTGACTGCCTGAATGCTTGCAGATGGTTTCAATGGATTGAGGAATGGCTGCATCGATAAAAGATAAAAAATTCAGGTGACGGTGCTTAAAGTTAAAGCGTTTCCATTCCACCAGATAGACATCAAAACCGCTATGCTGAAAATGCTTGACCAGAGAGCGATAAGGATACAGATCATAGATATCCATATTAATGGCTAACGGTGCGATGAAAACCAGAGGCTCCTTATATTTTTTCTCAGGTGAAGCGTAATAACGAATCTTGCAAAACTCGGTGCCGGCAATATATTCAAAAGGGGTTTTTTGCGACAGGATCAGTGAGGAGGCATTAAACACCCGGGTGCTGAGGTGTTTCAATTTTTTTTGCTGGCGCTGAAAGTTTTGTTTTAACTGAATCATGTAAATAAAATATCCGTATCCGCGGGAGGATTGATCGAAGTCTAAGCAATAATCGCTTATTATGCCTTGACCTGAAATAGCTTAGGCGCTCAAAATGTTGGCAAATTTTTACAAAAGGCAGCCTGAGGGCTGAGGTAAAGCGATGAGCCAGCAAGACGATATTTCTTACCAATTAGAAACTTTAGCCATTCGTACCGGTCATACCCGCACTTTTGAAGGTGAGCATGGCGAACCGATTTTTCTAACATCGTCCTTTGTTTATGAAAATGCTGCAGAAGCCGCAGCTAAATTCTCAGGCCAGGAACCGGGCAATATCTATTCTCGCTTTACCAATCCGACCGTTGCCATGTTTGAAAAGCGTCTGGCTGCACTTGAAGGTGCAGAGCGCGCCGTCGCCACCAGTTCGGGTATGGCAGCCATTATGGCAGTGATGATGGCTTTTTTAAAAGCGGGCGACCATGTGATTTGTTCACGTGCAGTCTTCGGTTCTACGGTTTCCATGTTTGAAAAATATGTCGCAAAATTTGGCGTCAGCGTTGATTTTGTCGATTTGACTGATCTTGATGCATGGAAAAATGCCATCAAGCCTGAAACAAAAATTCTCTTTGTTGAATCGCCATCGAATCCTTTAGCAGAAGTAGCCGATATACAGGGACTCGCCGATATTGCGCATGCTAATGATGCTTTACTGGCGATTGATAACAGCTTCTGTACCCCAGTGTTACAACAACCACTCAAATTTGGTGCAGACCTGGTGGTGTATTCTGCGACTAAATATCTGGATGGTCAGGGCCGCGCCTTGGGTGGTGCTGTCGTAGGTAATCATAAGCTGCTTGAAGAAATTTTTGGCTATGTGCGTACCACCGGCCCATCAATGAGCCCATTCAATGCCTGGGTTTTCCTGAAAGGCTTGGAGACACTACGTTTGCGTATGCGTGAACATTCAGCAAGTGCACAGCAACTGGCTGAATTTTTGAATCAGCATCCAAAAGTGGAAAAAGTATATTATGCGGGCCTGCCTGAGCATGTCGGTCATGAACTGGCAGCCAAACAGCAGAGCGGTTTTGGCGGTATTGTGTCTTTTGAAGTGAAAGGTGGCCGTGAGGAAGCATGGACTGTCATCGACAATACCCAGTTTATCTCGATTACCGGCAATCTGGGCGATGTGAAATCGACTATTACCCATCCGGCAACCACGACACACGGTAAATTGTCGCCTGAAGCCAAAGAAGCTGCCGGTATTCGCGAAGGTTTGATTCGCGTATCTGTTGGTTTGGAAGAGATTGGTGATATTATCCAGGATATTCGTCGCGGTTTAGACCTGATTTAATTTTATAAATTTATGTTCGGAGATATTTATGAACATTAACATGTTGATGCAGCAAGCTCAGCGCATGCAGAAAGAAGTTGAAAACAACGTAAAAAAAGCCAAAGAAGAGCTTGCGCAAACTGAAGTGCATGCCGAGGCGGGTGGTGGTCTAGTGAAAGTAACCATGACTTGCCGTAACGTGGTGAAACGTATCGAAATCAATCCTGAATTACTTCAGGATGATCCAGACATGATTGAAGACCTGATTGCAGCTGCAATGAATGATGCAGCACGTCAGGCAGAAGTGGTATCTGACGAAAGAATGAAAGCAGCAAACTCAGGCATGGGTTTGCCGCCTGGTCTTGCAGGTATGTTCTAAGGAAGAATGCGCAATGTTTAGTGATCGTTTTGATCAACTCGTTCAAGCATTACGCATTTTGCCAAGCGTTGGGCCGAAATCGGCTCAACGTATGGCATTGCATATGATCATGAAAAATCGTGAGGGTGCTATTGGTCTGGCACATGCGCTGACTGAGGCAACCAATTACATTCATGAATGTTCAGTCTGTCATTCTTTGACCGAAGACGAAGTCTGCAATATCTGTACTTCGCTGGATCGTGATGATGAATTGCTTTGCGTAGTAGAATCACCTGCAGATGTCATGGCGATTGAACAAAGTGGCAGCTTCAGAGGTAAATATCATGTATTGGGTGGACATTTATCGCCACTGGATGGTATTGGTCCCGAAGAAATCGGTATTCCGTACTTATTGCATCGTTTGGCCAATGGTCAGGTGAAAGAAGTGATTCTGGCAACCAATGCCACGGTAGAAGGACAAGCAACGGCACATTATCTGGTTGAGGCCAGTAAGCATTTGCCGATCCAGATGACCCGAATTGCCCAGGGCGTACCACAAGGTGGTGAGCTGGAATATGTCGATAGCCATACCTTGAGTCAGGCAGTACATAACCGGATGCGCATGAAGTAAGCTGAGCTTAAATATCTTGTTAGTTTTAATATAAAAAAGATATTAATTAGAATATAAAACCTGATAAGTAAGCGCCATTTTTTAGGAAATAGGGCAGAATTGACGTTATTTTTTATACAAAAATTCTATAGATCAGTTAATATGGATCTATCGAGAATCTAATCTTAGACTCAGTTCTATGTTTCAATTTATTCAACATCAAAACGACTTAACTCATGTACTGAAGCTGATGGATCAGAATTCAGTGTATGGGCTGGATACCGAGTTTATCAAGGTTGATACCTTATGGCCTAAGCTGGGTGTTTTTCAGATTAACGTAGACAACAAGGTCTATTTGTTGGATGGAACCACGCTGGATCTGACTGAGTTCCTTAATAAAATTTTTAACGCACAGCAGAATATTTTTCATGCCTGTAGTGAAGATATCGATCTGATTTATCACTATACCCAGAAGAAATCGCTGAGTAATGTGTTTGATACCCAGGTCGGCATGTCATTTTTGGGGCATGGTCTGCAAGTCAGCTATCAAAATGCGCTGAAGCAGATGCTGGAAGTCGATATCGAAAAAGACCAGACCCGTTCTGACTGGCTGGCGCGTCCACTCAGTTCCGAACAGTTGCTCTATGCTGCCAATGATGTACATTATCTGGTGCAACTGTCAGAGAAAATCAAACAGGATCTGGATTCGAAAGATCTGCTGGATTTTGCTTTGCAAGATTGCCGTTTTTTGACTCAGGAAATTGGCGAAGATACACCAACCGCCTTGTTGTATCAGGATGTCGGCAATTACCGGCATTCACGCCGTCAGTTGATGCAATTGCAGCAACTGATGGTCTGGCGCGATCAGATTGCCAAAGCACTAAATCAGCCACGCAGTTTTATTTTAAAAAATGCCAGCATGATTGATCTGGTGGAAAAGTTCCCTCGCAATAATTTCCAGCTGAGTCATGTGAAAGACATTCGTTCGAATGTGGTTCGTGAGCATGGTAAAACCATTTTAGATTTACTGAAATTCCTGCCGGAGCCGGCAAATTGGCCTTTACGTCTGGCACGTCCAATTCGCCATTCTTCCAAAGATATTGGCGAAAAAATTGATTCAATTATTCAGAACGTCGTCAATGAAACCTCAATTCCCAAAGAAGTGCTGATGCGCAAGAAATGGTTGAATGCACTGTATCAGCATGTAGTTTTTCACAAGGATGAACAGGATCTGCCGGATTATCTGCTTGGCTGGCGCTATGAGTTATTAACTCAGCCACTGATTCAGGTATTGCATCAGGATGAATCTTATCTGTCTACCCAGATGAAAGTTAGCGAGTGATTGGCTACAGGAATGGTTAAAGAAAAAGCAATTATACAAAATCACGACTGATGCATGAGACGTGGCTAATGTTTCTGTCTTTTTTTTGATGTATCCTTGCAGTTGTTTTTCCAGAAAAGTCGTTTGAAATATGCAAGTGTCTATCTACAAATCCAGCAAAAAAAGTGAAATGTATCTGTATGTGGCGCGTCCTGCGAATGAAAGCGAAGCTGAAACATTCGAGCCTTTAAGTGTATTAACTGAAGCAGTACAGGCAGCATTTGGACGTGCGACTTTTGTCATGCATCTTGAATTAAGTGAATCACGTAAACTGGCACGTGCCAATGTCTTGCATGTTATGGATTCTATTGAAACTCGCGGTTTCTTCCTGCAAATGCCGCCAGAAGGCTTGATTGATCCAAATGCTGTGGCACCAGAAGGTTTACGCGGTGCTTAATGTTAATTCAGGAGTTGTGAAATGAATGGTTATGTGGCTGTATTAGACTCAATTCCTGAACAGAGCATTGCCGTTGCAGTTTATCTGCTCGGCAGCCTGATTGCTTTATGGTGCTGGTATAGCGTAACCAAGCGTCTGCCTAAACCTATGGGCGGTTTTTTGTGGATTGTGGCCTTTGCCATTCTATTGACACCGACGGTATCCGAGGGGGCGAATGCATCCATTGCACCCGCGATCTTTGGTCTGTTATTTGGGGTGCTAACCAAAGAGCAATCCCTGGTTTGGATTAATGCGTCACTTATTTTATTTGTCATTGGGATTGGATCTGTGGTTGGCTATTGCTGGTCGACCTATGTGTCGAACAAAAGCAATATTCGTGTTCACGAGAAAAGTTCACCGCTGTAAGTAAAAAATAAGGTTCAATCATGTCTGCTGATATTCAACAATTTTCAGGTACCGATCAGTACATTGCGACTGACAGTTTAAAACTTGCGGTGAAAGCTGCACGCAGTTTGCAAAAACCATTGCTGGTCAAAGGTGAGCCGGGTACAGGTAAGACTTTGCTGGCCGAGCAAGTTGCAGAAAGTCTGGGTTTGAAGCTGATCACCTGGCACATCAAGTCCACTACCAAAGCACAACAAGGCCTGTATGAATACGATGCCGTATCCCGCTTGCGCGATAGTCAGTTGGGTGATGACCGTGTCTATGACATCAAGAACTACATCAAGCCGGGTAAATTATGGGAAGCGTTTACCAGTGAAGAGCGCTGTGTCCTGTTGATTGATGAAATTGATAAGGCAGACATCGAGTTTCCAAATGACTTGCTGCATGAACTCGATAAAATGTCGTTCTATGTGTACGAGACTGGCGAAACCATTACGGCAACTCAGCGCCCAATCGTGATCATTACCTCAAATAATGAAAAAGAATTGCCAGATGCTTTCCTGCGTCGTTGCTTCTTCCATTACATCGAATTCCCGGATGAAGCCACCATGCGTGAAATCATCGATGTGCATTTTGCCAATATCTCGACCACATTGGTCAATGAGGCTTTGCAAGTCTTCTTTAAATTACGTCAGATTCCGGGTTTAAAAAAACCACCTTCAACTTCTGAACTGATCGACTGGCTCAGCCTGCTTATGGCTGACGACATGCCGGAAGATATTCTGCGCAATACTGATAAATCCAAAGCAATTCCGCCCCTGTACGGCGCATTAATCAAGAATGAGCAAGATGTGCAGTTGCTCGAACGTCTAGCATTTATGTCACGTCGTTAAGGGAGAAACACGCATGTTTGTGCGACTGTTTTATACCTTACGCAAATACGGCGTGCCGGTATCGACTCGTGAGCTGATTGACCTGAATCAGGCGGTTGCTGCAGGTCTGGTGTTTGCCGATCAGGATGAATTCTATCAGCTGGCCAAAACCGTCATGGTCAAGGACGAGCGCTATTTCGATAAGTTCGATCGTGCTATGAAAGACTATTTTGATGGTATCGCGACCTTTGATCTGGATGAGCTGCTGAATCAGGTGCATAAGCTGCCCAAAGACTGGTTCGATCTCGAATTACTCGAGAAGCATCTGACCCCGGAGCAGCGCGAAGAGCTGAAAAAAGCCGGATCGCTGGAAGAACTGATGAAAATGCTGGAAGAGCGTCTGCGCGAACAGCATAAAAAACATCAGGGTGGCAACAAGATGATGGGTACCGGTGGCACTTCACCCTTTGGTGCCTATGGCGATCATCCTGAAGGTGTGCGTATTGGCGGGCCGGGGCGTAAGCGTTCTGCGGTGAAAGTCTGGGAACAGCGCCAATATCGAAATCTGGACGATGAACAGATTTTGGGTAGCCGCCAGATGCAGATGGCATTGCGCCGTCTACGAAAATTTGCCCGTCAGGGTGCTGCTGAAGAACTGGATATTGACGGGACGATTCGTGAAACGGCCAAGCAGGGCATTCTGGATGTACAATTGGTACCGGAGCGTCGTAACCGCATCAAAGTTTTAATGCTGTTCGATGTCGGTGGTTCGATGGATGCGCATATTGCCCAGTGTGAAAAGTTGTTCAGTGCTGCGAAAACCGAATTCAAAACCCTGGAATATTTTTATTTCCATAACTGTCTGTATGACTATGTCTGGAAAGACAATGTCCGTCGTTCCAGTTCACGTATGAATACCTGGGATTTGTTCAATACCTATGGGCGCGATTATCGCGTGATTGTAGTCGGTGATGCCAGCATGGCACCCTATGAGCTGAATTCTGTCGGTGGTTCGGTTGAATATATGAATGATGAGGCTGGGCAAGTCTGGTTGCAGCGTCTACGTCAGCATTTTGATAAAACCGCTTGGCTGAATCCTGAAGAAGAAAAATACTGGCATTACACCCATACTATTGGTCTGATCCAGCAAATATTTGAAAATCATATGTTTCCAATGACGCTGAAAGGCATTGAAGACATGACTAAATATCTGGCGCGTTAATTCCATTTATCTATAAGTGACTTTAGTTAGAGTTATTAGGGTCTGTTGACATTTACTGTTCAAAAAAATAGCGAGAAAGTAAAATTTAATCGCCAAACTAAATTTACTTCTCGCTATGCCTCGTACAATGCTGAATGATCAACACTGGTCTAAGTTACTTTCTATTTTCCGAAATTTTGATATCTATTTCAAATCTAATTTGAGAAATTTTGTCGAAGCAATACTTTATAGAATAAGAACAGGCTGCCCATGGCGTGATTTGCCTAAAGAATTTGGTTCGTATAACTCAATCTTTAAAAAATATAATCGTTGGTGTAAAAATGATAAGTTAATGAAAATATTTAAATTAATTTCTTCAAGTGCTGATATGGAATGGGTTTTTATTGATGGTAGTCATGTTCGGGCACACCAACATTCTGCTGGAATAAAAGATCAGGATATTTCTAAAAGCATTGGTGGAAATAGTTCTAAAATACACTTAGCTGTTGATGCGGATGGCAATCCAATCGAAATTATTATCTCCGATGGAACGATACATGATGTCAAGATTGCTCCCAAAATGATTGAAAAACTTGATTTGAGTGAAACGGAAGTATGTTGTGCAGACAAAGGATATGACTCTGAATCATTAAGAGAACAAATATCTGCGAAAAAAACTAAAGCGAATATTCCAAGAAAATCAAATACTCAGTCAAATAATGATCATATGGATTGGTATTTATATAAAATCAGACACTTAGTTGAGAATGCATTTTGTAGGTTAAAGCAGTTCAGAGGAATAGCAACACGATATGATAAGCTAAAGTGTAGCTATGAGGGGGCAGTTGCATTAGCTTGTATATTTATTTGGCTACCTTTATCGGGTAAATTCTATACTTGAAATGTCAACAGACCCTAGTGATTTAAAAAAAATTATTCTAGTATAAAGTCACTCATTATCTCTTATTTAAAATTTCAGGCATGATTATGGCTCATCAAATTAATGGTATTGCGTTACCGAATGAAGAGGGTTTTTTTGGTCAGTATGGCGGTCAGTTTATTCCACCCGATCTGAAACAGGCCATGGATGATATTAATGTGGCCTATCAGGAAATTCGTCAGACTGAAGAGTTTCAGAATGAATTGAAAGATCTGTTTGCCCATTATGTCGGTCGCCCAAGTCCTTTATTTCATGCCAAACGTCTTTCTGAACAGCTTGGCGGGGCGCAGATTTATCTGAAACGTGAAGATCTGAACCATACCGGGGCGCACAAGATCAATCATTGTCTGGGTGAAGCTTTACTTGCGAAATATATGGGCAAGACCAAAGTCATTGCAGAAACCGGTGCCGGCCAGCATGGTGTTGCTTTGGCAACTGCATGTGCCTTGGTGGGTATCCCATGTGAAATTCATATGGGGCAAGTAGATATTGAAAAAGAGCATCCAAACGTCGTCAAGATGAAAATTCTGGGTGCCAAGCTGATTTCTGTGACTCGCGGTACAGCCACACTCAAAGATGCAGTCGACAGTGCTTTTGAAGAATATTTAAAAGACCCGAAAAACTACATCTATGCCATTGGTTCGGTAGTCGGGCCGCACCCATTCCCGATGATGGTACGTGATTTCCAGTCGATTATTGGTGATGAGATTAAAGTTCAGGCCAATGAGCGTTTTGGTGCAAATCCTGACTATGTTGTTGCCTGTGTCGGTGGGGGTTCCAATGCAGTTGGCGCATTCACTGCATTTTTAAATGAACCCGATGTGAAACTGGTTGGCGTTGAGCCGGCAGGTCATGGTTTAGATACCGATATGCATTCAGCTACTTTGACCTTAGGTAAACCGAGCCAGTTACATGGTATGGCCTGTTATGTGCTAGAAGATGAACAGGGCGAGCCATTGCCAGTGCATTCAATTGCTTCTGGTCTGGATTATCCGGGTGTGGGGCCGCAGCATAGCTTGCTGAAAGATTTGGGCCGGGTAGAGTACACTACAGCAACTGATCAGGAATGTCTGGATGCATTCATGACACTGTCACGCGTAGAAGGCATTGTACCTGCATTAGAAAGTTCGCATGCGGTGGCTTGGGCCATTCGTGAAGCAGGGAAACTGCCAAAAGATACCAAGATTGTAGTGAACTTATCGGGTCGTGGTGATAAAGACTCAGATTACGTCGCAGAAAAATTAGGTCTAAACTGATTTTATTCAGAATGTTCATATAAAAAATCCCGGTACACATACCGGGATTTTTTATGGATCAGATATAAAACTTTATCTTGGTGTCACTTAAGTGATCTTCAAATGCCTTAGAGAAAGCTAGATGATGTTTTAACCTGAGATATATTGCTGTAACTGTTCAATCAATTTGCGTTGGTCATCCATGGCCGCTTTGACCAAATCCCCAATTGAAATCAGACCGATCAGTTTTTCATGTTCGACCACGGGTAAGTGGCGTAGGTGGCGTTCAGTCATCAAAGATAAACAGTCTTCTACGCTAGTAGCTGTATTTACGGTAATCACTTTAGAGGTCATGATCTCATTAACAGTGGT
The DNA here is from genome assembly GCF_000367905.1 of Acinetobacter sp. CIP A162. Taxonomy (GTDB): domain Bacteria; phylum Pseudomonadota; class Gammaproteobacteria; order Pseudomonadales; family Moraxellaceae; genus Acinetobacter; species Acinetobacter lwoffii. Next base: position 14,679 of record NZ_KB849158.1, on the reverse strand, counting down.
GTCGAATGAGGTTCTTTGCATCAGGGCGATCTTACGCGTGTAATCCCGCTCTGACAAAATCCCCACCACATTGTCTTCATGGGTTACCACAAGCGCCCCGATTCCTTTATCCGCCATCAAGGTGATGGCTTCTAAAACAGTAGAATCTGGACGGATGGTATAAATAGCTTGATGCATTTTTTCACTGAGCACCTGTGCCACATTGGTCATGCTTAATCATCCTTATTGGTTAATTTATTATTAATCCTAGAGTATGTATTCAACCTGAACATCTCTAAGTGTTTAGGTTTTAGTCTTTATAAATAGCATGTTATTTAAGCAATGTGCAGTCTTTGTTGCGAAAAAAACAGATGACGCATCTGTGCAGCAGTCAGTTTGAGTTTGGTTCCATTGGTGTTGAACAGGGCTGGCGTAACATTCAGTCGCGACAGGGTCGGCAATAATGCATTTTCAAAATCTTCAGAATTGATTTTACGCGGGATGTAATCCGGCCAATGCTGCTGGGCATAATTTTTAGCATCCAGCGGATTGAGCCAGAATGGGAAGATGCAGTCTTCCTGGTCACGCATCATCGCCCAGCCTTGGTGATATGCACCCCATAGCTCGCCACAATTCATCAAAGATTTAAGCATCGTGATCTTTAACAGAAAGTTTTTGCAGATCGGATCAAATTGAATAATTTTTCGTGGTTTCATTAGAATAAAGTGCTATTGGAGTTCAGGCTCTATTCTAGAAACTTTATATGAAATTACTGTTTCAGCTTTGCAAGGATTCGTAAGAAAATATGTATTGATTGCTACTTATTGAAAAAAGGGCATAAAAAAACGCCACCTAGGTGACGTTTCTTTATGCTTGCATGGTGGCCATGTTCTGCCAGTACTGGGCTTTGAGTGAATCTCGTTCTACACGGAAACCTTGATAATAAAGTTCTGCTAAAAAAAGCGCTGCTTTACCATGGCCAGCACGAGCGGCTTCTTCAAGCTGTTTTACTGCATCAGCAAAGTTCATTTGCGATTGAATGGTATTCACGGCATCTGCGTACAGATGTTCCAGATCGTGTTGAGAGAGTTGTTGTATCATATAAAAACTCCTTAATTTTAATTATGATTACAGGATAGACTATTTAGTCTAAATACAAATATAAATTAGTATTGTTAAACTAATATTACAAAATAATGGAAAAGTCAACTATTCGATTTTATTTGTTTACTTAAGTTATAGTTTAACTGATTAAACTATACACAACTATAAATATTATTAAGCTACATTGTAAATGGATAGCAAACAATAAGGAGAAGGCCATGATGACAAGAACTTTAGATGGTGTGAAATTTGATATGCCTCCGACTGCAGGTCAAATTATGGAACTTGCCGATTTGCATCGTAAAAAACTCGATCAAGCTATATTCAGTAAACACACCCATCTGGGTGATTATGGACTGGCACAACGTAAAGAAGTCTACGACTTTACCCGTGCGCTGGATGAAAACCAGCGTGAGCAGTTTTATAAGCTTTATAATGGTGAGCTGGTCCGCATTGCAGATGAGGATCGTCTGCATCCGCCTGAAGCAGAAGCGGGTTTAAGTAAATTTGCAATTGCACTGGTATTGCTTGTTGTTGCATTGGTGCTGTATTCAACAATTATTACCAGAATCATGAATTAGTCCTCGAAATAGCAGGATTCAGCTCTTATGAATATTCAGTGCGCTGACTTGAACTTATGTAACTGCGACCATACACTACCTCTAACCTGAGGTAGTGTATGTCTATAGATACAGAAAAACTAAGCCAATTTTTCAGCAGAATCAAACTGGAACAGATTTATAACAGTGTGGTTATTTTTATTATTGCGATCATTCTACTTTTAGCCGCATTTGCTCTATATCGTCCGTTGAGCATTGCTCAAGTCACCCAGATTCAGCAACTGTCTAAACAGCAAAACCTTCCCCAAACTCAGGATATGGCACTCGCTTTATTAGAGCAGCAGCATATCCGTCGTGGGCAATATCTTAAATTGATGCAGGCTTATCAGCAGGAATCACTTCGGGCACGTCAGCTTCCGCCGGTTTCTGTGGAGATGCCTTAGGCATAGGGTTTGTTGGTAAGTAATAATTGGCATCCATTAAATTTCGCTCCAAACGCATTTTCAAGGCATTTTGATCCAGTTCTTTGTTGACGACGACTAGGGTTAAGCGATCAGGATGAAAATGCTTGCGCACTGCATTTTGTACATCTGCCGCTGTGATTTTAGCCAAGCGTTCTGGATAACTGGATAAATAATCAGTTTGCTCACTATAAAAACCCATATTGCCTAGCTGGGCATTAATGGTGGCATTACTGCTGTAATTATTAGGAAAAGCACGTAACATGCCTGCTTTGGTTTCTTCCAGACGCTGAGTATCAATAGGTTGGCTGACAAAGTTGATAAAAGCCTGATGTGCGACCTGAATACTCTCCAGCAGTTGATCCTGACGCGTGGAATACTTAAAGCTGAATACGCCGGGTGCCTGACTAAAGCTCAATGAACTATAAGCGCCATAAGTAAAACCACGTTTCACCCGCAGTTCCTGCATCAATACCGCATTAAATCCGCTACCGCCAAACATGCGATTGGCGACTTCTAAAGCCAGTTTATCTTCAGTAAAGCGGGTTGGGCCTAAATGCCCAAAGGTGACATGCGCCTGAGACGAGTTATAGGGTAGATGTACCACTTCAAAACCAGATTGAGTTTCAGGTTGTGGCAATCGCACTGCTTTTTGCCCTTGGGGTAAATTACCGGCAATGCGTTCAGACAGTTCCAGTGCCTGTTTCGGGCTGAGTTTTCCAGTAATGGAAATATTCATATTTTGCGCCACCAAAAACTGATCACGAAATTTTTTCAATAATTCTGCGTTAATTTTCTTGGTACTGCCTTGGGTACCAGTGATTGGTTCTGCATAAGGGTGTTGACCATATAGGGCACGATAAAAACGGATATCCATGAGTCGGCTTGGATTTTCCTGCAGCTGTTTTTGTCCCACTTGGGTATTGCTTAAAGCCAGATTAATGCTGGATGGTTTAAATGATGCATTCTTGAGAACCTCCATCAGCATGCCCAATGCGGGTTCCAGTTTTTCCGGGTCTGAAAGCGTACGCAGACGAACCACAAACATATCCCGATAGGCTTGTACGCTGAATTGTGCTCCGGTTTGGTCAAAAACTTCCGCCACCTGATTGGCGCTATATTTGTCGGTTCCTTCACGCATCAACTTGGCTGCCATATTGGATAGACCATACAGACCTTTGGTAATTTCCTGATCACGGGCCGAACCGGCATTAAAGGTCAGCTGGATATCCACCATGGGAAGATCCTGCGTTTCAACAAATAGTGTACGTACTTTGTAGCGATTGTTCAGGTCATGAATATAAGGCGCCTGAAAACCCCGTTGCTGATTAATATTTTTTAAGCTTTGTAGCAAGGGGATAGACTGTAACTGACTTGGATTATCATTTTGGTCAGGTTGAGGATCCAGATAGTTTTCTGCATAGGTAGCCGAGCTCAGACTTAAAATTGAAATAAGCAAAAATGGACGAAGTTTAAGCATTATAATCCCCGTTGCTGGGTGTTTTGTTCAGGTAATAGATAAAGTGTGCTGAGATTTTCACGCACAAAATAGGCGTTGGCGACACGCTGGATATCCTGAATACTGACACTTTCAAAGTGTTTCGGTAATTCATCCATCAGGCGATAACTCAAGCCATTGACCTCCAGATTGCCAATCATTTTAGCTTGTCCGGCAATATCATCCTGGCTATAAATTAAATTGGAAATAAAGCGGGTACTGATACGATCCACTTCCTGTTGGGTCATCGCGGTAGTTTTAAGTAAATCTACTTCATCCTGAATTGCTTGTTGTGCTTCTTGCAAAGAGATGCCCGGTGCAGGTAAGGCAGAAATACCAAACAGGCTGTCGCCGCGATTATAGGGATCATAAGAAACGCTGACAGAGGTCAGAATTTTACGATCACGTACCAATCGGTCTTGCAGACGCGAAGAAATGCCACTGTCCAAAAGACTGCGAATAATGGTCAAGGCATAAGCATCTTGGGGGTTTTTGGCAGTGCCAAGGGATTTTACATTCCAGGTCATGTACAGATTGGGCACATGAACATTGCTATTAATCTCCATATGCCGATAGCCTAAGCGTTCAAACTCCAGTACATCATTGCGTGCTGGTGTTGGGCGTGCGGGAATGTCAGCAAAATATTTTTGTACCTGAGCCAAAGCAGCTTCAGATTCTACATTTCCAACAATCACCAGAATGGCATTATTCGGACTGTACCAATCCCGATACCATTTTTTGACATCATTCAACTGAATATTATTCAGAGTTTTCATGTGTCCAATCACCGGCTGACGGTAGTGGCTGGTCGGATAACTGATCCATTTAAACCGTTCAAAGGCTTGCGCACGCGGATTGTCATCGGTGCGCTGGCGCCGTTCTTCCATGACGACTTTAATTTCTGGCTCGAAGTCCTGCTGTCGAAGTAATAAATTACTCATCCGGTCAGATTCAAGTTCCAGGGCCATAGGAAAATAGGCCTTAGGATAAAGCTGATAATAATTGGTGTAATTGGTAAAGGTGGCCGCATTGATACTGCCGCCATAAATCCGGCTAAGACGGGTAAATTCATCATTTGGGACTTTATGAGTGCCTTTGAACATCATATGTTCAAGTGCATGGGATACCCCCAGAATATTTCCGGATTCATCACTACTGCCGACTTTGTACCAAATTTGTGTCATTACCATGGGCGCACGATGGTCTTCCCGAATAATGACTTTTAAACCGTTACTTAAAGTGGTTTCAAAAGTAGTCCGTGACAATTCGCTTCGGGTTTGTGCCTGAACCGAGTTAAAACTCAGGCTAAGCAAGACTGCTGCACCGAGTGGATAAAGCATCTGTTTGATCATTTGCGAGAAAGAGGAGATAGTCAAAAAGGTGATGAACACTAGATCTCCTGAAATAGGCGTTTGTATTTAGAGTTATTTTTAATAAATGCGTGCTTGAAAGCAACCGAGAGCTGTAGCTTTTTGGTATGTTTGTCCAGCATTTGCATTGCTAGCTGCAAAGCAGGCAAGTTATGGTAGAATCTGGGTTTTTAACGCAATGCTTTTCAAGGATTCGGCATGCAACAGCAATCTAATGGGCAAAACAAATTTTTGATTGATGCTGATATCGGAGATGATGATGTCACATTACCGAGCTTACCTGCGGTCAATGTGCCTATCGTAGAAACGCCAAGCGAAACAGCTGTAGTTTCTGCACCTGTCGAAACAGAAACTGAAAATGAAGATTCTGCGGCGAAAGGTGGCTTCTTTAGCCGTATGAAAGTGGGTTTAACCAAAACCCGTAAAAACCTTGCCGATGGGATGGTAAATATCCTGATCGGTGGTAAAGAAATTGATGATGAATTATTAGAAGAAGTCGAAGAGCAGCTTCTGGTGGCCGATATCGGTGTGGAAGCCACCAAGACCATTATCGCTAACCTGACTGAACGTACGGCACGTGGTGATTTGATCTATTCGCATTCACTCTATAAAGCGCTTCAGGAAGAACTGGTGGCTTTATTGGCACCACGGGTAAAACCGCTGCATATTGATCCGAATAAATCGCCTTATGTGATTCTGGTAGTTGGTGTGAATGGTGTCGGTAAAACGACTACCATTGGCAAGTTGGCAAAGCGCCTGCAAGGTGAAGGCAAGACCGTCATGTTGGCAGCAGGCGATACTTTCCGTGCGGCTGCAACTGAACAGCTCCAGATCTGGGGTGAGCGTAATAATATTGCGGTTGTTGCTCAGGGTCATGGTGCTGACTCAGCTTCAGTGATTTTCGATGCTTTTGAAAGTGCGCGTGCCAAAGGTGTGGATGTATTGATTGCAGACACAGCGGGCCGTTTGCATAACAAAGGTCATTTGATGCAGGAATTGACTAAAGTAAAACGTGTAATGCAGAAAATTGATGCCACTGCACCTCATGAAGTGATGTTGGTGGTCGATGCCGGTACTGGTCAGAATGCTATTAATCAGGTCGAGATGTTTGATGAGGCGGTAGGCTTGACGGGCTTAACTATTACCAAACTTGATGGTACTGCCAAAGGTGGGGTACTGTTTAATATCGCCAGTCGTACTCATGTGCCGATTCGCTTTATTGGTGTGGGTGAAAAAATTGATGACCTGCGTCCATTCTCTGCCAAATCTTTTGTTGCTGCATTATTTGAAACTGAAAAATAAATAATGTGCAATGCTTCACATAAACTCCGCCAAGTGCGGAGTTTGTTGTTTTTGGCTGGTTTGAGTGTTGTAAAAACCGACAGTAAAACCACCACTAAATCTGCCCATCTTGATAAAGGCCTTATAATTGTAGGGGATTTTCTAAGCTGATTTGGCTTGTTTTTTGTGGGGTAGAAAATGGCATTGCTAAATAAGATTGGTCAGGTATTAACAAGCGATATAACCAAGGATTTTAAATTTTCAAGAAAAAATAAACTGAATGGTGATTTAGAACTGACTTTTGTCGATCAATTGAAAAAGCGCCGTAGTATCGATCAACTCGGTAAGCGGGTACATTATAGTCAGACTTATCTTGGCGAAATCATTCAGGAAGCAGTGCGCAGTTGCCCTTCGGCTTATGATTCTCAAACTACGCGCATTGTGGTGTTATTTGCAGATTCTCATCATCAATTCTGGGAAATTGTGAAACAGGTACAGCGTCAGCATATGCCGGCATCTATTTACGAAGGAATGGAAATCAAGTTGAATCAATGTGCTGCTGCCTATGGCACGGTTTTGTTTTATGAAGATCAAGCCGTGATTCAACAATTACAAAAGAAAATGCCATTAAATAGTGAAGATTTTCCAGCATGGTCGGAACAAACTTCCGGTATGGCGCAATTTGCTGTGTGGACGACGCTGGCAGATTCTGGCTTAGGAGCATCCTTACAGCACTACAATCCACTGATTGATGAAAGGGTCGCTGAGCATTTTGAAATTGAAAAGAACTGGTTGTTGCGAGCCCAACTTTGCTTTGGATCAATTGAACAAACAGTAGAAGAAAAATTACAAAAGCCGGATCAGCACCGTTTCAAAGTATTTAATTAAAAGTTTATAGAGAACTTTATATGTGACAGCATGGAAGCTGCAGATAAAATCAGATACAAATACGCTACCCAGATCTAAATCTGATTGTTCTATAAATAAAACACATTGTTATCGAAATGCACCTGTCTTGGGTGCTTAAAGCACGTAATATGACTTTATCGATTTTTTAATAATCAAAATATATAGAGGTGAATTCATGGCATTTTTAGATCAAATCAAACAACGCCGTAGCATTTATTCAATTGGAAAAAATGTAGAGCTGGATCAAGCAGAAATTGAGAAAATCATTAAAGATGCGGTGAAGCACAGTCCGTCATCTTTTAACTCGCAAACCTCGCGTGTGGTGATTTTATTTGGTCAATCACATGATACTTTCTGGCATATTGTACGTGAAACTTTACGTGATCTGGTTTCAGCAGATGCATTTGAATCAACCAATAGCAAGATCAATGCTTTTGCAGCAGGTTATGGTACCGCACTGTTTTATGAAGACCAGAACGTGGTGAAGTCGATGCAGGAGCAGTTTGCACTCTATGCCGATAACTTCCCGGTCTGGTCTGAGCATTCTTCCGCTATTGCACAGTTTGCAACCTGGACCGCTTTGGCAGAAAAAAATATTGGGGCTTCATTACAGCACTATAATCCAATTATTGATGAGGAAGTCGCACAAACTTTCGAGATTCCATCTCACTGGAAACTTCGTGCTCAACTGGTATTTGGGTCAATTGAAGCACCTGCAGGTGAAAAAACCTTTATGGATGATGCAGAACGTTTTAAGACCTTTGCATAAATAGTTTTAGATTAAAAAGAAGCACTTTGATGCTTCTTTTTTATGTCTTAGAGTTGGATTTGGATATGATGTGATATCTCTAGCAAATAAATGCTAAAAACACAGGCTGTATCATTCCAGCTTTTGTCATAAGATTGTCATTTAGACGCGGCATAGTGCAGCTAATTTTTAATAAACAACCAAAAATGAGTAAAGGATATGGGTTTACGTATTGCGGCAACTGCAGCAGTGTTTCTGTTTAGCACATCAGTTTTTTCAGCAGTGACCGTCACAGTACCTGAAGAAATAAAAATTGTTGCCGTAAATGATCAGGAGGTGAACTCGGGTCTATTGCGTTCTAATCAGACTTATAGCTTGGATGCAGGTATAAATGCGATCAGCGTACGCTATAACGAATTTTTCCAGCATTCAGACAATTCACATGACATTTTAAAGTCAGGTGTTGTTACGGTAAAAACACCCAGCCTTAAAGATGGTGAGACTTATCGTTTAGCACTCATTCAGGCGCCTAAGGATTTTGATGCAGCGCAAAAATATAAAGATCAGCCCATTATTGGTCTATATGATGCAAAAAATCAGCTCTTAGTCCAGCAGACGGGCGCTAAAGATGCAGCGAAACCATGGTTTGGAAATCGAGTGTTGACTAAAAAAGTGGATTTGACAACTCAAGCTGCGACAGAAGTTAATCAACCGGCAGCTATATATACTCAGTCAGCAGAACAGAATGATCAGCAGCTGATTCAATTATGGCAGAAGGCTTCTAAAGCTGAGCGTCAAAAATTTATGACTTGGCTCGCTGAGCAGGCAAATTAAAATATTTTGATGAAGAATCAAAAAGATCACCATTAAAGTGATCTTTTTTTTATAAGATGAGGGCTAGAAAATTAACATTTGCTTAAACTTTTCATGTGGAATTAGCTAGAAAAATGCAAAAAAAGTGTTAAAAATAGCCTTTTAGATTAAAAAATAAACGCATGATTGGTTTTTTTGAATATTTTTAAGAAAAGCCCTTGCGCTCGTTTTGAAACTGTATAGAATACGCAGCACACCAACGCAATGCATGAAACGAAACGTTAAGTGATTGGGTTGGAGCTTGAAACTGACGAGGTTTTAAGAAGATCATTAAGAGATTATGAAGAACAACTTGTGTGGATTTTTACTGGTTGATTGATCGAAATTATTTTCATTGATTGATGGTAGAAATTACTCGAAGTTTATTTGAGAAATATTTGTCAGAAAATTGATGAGCCAAGATTGGTGCCCTTTAAGGCACTACATAGTATTAAACTGAAGAGTTTGATCATGGCTCAGATTGAACGCTGGCGGCAGGCTTAACACATGCAAGTCGAGCGGGGAAATGTAGCTTGCTACATTACCTAGCGGCGGACGGGTGAGTAATGCTTAGGAATCTGCCTATTAGTGGGGGACAACATCTCGAAAGGGATGCTAATACCGCATACGTCCTACGGGAGAAAGCAGGGGACCTTCGGGCCTTGCGCTAATAGATGAGCCTAAGTCGGATTAGCTAGTTGGTGGGGTAAAGGCCTACCAAGGCGACGATCTGTAGCGGGTCTGAGAGGATGATCCGCCACACTGGGACTGAGACACGGCCCAGACTCCTACGGGAGGCAGCAGTGGGGAATATTGGACAATGGGGGGAACCCTGATCCAGCCATGCCGCGTGTGTGAAGAAGGCCTTTTGGTTGTAAAGCACTTTAAGCGAGGAGGAGGCTACCGAGATTAATACTCTTGGATAGTGGACGTTACTCGCAGAATAAGCACCGGCTAACTCTGTGCCAGCAGCCGCGGTAATACAGAGGGTGCAAGCGTTAATCGGATTTACTGGGCGTAAAGCGCGCGTAGGTGGCCAATTAAGTCAAATGTGAAATCCCCGAGCTTAACTTGGGAATTGCATTCGATACTGGTTGGCTAGAGTATGGGAGAGGATGGTAGAATTCCAGGTGTAGCGGTGAAATGCGTAGAGATCTGGAGGAATACCGATGGCGAAGGCAGCCATCTGGCCTAATACTGACACTGAGGTGCGAAAGCATGGGGAGCAAACAGGATTAGATACCCTGGTAGTCCATGCCGTAAACGATGTCTACTAGCCGTTGGGGCCTTTGAGGCTTTAGTGGCGCAGCTAACGCGATAAGTAGACCGCCTGGGGAGTACGGTCGCAAGACTAAAACTCAAATGAATTGACGGGGGCCCGCACAAGCGGTGGAGCATGTGGTTTAATTCGATGCAACGCGAAGAACCTTACCTGGTCTTGACATAGTAAGAACTTTCCAGAGATGGATTGGTGCCTTCGGGAACTTACATACAGGTGCTGCATGGCTGTCGTCAGCTCGTGTCGTGAGATGTTGGGTTAAGTCCCGCAACGAGCGCAACCCTTTTCCTTATTTGCCAGCGGGTTAAGCCGGGAACTTTAAGGATACTGCCAGTGACAAACTGGAGGAAGGCGGGGACGACGTCAAGTCATCATGGCCCTTACGACCAGGGCTACACACGTGCTACAATGGTCGGTACAAAGGGTTGCTACCTCGCGAGAGGATGCTAATCTCAAAAAGCCGATCGTAGTCCGGATTGGAGTCTGCAACTCGACTCCATGAAGTCGGAATCGCTAGTAATCGCGGATCAGAATGCCGCGGTGAATACGTTCCCGGGCCTTGTACACACCGCCCGTCACACCATGGGAGTTTGTTGCACCAGAAGTAGGTAGTCTAACCTTAGGGGGGACGCTTACCACGGTGTGGCAGATGACTGGGGTGAAGTCGTAACAAGGTAGCCGTAGGGGAACCTGCGGCTGGATCACCTCCTTAACGAAAGATTGACGATTGGTAAGAATCCACAACAAGTTGTTCTTCATACGATGTATCTGAGGGTCTGTAGCTCAGTTGGTTAGAGCACACGCTTGATAAGCGTGGGGTCACAAGTTCAAGTCTTGTCAGACCCACCACTACTGACGAAGCGCAAGCAGAAACAGAACGATACATTGACTTATTGATAAGCTGGGGACTTAGCTTAGTTGGTAGAGCGCCTGCTTTGCACGCAGGAGGTCAGGAGTTCGACTCTCCTAGTCTCCACCAAATTTCAAGACAAGAAAAGCATGCTTTTCCTTGAAATTTAAGCAAGAAGCTACGCTTCGCGCAGTATGTAATCATACAGTGATGAAGTTGTTTAGTTCCTAAGCGATCAGGTGTTTAGATCCTAGAGATTAACAAGTACAAGCGTTATGATACGCGCACTTGATAACCTCTGTGATTTATCACAGTTTCCTGACCTGACGAAGGCTGGAAAAATCATTAACAGAATATATTTGAGTTGAAATAATTTGTTCAAACTCGTTTCAAGTAGGCAACTACAAGAAATGAGTTCTAGCGAAATTAACTGAATCAAGCGTTTTGGTATATGAATCTAATTGAAGCTGTACAGTAGTTAAGTCTACGAAACGCCAACTGTATGAGTAAGTCGCAAGACAAGCTCTGTTGCTTATCCTACTTGTAAGGATAAACGACTGTTTGGGGTTGTATAGTCAAGTAATTAAGTGCATGTGGTGGATGCCTTGGCAGTCAGAGGCGATGAAAGACGTGATAGCCTGCGAAAAGCTCCGGGGAGGCGGCAAATATCCTGTGATCCGGAGATGTCTGAATGGGGAAACCCACTTACCATAAGGTAGGTATTGCAACATGAATACATAGTGTTGCAAGGCGAACGAGGGGAAGTGAAACATCTCAGTACCCTTAGGAAAAGAAATCAATTGAGATTCCCTCAGTAGCGGCGAGCGAAAGGGGAAGAGCCCATTAAGTCATATAAGTTCTAGTGGAACGCTCTGGGAAGTGCGACCGTAGACGGTGATAGTCCTGTACACGAAAGGGCTTATATGATGATGTCGAGTAGGGCGAGGCACGTGAAACCTTGTCTGAATATGGGGGGACCATCCTCCAAGGCTAAATACTCCTGACTGACCGATAGTGAACCAGTACCGTGAGGGAAAGGCGAAAAGAACCCCTGTGAGGGGAGTGAAATAGATCCTGAAACCGCATGCATACAAGCAGTGGGAGCCGGCATTGTGTCCGGTGACTGCGTACCTTTTGTATAATGGGTCAGCGACTTATATTCAGTAGCAAGGTTAACCGAATAGGGGAGCCGTAGGGAAACCGAGTCTTAATAGGGCGTTTAGTTGCTGGGTATAGACCCGAAACCAGGTGATCTATCCATGAGCAGGTTGAAGGTTGGGTAACACTAACTGGAGGACCGAACCCACTGTCGTTGAAAAGCCAGGGGATGACTTGTGGATAGGGGTGAAAGGCTAATCAAACTTGGTGATAGCTGGTTCTCCCCGAAAGCTATTTAGGTAGCGCCTCGGACGAATACCATTGGGGGTAGAGCACTGTTTCGGCTAGGGGGTCATCCCGACTTACCAAACCGATGCAAACTCCGAATACCAATGAGTACTATCCGGGAGACAGACTGCGGGTGCTAACGTCCGTAGTCAAGAGGAAAACAATCCAGACCGCCAGCTAAGGCCCCAAAATTATAGTTAAGTGGGAAACGATGTGGGAAGGCATAGACAGCTAGGAGGTTGGCTTAGAAGCAGCCACCCTTTAAAGAAAGCGTAATAGCTCACTAGTCGAGTCGGCCTGCGCGGAAGATGTAACGGGGCTAAAACTATATGCCGAAGCTGCGGATGCATAATTTATTATGCGTGGTAGGGGAGCGTTCTGTAAGCCGATGAAGGTGGATTGAGAAGTCTGCTGGAGGTATCAGAAGTGCGAATGCTGACGTGAGTAACGACAATGCGAGTGAAAAACTCGCACGCTGAAAGACCAAGGGTTCCAGTCCAACGTTAATCGGGGCTGGGTGAGTCGACCCCTAAGGCGAGGCCGAGAGGCGTAGTCGATGGGAAATTGGTTAATATTCCAATACTTCTGTGTAATGCGATGAGAGGACGGAGAAGGTTAAGTCAGCCTGGCGTTGGTTGTCCAGGTGGAAGGTTGTAGGCATGTATCTTAGGCAAATCCGGGGTACTCTATGCTGAGAACTGATAGCAAGCTGTACTTGTACAGTGAAGTGGCTGATACCATGCTTCCAGGAAAAGTCTCTAAGCTTCAGTTACACAGGAATCGTACCCGAAACCGACACAGGTGGTCAGGTCGAGTAGACCAAAGCGCTTGAGAGAACTCTGCTGAAGGAACTAGGCAAAATGGTACCGTAACTTCGGGAGAAGGTACGCTGTTGTCTGTGATAGGACTTGCTCCTTGAGCGGCCGACAGCCTCAGAAACCAGGCCCCTGCAACTGTTTATTAAAAACATAGCACTCTGCAAACACGAAAGTGGACGTATAGGGTGTGATGCCTGCCCGGTGCTGGAAGGTTAATTGATGGGGTTAGCGTAAGCGAAGCTCTTGATCGAAGCCCCAGTAAACGGCGGCCGTAACTATAACGGTCCTAAGGTAGCGAAATTCCTTGTCGGGTAAGTTCCGACCTGCACGAATGGCATAATGATGGGGGCGCTGTCTCCAGCAGAGACTCAGTGAAATCGAATTCGCCGTGAAGATGCGGTGTACCCGCGGCTAGACGGAAAGACCCCGTGAACCTTTACTGCAGCTTGACATTGAACTTTGATCTTACTTGTGTAGGATAGGTGGGAGGCTTTGAAGTCGCGACGCTAGTTGCGATGGAGCCGTCCTTGAAATACCACCCTGGTAATATTGAGGTTCTAACTCTGTCCCGTTATCCGGGACGAGGACCATGTCTGGTGGGTAGTTTGACTGGGGCGGTCTCCTCCTAAAGAGTAACGGAGGAGTACGAAGGTGCGCTCAGCGTGGTCGGAAATCACGCGTAGAGTATAAAGGCAAAAGCGCGCTTAACTGCGAGACCCACAAGTCGAGCAGGTACGAAAGTAGGTCTTAGTGATCCGGTGGTTCTGTATGGAAGGGCCATCGCTCAACGGATAAAAGGTACTCTGGGGATAACAGGCTGATACCGCCCAAGAGTTCATATCGACGGCGGTGTTTGGCACCTCGATGTCGGCTCATCTCATCCTGGGGCTGAAGCAGGTCCCAAGGGTATGGCTGTTCGCCATTTAAAGAGGTACGCGAGCTGGGTTTAGAACGTCGTGAGACAGTTCGGTCCCTATCTACCGTGGGCGTTGGAAATTTGAGAGGATCTGCTCCTAGTACGAGAGGACCAGAGTGGACGAACCTCTGGTGTACCGGTTGTCACGCCAGTGGCATCGCCGGGTAGCTATGTTCGGAAGGGATAACCGCTGAAAGCATCTAAGCGGGAAGCCTACCTCAAGATAAGATTTCCCCGAGACTTTATGTCTCCTAAAGAGCCGTTGAAGACTACGACGTTGATAGGTTGGATGTGGAAGCATAGTGATATGTGAAGCTGACCAATACTAATTGCTCGTGAGGCTTGACTATACAACACCCAAACAGTTGTTGTATTAAGCATCAATCGATTCGATATTCAGCAAAACAGCTTGATTCATAAGCTCGTTAGTATGACAATATTCAACTCAAATAAAACCTGTTAATGAATTCTATTTGGTACGAAGTAAGGCATACGAAATAAACAGCGTAAATAAGACCCGAACAAGTCCATAAACAGTTGTGCTGGCGACCATAGCAAGAGTGAACCACCTGATCCCTTCCCGAACTCAGAAGTGAAACCTCTTAGCGCTGATGGTAGTGTGGGGTTACCCATGTGAGAGTAAGTCATCGCCAGCTCATTATTCGAAA